>JAOPTS010000096.1:0-153554 GCA_051531955.1 Reichenbachiella sp.
GGGTTTACTCGGTCACATACGAATCAACTACCTCCAATAAAGTAATAGTGTTAATTCAGTATTCTTTTAAAGAATATTATTGGAATATTAAATATTAATCGTAATATTGCAATGAATTAATAAATAAGATAATGGGAATAACCAAAACTGAAATGTTTACCGATCAACAAAATGAAATTGCACAGTTCGCAAAAGTTTTCGGACATCCTGCAAGAGTTTCTATTTTACAACACTTATTTAAGATTGACACTTGTGTTTGCGGCGATTTGGTAAATGAAATCGGATTGGCTCAACCTACAATTTCTCAACATTTAAAAGAACTAAAACATTTAGGACTAATAAAAGGTAATGTGGAAGGCACAAGTGTTTGTTACTGTATTGATAAAGATAATTGGGCAACAATGAAAATTGTTTTGTCTCAATTTATCAATCAAGATCTTACTGAGAAACAACCTTCCTGTTAAAATAAATTTGAATTTATTAATCGTATAATCGCAATAAACAAATACAGATATGAAGCTATCACAAGTAACATTAGTCTTAGAAGAATTGGAAACTATAGGCTTTCAATTACCAAACGGAGAATTAGTACCTAACCACTTTCATGTAACAGAAGTTGGTAAAATCACAAAACACTTTATTGATTGTGGTGGAACGGTAAGAAATGAAGAAGTCGTAAACTTCCAACTTTGGAACGCAAATGACTATGATCACAGATTACACCCTGAAAAACTATTGAATATCATTGAACTATCTAAAAAGGTTTTGGGAATAGATGATTTAGAAATAGAAGTAGAATACCAAGCGGAAACTATAGGAAAATTCGGACTTGATTTTGATGGTAAAAATTTCTTATTGACTTCTAAACAAACTGATTGTTTGGCAAAAGATAAATGTGAAGTTCCCGTTGAAAAAACAAAAGTAAAACTGTCCGTTTTGAGTGATGAACCTAGTTGTGCACCAGGCGGCAATTGTTGTTAATTAATATTCAATTCAAAAATTGATTACAATTCAATCCTCTCCACTAAACGCAGTTTTAACTACACTTAGCGGAGAGGATTGAATTGTAAATGAGATTAAGGAACATTTAGGTAAGTTTGTTTCTTATATCTCCTTTTTAAATAAACAACTATGTATATACAAAGACGGTTTCCCTTTAAAAGTCTTTTGAATTGGACGAAAAGAGAACTTATTTTCTTTTTCATTTTAGCCACTGTCACAACCATTCTCTATGACCTATTAGGTGTGAAATGGTTGCAGGTTCCGTTAACTCCAGTTGGGTTGATTGGTACTGCGGTAGCTTTTATGATTGGTTTTCAAAACAATGCAGCATATGATAGAATATGGGAAGCTAGAAAAATATGGGGCGGAATAGTTAACTCATCAAGGTCATTGATCATTACAGTCAAAGACAGCTTTTATATTCACCATGCAGAGAATGTCCAAGAAGAAAAGGAGCAGTTGAAAATCATTACTCATAGACACATTGCTTGGTTGACCGCTTTGAGATATGCCATGCGAACTAAAAAGCCCTGGGAGTCGTCTTACGAAGAAGCGAAAAGCCAAAAGGAGTTTCAATACATTGTCCCAGAACATCTCACTTCTTTGGAGGAGGAAATAAAACCTCACTTGTCAGAAGATGAGTATAATTATGTAATGTCAAAAGACAATAAGCCCAACGCCATAACGAGCCTTCAGTCCAAGCATTTGAGAAAATTGACGGATGAGAAAAAACTATGGGACTTCTCCTTCTTGAACCTACAACAAATATTGAATGATTTGACTGCCTATCAAGGAAAAACAGAGCGAATCAAAAACTTTCCCTACCCAAAACAATATGGAAGTGTGGGTTATCATTTTGTACATATTTTCATGTACTTATTACCTTTGGCAATCATTCCAACTTTTGCAAGAATGGGACTGTCGATAGCTGAGACAAACCCGATTTTGGGAAGTCATTTTGTATGGTTCAACATCCCCTGTACAGTAGCTGTCATCTGGGTTTTCAATACAATGTTAAGAGTCGGGTTAGCAGGAGAGAATCCATTTGAGGGTTCCCCCAATGATGTACCGATTTCAAATATTGCAAGAGGCATAACACGTGACGTTTTGCAACTCATTGATGAGGATGAAGCAAACATTCCAGCGTCATTTGAAAACATCAATCATGTTCAAATGTAATTTGCACATTCATACTGGTCGTAGGTTGAAGGACACCAATCATGTGATACTTCTCAAAAAACAATTGCACTTTTAATATCCAAAATACGCACTAACAGTAACAAGCATAAAAAAGCGGTTTGAGATCACTCTCAAACCGCTTCTTGTACATCCGTTTTGTAGCCTAACTTATTATAATTATCAGTCAATAACTGTAACTAAGTCTTCTTTACTTTTTCTTACTTTCTTAAGGCTCACCAACCAGTCATTATCAGTGTCTCTATAACCTAGCGGAAGCATGACACAACTTCTAAGTCCTTTTGCTCTCAAATCTAATATTTCATCCAAAGAGTCTGCGTCAAACCCTTCCAAAGGTGTACTGTCTACCCCTTCGAAAGCAGCTGCTGCAACTGACTGTGAAAATGCAATGTAAGCTTGTCTGGCAGCATGGTTAAAATTCTCCTCTGCATCTCTTTGCGGATAACTACCCAATAACATCTGACGGTAATTCTCCCATCCTTCGTTCTTAAAACCACGAATTTCGTTAGTCAAGTCAAACATCTTATTGATACGATCAGCTGTGTAAGTATCCCATGCAGCAAACACCAATAAATGTGAACAGTCAGTAATAACAGACTGGTTCCATGAGATAGGTCTGATTTTTTCTTTAAGCTCCTGATTGGTAATCACGATGATTTCAAAAGGCTGCAACCCACTAGAGGTCGGTGCAAGAGAGGCCGCTTCTATGATGTTGTCTATTTTATCTTGTGACACTTTATTACCATTCATGGCTTTAGCAGCGTATCTCCAATTTAATTTATCTAATAATTCCATTTATCTATTTTTTGAATCTGTTTTATCTAATTTTTTATTACTGTTTGAGAGTATATCAATCCAATCATCTAACATCCCCTTTAACTGTTTGACCTCCGATAACCCAACTTTTTCTGTTAGTAAGACATTAAGGAGTTTTTCTGGTATTGATGCAGCTTTGGCCTTCAACCCCTTCCCCATTCCTTTCAGTTGTATCATTACACGTCGTTCATCCTGCACGGAGCGTTTGCGTTGTAGCAACTCCATTTTCTCCATACGCTTCAACAATGGTGAAAGCGTGTTGGTCTCTAGCAAGAGCTGATCTGAAATCTGGTTGACCGTGAGGTTATCATTCTCCCACAAGACCATCATTACGAGATATTGCGGATAAGTCAATCCCATATCATCTAAGTATGGTTTGTAGGCTTTAGTGATCAGTCGAGAAACCGAATACAAAGGAAAGCAAACTTGATTACTGAGTTTTAGCTGCTCCATTAGTCTTCTTTTTTGCTAACTCTCCATGACTGCCATGCACCAGATGACCACAATGCCCATGCAATGAGAACAGGTTGAAAGAATAGTCTTATTAACCTTGCTCTTTCTGAAACCAAAACGCCAAAAGCGTCAGTTCCATTCATGTATTGGGCAATATTCCCTGGGAATATCAACACATAAAATATAACTAATGCCCATCCAAAATTCACTCGTTGCTTTTTCCAAGCCAATAGGCCAAGACCTAATATCATTTCCACGATACCAGATAGCATCACTACTAGGTCTTTACTCATAGGTACCCAATTTGGTACCTGCGCCTGGAATTCCATTCTGTTGAACGTAAGGTGACTAAACCCTGCATAAATCATAAAGACAGCTATTAGAATTCTAAAAATATTCTGGATCAATGTTGATTTCACTTCCTTACTCATGATTTGATAATTTTATCGTACTCAACTATATCGTACGCGATACAAATGTAAATGTTTAAATATATTTACTTCAAGTTTTATTCATATCCTATGTATGGAGAGCAGCATATGTCAATTACCGACATATAAGAAATTGAATTTCTATAAGACCTAACTCTACATCACTCAACCAAAATAGCGCACTGAGATCACTCCCAATGCGCTATTGCACTTATTCTATCGTCTCTATAATGTAACTAACTACTGAATAGCCTCACCAAGAATAAATATCAAGTTGCTCAGCGATTCATCCCTTTTAGGAAACAATATTTGCATCCTTTCATCTGTCATCATTTTTTGCATTCCTTCCTGCGACTCAAAATAGAATCGAAGAATCTCACTAGGCTGTACTAACTCTCCCTTTGACTCAAAGGGTACCAAGAATCGCTCGAAGTGTGAACCAAACTCTGGAATAATAGCACATGCTTCATCATGATATTCAGCAAATTGATTTTCATACTGCTCCCCTTCCTTAAAATAAACCAAAGCCACCCCGTACGTCTTCTTACTGTCACCGATCTCACGGGTAAATTCGAAATCAGAATTACGAGTCACAAAACCATACATTTTCTCAACGGATGGCGCTACTATTTCCTTTTTCAATTCAATGAATTCAGGGTCGTTATTGAATGCTACGAGTGCTTCCATATTGGGGTAAACAGCAAAATGAATTTCATCTGGCATATCTATCTCCCCTTGCGCTATCATGGTTGGTTTGATGACCCTTTCGATCCGAGCCCCATATTTTTCAAGAAGTACATTCCCTCTAGATCTTAATTTTTCGAACTTTTGTTCTTGACCTTCTTTTAAATAAAATAAAGCCACATTGACAATTTCTTTATTATCAGTTTTCATGTTTTTCTTTTGATGAGATTGTGCTTGTCCAATGGTGGCGCAAAAGACAACTAACATAGCTGTCAATGCGCCTAGCAATACTGACTTCATTAGTTTTTGTTGATAATGAATTGTTCCATTTCTTCTAACCCCATATTCCACAAGCCTCGAAACGCTTCTTTCGCAACCACTGCGTTTTCATCTGTTGCATCAAAGCTTGCCGACCAATCAACAACTGATTTGCCAGCACCATTATCTCTCACTGTCATGGTCTCAATAATATTTTCAACAGGTAACATTTCTTGTTTGGGAATTCCAAATCGAAAGGTTTTCGTGTCATTATTTACTTCTAGGATATGTTCTTCAAATGAGATACCATCATTGGTCTCGCAAAACCGTTTGCCATCCACCACATTGCATGTTTTGATCAATGAACCGAACCATTGGTCCACACCACTCACAGCACCTATTACTTCCCAAGCTTTCTCAGGTGTAACATTTAGTTCTTTTGAAATACTTTCTTGATTCGTCTTCATAATTTTTAGTGTTTTTAATTATGAAGCAAATGTGGGGGGACGACTTGCGGAACTGTTTCACAGCTAGTTCAATGATTTGACAAAATGGTTCATTGGCATCAAAATGTAGTTAAAACCCTGGATGCCGTAGAGTGTTTCAGTCCTAGTGATTTAGCTTGTAAACCGTTGGTGGGATGCCTTTCAGTTGTTTGAAAGTCCTAGAGAAATGAGAAACACTAGAAAATCCGCACTCATAGGCTATTTCAGTAGTTCTCATATCAGTTGCTGATAATAACTCCAACGCCTTATCTATCTTTTTGGTCCTGATATAAGTGGCAGGTGATTCAGTGTATACCTTCTGAAATTCACGCTTAAAAGTAGATACACTCATTCCTGCCAAGTCGGCCATTCGCTCAATCGTGATGATCGAATAAAGATGCGCATCTACGATTTCCCGTAGTGAGTAACTCGTCGGGTTAAATAGGTTGGAAAGAATGACCCTGATCGCAGGAGCGTTTTTAGTTTTATTGAGCAATACAATGATCTCTTTCAACTTTAAGATCAATATCTCTTCATCAACGATTTGCGGATTTTCAAAATAGAACAATAAGCCATCAATGTATTTTTTGATTAAGACATCACTGTTAAGCTTGGCCATTCCCGTATTTGGGACTTCTGTTTTTGTTAAAAAATCCGGTAGCTTATCCTCGTATATTTTCATCAAGACATCTGGATAGAAATGCACCGCGACCGCTTGGTATTGATCTGTTGGAGGGGTAGCCACCATGTCGGACAAATAATTACCGCATTTCATTAATACAGACTCATCAGCCTGTATTCTGAGTTGTTCTTGTTCGGATGTAGAGTCATAAGCACCTTCCATCACATATAAAAAACAGGCCTCATCCGGCATAGGATTTGGCTTTTGAAAAGGAGGCATGAGTACCATCGTTTCAAAAAGCATTTTACCAAACAGGTCCAATTTTTTATGTTCTAAAATCATTCGTATTACTTAATGTGATTTTTGATTGGGCACAAATTAGGGAATATTTGATTTCAGTATCTCCTATCCACCCACTTATATCACCTAGCGTGATCAACATTAAGGAGATTCTGTAACTTTTAATGGTTCTTCGGGGACCTTTCATCTGACCGTAAATAGTCTAATCCGTTCTGAGACACTGCTCTAATTGAAGTGATTTAGTGACAAAAACAGGAGCAATTCAGACGGGATTACAATTTTTTAAACAGTATAGTATGAGACTTTGGGGTATCCCTAAAGGGTATTTATGCACTCTTACACTTACTTTTTCAAATTGTCTAATGTTGAATTATTACATCGTTGTAAATTACCAGAAAACAAGAACGATAATCTATTCATTGAGCACTTCAAGCATTTCCCCAAGTTGTATCCGTAGTTCAGAAGAGTCTTCATGGCCATGGCTTTTAATAGCATGAGCCATCGAAGCATCAAGTAGATCTTCTCTTTGGCCTTCAGGTGCCATAAGGACCACTTTACAATTTTTGTCACTTGGAAACTTCCCGCAATTAGCGACCAACCATTTTCCGTGAATATTTAAATCATTGACTTTCATATCTATGTCCTCCTATGTTTTGTATATAGTTCGTTAGCGATCTTTGAGTTAGAAAAAAGATGCTTAAAATCGGATAACCTTTGATCTATAGATTTGTATGCATAAGTTAATCAATATCAGACAGATATGACATATACACGCCCCCCTTTTTATTGCTACCAATTTATTAGATCATGACAAACCAAGGAAGTACCTACGAACAATCTGAATCTTTAAATGCTAAAATAAAATCATTCAGATCATAATTCAGAGAGTGAAAAATGTAGCGTTATTCTTATTTAGACTCTATTACTACCATTCTATATGACTTTTCTACTAACCTCTAAAAAACAATAAAGATTTCAACATATACAACTAGTGATCAACCAATTAATAATTGTATCACTACAAGGGATAACCATGTTTTGATAGGGTTTCAGATATCTCTTAAAAAGATTCTCGGATTACAAAAAAACCAAACTCAGATTTACGGTTTTGTTGATAATCTTCTTCGGCACAATTGACACCATCGATACACTCGTTTTCAGGTACATGTTCACCAAAATAAAGCATTTTCAACCGGCTTCTATCTATTCCATTGGTGACTAAATAGTCATAAGCAGCTCTGGCTCTTTTTTGTGAAAGTTGCAAGTTATATTCTTTTGACCCTCTACTGTCAGCATGTGAATTAACAAATAAGTTAAGTTCATCAAAAGCCAACATTACCTCAATAAATTCATCTAATATAAACTTATCCTGAGGTCTCAATTCAAAATAATTCGTCGCATAATAGATATTATCAACTACCAAAGGCTGTTTAACCTTGTAACCTTTTTTTATAAGCATTGAAGGTAGCTTCATTTGTTCCGACTTATTGAGTCCAAAGCCTAAGGAAAGTTCGTGACGACCGTCGGAAATAACCACATCTTGGCCATAATTTGGTGTGTAAACATTTTGATTGAACGCAAGGAATATTTGTTCCCCGTTGATGATGATCTGGACAGAATCCTCCTCCAATTTTGGCTTTCTTTTCATCTTAAGAACAAATTCTCGAGTCTCATTCGGTTTGTCTACCCCTGTTTCAACTGTTGTCTCTCTAGAGAAATAGTTCGGTGCTTGTAAGGACACTTTGTGTTCTCGATTCAAAACAGAGGTTAACCTAATTTTATTCCCTTTATAATTCCAAGATTTTGTTTCATTCTCACTTAGAACCATACTGACTTTTGCTTCACTCAACTCATCTTTAGTCCTAGAATCTATCACAGATATCCTGGCATTGATATTCACAAGTCCAAATTCATATATTTCATCATTTAATGGGTCCTCTCTATTACTAGTAAAATACCCCTTGTTACCCGTCTCATCAGCGACATAACCAAAATCATCCGCATGAGAATTTATAGGGATACCGAGATTTACTATTTCTCCTATTTCATCAATCGAAAAAGTGGTTCTATAAACATCTAACCCGCCCATCCCAGGGTGACCATTCGATGCAAAATACAGCACACTACCTTCGATGTTTGGAAACAACTCTTGCCCCTCTGTGTTTATTTCATCACCTAGGTTGACTGGCTTAGACCATGTTGAATCTGCTTCCCGTTTTGAATAGTATAAATCACCTTCTCCAAATCCACCAGGCATATTAGACACAAACACCATCAAATCCCCTCCTTCATTCATCGCAGGATGGCCCGAAGAATAGTTAGGGTTGTTATGCTCAAATGGCCCCATCTCACCCCAAGAATGATGTTTATTCTGTTTTGCAAAATATATTTGAAGCATATTTTGCCCAGTATTACTTTTATCTACTCTTCTTTTTAAATAATTATTTCTTGTGAAAGCCATGTTTTGCTCGTCATTATAAATGGACAAAGGGCCTTCATGAAAATCTGTATTGATAGAGGCTCCAAGCATATGAGGTTCATCCCAATTTCCTTCAGCCCGCCTTGCAGAAAAATAAAGATTTGAATAATTTGTTTTGCTAACAGCTACTTTCTTCTTTCTAGAATCTTTATGTAACAATTGATGAGGCCTTTCTGAAACGAAAATGATTCCTCTTTTAAAATAAGTTGGGCTGTAATCTCTTTGAAGACTATTGATGGCAATTTTATTGACGTTAACAGTTCCCTTCGACTCAAAGAATTGATCAAAATTTTCCAACCCTTCCAATCTATTCTCTGTCATCGTCATAGTATCCAACCTGTGATGCTCTTCATACCAATACCTTGCCTCGGGTATTTGATTCATTGCCAAAAGCGATTCAGCATACCTTAGCTTATAGATGTTACCTACTTCCACTTCTGGATTCTCCATCACCTTGGCATACCAGGTTAGAGCCTCGCTATAACGACTTTCATTCCTATAACTTTCTGCCAATTTTAAATATAATTTATAATTTCCGGGGTCTATATCAATTGCTTTTTGATAAAAATAAGCGGCTTCTTCATAATTGAATTGTCTTACAGCATTATCTCCACGGACCTCTGGATTACCTAATTTTGCGATTTGCGTCTTTAACTGACCAAACAATAAAAATCTAGTGGTTAGAAAAAAAAGAATAATAATTATACGTCGACCTCTCATTTTACTTAAAAATATCGTGGTGAAATAGCTTGAGTCTTTTTCAGCTGGAAAACATAATTCAGCATAATCTCATGGCTTCCTGAATTTACACTTCTCAATTCAGAAGATGTTGAAATGTCATAGGCATAGCCCAATTGTAACCTTGGCGTAATTTGAATTTGAGTCAATACTGAAAAACTATCAAAGGATCTATAAGACACCCCTACCCAAATAATCTCCTTGATCAATAAATTCAAATTCAAATCTAGTTGTACAGGAGCACCTTCAACATATTTAAGTAATAAATTGGGTTTCAATTTGAAATCTGGATTTAACTCAAACATTATACCTGCAGTCATAAAATAATGCCTTTTCAACTTTGCATTTGAAAGTTCATTCGTGTTGTCAAAATTTTGCTCTAATATTTGAGGTATGGAAAAACCAATATAATAGTTGTCAGAATGGTACAATAATCCCGCTCCAAAATTGGGCTTAAATTCATTTACATTTTCATTAAGTAGCGTCGGGTCTAAACCTGTAGTAGTATCAATATAATCTGCTCGGAAATTGACTATACTGCCCTGTAAGCCAAAAGACAACTTTGAATTGTTATTAAAATAGATTCTATAAACACCACTAAAATAGGCTCCTATCTGTTCAGTTACTCCAATTTTATCTCGAATCAGCATACCTCCCAAAGATGCTGGAGAACTCTTCACTGGTCCATGAATTGCTAAAGTCTGGGTACTTGGAGCTCCCTCAAAACCGGCCCACTGTTCTCTCCATAGAATGCTCGCAGAAAGTCCATCATGAATACCTGCATAAGCCGGATTCAAAGCCAACCCATTGAACATGTACTGGGTGAACATGACATGTTGTTGAGCCAATAAAACGCTTCCATGAAGCATAAACAATATGGTCAGTAATTTTTTCAACTTCTTATCTTTTTATCACCACAAAATCTTTATGCCTTTCACCCCCATCTCCCAAATCAATCACTATAAAATAGGTGCCATCTGTCAAATGTCCCCCAGCCCCTCCAGTATTTCCTACGCCACCGAATCCTGTATTGTCATTTTGATACCCACTAATATCCCAAACAGGATTACCCCATCTGTTGAATATAGAAACTGTATTGAAAGGAAAATTTTCAATACCCTCAATTTCCATGTAATCATTGAATCCGTCGCCATTAGGGGTGATCACTGGGGTATTGTACAGTTCAACAGCGCAAGCGAATACCACTTCTTCCGATATTTCATTTGAATAACAATTCAAGCGCTCTACCAGGAAATTGACATAGGATGCATTGTTCAAACTGTCTAAAATAAATCCACCTTCATCATCTGTATTGATAATTCTATCTGTTGTTTGGTTATTCTTAGCATACATCAGTAAATATTCCGTTTCCGATGACATTCCATTAATTGTAATAAATCCATTAGAACCCAAGCAGTTGGTTGGCATGCTTTGATCTGCTATAATTAATTCAACTTCCGATGGATCAGACAGTACAACCGTCCCTCCCAAAGTATTTGATTCACAACCTGAATTTTGAACATTAATATCCTTGTAATTTCCTTTTTCTAGATTTTCAAGCAAGAAAGAACCACTCTCATTTGCCATTACGGCTCCTATGTTTCTGGTATTGTTATTGACAGAATAGTTTAACTCATATACTTGATTAGTTCTTAACCCCAATATTTCAATACTCCCATCTATTCCATCACACTCACTTGGATCCGAGACGACACCCTCAGATATCGCATCGTGCACTACATTGAAATTAAACGTATTAATAGCACTTGAACAAGTCCCTTGCGAATTGTTTGATATGACCAGAGATGCTCCATATAAACCGGAGACAATAGAAGTGGGAACTTCTAAAGTTATTTGACCCGCCACTGTACCACCATTTATATCAACAAAATTTTGAGACACAGCTGCAGCATCAAAATTTAAATTGTAAACTGCCAAGGGACCATTGGTTACCTCCGTATAAGTGATATCGATAGAAGTTTGATCGTTACAAATTGTATATTCTGTGTTTGTCAATACTATACTAGGGTTGCCTTTGACTGAAATTGAAAAAATGGTAGAAAAAACCTGACTACAGCCTACGTCTGGTCTACTTGCTCTTAAATAAATTCTATTAACCTCTGCATATAATGGATCTGTCGTTAATATTATATCAGCTCCATTGCCGATAACTAACGTACTTATTGGATTCAAACCAGATATATCACTAAACAACTGATAATTGACTCCAGTTTCAGAAAATGCGAAAGAAACGCTGACCGTTTCATTCACACATAATTCAGTATTTCCAATCAACGTTAAAACATTATTCTGAAAAGGCCTACATGCTACTACTGCATCTGCTATGTCTATAATTGTATTACATCCACTTTCTAAAGATGTTTTAACACTAACCAATTCACCGGGCAATAGTATTTCCGACCCTGCTGACGCAGCATCCAATCCACTGATACTCCATTCTCCATCCAAAACTGTCGTTGAAAAGCCTGGTATTTCCACATCATCAATATACAATTGTACTACCACCCCATTTGTTCCTGTTCCTGAAATTACGGCATCTCCTTCAATGATATTACTTGAGATATTAATAACTGGATCTGAGGGCTGAATTAAAGTTTGGGTTGCTGACAATATGTTTGACATACAACCAATGGCACTCACAGAAATATTAGCATAACTTCCACTTGCCAAATTTTCTAATAAATAATTTCCAGTGACATCCGATACCATGGAGAAAACAACCAATTGCGTTCCATTCTTCTCATAATTCAATTCATACGTTCGATCATTTTGTAATCCTGTAATTTCAATACTTCCATTAGTATCTAAACAACTAGGATTTGTTATAGTACCATAAGCTATCTCGTCACTGACAATATCAAAGGTGAAATTGTGAATAACGGTACAACTTGAGCTCGAACTGTTAGCCATCGTCAATACTCCACCAAAGGATCCTCCTGTAACATCAGTTGGTATATTCACAATTATTTGACTGGCAAGAGTATTGTCGACTATGTCTACAAAACCTGCTAATTCAGCATCGCCATTGAAGTCAATATCATATTCAACTAAAGGCCCATTGACTACATCTACATAGTTCAAAGTAAACGTAGAAGTCCCTTTGCAAAGACTAAAATTATTAACAACTAAAGAGGCAGAAGGAATATTTTTGACTGAAATACTAAACGCAGTAGAAAATACTTTACTGCAGCCAACTACTGCACGTGTAGCTTTCAAATACAACTGCGTGACGCTAGAAGACAATGAACTTGTTGTTAAAATAATATCATTTCCGTCTCCTGTCACAGCATTACCTGTTGTGTTGAGGCCCGCTACATCTGTAACCAACTGATATACTACGCCAACCTGAGAAAAAGCAAAAGAGAGACTTAATGTTTCATTGGCACATACATCTGTATTACCTAAAAGTGTAATCGCATTATTTTGGAAGGGCTTACACGAAATCACAGCCTCTGCTACATCAACTATTTCTGTACATCCTGAAGCCAGGCTGGTTTTCACACTAACCAATCCACCAGGTAACAATAAATCTGCGCTGGCAGAAAGTGCATCCAACCCACTAATTATCCATTCTCCATCTACTACTGTTGATGAATAG
Source organism: Reichenbachiella sp. (assembly GCA_051531955.1). Classification (GTDB taxonomy): domain Bacteria; phylum Bacteroidota; class Bacteroidia; order Cytophagales; family Cyclobacteriaceae; genus Reichenbachiella. Next base: position 13,085 of record JAOPTS010000096.1, read on the forward strand.
CCAGTTACTATGACATCATCGATATACAATTGAACTACTACACCATCGGTACCCGTTCCTGACACACTGACATCTCCTTCTATAATGTTGGTGCTAGAAATGTTGATTACAGGATCCGAAGGTTTTATAAGCGATTGAGTAGCCGTCAATACATTAGAATTACAATTTGCAGTACTCACACTATAATTCGTATAACTCCCGCTAGTAATATTGTCAAGTAAATAATTTCCTGAAGCATCCGAGACAATCGGTGAAACTGTAATAGTACTGCCATTCTTCTCATAGTTTAGATCATAGGATTGACCTGTTTGAAGCCCAGTAATTTCTATGTTTCCATCTGTATCCAAACAGCTTGGATTAGAAATTGTCCCATAAGCAATTTCATCATTAATGATTTCAAATGTGAAATTATTGTTCACCGAACAACTCTCATTTGAACTATTAGCCAGTGTCAAGGTACCAGCATATGCTCCCCCTGGAGCATCCAAAGGAATATTGATAACTACTTGACTGGCAAGTGTATTATCATTTACATCAGCAAAACCTGCAATCTCTGCATCACCATTAAAATCCAGATCATAAGTAGACAATGGACCATTAGTCACATCTGTATAATTCAATGTAAATGAGGTCGTTCCATTGCAAATGGTAAAATCATTAGAAAGCAAATTGGCAGTTGGTATGTTTTTGACTGAAATATTGAATGAAGTAGAAAATACTTTACTACAGCCAACTGCTGCACGTGTAGCTTTCAAATACAACTGAGAGAGACTACTCGATAATGGGTCTGTGGTCAAGATAATATCATTCCCATCTCCTGTAATAGCGCTACCTGTTGTATTTAATCCTGCTAAATCAGTTACTAACTGATATACTACTCCCTCCTGTGAAAAAGCAAAAGATACACTTCTTGTTTCATTGGCACAGACATCTGTATTACCCAAAAGTGTAATCGCATTATTTTGGAAGGGCTTACACGAAATTACAGCCTCTGCTACATCGACTATTTCTGTACACCCTGCAGCCAGACTGGTTTTCACACTAACCAATCCACCAGGCAACAGTAAATCTGTACCAGCAGAAACTGCATCTAACCCACTGATCGTCCATTCGCCATCCGCTACTGTCGATGAATAGCCAGTGACTATGACATCATCAATATACAATTGAACTTCTACACCATCGGTACCCGTTCCTGACACACTGACATCTCCTTCTGTAATGTTACTGGATGTAATATTTAGGATAGGATCTAATGGTTTTACCATTGTTTTCGTAGCTGAGAGTGTATTAGATGCACAGCCTGAATTGACAATATTGAAGTTGTTATAACTTCCTCCAGAAATATTGTCCAGTAAGTAATTGCCGCTACCGTCTGATGTAATCGAAGCAACAGACACGGTACCACTATTCTTTTCGTAATTCAATTGATAGGTGGTTGCATCTTTTAGTCCCATAATTTCAATACTTCCGTCATTGTTTAAACAAGTCGGACTGACACTGGTTCCATAATCAATGATATCCTCAATAATTTTCATTGAGAAATTATAATTGCTACTGACACAAGTCCCCTCACCAGAATTTGAAACAGAAATAGTACCTGTATAAGATCCCTCGGCAGCTGCCGAGGGCACATCAAATGTCAGTTGGCTTGAAACCGACGCATCATTAATGTCAACAAATCCTTGCGCTTCCGCATCTGTATCGAAATTTATATCATAAGAAAGCAATGCCCCATTCGTCACCCCTGTATACTCAATGGCACTAGACGAGGCATCGTCACATATAATTAGGCTATTACTAACTAAAGTAATCGCAGGAGTACCTTTTACTACAATATTAAAATTTGTAGAGAACACAAAATCACAATCCACACCTATCCTAGACGCTTTAAGGTACAAATTGGTAATCGAAGTTGATAAAGGACTGGTCGTTATTGTAATATTCCCTCCATCTCCAATGACTGCTGAACCTGTAGGTATTGTGGCACTTGCATCCGTATACAATTGATAAAACACTAAGTTCTCTGATCCATCGAAAGTAATATCAATGGTCTCATTGACACACACTGAAGATGATCCTACCATAGCAATATTACTTTCCGCATACACTTTGCATTGAATAACATCTGCAGCATCCACCTGAACACTTACGCATTTGCCAGATGCCAATGACGTAACACTAACTAAACCGCCTGGATATAACACATCAAAACCAGCATTAGCAGCATCTAATCCAGCAATGGTCCATGTCATACCAGATACAACAGCAGAAAAACCATCTATTAATTCATCATCGATAAATAACTGGATGGTGTTTCCGTTGGTTCCTTCTCCTGAAATAGATGCGTCCCCTTCATTGATTACTAATGTTGTGATAGCCAGATCTACATCATCAGTTTGAGCCAAAACAAGAATTTCATTGGACAATTCACTTTCAAGTTCATTCGGGGTTGCAAGTGTATTGGTATTAGAAACAGCAACGTAAGTCCCTGAACCTAATGGTGATCCACTTAGATCTACGGTCCATGTGCCATCAGCATTGACAGTACTCGTTGCTACAGGAGAAACCTTGGTCACTGGAGAACTTACTCCGGTATAAAGTGTAATTGTTGAACCAAATGGTTCAGATGAAATTCCACTGATAGATGTAACACCTGAAGGCCCTGCACAGTAGTCACCCAAAATTAATGCTGGAATTGAAAATTCTTGTACATAAACTATTGCAGATGAAACAGTACAAAACCCTGATTCCGTAGCTCTTACAGTAAGTCCATCCCCAACATTATGACCTGAAATACTAAGAGACCAAATCCCAGAAGCATTGGCGGTAGTATTAATACCTGTGAACACATCATTAATATAAAAATCAACTATCCCGTTTGTCCCTCCATTGGTACCTGTTAGTGTTGCAGTGGATTCCAATATCGGAGAAGTTGAAATTATTGGTTGATCACCATCAACTACGCCTACGCAGGTAATTATTGGGTCAGACTCACATTCGCTAACTACTACATCATTTTCTGCAGTTATATAATACACTCCATCAGCAATCTTTCCACCTCCATTGTCTCTTTCGATGATCCAATCACCACTCCCATCGAGTGCTCCGGGATTAGGAGATATAGTAGCTCCAGCATCATCCCATTGAGTTGTTAAATCTACATCTTCATATATTGTTATAATCGTTCCAGCCGTTTCAGATGAAGTCCCATATAAACCTTGAGTACCTGAAGTAATATACCCACCTACCTCATCAATGCTAGGAGGCTCTGAACAAATTTGCTCTACTGTAACTGGGCTACAATCATCTCTTGAAACTGTCTTAACATCTGTAATAACAGCCGTTGCAGTTATATCAAGCCCACCGGTCAAGGCATGTCCATTCAAATCATACTCCCAGCTTCCACTTGTTACACTAGTAATCCCAAGGGACACTCCATTCTCGAAAATTTCAATGGTTGTCTCATCAATTTCTGAAGATGTCCCAGAAATTATAATAGCATCAATATCTATTGGTGAATTAATGACTGGGCAAGTCGCTCGTGGCAAAATCGGATCACCGGTAGACAAGTCATTGCCTGACACTGGAGGAAATACTGTCACCAAATCACCCATCAAATCAAACCCATTACCTGTATCATCGTCAATACCAGCTAAATCTGATCCTGAAGTGGACCCGGTCAATGCGTTGGCACTAATACCTGATTGCCCAACCATTCGCATTAGTGTGTTGTTATCTATTGCAGATGAAGTCAATGCCAAATCAGCAAAAGACACATAATAATCATAGAAATAATCATTGTCGTCACACACTGTAGTATAAGCAACTGCTTTTTGTGAATGAAGATTGGCTGGTCTGTTCGTTTTGTATGGTGGATCTACCTCGACAGGTGAGACTGTACCATCAACGTCGTAGATGGCAACTCCACCATTGGTATGTAGCGCAACTTCTACTTCAAATCCAGGGTTTCCAGTGACGGCATTGGGATCCGCGTCATTTCCTAAAAAACCAAATTTTTCATCACTATCAATAAAAACAGAATATGTTTTTGTACTACCAGAAGAGCCACCCAATCGAAACCTAAAAAACAAGTAAACTCCATCGGAGTAAAAATAGAGCGGTTCTGTCTCTGCAGTATTTACTAAATCCACATGCGAACAAGTTCCCCCATGAGAGATGTCCCCATCAGACTCAGAATAAGAAGTGGGTAAAGCGATATAACTTAATTCACTTTCTGCTTCATCATTTGAGGTAAAACCAGTATTGTCACTAGAAACGAATCCATCTCCATTTGGATCCAACAATTCAGCACCTTCTCCTGCCACTCCACTTTGTGCGGATTCGTAAATTATTCCTTTGACCTGCGCAAACGAATTGCTCCAGCAAAAAAGAATTGCTAAAAAAGAAAGAATAGCATAATTAATATACCTATAATGACTCATCATATAGATTTTATTACAATTAAACGCTTTTTTCTAAAGGTATCTCTTAATCACTCCTGAATGATACCGTCTATTTATAACGGGATCATTAGTATTTAAAATATAATATGATACACATATTATATCTCATATCACTCCTAACAATTTAATCAGATATTATAACACTCTTTATATGGGTAGATCTAATATTTGAAAAAAATGTATGCTGTAATAGATATAGGAACAACAGGAAGAAGAAGTGAAATTGGTCAAAAAGACTCAAGCATTTTTTATCTGAATCATAACAACTGTCTGCCCAAAGGAAGTTCTAGTATTCAAAATTTGATTCGTATTTAAAAAGAAAAATGCATTGAAAACATATACCTGCCAGCTCACGGTAGGATTTTAACTCTTCTTTGTGACCAGTAAAGAACCACCGTTAAAAACGGTGGCTTTTATCTACAGATTAGACCCAAAGGATCATAACACTTATTTCGAATCATTATGCTTTTGATATTTCATATAGCGCTTTATCATAGCCTCGTCTAATCCTACTTACTCTCAAAATAACCTCTTGACCAAAAATGATTACCCAATACGGCTTCTGTTTTAATTTCGGATAAGTTTTAGATGGTAAACCTAAATAATGACAAATAAACAAGAACTTAAAAAAAGGAGCTTCTCAAAAAATCTTATTTTTAACAATGAACTATACGTAATTAGACTTGAATTTAGAAGTGTCTATTGACCTTATGTCATATACTGGAGGTTGTAATGATGCGTTTGACTTCATTTAGAAAACTGTCAGGCATGTGATAAGATGGGTTAGACTGAAACAAGGCAACTTCGTCTGTGATTTTATCAATATCCTCAATGAGGTTTTCTCCTTTGTTCTTTGTAAACAACAGATTATTTGGGTCTATCATACCCATCTTAATATTTACATCTACTTTCTTTTTACACCTGCAGTTACTCGAGGGGTTTACTAAGCCACAGTTTGAGCTCACGAAACTTCGTACGTTGGTTCTAATTCTCGACAGCCTTTTTCTGAATGCTTGAGGTGTTATATCTAAAATGATGGAAGCTTCCACACTGTTAAATTCAAGAATCTCACCTATAACATACGAAAGACGACTTTCTCTATCCAAGCATTGAAGCATGGCATGAGAGCACCCTATTTTCGCCTCATTAACCAGTAGCTTTTGATCGGCACTATTTTGAGTGTAAGTGATATTGTCTTGTTGTCCGTGCGCCAGTTGCTGTTCAAATTCATCGAACGTCGGTTGATGCTTAAAATGTTTGGCTTTATAATTTAGAGTTTCATTGGAAGCAACTCGATACACCCAAGTCGTGAATTTACTTTTATTTTCATATTTCGTCAGGCTGGTCACGATCTTGATGAGTATCTCCTGTGTGGCATCTTTAGCATCCTCAGGATGCCAAAGCATCCTGAGCGCCAAATTATATACCATGTCCTGAACTCCTTCTACAACTTTTTCCAGCGCGTCCTTGTTACCACCTAGGGCTTCCTTGACATAGTTTTCCAATTCATTCATCTCTGTAAACATAAGCAATTACTAAACCGGTACACAATGTGGATATACTGTCCAATATCCCAGAGAACAGCATCGGCAATACAGGCAATACAGACCAACCAGCTACAATCAAATGACCTGCTACAAAGGTCATAGCTCCACATGCCAGACCGAATATCAACCCTTTACTCATCCATGTCCCTTCCAATTTCAACTTTGGAAATAGCCAAGCCATCATTATTGACAATAACAGGTAACCTCCGAGCAAAGCCGGCATTACAATTCCTTCTTCTTTTGTCCTGACAGTCCCCTCAAATAATGGGTTGAGAAATGGGTTAAGGACAAAAATGGCGATTAACGTTGCGACAACATTGTTCACGATAAAACCCAGCGACGTACTTATTACAAATTTCTTCATTTCGATTCTAAGATAGTTCTAAGTGTATTGAGCTCTTCTTCCATGTTGGGAAGGCCTTGATTTTTCCAAACCTCATCAGGCATATCCTTTGGTTGCGCCAAAGTGAAATTGTACACACATAACTTATCTTCGATTTCTATCAACCTTGTACGCGAAGGCCCATCTCCAAGATAAATATCTATCACACCGGTACTCCTATCTGATTCTATCCTGATAGGCATCTTGCCAAAAGGTAAAGTTGCGATTACCTCACCATTGATACGTTCTACATCTAGCACAAAATGAACTGCCCACTCTTTTTGATTAAACGGATCAGCCAGATAATCAAATGCCAAATCGTAGCTACCACTGAAGACGGTCGAAAGGGTTACTACATTTCTCAATACTAATTCCATAATACTTTTATCTAATGATTTAATTGATTTTCTCTTTAGACAAAAGATAGCAGTCAAGTGTGACCCGTTATTGGAATTATTTCAATCAAACTATAACTTCCTTCATTGGATTTAGTAGAACATCATACGTTGACCTTCGCTCCTACATGACTTTAGAGCAAATATTACACATCATCAATTCGTCTCTATTGGCAACAGCCGATATATTCAATAAATTGAACCACTATTAACCATTAACTATGACCAGAGACATCATTGAGCTAAACGATTTTGTTATTTTGATTGAACAATCAAATAGTGCTAAGCCTGTTGAGGAGATTTGTAGCTTTGAAGATGAAGTGATTGGATTTACATTTTATGGATCCGGCAATGTAAACCTTACGATCCGTTATGGGGATAAAAGCAAATCCTATCAAAACACAAAAGGAATAGCGTTATCCTTCTATGGTAACAGGTCCGTCGATTTTGTTCATCAGGTATCTCCTTCCCAACCGCTACAATGCATTGTCATTTATTCCACCATTGAAAACCTCAAAAAACTACCGGGGCAAGAAGATGAAGTGTTCACTAAATACTTGTATGAGCTAGTAAATCCAAAAGACATATTCGTTGAAGGCCCAAGCTTTTATATGACGCCCAACATGCTGATGGCGGTGGACAAAATTCTAAACACACAATACGAAGGGCCAACTAGGAAGATGTTTCTTAGAAGTCAAATCACGGAGCTATTGGCGCATTTTTTGGCAGAAGTATCACATCAAGAAAATAAGTCAGTGGTAAAGGACCAAGACAAACTATTTAAAGCCAAAGACATTCTCTCTGAGAATTTAGAGACACCTCCATCTCTAGCTGAATTGGCCAAACTCACAGGGCTCAATGACTACAAGCTCAAGAAGAATTTTAAAGAACTATTTGGTGTTCCAGTTTTCAAATTCCTACAAAACGAACGCCTCACAAAAGCTCATGAGCTAATCAAAACCAGCAACTTAAGCATCCAAGAAGCGGCCTGGTCTGTGGGATACGAAAGCCTCAGTTCATTTTCTAGTGCATTTCAGAATAAGTTTGGTTTTAGACCAAGCGATGTAAAGAAGTAATCCTTTTCGAACAAATCGTACTCCTTTTTGGACAAATGACTTGAAGCTGCTATTAGCAGTTTTGCTTTACACAAAGTCATTTAAACCATTAAGGAATATGAAAATTACAAGAGCAATTCTAACAGGTAGTCTGATGTGGGTGATGGTATTCACAATCTTCGCCCTACTCGGTACCATTCCTACCTTCCATGATTCACCCGTCTATCTGGGGTTATCAGTAGCTATTTTCTTGATACCTATATCAATTTTTGGGGCCAATATTTATTACAAAAAATCACCCCCCACTCATGGGCTAACTGTTGCACTGACCATGGTCGCCACGGCCCTATTTTTGGATTTAATTATTACAATTCCATTCTACGAGATCCCTTACAACAATGGTAGCTATACCAACTTTTTATCCGCACCGCTCCTATGGATCTTGATTGTGGAAAACATAACCATCCTCTATCTATACGGGAGATATCAACTCAAACAACAACAGCTCATTGCCTGATCACCCGCTTGGGAAACACTAATTAATTCCCCAAACTATAAAACGAATTATCACATCATTTAACAAAATATATAATGGCAAAATTAACCTATTTAGTACTTGGAGGAAAAGGTAAAACCGGTAGAAAAGTTACGAAAAAATTAACAGACCTAGGGCATGAAGTAAGATTGGCCTCTCGCAGTACGAGTCCCAGCTTTGATTGGGAAAACCCAGCTAGCTATGAACAAGTACTGAAGGGTATCGATGCGGTATACATCACTTTTCAACCTGACCTGGCCATCCCACAGGCGCAACAGGCCGTCAGGCAGTTGACGGAGCGCGCTGCTGAACAGGGCGTCAAGCACCTTGTATTACTCTCAGGCAGAGGAGAACCAGAGGCACAAAGCTGTGAGCAAATTGTTATCAATGCTGGCCTCCAATGGACTATTGTAAGGGCAGATTGGTTCAGTCAAAATTTTAGTGAGAACTTCTTCTTAGACTCCATCCTCAGTGGACAGGTCGCGTTACCAAGAGCGGATACACCGGTCGCCTACGTCGATACGGATGATATCGCCGATGTGGTCGTACAAGCACTCCTGAACGAATCGCAACAAGGAAAAATTCATGAATTGACTGGTTCCAAGCTATGGACGTTCAAAGAAGTAATCAGCGAAATCTCCAAAGCTACCGACAGAGACATAGTATTCATCCCCATTACATTGGACCAATACGCTGATATGCTGCGAGAATATCAAGTACCAGAAGATTTCATCTGGTTGGTTGAATATCTGTTTGGTCAAGTGCTAGATGGACGAAATGCAAGCATCACCGATGATATAGAAAAAGTACTAGGTCGAAAACCCAAAGACTTCAGCACCTATGTCAAACAAGCTGCTCTAACAGGTGTATGGACACCAGAAAGTGTTCCAGCATAGCTTTTTCCTCATTATTGAACAAAACGTTTGGTGCCTATTTGCGAGCGTTTTGTTCCATGCTATCATACTAAAATCAATATATGAAAGACATAAGAAGACGGAAATTCATCACCAATAGTGTGAAATCACTTATTGCTACTGGTGGAGCCATGATGTTGGGAAAGCAGGTATTATTCGCCCAAACTGTTCCAAATAACAAGTACATCAAAAGCCAAACTATGAATACCCAAACAGCGAAGACGTTGGTCGTCTATCAAAGTCAATTTGGTTCTACTGGTGAGGTGGCAGCAGGAATTGCAACAGTATTAGAGGATATGGGGACTACCGTAGCGTTACAGAAGATAGAAGATGTCAGTAATCTAGCATCTTACGATAAAATTATCATCGGTAGCGCCATACAATATGACCACTGGATGTCAGAAACAAGAGAGTTTGTCACTACCCATCAACATATACTGAAAGATAAATCAGTGGCCTTCTTCTTCGTATGTCTCACCCTCTCGGATCCATCCGAAAAGGCAAAAACCCAAGCCAACGGATATGCAGAAAAAATACGAGCTTTGGTTCCTGATGTTTCTCTCACGAGCATCGGTGGATTTGCAGGTGTATTAGACTATAGTAAGATGTCATGGTCCACACAGCTATTAGCCAAAGTGTTCATGAGCATATTTGGAGTGAAAGAAGGAGATTATAGGGATTGGGTTGGCATACAAGCTTGGGCCAGGAACCTTGGGTTTTGATTTTTGATTCCAATGGTATGACAACTACCAACAATCAACATCTCAATACTCAATAAGCACCTTAAGACAGAACAACGTTTACTTCTTTGCCATAGGCAAAAGTAAATACTTGCACCTGTTTGGTTTTAAATATGCCCAATCTGAATTGAAATCCCGTTAGGATTCTCATATATAACATCAAAAATGTGACTTTATGGAAGTATCTGGATTGTAGAAAGAAACACTTCAATAAACAAAACATGAAAAGCAAAAAACCAATATGGACAGCCAAAACTAAACTGAGATTATTGGTTCAAGTAACACTCTTTTTATGCATGAAGCATCTACTTGTTAATTCAGCCTATGCTCAAGACATAAATAAATCTAACAACGAACCTCATCTAGGTTACTATAAAGTGCTTGAATCAAAAATTGACACACATGAGCTTCAGTTTGCAACTGGCTTAGCTGAAAACATCATGACGACACGAAAAATGGGTGGATACTACCCATTGACTGAAGAAGAGGCCGACACTAAAATGATTGCGGCTTTTAATGAAATACGTCAAAAACAATCTTACGTACAATTAAAACTTGATTTAGGTGACTTTGAGAGTTTGTCGTTTTCCCATCTCATGAGATCAAACGATAGTCCATATTACAATGTATATAGGTACAAAGCTCAATTTGAATCGTGGAAAGAAGAGTTTGAAATAAGGATTGTATTAAACGGTGCGGGCAAACTAGATGGGTTCTGGACCCGGCCTTGGAAGGATCAATTATAAGTGTACCCTCATTTCAATTCACATGTATGAGCACCTATATTGAATATGCAAAAGACTACATAAAGCAAATAGTCAACTTATATTTCAATCTCAATAAGGTGAAAATCTCTTGACAAATATTGTCTGCTATCAAAAAAGAGCAACCTTTGACTTATGAAAAAAACGGTTGCAATCATAGGCGGGGGAACAGCAGGATTGTTTTTAGCAGCATTCTTAGACACTGACATTTACGATGTGACCATTTATGAAAAAAAAAACTCACTTGGACGCAAATTTTTAGTAGCTGGTGATGGCGGCTTCAACCTTACACATGCTGAAGAACTTTCTAGTTTTAAGTCCAGGTATACCCCTACATCATTTCTAGATCACGCTTTAGATCATTTTAGCAATAATGATTTAAGAGCATGGTTGTTAAGTATCGGAATCCCAACCTTTGTCGGTAGTAGTGGAAGGGTTTTTCCTGAAAAAGGCATCAAACCCATTGACGTTTTAAAATGCATCGAAACGTTTTTGATCAATAAAAAAGTCAAGTTTGAATTCAACAGAACCTTCACCGATTGGGATGAGGAGAATTCTTTAGAATTCAATTCTAAGAAAATTGTAAAGTCAGACTATGCCGTCTTTGCATTGGGCGGTTCGAGTTGGAAAGTAACCGGGTCTGATGGTTCTTGGCTAGATACTTTTAATAAGAAGGGGATTAATACCTTGCCATTTAGATCTTCTAATTGTGCTTATAAAATTAATTGGCCTAAAAAATTCATCCAAAACAATGAAGGTAAACCACTAAAAAACATTTCGATTTCACTGAACAATAAAATTCAGAAAGGTGAAGCCGTAATTACAAAATTCGGGATAGAAGGTAATGCGATTTATGGATTAAGTCCCGAAATACAATCGCGTTTGGCTTCAAGTAATGAAGCGGTGGTACATGCTGATTTTAAACCTACATTCGATTTATCAACCCTCACTAAAAGGCTACTAGATTCAAAATCAAACATCACACTTACATTAAAGGATAAGATAAAACTATCTCCCACTATAATCGAACTCATAAAAGCAACTCTGACAAAGGATGAGTTTTTAGACATTCAAATTTTAGCTCAATTCATTAAATACTTCCCCCTCACAATTATTGATTCGGCTCCCATTGATGAAGCAATATCAACTTCGGGAGGGGTCAACACAAATACTGTAGATACCAATTTTGAATTAAACCAAGTACAAAACCACTTCTGCATTGGAGAAATGCTAGACTGGGATGCACCAACTGGAGGTTATTTAATCCAAGCTTGTGCGAGCACTGGTGTATATTTAGCACATCATTTGAATAATAAAACACGCTGAGGTAATAGTACATTGTTTCACTCTTCTTTGTGAGCATTAAATAGCCTTCTCTTTACATATCTCCTTCTTTAATCAATTGAATTGAATCCATTCTAATTCGTGCACTTCCAATCAGTGATGTGAGTACATGTTTCTCTTCTAATGCTGTCCGAATTTCATCACGTCTTATGGATTTATTTCGTTTGAACAATGCAGCCAAACGAGCGATCTCATGATCTAGTGTTTGACTCACACGATCGAGACCTCCTTCTATTTCTTTCAATGACAATTGCTCTCCTATCTCTGTCGCTGTCTTCATCATATCTGGAAATATGGTATCAACCAACGTTTCATTTTCGATAAGGTAATCTACTCGCCCTGGTATCAATTGCTTATTGAACAGGTCTACCGGATAGTCTTCAGTCACCTCATCGCCCGAATGATTCACCACAACCCGCAATGAAGTACTAGGCATAAAACGATCAACGTGAACTCCATGCTTCCCTGCTGTTTCCAGCACAAAAATCACTTCTAACAATATCCCTTCTCCCTCCGTACCTCTCAACACGCCAAAACCAGCAGCACCAGTACCTAAACTAAGCACCATATCTATAGCGCCAGTCACGATAGGATGATCCCAACTGACAAAGCTTATATCTTCTCTGCTCAAGGCACGTTTCCGATCGAAAGTTATTGATATTCCTTCATCAGGAATAGATGGGAATGACTCTCTGTTTGTACCTGTTGGGTGCAACAAGTACGTTCGTGGTGCCAAATCTTCCATTTCAATTCCAAAGTGTTCGAATACTTTGGTCATATAAATCTCAAGCCCCAAATCTCGATCAGCAGCTTTAATTTCCTCGACTAACTTATCAGCCACCAACGGTCTGAACGAGTTCATTTCAAGCAATCTGTCACGACCATTGGCCATTATTTGCTTTAGCTCTTTTTGATACACCACTGTATCAGCTATTAGCGTGGCTAGCTTCGTACTTATATCAGTTTTAGCTGCTGACATAGCAGTATCTACCAAGCGATCATTGAACAGTTGACCTATTTGATTACCACCTTCTATGTTTTCCTCAAAAGCATTTAGGCCTTCATGAAACCATCGAACCAATACTTCTTGTGGACTACCTTTCAGATAAGGTACATGTATTTTAATATCTTCCGTTTGCCCAATACGATCTAGACGACCAATACGCTGTTCCAATAACTCTGGATGCACAGGCAAATCGAATAACACCAAGTGATGTGCAAATTGAAAGTTCCTGCCTTCACTACCTATTTCAGAACATAATAATACACGAGCACCATCAACCTCAGCAAACCAAGCGGCATTTCTATCGCGCTGTACAATGGTGAGGTCTTCATGAAACACCGCCACCTTTGCACTACTGAGTTTTTTCAAGGCTTTATCTAAAGCCAATACTTTCTCTTTACTTCTACAGATCAATAATACTTTGGCCGGGTTGAGCTGCTCCAACAAAGCAACTAACCAGGTCACACGCGGGTCTTCCGAAAACCAAAACTTCTGTCTTACAGACGTACTAACTTCTGTTTCTTTGTCAATAGTATATTCTTTCGACAAGCGCTTGACCCACTCCTCTTGATTGGCCGCTGCAGCTAAAGGAATTATATGTGCCTTACGGGTTGGAAAACCACTCATGGCAGTGCGTGTGTTTCTAAACACCACACGACCAGGACCATGTTGATCCAATAGATCTTCTATTAATTGATCTTTAGCCACCGCTTCCCCTTTCTCAACATCAGCGATTCTTTCTTTACCAAACTCGGCTTCCAACGCAGCTTTATCTTTGCCCTTTAATGGATTCCCTAAAGACAAGTCTTCCACAAGGTTGGCCGTCGCTTTATGGTCTTGCGATTCATGAATGAACTCATCATAATCAGCATATCGCTCTGGGTCTAGTAACCTTAGTCGTGCAAAATGACTTTCTACCCCCAGCTGCTCTGGCGTTGCGGTCAATAGTAACAACCCTTTCGCTTCTTTACTCAACATTTCAACCACACTGTATTCAAGACTTGCTTTCTCCAAAGACCACTCCAAATGATGCGCTTCATCCACCACCAACATGTCCCAATCTGCCGAAATCGCTTGTTGTGCACGTTTAGAAGAATTGGCCAAGAATGAAGTACTGCAAATCACCAACTGATCATCTAAGAAAGGATTTCCGTCGGGTGCACTATCGTCCAATGCAGCACATCTCTCTTCATCAAAAATGTGAAACCAAAGATTAAAACGCCTTAGCATTTCAACAAACCACTGATGTATTAATGAATCTGGAACCAATATTAATATACGTGATGCTTGACCACTCAATAACAAGCGATGCAAGATCAAACATGCTTCTATAGTCTTACCCAACCCTACCTGATCGGAAAGTAATACGCGCGGTGCATAACGGGAGCTCACCTCATGTGCGATATATAACTGATGAGGAATCAGGTCTATACGCCCACCTACAAAACCATTGATAGGAGATATTCTACGCAGATGATCGTACTCCAATGTTTTTCTTCTTAACGCAAACACATCTGGTGTTTCTACATCTCCAATAAGTAAACGATCATCGACACTATGCTTGATTGATACGTCTCCCAAATCCGCCTCCGACAAAGTTCCTTCGCTCCCTATATACAAAAGTAAATCCCCATCTTGCACACGCTCAACAACAAAAGACCGTTTGTCGGCATCTACAATCGTATCACCCGGCTTAAAAACAACTCTCCGTAATGGCGCATTGGCTAAAGCATACTGTCGCGTCTCATCTGCAGCAGGAAAATGTACTTGCACACGATTCTTACTTATCTCAACAACAACACCTACTCCCAGCTCAGGTTCACCCTCACTTGCCCATCTTTGATCTGGATAGAAATCTCCCATAACATCTACTATTTCACCCCAACTATTTAACAATTACTGAAGGCGTTTCTTAAAAAAATGCAAGATCTTTAATCTTTCGCTGCATCATGCAGATACGAAGATATTTTTTTGTTTCTCGCAGAGTTTTAAGACGAATGATTTAAGTAGAGTGAATTCAATGTGGTTAGATATTATCAGGAGTTTTGTTCTAGTATTAATCGATCCCAAAGCAAAAACACAATCTTCAATAACTTAATCACAAGAATGGTTAACGCTGATAAAATCTATCAAACTCAAATTATATAAAATTAACTACTGACCTCTATATAATAATCCCGCCCATCCAGGTGCCCACCCAACCAGATTAGCTATTCAATAACTTCAAAATACTCCAGTACGAAAAACTTGGGCATAAATGTATGATTGGGATTATTTTCAAACTTGTGAAATTCTCTTGCTATCAAGAAGTTAGATTATAGATTTTCAGATGATAGACTCCTCTCTCTTTGTCTTCGTTCAAATATCCAGTATCTAACAACTGAAAGAATGTAGGAAGCAACGAAATGCACTAAAACATATTCCAGCCTGGGGCAAACAAGGTTATTACTAGTTTTTGAGAACAATGAATACTAAGTCAAGGATAGCATCCATATTACAAGCCAAAAGTCTAGACTTTTCAATTACTGGTGTACCCACTTTTGATTTATCAGCATTAAATTTTGAAACTGATCCGGATTTCGAATTACCCACCAACGTAAGATTGGGCCATTTGATAGAAAAGATAGTATCTGAATTAATCAAAGCATCTACCAGCTTCAACATACATTATGAAAATATCCAGCTGATCCAGAATAAAAACACCATAGGTGAAATAGACTTTATTATTGAAGACATCAATGCAAAACAGGTCATCCATATGGAATTGGCATACAAGTTTTATCTGTTTGACCCTAGCCTCTCTGATGGTCCAATTAACAACTGGATAGGCCCGAATAGGAATGACTCATTAATAGAGAAATTAGAAAAACTAAAAAGAAAACAATTCCCATTACTCCATCATCCTTATACGCAATCAAAGTTGGATCATATAGATATTGACCAAGCATCTCAAGCCTTATGCTTTTTGGTCTCTTTGTTCATTCCCTATGAATACAAAGCAAGTATTACCCCGGATTATCAAAAATTCGTCAAAGGCTTCTATTTAGATTTTGAGACATTTACCACTCTTGATCATTCAACCAAAACCTATTACTTACCTTCTAAAAAGGAATGGGGAATGGACCCTTCAGAAAACGAAACTTGGACAGACTTCCATGGGGTAGAAAAACAGATTGACACGCACATGAATGAGAAACAAGCACCACTATGTTGGCAAAAACATAAGAGTTCCTACTCAGCGTTTTTTATAGTTTGGTGGTAGGGACGTTTCCTTTACCAACCAAGAAACAGGTATCTAAGTAAAAGAAATCTAAAGAGTGCTCAATATCACATCAATAATCTTGAATAGATTCAAATCACTACTTCCTTTTTCAATATTAATTGAAATGGCTTTTCTTCTTTCTTATGGGTAGTTTGCAGAACTATATGATATCAAGTGCTACAACACCTCATTTCGATGTTAGGAAAAACTAAAATATGACAGACGAAATAAAACGACATATTGGACAGTTTCTACCATTAGACAATGAAGACTTGGACACCTTCCTTTCTAAGTTCAAATCTATATCACTCAAGAAAGGAGACCTCTTTATTCAAGAAGGAAAAAAATGTGCCTACATAGGATTTGTTGTTAAAGGTTGCTTAATGTGTGTTTATTATAAAGAAGGAAATGAAATAATTGATGAATTTTCATTAGAAAATGAATTTATTGCTGACTACAAAAACTTCATTGATCATCAGCCTGCCGAAAAAGATGTTAAATGCATAGAAGATGCAGAATTACTAGTGGTTAAGCACCAAGACCTGTCCGATTTATATGCCCAAAAACATTCATACGAGCGAGTAGGTAGACTAATAGCGGAATCATTATTTAAAAATTGGCACGACAAAGCAGTATCCTTGGTCATGGATGATGCCAAAACGCGCTATGAAAAACTGATAAAAAACAGAGTCTCTTTGCCGCAAAGAGTTCCTCAATACCTAATAGCTTCCTATTTGGGTATTACCCCTCAATCCTTGAGTAGAATCCGCAAAGAAAAATAGCGGCTTTCAACCTTCATCATGCAGATTGAAATTCATTTGTTACCATAGGTTAACGAGGTTGACTAGTGCCTCCCCCTACTTTTGTATCATAATCATTTACAAAAATTATGAAAACAATTGCATTAATCTTAATGACCGTAATTATGAATCTCACAGGGAACGCTCAAAGTACAACCAACCATAACAAAACCATAGTCTTCATTCATGGTGCTTGGTCCACGGGAGAGGTTTGGGATAACTACAAAACATACTTTTCAGAAAAAGGACACACCATTCTCACTCCAACATTTAACTATCACTCAGCCAATCAAAATGACGCTTTGATCGGTGTGAGCATGGAAGATTATGTAAATCAAATTAGAACCATTGTTGAGCCGCTGGATACGCCTCCAACTATAGTTGCGCACTCGATGGGATGTATCATCGCACAACGGTTAGCAATGGAAGGTCTGATTGAAAAAATGATATTGATTGCTCCACCAGCAAATTATGGAATGATGCCACCATCAGAAAGCATCAATTCCGTAAAATGGGTCAACAAAGTGGCGCAATTAAAAGAGAGTTTGGCCAAACCAACATTTGAACAAGCTGTCGATGGCATGCTGCACAACTTACCACTCCCTAAGCAACAAGAAGTCTATTCTAAAATGACCTTTGAATCTGGATTAGTCATGAAAGAAATGATTTGGATAAAGAACTTGTTTGGGAAGAAACCGAATAAGATTAAGTACTCAAAAATTGACATTCCAATCTTGTTTGTTTCGGGAGGTGTTGATAATGCTTCGCCAGTAAAAATATCAGAAAAGCTTATGAAAAAATACAAACCCAATGCTGAATTGAAAGTATTTGAAAAGAATGCGCATTGGATGATGGAAGAAAATAACTGGGCAGCAATAGCCGAATACATGACGGATTGGATGAAATAGAAACGTGCCTTGACAAAGGCTATAAATATAACAGGTATTACGTCCCTAACCCGAAGCTGGCGTAATTTCAAAACCCTACAGATTTATGATTTTACGGCTAAAATAACAACCGTAAAATTGTAAATTGGGCTCATAACAAAACCATAAATTCTTAGACAATCATTGCACTTTCCATGAATTCACTATTTGATTTAAGCCCTATAAAAGAAGCAAAGAAACGAATCAACGACTTTGTAAACGAGACCCCTATACTTACCTCATCATTACTCAATAAATGGTGTGGTCATGAAATTTATTTTAAAGCAGAAGGGTTTCAGAAAATTGGGGCTTTCAAAGCAAGAGGTGCTTGTAATACGATCTCTTGGCTAATTGAGAACAAGCAAAAGCCAGATCACATCATCGCCAATAGTTCTGGAAATCATGCACAAGCAGTCGCATGGGCTTCTAATATGTTTGGGATAAAATCAAGCATCTACATGCCCACCTTCTCCTCCAAAGTAAAGATACAAGCCACTGCCTCATACGGAGCAGACGTTATTCTTTGTCAATCAAGAAAAGAAGCTGATGAAAAAGTGAAAGCAGCATCTGAACATAGCGGCACGTATTGGATACCTCCTTTCGACCATGATATGGTTATCAATGGGCAGGGAACTGCAACATATGAAGCACTAAATGAAATTGAAGGTATAGATGCTGTTTTTGCTCCTTGCGGTGGTGGCGGACTCTTATCTGGTACTCTGATTTCGGCTAGAGGGCTGGCACCTCATGCACAAGTAATCGGTGCAGAACCTAAAAATGCCAATGACGCCTCCATTTCTTTACAGAACAACAAAATTCATAGACTAACTGAAAACCCAAAAACCTTAGCAGACGGAGCGATGACCCTCTCCATTAGTGAGCTGACTTTTGAATACTTAAAGAAATTGGATGATTTCATTGAAGTCGGTGAGCCAGACATGATCTATTGGACGCAGTGGCTGACGCATCTTTTAAAAGTAAGAGTTGAACCCACCAGTGCTATATCTATGGAAGCAGCAAGACAATGGATGAGAAAGCAAACTGCTAAGAAAAAAATACTGATTATACTCTCCGGTGCTAACATTGACCAGGAGACTAACTTGAAGATCTGGGAAAATGATTACCTGACTCAGATACCTTCTATTTTATAAAAAGCTATATATGAGTCCGTTCGGGTCTGTTCAGCGAAATTTGTCAATTATGGACAGCTCTAATTAAGTACGGTGATTAAATGACTACCATGGTTGCCATGACAGGGTCAAACACCACCATGACAGTATTTTATTTGGCATGAGGAAACTTTAATCACCATGACGGAATATTATTTGGCATGAAGAGCTTCCCCATTACCATGGAGGGGTATTGACCGCCATAGAGGTCTTATTATCCATCTCTACCTTTTTAATAACTTCCTCATTACACGACCAAACGTAAGAATCGAAGGTATAGGTCGCCCTCCTTCAGTAGACAAGGGTAATCCCCACATTCACATCCGTCATTACTTGACCAAACATAAGGATGACGAAGGAAGACGAAGATCAGCGTAATCCCCAGCTGACCCCAGACCGATCGATTGGTCAGCCTTAATCATCACCGAGGAGAGATAATCTGGCACTTCGTCAGGCTATCACGGTTTTTCTCAGAAGCATATTCCAGCATTTTTCAAATGTGGTTATTCATCAAAGTAGCTTTCTCAAAAGATTTAACAATCCAGTAGGACTATAAGAAATCATCGTAATAGACATCTCTCACGAACGGGCACTACTAATCTATTCCACATCCTTATCATCTTGCGGAATGCTCTTAAATGACGGTGGGTTCTCAGTAATACTGCCCGCATCCTTTTTATTAATTTTGAAAATAACATCCTTTGTTGTGGTAAATAACAGAACAGATGAAAAAGACTTTTTGAGATGTGGTTTCAAGACTTCAAAAGCCTCTTCTAACGTAAGTTCATCTTCTTTATCCTCCATTTCTTTAGATCTAAAGCGTAATTTCAGTACGACCTTAAAGCCATCTTCAGAATAGACGGGTCTGACAAATATATTTTTCAAATTAGGTTTACCAATGGTCTTTGCCATCGTTAACTTGGCAAAGCGACCTTCTTGGACACTTTCTTTTACCTGTTCCCAGAAAAGAACAAACACATCTTGGTATGGCATAAACTAAATATTGATGATGAAGTATTTCAATGATTCAAAAGTAACGCTAATAATCAAATACATAAATCCAAATCCATCTTCATCTGAATAATCATGTCATAAATCTTCTTCTTTTTTAGAGAATACATGAGGTCGTATTCACCATACACCGCCCCCACTGGTGCAATTATTTACTTGTATATGTCTCTTAGCAAAAAGTAAATATAAATCCAGAACCGCTATGTACTAAGTTTGCCACAGCATATTGTCTACCTATTAACAGTGTCGATTATATAGTAGTGTAATTGATTATGTTGGTCGAAAAGATGACAAAACTACCACTAAACACCCGTTGCACCTGTATCTCACTCTCGACTACCTCCCCGACAACTGTAGCGGACCCATCTCACGACCAACTACCTCTCCAACGGCAGTTTGGGAACCATTGTGCGGCGATCACCCTCCTCAACAGTTGTTTTGATGCCCTATCACGGCTACCCCCCTCCCAAACGCCGGTCTAAGAGGCATCCCATGGCCGAACTGGTCTCCAACGGTTGTTTTGGAAGGGTATCACAATCTAATTGGTCTTCCAACAATTGTTGGAAGACAATCCAATCAGTGAGAACAAAGGCTAGCTAATCGAACAGTCTACGGTCAATGGGAAGATTGCAGTCAGGGAATACTCTCATAGCAATTGAAAACTCCTGATTCAATCAACCACTAATTAGCCTTTTTGATTGACTCCATTTCCTTTTCCAGTTTCATGATCCTCTCTTCTAAAAGAGAAGGCTTGGTTATGTATTTTGAAATCACCTCTGTTATTTTCCATAATTGAAAAATATCGCCTTTTTCCAAATCAATCCTTTGGTAATGCGGGTCGTCAGATTCAAAAGAGACTTGCGTCTCATTAACTTCAGATAATCTTCTTGTGAAGATTTGCTCCTTATGAACAACACAAAATACATTCCCAACACTATCATTCAAATTATCAATCGAATGATTGTAGCCAATTAAAACATCACCATGATGTAACCCTTGCTGATGATACTCCATTTCACTACCATTCATTTCAAAAGCCCTAACATTTTCATCGTACGCCATCGGAAGTTGAATATGTTCTAATTGATGAATAAAATCAGCGTTTTTAAAACCTACTATATAGTCCAGGTACTGACTCAACCTTAACAGCGGGGTTTTATACTTTGCACTTTCAATTGATTCAACTTCTGTATTATGATCAGAAAGATGAACACTATCCAATTTTTTATTGAGTTGATCTAAATTGAAAATTTCATTTACAGTTAAATCACGTGTCAATAATATATCTATTGAAATTTTAAAATGACTTGCCATAACAATGATCATATCAATCTTTGGCTCAGACCTCCCCTCTTCATATGCACCTACACTTGGACGAGCTAGGTTAAACATGCCAGCAAATTCTGCTTGACTGATATGCATCACTTTTCTGATCTTCTTGATATTTGATCCGATGAAAGATAATTTTTTGCTATTATTTTGAGCCATGCTACAACTATTGTCTTTTTTCTTCGTAAACTTACTCATAATTAATCAAAACAAAACACTTAAACCCACTACAGTTATCAGAAAAAGCTTCACTAAAGATTATAAACTAAAGATTATTACTACTTTCGACACTTCCCTAAAAACCTAACAAATGAATAACCATTTTCAAAAAGTTAAAGACTATTTACAAGACCTTCAATACGACATAATTCAAGAAGATGAAAATGAAGGTTTAATCGTCATCGATAATGAAGCTTACGGCATTAAGAACGTAGTAATCATTCTGGCAGATCCCATCCTAATAGTAGAACAATTTCTATTTGAAATAAAAGAAGACTCTTTAGATATATTCAAAAGTTTACTAATTAAGAATCGAGATATCATACACGGGGCATTCGCCTTAGACGAAACAGGAAAAAAGGTGCTATATAGAAATACACATGAGTGTGAGAACTTAGACCTCAATGAGATTGAAGGAACATTAAACTCATTAAGTCTTTTGCTCAGTGAATACAGTGATCAATTGATCAATTACAGTAAATAAATTTCAACCAAAACAAACATACGATGAACGTTTTTAACAGATTATTCAAAATTGGAGAAGCAGAAACTCAATCAGCTATAGACAAATTAGAAGATCCGATAAACATGACCGAGCAAGGTATTCGTGATTTGAAAAAGGATTTGGACAGCTCCCTCAAAAGCTTTGCTGAGGTAAAAGCAATGGCGATTAGAGCTAAAGGTGAAGTAGAGTCTAACAAGTCTAAAGCAGAAGACTATGAAAGCAAAGCTGTACAATTATTGAAAAAAGGACAAGACGGCACTATAGAAGCAAGTGAAGCAGATAGATTAGCTACTGTGGCACTGACTAAAAAAGAAGAGTGTCTAGCTACTACGAATAGCAAAAAAGTAGAGCACGAAAGATTTGAAAAAAATGTAGAACAACTGGATGCCAATATTAAACATTTAAGATCTACCATTAGTACTTATGAAAACGAGCTAAAGACGCTCAAAGCAAGAGTAAAAGTGAGTGAAGCCTCAGCAAAGGTCAATAAACAAATAGCACAAATAGATGCTTCAAGTACTGTTTCGATGTTGGAACGAATGAAAGAAAAAGTTGCACAACAAGAAGCGTTAGCCGAAGCTTACGGAGATATTGCTAATGAAAGCAAATCTGTTGATGCAGAAATAGATAAAGCGCTAGAAGGAGATTCCCCAAAAGCATCTGATGACTTGGCTGCTCTCAAAGCAAAACTTGGAATGGATAAATAAAACAATCCATTCACCATTACTTACCTACTATTTTTATGAATGAACTATTAGAATTTGCTTTCTCAGGTATCAACGTGATCCCTACTATACTGCTCCTTTTTGTTATGATATATTGGTTTATCGTGATATTAGGATTGGTAGATATGGATGCGGTAGATATTGATCTGGATGTAGAAACAGATATTGGAGGCTTTGCTTCTGTCTTATCATTCTTTAACATAGGACATATGCCATTGATGATATTCATTACATTTTTTGCGATACCGCAATGGATGATCACGCTAATGGTCAATGACTTCCTAGGTTTTCATAGTTGGCAAGCACAAATATTTGTATTTGCACCTACTTTTTTAGGTAGCTTGTTCATTGCAAAATTCTTGACGCTACCTATCGCTAAATTTTATAGAAAAGTACGTCAAAATACAGAAGCTATTGAGAACATTGTTGGTAAAATTTGTACCGCAAAGCTCCGAATCACTTCTGAAAGATTAAGTCAAGCGGAAATTAAAGTGGGAGGAACCTCCGTCCTAATTTCAGCTAAAACTCAAGATGACAAAGTCGTAGAAAAAGGTCATACGGCATTAATTTTAGATCAATCATCTGACAACAATCATTACACAGTCGAACCTTACACTCTTTAAAAATAACATCAATAATTATGACACAATCTATTATATATGTCGCAGTAGCCGCATGCCTATTATTAATCGTCGGCCTCATCGTCATCATCCAAATGTTCAGAAAAGCCTTACAAGGACAGGCTTTAGTAAGAACAGGCATGGGTGGAACCAAAGTTTCATTTTCTGGTATATTCGTTGTGCCTGTGATCCACAAGATGGAATTAATGGATATCACATTGAAGACGATAGTAATTGCACGTACTGGCAAAGAAGGCCTAATCTGTATGGACAACATGCGTGCAGATATAAAAGTGACGTTTTTTGTTAGGGTGAATCAAACTATAGAAGATGTAAAACAAGTGGCACAATCAATCGGTAGCACCAGAGCTTCTCACCAGGAGTCATTAGAACTATTTTTTGACGCAAAATTCTCAGAAGCACTAAAAACAGTGGGTAAAAACTTCGATTTTGTTGACTTATACAGCAGCAGGGATAATTTCAAACAAGACATATTAAATATTATCGGGACAGACCTAAACGGATATGTACTAGACGATTGTGCCATTGACTATTTGGAACAAACACCTATGTATGAATTGGATGAAAACAACATCTTGGATGCTCAGGGTATCAAGAAAATCATCGAATTGACAGCTTCAGAAAAAATGAAGTCAAATCAGATCCAAAGAGAAAAGGAAATGACTTTGACAAAGCAAGATGTAGAAGCTCAAGAAACTATTCTTGAATTACAAAAACAGCAAGCAGAAGCAGAAGCAAAACAAAAAAGACAGATTGAATCAATTCAGGCAAGAGAAGAAGCGGATACTTCTAAGGTAAAAGAAGAAGAAAGACTGAAATCTGAAAGAGCTAGAATCACTTCGGATGAAGAGATAGAAGTAGCGGAAGAAAATAGACAACGAGAGGTCATCGTTGCAATGAAAAACAAGGAACGTACGGAAGTAGTTGAAACAGAAAAAGTAGACCGTGCCAGACAACTAGAGCTTACTGAAAAAGAAAGATTAGTAGAAATTGCACAAATCGAGAAGTTAAAAGCTGTCGAAGAAGAAAGAAAGAACATTCAAGATGTCATCAGAGAAAGAGTCACTATTGAAAAAACAGTAGTTGAGGAAAAGGAAAAGATGAAAGACATCGTCGCATTTGCTGATGCAGATAGAACGAAAAAGGTAGCCATCACTTTAGCTGAAAAAGATGCTGAAGAGGCATTGGTAAAACAAATCAAAGATGCTGAAGCTAAGAAACAAGCGTCTGAACATTATGCAAAACAAGTATTGATTGATGCTCAGGCAGCTGAAAGTTCTGCCATACATAGAGCACAAGCAACCAAAACTCTTGCAGAGGCACAAGCTGCAGAGGCTGCTGCAATTGGCATCTCAGAGGCACAAGTAATGGAAGCAAAAGCTGCCGCAAGTGAAAAAGAAGGAGAGGCAGCAGCATCTATTATTCAATCACAAGCAGAAGCAGAAGCAAAAGGAATCAGAGAAAAAGGTATGGCGCAGGCCGAAGCGGATGAAAAGCTAGGTTTAGTTGCTGCGAAAATCAACTTGGAACAAGGGAATTCTGAAGCGCAAGTCATTGAATTGAAAGCTACAGCGAATGAGAAACAAGGACTAGCAGAAGCTAGAATCATGAATGAGAAATTCTCAGCAGATGCAGAAGGCATCAAAGAGAAGGCCGATGCAATGAAATCGCTTGATGCTGTAGGAAGGTCACATGAAGAATTCAAACTGAAACTTCAAAATGATAAAGATATAGAATTGTCCAAAATTGATATCCAAAAAGAAATTGCCAAATCTCAAGCAGAAGTTATTTCTGAAGCATTGAAAGCAGCCAATATTGACATAGTGGGTGGAGAGACGATGTTCTTTGATCAGATTGTAGGCTCAATCACAAAAGGTAAATCAGTAGATAAATTGGTCAACCATAGTGAAACGTTGACACAAGTGAAGGACACTTTCTTCAGTCTTGAAAATGGGGATAATTTCAAAAAAAGACTGACTGATTTTGTTGGGCAATTTGGAATGTCAGCGCAAGACGTCAAAGATCTGAGTGTTGCAGCATTGTTGCTAAAGCTTACCAACAAAGCCACCACTACCGATGACAGAGACCTATTGAGACAGCTAAGTGGAATATCTGAAACACTAGGTATATCCAACCAAAAGGTTGAAGATATAAATATATAGTACTTCTATAGTCCAAAATCTACCCAAATAGCGGTAGGAGTTCATAGTAACTCCTACTCTATTTTCTAGTCCCATTCACACCTATCGACAAACATGGCCGAAGAAACTACAACACCCGCAACATCAGGAAATCTCGAAGCAGGAACCTACGAACTGATGAGAAGTCGGATTGTTAATCACGCTGGAGAACTCACCCAAAAGCTCACCACACTAAATGATGAGCGAAAAAGTGTTTTTGGAACAATAGAAACCAAAATACAAGCTACAGAAAGGGTTACGACAGAAAACAACTGTACGCCTTGGGACATGGTCGCTCTTGGAGATTACTTCCTGTTTGGTTATAACGTACGCATGGGGTTGCGAAGTGAAATCAAATTATCTGATGTCTTTAGTTACTTCGAATTCAAGGATCATAATTTCCATGAGCTACCTATTGATAACATTCTGAATAATGCCGCATTTGTCGACGACTTTCAGAAGCTATATAAGTACTATAAAAGCACCCAGTTTTTAAGATTTTCCATTCAAGGAGCTTTCTTACACATGGTATTTCGTGTCGGTAAGAAAGCAGAAGATATTAAGACTTTTAAATGGGCACTCAAGGATGACAAAATCATATATATTGACAACCGTAGTGACCATGAATATGAATTCCCTTCACAGCATGAGTTCGAATGGGTAAAAACTCGTAGAGAGCATTTCAGAGATGGACTGCACCCACATGTCTCGATTGAAGACCGTGTATTTGTTGAGACTGTCGGTGGTGATTTGACCGTAAAGATTGAAGATAACACCAAGAATGGTGAAGGCATCTATAGTGAGGATGTCATGCACAAACAACAAACCTTGGAGGATGGTGAGATTAGCTATGCTTCATTAGGGCATATCATCATTATCCGAGTAACACCCTATCAAGAAGAATCACGATACCTCGTATACAATGAAAAACTAAGGGAGGTAAAACGCATTGATGCGATCAAGGAGTCTTGTGTCCTCCTACCTGACAATCATGGACTGATCTTTAGTAATGGCTATTACCTACAGTCTGGAGAGTACAAAACTTTTGATCTCGAGCTTTCAAACATGCTTTTTGAAAGAAGGATTACTTCTATCAATGGTGAAGATTTTATCTATGTTTTTTACCATAGAGAGAAAGGCATATACCTCATGCTCAACTATAATATCATCGCTCAAAAAGTTGAGAACCCAATCATTTGCCATGGCTTTACCATTTTTGAAAATGGTGAAATGTGTCTATTTAAGGCTGAAGAAGAGCCTAAAAAACACCATGCCATCCAAATCTGGCAAACACCATTTACCGGCCCCAACTTCAAAGCTCCGGAGATGAAAAAATCCAGCTTGCAGAAGATAGGGAACAAAGATGTTGTACGAGCAATGGCAGAGTGCCAAGAGATTATCAATCTAGTTAGCCGAGAAGAGATTTATGGTGACCTATACCTCGATGTAATCAAAAAAGCTACCGACATCTTAGATACCTACTATTGGATTGGAGACCAGGAAGAATTCAACTTAAAACTGCCATTAGTAGAGATTCGAAAAGTTGCAGAATCAGCTGTTGATGAATATGAGAAAGTTCGTCGTATAAAGGAAAATTCTCAAGTTAGATTAAAGGAAATTGGCACCTCTGTTGACCACCTACTCAATAGGTCAAAAGCTTCTTTTGGAAAGATTGATGCCTATGTTGATTTACTTGGAGAGATCCGTGAATCACGAGGAGAAGTCATTAGTGCAAAGGACCTACGCTATATTGAAGTTCCTCAATTAGAATCATTCGACAAAGAGTTGTCTGAGGCTTCAGATGCAGTCTCAGAATCTTGTGTCAGGTTCTTAATGCAAGATCATGCATTGAATCCATTCAAAGAAAAGATAACTGACTACCAAAATAGTATTGAAAAAGTAGCTAAGGTGGTAGAAGCGGATGAGCTTATTACGGTAGGTGAAAAAGTAGCTGGAGAATTGGATCTATTGATCGAAACAGTCAGTAATCTAAAAATATCCGATGCTACCCAGACGACGAAGATTATAGAAAACATATCTGAAATCTATGGTGATTATAATCAGATCAAAGGAGCACTTGCCAAGAAAAGAAAATCGCTTCTTTCGGATGAAGGTCAGGCAGAGTTCAATGCCACACTCAAGTTACTGGAGCAATCTGTAGCCAACTATCTTGATATTTGTGACACACCAGAGCAATGCCAAGAATACCTCACTAAACTAGTGGTTCAAATAGAAGAATTAGAAGGTAAATTCTCTGAATTTGATGAATTCGTCGAGGTTGTCACAGCTAAGCGTGAAGAGGTTTACAACGCCTTTGAATCGAAAAAACTCTATTTGATTGAGCAAAGGAGTAAAAAGTCAAACCAGTTGTTTCAAACTGCTGAACGAGTCTTAAGCGCTATCAACAATAAATCAGGAAGTCTAAAATCAAAGGACGCAATCAACAGCTATTTTGCTTCTGACATGATGGTTGAAAAAGTTCGATCCATTGCAGAGAAATTAGTTGACATGGATGAAACGGTGAAAGCCGATGACCTCAATAGTCAATTAAAAACAATCAAAGAAGATGTTCTAAGACAACTAAAAGACAAACAAGAACTCTTTGTAGATGGTGACAATATCATCTCAATGGGTAATCACAAGTTCTACATCAATAAGCTAGAACTAGACCTTAGTTTAGTATTCAAAAACAAGCTTCCTAATTTTCATTTGGCTGGCACTGATTTCTTTGAGGTAATCGACAATCAAGAATTATTAGATTTGACAGGTCTATGGGACCAATCAATCATATCTGAAAATCAAGAGGTATACAGAAGTGAATTTTTGGCCTACTCTATTTTCAAAGACCTGACATCAAATTCTGGCGATCATACCTTAGATGATTATTTGGGGCTACCAGAAAAGGATAGAACAAAACTGATTCAAAAGGAAATGACTTCTCGTTTTCAAGAAGGATATGTCAAAGGAATTCATGAATATGACACACAGTTAATCTTAGAAAATGTAATAGAACTATACAAAGTAGCTGGTGTGCTTAAATATGATGCAACTAGTAGGTCTGCAGGTATTTTTTATTGGAACTCATGCATCTCACTAGAGCAAAAGGAATCTTTTAATAGTCAAATTAAATCTTCTGCTATTATTTTGAGCATCTTCCCAGAATCCAAAGAGTTCGAAGGGCTAAAACATGACATAATAGAAGATTTGAAGACTTGTCAAGATCTTGAAATTTTCGGAGCACTAGATTTGGAAATTATCGCCAACTATTTGGTCGATGAGTTAGGCGGAAATGATGAATTCTCAATCAGTTCTGAAGCCGGTATCTCTTATCAAGCATTTATAAAACATCTAAAATCAGCGAAAGCTGAAAAACAATACAATGAAACTATTAAGCCGTTATTGGAAACCCCTGTATTGGCAATAAGGCTCATCCAACAATGGCTTAGATCTTATTTAAACACTCAAAGTGTTACAAGCTCTGTCTCCTACCTCGATGAAATAGCTACTCTCCTATTGTACAACTATTTCAATGAGAAGCAAGTACTTCATATTTCATTAGAAACCAACCTGGAAGGATTAAGAGGTGACCATCGCATATTGGACGAAAGCACTTATACGTTACAAGTGAACAAGTTTTTCAAAAAGCTAAAACATTATGCTAATGAAGTTGTACCTCAATTTGAAAAACTACAACAGCTAAAGAAAGAGCTGTCAGAGTCATATAAAGAAGAGCTGAGACTTAATGAATTTAAGCCAAGAGTGCTTTCATCATTTGTCAGGAATAAACTGATTGATAAAGTTTACTTTCCATTAATAGGTGCCAACCTGGCAAAGCAAATGGGTTCTGCTGGAGACAATAAAAGAACAGATCTAATGGGACTGCTTCTTTTGATATCTCCTCCAGGTTATGGAAAGACCACTTTGATGGAATATATCGCCAGTCGACTAGGTGTCATTTTCATGAAGATAAATGGTCCTGCTATAGGGCATGAAGTAACTTCTTTGGACCCAGCAGATGCTCCAAATGCCGCATCTGCAGAGGAACTAGAGAAACTAAACTTGTCATTTGAGATGGGGAATAATGTGATGATCTATTTAGATGATATCCAACATTGCAACCCCGAATTATTACAGAAGTTCATCTCCATGTGTGATGCCCAGCGTAAAATTGAAGGAGTCTATAAAGGGAAAACAAAAACCTATGACTTCAGAGGTAAAAAGGTTTGTGTTGTCATGGCAGGTAACCCATACACAGAATCAGGTGATAAATTCCAAATGCCTGACATGCTGACCAACCGAGCGGACACGTATAACCTTGGTGATGTTATTGGAGAAAATGAAGACGTCTTTAAGCTGAGTTACATTGAAAATTGCTTAACCTCTAATTCTATACTTGCCCGATTGGTATCTAGGAGTTTGGATGATGTACAAGCAGTGATCAAAATGGCAGAGACAGGTTCTCCTGAAGGGATAAAATTTGAAGGCAGTCATACGGCTGATGAACTTCAAGAATATGTAGCTATCATCAAACATTTACTGACAGCAAGGGATGCTATTTTGAAAGTCAACCTTATGTATATCAAGTCTGCTGCTATGTCAGATGAGAACAGAGTGGAGCCTTCTTTCAAACTTCAAGGATCCTACCGTGACATGAACAAAATGGCGGAGAAGTTATTACCACTTATGAATGAAAGAGAAGTGGATAGCATTATTCTGAGTCATTATGAAAATGAGTCTCAAACATTAACTTCAAACGCAGAAGCCAATCTTTTAAAATTCAAAGAGTTGATGGGTATTCTGTCAGAAGAGGAAACAGCAAGATGGAGTTTGATAGTAGACAAATTTATCGAGCGTCAAAAGATATTAGGTTACGGTCAAAACGCACAACTTTCTGTGAGTCTTGATTCTATTGCTGATAATCTAGAAGACCTCAACGAAACAATAAAGAACAAAAAAGTTCAGCCAAGGGTGTTCGTAAAAAAAGCAGATTTACAAGACGAAGTAAAAACGAAACCAGCTACAAAAAAGAAAGCGAAATAACTGAAGTGAGTATGGATTGAATAACTATTAATAGAATATTCAATCCATGCTCAACACCTATACTGAATAGAGATCTAGAAGTCTATTGAACTTCATACCTCACGATCACTTCATTATCTAATACTACATTTGTTGACCAGATGAACTCTGCATCATTAGCATTGTCATCAAATATGTCTGTAAAATTGGTATATGATTCCTTGTTATCAACACCTATTTCATCATTGGTATAAGTTGTGGCACTTGGCCATTCCGAATCATCAAAACCTTCATTCATCCATGTAGCGGGTATCTCCCAATGTAGTCCATAATATGAAGTGCCATCACCCACACCATCTGTATCACAAGAAGCTGTACTCCTAGTGGCACCATCTTCTGTGGGACAAGACAAATCCTTGATTGGTGCAGTGTAGAAAGTCTGCGCTTTCCATTCACTACCGGTGGTAGCGACTATATTGTTAGCAGCATCTTTAAAGACTGCCACCATACCTCCATCACCAGGATGGTAAGCATTACCACGGTTATCTTCAGAGCCTAATCCTAAGTTTTCTTCCCAATCCACCAACAACATGGCGATGGTATAGGGAGTAGCTACTCTGAATTGAACAATGTGTGATTTAAACTGTGTAAACGGGATAGCATCCTTACCTACCGGTACACCATTCACATATAGTTCAAAGTAATTATCACCAAAAATGTACGCAGTAATCACTTCTCCTTCAATATCAACTTCTATTACATCTGCCGGATCAAAAGCAGCTAAAGCTATAGCAGCGGAACTATGTTTAGTAGCATCTGGATTGTACAAATCTGGTGCAAATGGAAACGAACTATCAGTATAATTAACTTCTGCTGGCACTACCCAACTGAGTCCATCAAAAGAATTAATAGTACCTACACCAGCGACTCTTTGACCTGCAGTATACAGGTTAGCCGTAGTTGAGGTGGCACTACCCTGTGTCACAGAACCTGTGCCAGCATAAACAGTACCCGAGCCATCATCTGTATCATCAGAGTCAGTATCATTCGATACATATCCATCTGGTTGTTCGCAGGCCTCTTGACTCATATCAGGATTACCTAACCCATCAATATCACTGTCTTGATACCAAGTAGAGGTAATACAACCACTTTCATCTTCTTCAGAGCATGCGATAAAGCCTGGAGTCATCATAGTTATTAACAAAAGGAGTTTAAGTGAGTTTTTCATATTGTCTATTTGAAAGAATGTAGTTTTTATTATTATGATATAATAATTAGCAATTAATTCACATCATTAAAGTCCAAAACAGCTCGGTCAATAATAGTTACAGTACCAATTGCATCAATCATTGTATCATAATCGACATTTAAAGAACTCGAACTTGGTAAATCAACTGGCGTTTCTGACAGAGCATATAACGTAATAGTGTAGGCATGACTACCTGCACTTGGAGAGCACGGTGAGGTATACGATATAGCGTTACCATCCTTGTTGGCCCCCATATACCAATCTCCATTATCAGCTTCACCATATGCTATTGCGTTCACATTGGGATCAATATCCCAAAGCAATAAGTAAGAGTTGGCCTGTGTCTCATCACTAGAATTTGGAAAATGATGCATCACAACCGCAAGTGAATTAGCACTCTCTGGTACATTTGTCCACGAAAGTGGAATTGAATTTTCAATTCCGTCTACTTTCTCCTCACACTTGTAGGTGTCCAGAAGATTACCACCTGATATGGCAACACTAGATAGTGTAAACTCAGTTTCGTTATCATCTATTATATCAGACAATTCCTCTTCACTCGAACAAGCCGTAAAGGCCATAGCACTAAGGATTACGATCAATTTATATGTGTTTTTCATTTCAATTTATAATATTAATATGTGATAGGACAACTGTCTTATCGTTGATAAATTTCTTCCGTTGAATTGCCATTAGCATCCAGGTAATTGAAGGTATACAAACCATCATCATCCCAACTATAATTTACATAGTAAGATTCATTCTCTATTTGATATTCCACTGAACGAGCATTTGAACCCTCAGAGGTAAAACCAATAATTGTTGCTCCATTGAGGGGACCATAATCTCCACCTCTAAGAGGAGTAGACATAGCCTGTGGCGATATTTGATCTTCAGGAGCTGGCGTATTCGAATCAATGCTCACAACCCCACGTACACCTGCCATGAAATATGGAAACTCCTCAACAGTATGATATTGATATGAACCATCGTCATTGAATTTTCCCAAATACTCATCTAGCTCATCCGTCGTTGCTCCATAGACTGGAAAGCCGTCCAAAGCATATGCGACAGGCTGATCCTCTCCTACTATGTCAGATAAATGTGTCGGAGGTAGATGATAATGGTAATCATCTGCTTTACCACAATGTCCACCCCATTGATCTAATTCACCTTCAACTTTGGCATCTTCACCTCGATTGTTCAACGGGTTGAAAATAGGAACACCGTTGACCGCAATGGCAATGGCACCTTTCATAAAATGTTCTAAAGTTGAGAGCGGCTCATCTGCTAATTCTGGCTGAATAGGAATAGACCAACTATTACCTCCTGTATAATCTTGTTCGATTGGAACTTGTTGTTGCCAACTCGTAATCCCAACCATCATGTTATGATCTGGAATCCCATTTGATCCCACATAAAAATAGACATCATCCGAATCTGTAGATACAGCAGTGAAATTTTCAAATAATGATTGCATCAAGGAAATATCGTTCACTGGGATGTCTGTCACTCCCCCAGCAACATCATCTTCCTTGGTGATGTCTTCCATAGCATCTTCACTATCACACGAAACTAATAATATTAGCATAGACCCTAGAAAACCATATGAAAGATGAAGCCTTTTCTTCTTACGTATGAATAGAATGGTGGATAATAGTAGCAATGCCCCACCCAAAAGGGTGAACCAAGATTTTGAAGGTAAAAACGTAAAACCTGACTCATTCGATTTTACAGTATTAAGCGTCTGTATCAACGCATACCTATCGAGAATGTATTTTTGATCTGACTTTGAAAAGTCAGTAAGAGGATAAGTATTTATTTGATGTGTTTCATCCGCTAACCATACTTTGTTGTGTTTGTACTTAATCAACTCGGCACTCAACGGCTCATCAATAGATTTAAAATTCCATTGCCTCAATGAAGCTCCATGACCACCTTCATGAGCCCATGAATTAAATGATAATGTAATTAGGATCAGTATTAGCAGTATGTTTTTCATATTAGTAAAGGATTTTAATTTCGTAATGATCAATTCTCGGTTATTAAACGGTATTGCTTTTTATAACCCTACTACCCTCTTTAACTGTTGCTGAAATAGTGACCTATTTTAACAGAGATAAATTGCAGAATTCTCTCATTTCCTTTCAATATCATGACATCTAATTAATCCCATTTTTTGATAAATGACATAATAACTCAATTTTTTGACACAATAACAATAGTCCTATCGATGAATCAAAGCCTTTGACACTATAACCAAAGTCCTTTGAAACACTCCGGTATAAGTTTATAGCTCAAATAATTATAATCTTAAATCATCAGACTATGAACAAGTTATTCCGTCGAATGGCCTTTCTATTTGTGTCAATATGGCTACTATCCAGTAGTTATGTCCAAGGACAACACAATTATGGAGAAGCCCTTCAAAAATCATTATTCTTTTATGAAGCACAGCAGTCAGGCGTACTACCTGATTGGAATAGAGTGGGCTGGCGTGGAGATGCCACCACCACAGATGGATCAGACGTTGGACATGATCTCAACGGCGGCTGGTATGATGCCGGTGATCACGTCAAATTCAATTTCCCTATGGCCTATTCGGCTACCGTTTTGTCTTGGGGGGCTATAGAGTTTGAAGATGCATATCGCAATGCTGGACAACTTGATATTATCAAAAGAAATATCAGGTATGTCACTGACTATTTAATCAAATGCCATACTGCTCCAAACGAATTGTATGGACAGGTAGGAAATGGAGGATTGGATCACGCATGGTGGGGATCACCAGAAGTGTACGTACCAGCACGTCCTTCATACAAAATAGATACTGCCAACCCAGGGTCAGATTTGGCTTCAGAAACTGCTGCTGCCTTAGCTGCTGCCAGCATACTTTTTGAATCGGATGACCCTTCTTATAGTGCATTATTGTTGCAGCATGCTATTGAACTATATGACTTTGCTGATAATTATAGAGGTGAATACTCTAATTCAATAACGGACGCTGCAGGATTTTATAGATCATTCAGTAGCTATCAAGACGAAATCGTATGGGGTGCTGCTTGGTTATATAGAGCGACCAATGATCAGCAATATTTGACCAAAGCTGAAACCGAGTATGACAACTTGCAAAGGGAAGGTCAGTCAACCATTATCAAATATAAAGAGGCTTTCTCTTGGGATGACAAAGCATATGGATCGTATGTGCTTTTAGCACAGCTAACTGGCAACAGCAAATATAAAGCTGATGCAGAAAGCAACCTGAATTACTTTGCAGGTGGTGGCACGGAAAGCGTCCCTACTACTCCTGGAGGGCTACCACATTTGAGACAATGGGGAACTTTGAGATATGCGAACAATCAAGCTCTACTTTGTTTGATATATAGTGACAAGGTCACCACTGACCCAGTCATTCAAAACAGGTACAATACATTTGCCAAATTCATTGCAGATTACTCACTTGGCACGAATCCTATCAACAGGAGTTTTATGGTGGGCTATGGCAATAACCCTGCTTACAACCCACACCACAGAGGTAATCATGGAACATGGACCAACAATTCTATTGGTGACCCTGAGTTGCCTAGCCATATATTGTATGGTGCACTTGTTGGAGGACCAAAAAATCTAACAGATGACAACTTTGTGGATGATAGAAATGAATATGTAGCCAATGAAGTGGCTTGTGACTACAATGCCGGATTTACAGGTGTATTAGCAAAAATGTATGACCTATATGGAGGTGATCCATTAACTAACTTCCCAATAGCTGAAGTTCCATCAAGGGCAGAAATTAGAACTTTCTCCAAATTCAATAGCAACAATGCTTCTGGAAGTACTGTAGCTGTTTTGATACAAAACCGAACTGCTTGGCCAGCACGAGTTACCGATCAACTGAGTTTTAGATATTTCTTTGATATCAGTGAAGGAGTTGCAGCAGGATATGGAATAGCAGACTATGCTCCAGAATTGAATGCTGTTCAGGGAAATGCTACCATGACAATCGGTACTTGGGATGCAACTGCGAATATTTATTATGCCGAAATCTCATTAACAGGAGAACAAATTGCTCCTATTGGTGACCCACAATTTAGAAGAGATGTTCAGCTCAATTTCAGAGTATTGAATGGTGCGCCCTATGATGTTACTAATGACTGGTCAGCAGCTGGTCTCGATGGTGGAGCAGCATTTGAAAGTGTAAACATTCCTGTTTATGACAATGGCGTTTTGGTATTTGGAAGTGAACCCAACGGAGGCGATACACCAAATGCATCATTCTTTGCTACCCCTACTTCTGGTAAAGAACCTTTGGTGGTGGCATTTGATGCAAGTGCATCTACTGACCCAAATGGTGACGCAATCACTTACAGTTGGGATTTTGGTGATGGCACTTCAGGTACAGGGTCTATAGTTAACCACACTTATTCCAACATCGGAGATAATGTTGCGGTATTAACGGTTAGCGATGGTGCCAATTCTGATACGGATACCGAAACTATAGAAGTACTAAATAGTAATGATTCACCGATCGCAGCAATTACGGTAGATCAGACATCAGGTATCGCACCTGCTACTTTTGCATTTGACGGTTCGGGTTCAAGTGATCCAAATGGTGATGCACTTACCTATGCTTGGAGTTTTGGAGACGGAACTACAGCCACTGTTGTTAGTCCAAGCCATACCTATGCTACTACAGGTAGTTATTCCGTTTCGTTGATTGTGAGTGCTGGCAGCAGAGATAGTGAAGCTGCAACACAAGCTATAGGGGTGACCGATGGATCAATAGTAGTGGCATTTTCTGCTACTCCTCAATCTGGTACTATTCCGTTAGTAGTTAACTTTGATGCAGCGGGATCATCTGATCCCGAAGGAGGAACATTGAGTTATCACTGGGATTTTGGTAATAGTGAAACAGCTACAGGATCAACAAGTAGTACAACATATGTCACGGCTGGTTCATTTTCTGTTGTTTTGACTACCACAACTGGCACGAAAACGAATAGTACTACACAAATTGTCACAGTACAAGATATTAGCAACTGTGGTTTTGACACACCGCGAAGTACATCATTGCCTACTTTTGGCAATGCTACTTTTAACAATGTGTATGTATTGGGAGATGGTGGTCCCGATTTAAGTAACATCAACGATTTTACCATTAACTGGGATGCTGCAAACAATGGACTCTATCAGTTTTCTGTTCAAACAAGCAATGGTGTACCCAATTGGTGGAATGATTTGATGCCAGCAATTACTCAGAATTTCAATTCAACAGAACCTTCATTAACATTTTCTGGATCCGGTTTCGCTGGATTGGATGGTGATTATTGGGTCACTGAAGATGCAGGTTATTTTGTAATGGTATCTAAAACAGGAGGTTTCACTTTGTACCTTAGTAATGATACTACAGCTCCTAATTGTGGTACAGTTTCTAATACAGCTCCTGTGACTAGTGCTATTGCAACTCCAACAAATGGCACAACACCTTTAGTGGTTTCATTTACTGGAACAGCCAGTGATGCCGACGGAGATGCTTTGACCTACAGTTGGGAATTTGGAGATGGTAATACTGCAACCACTGCTAGTGCCACAAACACCTATGCTACGGAAGGCACTTATACAGCAATTTTGACTGTAGATGATGGTAATGGTGGTACGGATTCAAAATCTATTACGGTTGTTGTTTCAGATGAACCAATCAATACAGCACCTGATGCAACTGCTTCAGCAACTCCTACATCTGGCACAGCACCTCTGTTGGTAAACTTCACAGGTTCCGGAACAGATGCTGACGGAGATGCTCTGACATACAGCTGGGATTTTGGTGATGGCAATAGTGCCAATTCTATGCTTGCAACCAATACCTATACATCTGCTGGAACATACACTGCAATATTGACCGTAGATGATGGCAATGGAGGAACAGATGCTGTTAGCCTAAGCATTACAGTGAACACTTCTGGTGGTGGAAACAATAACGGTTCCGCAGATAACATATATGTGCAACGCTTCTTAGAGTTAAGAGATGAATTTTACGACCCTGCAAATGGTTATTTTAGTGCTGACGGTTCACCGAATCATTCTATTGAATCATTAATAGTAGAAGCGCCTGATCATGGCCATGAATCTACAAGTGAATTATACTCTTATTGGTTATGGCTTGAAGTAATGTATGGTCGTGTGTCAGAAGATTGGCAACCAGTAAATGATGTTTGGACTGCAATGGAAACTATGATTATTCCTACTAATGCAGATCAGCCAACTAACAGTTCGTACGACCCTTCTAGTCCAGCGGCCTATGCTAGTGAGTTCCCATTACCAAGTGATTACCCATCTCCACTCATGCCTAGTGCCCCTGTCGGAGAAGATCCTGTTTCACCTGATTTGACTGCTACATATGGTGATGACATCTATTTGATGCACTGGTTGCTGGACAATGATAATTTCTATGGTTTTGGAAATAGAGGTGATGGAGTAAGTACACCGTCTTACATCAATACATTCCAAAGAGGTGAGCAAGAGTCCGTATATGAGACTGTACCACATCCATCATGGGAATCCTTCAATTGGGGTGGTTCTGATGGTTTCTTACCACTATTTATTGAAGATCAAACTTACTCTGAACAATGGAGGTATACGTCAGCTCCTGATGCGGACGCTCGTGCTGTTCAAGCAATGTACTGGGCCTATCAATATGCTTTAGAGCAAGGAACTGACCCTGCTAGTTTACCTTTAAGTAAAGCGACCAAAATGGGAGATTACTTAAGGCTATCTATGTTTGATAAGTATTTCAAGCCAATGGGAGTACAAAGTGCGACGACAGGTGCAGGGCAAGGTTATGAAAGTGCACATTATCTCATGTCTTGGTACACTTCATGGGGTGGATCTGCTGACTTGACTTCTTCATGGGCTTTTAGAATCAGTTCTAGTCATTGTCATTTTGGTTACCAAAACCCAGTAGCAGCTTATGCATTGACACAAGTAGACGCAATGAAACCACAATCAGCCAATGGTGTACGCGATTGGGATCAAAGTTTGGTTAGACAACTAGAGTTTTATACTTGGCTACAAGCACCTAATGGAGCAATAGCTGGTGGAGCAACTAACAGCTGGAATGGTGATTATAGCACCTACCCAGCTGGAACTTCTACTTTCTATGATATGGCATTTGATACTAATCCTGTATATCACGATCCAGGAAGTGGAACTTGGTTCGGATGGCAAGCATGGTCGATGGAAAGAATCGCCGAGTATTATTATATCACCAATGACCCAACTGCAAAAACATTGATGGACAAGTGGGCTGCATGGGTAGTGAGTGAAGTTCAATTAATTGGAGACAATGATTTCGAAATTCCTGGATCTATGACTTGGACAGGTCAGCCAGACAATTGGAATGCCGCATCACCTGGAACTAATTCAGGTCTTAGTGTAACTGTTGATAGTTATAGTAAAGATCTAGGAATAGCTGCTTCTATGGCCAAAGCATTAACTTATTATGCTGCTGCAACCGAAAAATATGGCACCCTTGATGTTGCATCAAGAGACATGGCACAAGAAGTTTTGGATAGAATGTGGATGACGTATCGTGATAACAAAGGAGTTGCTGCTCCCGAATCACGAGGGGACTTTTCCCGTATTTTTGAAGAGGAAGTATATGTACCTGAAGGTTTCACAGGCGTGATGTCAAATGGTGATAGTATCAAACCGGGAATCAAATTTATTGATATACGTTCTGATTTGAGAAACGACCCTGACTTTGCAGCAGTAGAAGCAGCTTACAATAGTGGGCAAGAGTATACTCAGACGTATCACAGAAGTTGGGCACAAATTGAAATCGCACTAGCTAATGCAGAATTTGGATTCTTCTTTGGTTCTAAATCAACCATCGATGT
The DNA here is from genome assembly GCA_051531955.1 of Reichenbachiella sp. Taxonomy (GTDB): domain Bacteria; phylum Bacteroidota; class Bacteroidia; order Cytophagales; family Cyclobacteriaceae; genus Reichenbachiella. Next base: position 53,163 of record JAOPTS010000096.1, read on the forward strand.
AGCGATCAGTTCACCAGCAGAGTTAACTAAATTTGATGTAGGAAGTGATATTACAATTACTGCAGATGCATCTGATAGTTTGGGAACAATTACTCAAGTAGAGTTTTTCCAAAATGATATAAGTCTAGGTATAGATACATCAAGTCCTTATAGCTTCACTTGGTCCAATGCGCCACAAGGTGCCTATGCGTTAACTACGATAGCGACTAATGATAGTTCTGCTACCAAAGAGTCGTCGGCAATCAACATTACAGTAGGCAATGCAATTCCAGTAGTAATGATGACAGCTGATGTAACGAATGGTCCCGCACCGTTAAGTGTGAACTTTGACGCATCAGCTTCTACTGATGCTGATGGAGATCCACTTACGTATGCATGGTCGTTTGGTGATGGCAATATAGCTACAGGAGCTACTACCTCTCATATCTACGCTATAGCCGGTACATATACAGCATCGGTTATCGTGTCAGATGATAGTGGTGATTCTTCTTCAGCTTCAATAATCATCGAAGCAAATGATTTACCTGATTGTAACTTCGGTGTACCATTGGCTAGCGGATTACCTTCTATCAATGATGAATTTAATAATGTGCATGTCTTAGGTTCAGGTGGACCTGATCTCAGTAACATCACCAAATTCAATATCAATTGGGATAGTTCAAATAATGGCTTGTATCAGTTATCTATTAATACCAACAATGGGCAACCAAATTGGTGGGTTGATCTACTGGGAGTTACTAGTCACACCTTGAATGCAGCCTCACCATCACTGACTATTTCTGGTTCAGGAATTACAGATTTAGATGGTGTGTACTACGCAAGTAATGACAATGGGAATTTTGTACTAGTTTCTAAATCTGGTGGTTACACAATTTACTTTAGTGATTCAGCAGTTGCACCAGACTGCGCTCCATCTAATGCAAGGGTAGAAAACACGGTTGCAGAAGGATTGTTAGAAGAACTATCAATAAGTATGTATCCGAACCCTGCTTCTAATCACTTAAGCATAACTAGTAATCATGGTCTCAAAGGTTCATTGATCCATATATTTGATCTTAAAGGAGAGCTGAAAATTGCTTTGTCAATTGACTACTCAATGACTACTACCTTAATAGACCTATCCAAATTAAATACTGGAATGTATATTCTTGGTTATTCAACTGAAAAAGGTGAAATGAAACATTTTAAACTAATCAAGCAATAAGTATTAAAAGAGTACAATTCTTATAAATCAATCACAAGGTCAGAGGCGTATGTCTCTGACCTTTCCTTTTTTAACCACAACTATCTTTTATCAAATCAATATTTCAAATTGTGATCAATAGATAATTCACACCATGGTTATTGATTCTATATAGGCTGGTAAACTCATCAATTTGGAGACTAACTCTTTCGATTCTTGGTTTCATTCTTTCTTTCTAGTATATTAATTTTTAAGGAATAAAATCCTCAACCAACCCCAGCTAATATGTCTCATTATCTTATAAAGATTCATTCGATGACTCGAGTGATGATAATACTGTTGTCTCTCATCTTTGTCAGCAATTTATTATTCGCCCAAACAACTGAAATAAAGTTCTCTCACCTCCAACAATCAGACGGTTTATCAAGTAGTGACATCACATGTTTTGTACAAGACGATAGAGGTTTCATTTGGATAGGAACAGTGGATGGGCTTAACCGTTATGACGGATACAATATAGATATTTATAGAAATGAACTTGATAATCCTCAAAGCCTAGCTGACAACTCGATCACCTGTCTTTATACAGATCGGTTTGGAGAACTCTGGATTGGAACAGAGAACTATGGACTCAGTAAATATGAAAGAGAAACGGATACCTTTATAAACTACGATTTTGATATATTCGACGCTAACTCAATTAATTTCAATTACATCACATCCATTTGTGAAGACTCGGTTGGTGATCTTTGGGTAGCCACTTTGATGGGGCTCAATAAATATGCTAGAGAAGAGAATCAATTCGAACGTTACCTGTACCAGCGTATCCTTAATGTAACTGATAAAACCATGAAATATTCCTTGCAACAAGGATATTCAAACTCCTTACAATCAGCTCTTATTAACATTATGGATACGGTATATCTAGATGAATTCTGGTTTACTGACTACCTTTCTCAACATGCTGAGGAAGGTGATACTTATGATGTTGATTCGCTCATAAGTAATTGCAAGCTGGGAAATTTCGGACAACCTATACGCGTACTCCAACCTGATCAACATGGTGGCATATGGGTTGGTACAGAATATGACGGTCTCCTATATGTTTTTGATGGTCAGGTGCACCAAAAAATCACTACCGATAATTCAGCAATCAGTTCCAATGAAATAACCAGTTTATATTTTGAGAATCAAACCTTGTGGATAGGTACTAAAAGTGGTGGGCTCAACCGAATGAACCTAATAGACAATATCATTAGTTCTTATGATATTCCTTGGGCATCTAAAAACATAAAATGCATATTGAAAGGTCATAAATCTAATCTTTGGATTGGTAATGACAGAGGATTGGGAGTCTTCGATCCAGTTCAAAACACTTTCATACAACAATCTATTGCTCAAGACAACGACAAAGGGTTGCTTTCTGAGACTATTAGTAGTCTTTATGAAGATCTTCAAGGTAATCTATGGGTTGGATCCTTTCAAGGTGGCGTAAACTTACGAATCAATGGCCACCCATTCGAGCATCTCAAACATACATCTAACGAAAATTCAGCATTAACTAAAAATAGAATATCCTCTATTCTTGAGGACTCTAAAGGTAGGTTATGGGTAGGCTATTATACGTCGGGTATTGATATGATTAGCAACGGTGTAAAAACTCATTTTGGATCAGGCAATCCAAATAATAGTATTGGAGAAGGTTCTGTTTTTTCATTATTTGAAGACAAAGAGGGACGAATTTGGACAGGTGCATACCAAGGAGGTTTACATATGTTCGACGAAAACACATCCAGTTTTTCTTCTATTGATGATTTATTTATTGATGGAGATATTCGTGGTATGTCTGAAGACAGCTTTGGTAATTTATGGTTGGCATTACATGGCAAAGGAATCTGTCGCTATGACAAAAAAAATGGAGTAAAACACTACAAAACCGTGTACCCGAATCTATCAAACACACTATCTAGTAACTGGGTCAATGATGTCATGGTGGATAGTAAAAATCGTGTCTGGGCGGCATCAGTTACGGGTATCAGTATCTTACATCAGGATGCTCCGGATTTCATCTCTTATTTTAAAGAAAATAGCAATTTGAGTCACAATAATGTTCGAATAACATTTGAAGATTCGAAAGGAAGAATTTGGCTTGGGACTGACAATGGTCTTAATTTATTTTTAGATTCCTTACGAGGTTTTCAAGTCTTCACAACTCAAGATGGTCTACCCAACAACTCAATTAGATCTATTGAGGAAGACAATGCTGGTGCACTATGGATAAGCACCAACAATGGCCTATGTAAATTCGATTTTGACAAAAATGTTGTTAAAAACTACTATGAGGAAGATGGACTGCAAGCAAATGATTTTTTTCCTAAAGCCAGCTTTAAGAGTTTTGATGGCAAACTTCATTTTGGAGGCAAAAATGGACTTACTAGCTTTTTCCCTATTACCATCAAGGACAATGAATTCAAACCACCAGTATACCTTACACAATTCAAGCTATTTGGAAAAGAAGTAAAATCCGGAGATCAAACTGGGATATTAAGCACTCAAATCGCCTCTACCAATGACCTTGTTTTAAACTATGATCAGAACTTCTTTTCAATATCATTTACAGGTATCAATTACGTCAATCCTACTCGTAACCAATATAAAGTACAATTAGAAGGGCTTCATGATGAATGGATCGATATGGGAACCATGCATGAAACGACCTTCACAAGTCTACCATCAGGAAAGTATAAATTCAACGTAAAAGCATCAAATAATGATGGTTTATGGAATGATCAAAGTACACTTCTGAATATTGAAATCCTCCCTCCTTTTTGGATGACGACTATGGCTTATGCTTTATACATAACCCTGCTTCTAATCATAATTGCTATAATTTATAGAGCAGCATTAGACAGGATTCGATTACAACATCAAAGGGAAATTGACGATATGAAAATTAGGTTTTTCGCCAATGTATCACATGAACTACGCACACCACTCACCCTAATAATGGGTCCGTTAAGTGAGTTGAAACGTCTAAACTCAAGTAGCAACAAGCCGACTCAGCAAGGCGAAATGATACATATGATTGAAAGAAATGCCAACAGGCTTTTGAGACTTGTAAACCAACTTCTTGATTTTTACCAATTGGATGCTGGATTTGCAAAACTCTCTACCTCAGATACTCCATTACCTAAATTCATTCTTCATATATATGAAAGTTTTGAATTCAAGGCAGAGAAAAAAAATATCACTTACCAAATTAACGATACGCTTGTCCCAAAAACTACTGGATACATTGACAGAGACAAGCTTGAGAAAGTACTCTACAATTTAATCTCCAACTCCATCAAATTCACTGCTAACAATGGAAAAGTTATCATATCTACTGCGCTGACTTCACCTAGTAAAGATCATTTACTGTCCAATAAAATTCAGCTACCTGAAAATAATGAAAAACAATATTTACGCATCTCGGTTCAAGACAATGGTGTAGGTATACCAGAGCATCTAAAAACAAAAATATTTGAAAGATTCTATCAATCTGACCATACTGACACTGACGAACCAGGCACAGGTATAGGTCTGTCAATGGTCAGTCAACTTACAAAGATTCAAAAAGGACATGTTCATCTTGAAAGTGATGTAGGAGTGGGAAGTTCATTTGTGATATGGGTCCCCATAGATAAAGATCATTTACAGAATCATGAAATACTCAACAGTGAGGTCAATTTCGATCAAAAAAGTATAGCCCATATTTCCAACAATAAGAATCAAATTGATACATTACTTGACCTAATAATAGAAGACAAGCCTAGCCTATTGATCATAGAAGACAGTGATGACATACGCAGTTTTATTCGCTCAAGTCTTCAAGAACAATATTGTGTAAAAGAAGCTAAAAATGGTCATGAGGGCATTAAATACGCAGAAGAACACACTCCAGACCTGATTCTGCTTGACATTATGATGCCAGGAAAAAATGGTAATGAAGTATGTGAAATACTGAAGAAAAATCCTAAAACTTCCCACATTCCTATTATCATTTTAACTGCAAAAACAGGAGATGACAGTCAATTGAAAGGTCTGTCACATGGTGCTGATGACTACATGACAAAACCATTTAACATTGATATTCTTCAATCACGAATATCGAATCGAATTGTACGTCAAAAAATGCTTAAACTGAAATATGAAGAAGCTCCAATAATTCCAAAAGGAATTTTAACCTCTCAAAAAGATGAGCAATTTATAAAGGACCTATATCAACTCATAGATGACAATATTGCCAATCCAGAACTAACTCCTGATTCGCTTGCTAATGATCTGGGGATGAGTAGGTCTGTACTTTATCGAAATGTAAAAAAGTGTGCCAGTACTTCAGTCAGTCTTGTCATTCGAAATTACAGAATTGATAGAGCGGCACAGATATTAAAAAGCAATGTTGTATCAATAAAAGAGTTATGCTTTATGGTCGGGTTTAAGGACCCAGCCTATTTCACTTCCTGCTTCAAAAAAAGAATCTATGTAAGTCCTACAGAATATAACAATCCTGAAACTGTTGTGATTGATTAATTCAAAGCTAATTCTACGAACATCAGGAGGTACATATAGCTTACTATCGGCTATATGTCAATTGTAATCATCAGAACAATAGTACAAATCAATTATTCTTGACAAGAATCAATTTTGATACGGAAAGTCCAAAAGCAACATCAATGTCCAATTGATAATTACATTCTCTATGTTATCAACCATATAGTTCACTCCTTTCCTACCCTAGTTTGAACTCCTCAACTTTGCCTTGAAGCTCAGCCACTATGCCTTTAACACCCTTCATCTTGTCGGCGTATGCTGTCATTCCTTTTGAAAGTTCGATGGAGAATTCTGCTGATTGCTCAGTGCCAGCAGCAGTTTCTTCAGCGATGACAACTACTCCTTCCACTTCAGTTAGTATTTCCCTGACTTTTTTGGCTTGTTCATTGGTATCTTCTACGATCTTCTGAGAGAGCCTGAGTGTTTCTTTATACGACTCTGTTATGGCTTCAAAAGCAACATTCCCTTTACGAGAAGCTTCTTCACCTTCTAAGATACTGGCACTCATTCTCCCCATCAGTCCTGCGGTTTGTTTGGTGTCATTTTGGACATATTCAATCAATTTTTCGATTTCCTTGGTTGATCTTTTCGAATCTTCTGCAAGTTTTCTTATCTCTTCGGCCACAACAGCAAACCCCCTGCCCGCATCCCCTGCTTGGGCAGCTTCTATGGCAGCATTCAATGCTAGTAAATTCGTCTGAGAAGCTATATCTTGAATGATGTTAAGCACTTTTGAAATTTCTTCTGATCTTTTGGTCAACGAAGTAATAGAATCACTGGTCTCATTAGAAAATTCTAATATAGATTTCATCATACTAGTTACTTTGTTCGCTTGCTGAATACCATTGATTCCTTTTTTAACACCATCTTTAGCCGTCTCATTGATCGAATTGGCCTGCCCCCCTATGTCATTAGAGAATTGAGAAACTCCTTCTATGATGGTCGAAGTTTCATCTGCCCTACCTACTTGACTTAGAGCGCCTCTACTCATTTCCACCAATGAAGATGATATCTCATCTGTGGCAGCCAACATCTCTGAATTGGCATAAATCATTTCATCCGAAGATGTACCAATATCATTCACCCGACTTGTTATTTCCACCAACAAAGTACCCAAATTCCCAAGTGCACCGTTAAAATTATCTTTCAATTTCAATACATCACCTTTGGCATTTTCGTCATACCTGCCCGACAAATCCCCCATAGCCATCTTATTAACGACATTATTGATAGCATTAAATGGCGTAGTGACTGTTTCAAACAATTTATTAATCGATTCACTCAGTGACAGCCATTCGCCTTCTTTATCTAGCAAATCGATACGGGCATTAAAGTTACCTGATTCTACGGCTTCATTGATGACAAAATTCGTATCACCAATAGCGGATTGAAGATTCAATTTTTCTTTTTGTAGTGCTTCAAAATGTGCTTCTATCTCGGCATTTTTATCAGCAGTTACTCTGATCATTTCATCCGTTTTCCCTTGCGCATTTTCTGATATCTTCATGATATAAAACAATATCAGTACCATAGCAATCAAGGCAATGTTGTAGTTAATAATAGCTGTCTTGGCCAATACAGCATACTCCCCAACATAAAAAGGTGCTGATGACTTGTACAAATAGAATGCTGAAACAACCGTTATGATGAAGTTAACAATGAGCGACATTCGACTTCCAAAAAGAGCACTCAAGGTCAGTACTGCCAAGACTATATACAAACCACTCAAATATGAATTCAAAGGGTGAATGGTATTGGCAGACATTAATATACCAGCCAATAGAGTTAAAATCAATCCTGAAGAAAAAAACATCCCTGCTTTTTTATAAGTGGTCAAACGCAAGATAAAGAGATTCAAAAAAGCAACCAACGCCAACATACCAGGCACGCCATAGTTGGCAAAAGAAGCTTCATCATTGGCTGTCAATAATAAATTCGTACTCACCTTAATTGTAATGATAACAAATGTGATGAGTGTTAGCCCAATCAAAGCCTTGGCTTTAGTTTGTATAAGGTAAGATTCTGTTTGACTATTTTGTGTAAAGTAAATGAAGAGTTTTTTCATTATAGTTATAGGAACACTTGTTTAGTATAAAAAATGGAATCTATTAAATCAGCTAATCAGAGATATTGACATTCAAATCAAAAAAGCTTTTAAGAATAATGATCTGATTAGATCTACTATTCACATGATTGATTCCAAAAATAATTGCTTTGTAAATCAGTAAAGAAAGTTTTAAGGTACTACTTTTTTCATACGACTTTATCAATCTAGACTTCTCTTTATCAACCAAAACATTAATAATTGACATTACGTTTTTTCAACTGTTATATTTAAAATGAAGAATTTAGGACTGGTGACAGTTCTTTTGTACCATGTATTCTAGAAGCCTGTACAGTGAAGCACAAGAAAACAAAGCTAACGAATACGGTACAATATGCTTTTTGAAACAGAATCTTAACCGCTAGGTGTGTACAAAACTTTTGTTCGTTTTCACACTTATTATCATGTAATACAATGACAGCTCTAGCCCATGAGCTAACATTATTCACTACTACTTCATAAGTCATCCACCAACCTAGCAAAGGATAGAAAAGTTCTTGCTAGAGGAAAATACGAGATGAAGCATAAATTTAATCAACTAATAATAAGATACTTACAAAACTTGTAGAGTGCTTGTAGAGTACGAATAGAGTCTTTGTGTAGTGTGTTTTTTTCTTCTCTGAGATTATAGTCTCTAACATTAAGTTGAAAGAAAAATTATTATTAACAATAAGCTATTTACTGATTATGAATTATGAGAGCTATCAAATCATCTTACCCATTGTATTTGTGAGTATTTATTTCTGCTTTAAAAACAGAAGCGCTAAAAAGGAGAACAAAGAATTCTACCTCTATTCTCCCAAATGTTTCCAAAAATTATTTAACCAATAAACTGACTTGGATTCATGTCCTTTTATAAACTTTTAGACTAAATACAAATGATATTAATATTGAAAAAAATTGGTTTAGCCAGACTTCTATTACTCTGGCTAATACTGTCCTGTTATTTCACGATGGCTCAGCAAATCCCTAGCAATGGAAGCTATGGATTATATACAGAAACTGCTAGCAATGCTACAGCTGGATTAGCAATAGCAGAAACAGACATTGGCATCTACACCTGGAGCAATACCCTCTTGCCTGTCGAAGGTGAAACACCCTCTGAAGGAGACGCTGTATTGACTTTTGAGCAGGCGCCTGATGCGACTTGGTTTGGAATGGGAGTTGCGGTACTCGATGGGTCATACAACCTCGCGGCATACAGCTGTGATGGCTATCTAAGTTTTGATGTGAAGACTAATACTACAGCATCTTTTGATATTAGAATGGAAAGCCCAGGAAGTCCGGCATCTATTCTATTTGAGAACGGGAGCGATCCTTACGGTTTCGACCGAGATGGCAAATGGAATACGGTTCAGATACCATTAGCTGATTTCGAAGCTTTGGGATTGGACTTGACAAATATCACCCAACTCTTCATTTTTGGAGGAGGTAATGTAGGAATAGGCCCTGTCAGCTTTGACAATATATATTTAGGTAATGGACGTGCATTTACGGATCCATGTTTAGCACAAGAACTAACCTCTATTGGGTTCATGACTGGACAAGATATTTTGGTCGGCCAAGCTACAGATGTACAAGCTGTAGGGTACAATCAATTTAGTGTTCCGATGAGTGGCGTGTCTTTTAGTTTTGCAGCAAACAATGGCGGATCTATCAATGGCTCAGGTCAGTTGACAGCTTCATCACTAGGACTGTACACAGTAACAGCTGAGGCGATGAATAACGACGGTGAACTCATATTATCGCAGCAAATTTTTGCAGCACATGCTTCGATTCCTGAGGATACATTTTTTCCAGCTGAGGGCAACTACGGCATATTCGCTGAGCATCCATCTAGCACTACTGCTGGAAAACTATCGATAGGTGATGGCAATACTGCTGCTATATACGTTTGGGAGAACACCATGCTACCGGTAGAAACTACTCCGTCAGAAGGACTAGCCGCTATGGCATATACTGCTGGCACAGTAGGCTGGATGGGAATGGGGATTCATGCTAACAACCCAATTAATATTTCTGCATTTGGATGTGCTGATGGAGCGATGCACTTGGACCTCAAAACGGATCAAACCAACGATTTCGCCATCAAAATGGGTACAGAAGGAGGAACAATTGCGGAGATCCTTTTCAACAACGGTTCTGATCCTTACGGATTTATAAGAGATGGCAACTGGCACAGCGTAGTGATTCCACTAAGTGATTTCGCGGGAATAGATTACACAAATGTGACTGAGCTTTTTCAGTTCACCGCGGGATCAAATATCACTGGTGAGATTGCTTTTGACAATATCTACCTCACCAACGGTCATAGTTGGGAAGACCCTTGCTTGGACGGGACATTAACAACCATCACTGCTGGTGCGAGCGCTACTGACATCCTAGTGGGAGAGTCAATAGTTATTGCAGCGAATGCATTTAATCAGTACTTAGCACCCATGGAAGGTGTCGTGTATGATTGGTCAGTAAACAATGGAGGTATCATCAATCAAACAGGTAATTTCACTGCGAATACATCAGGTCTCTACACGGTATCGGTATCAGCTACTAACAAAAACGGCGCAGTGATTACTGGCCAAAGAGGGGTAGCCGTTTACAACACATTACCTACTACTGTGTCAATCCCTACTGCTGGGAACTATGGTATTTTCGCTGAATCACCAGCGTCCAACACTGCAGGTAAAACTTACATTGATGAGGTCAACGCGAACATTTTTGTCTGGAGTGAAACGATGAGCCCTGTGGCAACAACTGCTTCGGAAGGAACTGATGCTATCTCCTACCAATCAGGTGGAAAAGGATGGCTTGGTATGGGTATCGGTCTTACTAACCCTATGAATATTTACGCATTTACATGTGCTGATGGGTCGCTCCATTTTGATATGAAAACGGATCAAACCAACGACTTTACGATCCGCATGGGAAATGCGGCTGATCACATTGCCGAAATCGCATTCAACAATGGATCTGATCCATACGGTTTCGTGAGAGACGGCAACTGGCATGGAATCGACATTCCACTATCTGATTTTGTTGGAATTGATTTAACGAATGTTACGGATATATTCCAATATTTGAGTGCTACTGATATCGTAGGAGAAGTCGCTTTTGACAATATCTACTTAAAGAATGGACATGACTGGAACGATGCATGTTTGAATGCTAAACTTTCTACCATCAATGTGTCTAGCACAAGTGGACAAACGAATATTGAATTAGGAGAGGAAGTAACGCTTGCTGCATCTGGATTTACACAATATGGTATCCCAATGGCAGATGAGACTTATTCTTGGTCCTCCAACAATGGAGGGACAGTTAGTGCTTCAGGTGTATTTTCCGCACCGGCACAAGGGCTATACACCATCATCGCTAGTGCGGTCAATACAGATGGTGAAACGATTGTTGGTGAAAGAGCCATCGCTGTATATGATGTTCTACCTGTGGGCGTATCTACTCCGACAGCTGGCAACTACGGCCTATTCGTAGAGGATCCAGCTAACAGCTCTGCTGGGCGTGCTGCGCTTGATGAAGATATGCATGTATTCGTATGGTCAGATGAGTGGACAGGTGCTCCTACTATGAACCCTGTTGCTACAGTAGCGTCAGAAGGTTCTGATGTACTTTCTTATATGTCTGCTGGATTTGGCTGGGGAGGAATAGCACTACATTCTGATGTTTCTATGAATGTCAACGCCTTCACATGTCCAGATGCATCGTTGCATTTTGACATGAAAACTGAAATGACCAATAGTTTTGAAATCCGAATGGGTGATGAAACTGGTGCTGTTGCTATTATCAATTTCGTAGATGGCGCAGATCCTTATGGTTTCGTCAGAGATGGCAACTGGCACACAGTAGAGATTCCATTGGCTGATTTTACAGGTATTGAATTATCTATGGTCAATGAGCTTTTGCAATATTTAGTAGCAAGCGAAATGACAGCTCCTATTGCTTTTGATAATATCTATCTCAAGAATGGTTACGAATGGAGTGACCCTTGTCTTGATGGTAAATTGTCAATCATCGATATAGCTGCGTCTCGTTACAAGATCATTAATGGACAAAGTCTACAACTAAGTGCATCGGCCAAAAGCCAGTACGAAGTAGCCTATCCTGATGCGGTCATTACTTGGTCGGTAAACAATGGAGGAAGTATTACACCAGAGGGGCTATTCACGGCCAATACAGATCAAACCTATACGATCACTGCTTCGACTACAGATGAGAATGGAGATCCAGTATCGAATACGGTTGAAATCGAAATGACTAATAGTATTCCTACTTATGTAGATGGTCGTCACATATTTATCAATGACGGACAGCGATACATCATCAAAGGAATATGTTACGATCCAAGAGCGATTGGTACTAACCAAAGGTCTTTTGATCAAATCGATACAGATATTGCATTGATGATCGAGGCTGGAATCAATACTGTCAGAACATATTCGCCAATCACTGAGATGGAGGTATTGGACAAGTTCGCTGCTAATGATATCCGAGTGATCATGGGGTTTACGAGTTCAAGTGGTGGCTTTGATATTGGTTCTGGAACGTATTTAGATTACATCAATCAATATAAAAGTCATCCGTCAATCTTGATGTGGGACTTGGGTAACGAATACAACTACCATCCTGAGTGGTTTGGTGGAAGTATGGACAACTGGTACACTATGCTCAACGATGCAGCAGCGGCGATTCATGCCATTGACTCTGACCATCCAGTATCTACCACGCATGGTGAACTGCCTAGTGCTAATGTGATGACGAAGGTTCCTAATGTGGATGTCTGGGGTATGAATGTCTACCGATCTGATAATTCACACACGGCTATATTGGACTTTGCGAATAGCTATGATAAACCTGCATATTTAGCAGAGACGGGTGGTGACAGCTATAATTCTGACCCTGATCATACGACTTATGCTTTTGGTGAAAATCAACAAATGCAATCAGATGCGGATGCATTAATTATCGAGCGAACATTGAGTCATTTGGACGTAGGATCAGGGATTGCTCTATTTCAATTTCATGATGGCTGGTGGAAAGATGGTGGTTGGGATACGCAGGACCCAGGTGGTTGGGCACCCAATAGTTTTGGCGTTCCTTTTGATGGTGCACCGAACGAAGAGTACTGGGGTATAGTTGATATCCATAGAAACAAAAAGCTGGCTTTTGACCAAGTGAAGCGTTATTACAACGGAGATGAATGTTTGGTCAATGCTAAAACGGAGCATGATCAGCTATTGCCAGAAGGAACCACAGCTACGACATTGCAGGGGTCTGGAAGTATCTTTCCATTAAGTGATTTGACTTATCAGTGGACACAGGTTTCAGGTACGATTGTAACAATTACTAGCCCTACAAATTTAGAAACAGCTGTTACTGGTCTAGTAGCTGGAGAGACGTACACGTTTAGATTCACCATAATAGGTGCATGTGGTACGGATTTCGAGGACATCAATGTCGAAGTAGACCTTGGTGGAAACGAAGCTCCTACGGCTGGTGCTGGTGCAGATCAGACAATAGATGCAGGTACAGGTTCCGTTATACTAGATGGCAGTGGTAGTAGTGATTCGGACAATGGTCCTTCTCCACTTACTTTTAGTTGGTTACAGATAGCTGGATTAACTGTCAGTATAGATGACAATACTTCTGCAACACCAGTAGTCTCTGAATTAGCAGATGGCGAGTCATATACTTTTCGACTAACTGTAAATGACGGTGCTGATGATAGTGCCTCAGACGAAGTGATTGTTTCGGTTCTATCTCCAGATAACATTGCGCCAAGCGCTAATGCAGGATCTGATCAACTAGCTACGGATACAGACGGAGATGGGATTGAAACCATTTCATTAGATGGAAGTGCGAGTGCCGATATAGATGGCACCATCGAGAGTTATACTTGGACTGAAAATGGTGATTCAATCGCGACAGGAGTGAATCCTACGCTTGATTTTACCATAGGATCACATGAGCTTATCTTAGAGGTGACGGACAATAATGGTGCTTCATCAACGGATGTGGTTCAGATTATCATCAACGAAGGAGAGCCCTGTACCTTGTCTAATGTAGCCCTAAATCAACCAACTACTTCGCTAACTAGTGAAGGTGCTTATCTAGCGACCAATGCCGTGGATGGAGACCTAGATACACGGTCATCAACCAGCTTTAGTATACCTCAATGGTTGATGATTGATCTTGGTAAGGCCTATGATATAGAAAGTATAACATTGACATGGGAAAGAGCCAATGCTGATGCTTATCACATCATGGTATCTAATACCAATTCTACGCCTGATCCGACGAGTGCTGATTGGACGATTATCGATTCGCAAAGTGGTTTAGCAGATGTTGCACGGACAGATATATTAACAGAACTAACTGGAAATGGCCGATACATTGCGATGTATGCGACCAGCAAGCAGCATGCTTGGGGGGTCTCGTTATATGAGTTTGAAGTATATGCATGTACATCAAATACTCCGCTAAACGAAGCACCTATTGCCAATGCAGGTCTTAATCAACAATTATCTATAGGATCGCTTACTGGTTCTTTAGACGGTTCGGCAAGTAGTGATATGGATGGCCCATCAGCATTGACATATTCCTGGTCAATATTGAGTGGAACTGCAACAATCGACACTCCAAACACTGACATTACAGCAGTGTCAGGCTTAGTAGATGGTGGTAGTTATGAGTTCGTACTTACAATATTTGATGGACTGGACTATGATGCAGATACTGTGATAGTGACCGTAGATAATCCCGTTGCTACCTGTTTCAAAATCGAAGCAGAAGCGTATACTGATATGTTTGGTGTGCAGACACAACCAACGGCTGATGTCGAGGGTGGTCAAAACGTAGGTTGGGTTGACACCGGAGACTGGATGGACTATGAGGTGAATGTACCAAGTACAGGTTCTTATATTGTAAATCTAAGAGTTGCTACACCGGTTGGTCCAAGTCAATGTGACATCATCGTGAATGGTGAGACGCTGGGGTCGGTAACTATTGAGAACACCGGAGGATGGCAATTGTGGGATACTTTCTCTTCCACTGTCAACCTAGATGCAGGTACTCAGACGATCAGGTTATCCGCAGCTGCTAATGGTTTCAATGTCAACTGGTTTGAGTTGTGTGGAAACGGAGCGCCAGTGAATACAGTGCCAAATGCAGAAGCTAGTGTTTCGCTAATATCAGGGCAAGCACCTTTGACTATTGGTTTTGATGGCTCAGGGTCTTCAGATGCAGAGGGTGATGCATTGACTTATAGTTGGGATTTCGGTGATAGCAATACGAGCAATGCGATTGCAGGACAACACATATTTACTAACCCGGGGACCTATTCAGTTTCACTGACGGTAAATGATGGTGAATTGAATAGTACTAGTTCTGTAGAGATAGTAGTGCTAGATGGAAACACTGACAATTGTACATTTGGAGGTCAAATGGGACATTATACTACCACGATTTCGAATGAAGACAATCCTATGATTACTTTCATTCCACTTTCGCCTATATCTGGTTCGACTTGGGTGAATGTTGCAGTTTTCGTGGACGGGAATATTATCGGTGCATATTCTATGCAAGCAGATGGAGACCAATTCACCCAGATGGTAAATGTGTCTACAGGTACAAATCTAGAATGGTATTTCACTTACGACCTACCAATAGGCGGACAGGATGATAATAATGCTAATAGGCATAGTGTCGTTATCGGAGATTGTGGTACTAGTGCGAGAATGGGTAATAAGAACACTGAATCGTCATCACTACGAATTGAGTCAACACTAGATATTTATCCTAACCCATCGAGAGGTATGGTGAATATCAGGGTTCAAGGGGTTGTAAGTAGTGCTTCGGTTGCGATCAAAATTTACGATTCTTCTGGTAAAATTGTTTTAGAGGAACGTTTGTCTAGTGAGCAAGAGACAATTTCATTTAAAATACCTAATGGAACACTTCGTACAGGAATGTACTATGTGAATATCAGTGGTCTAGATACGCCACTGAAAAAAGCACTGCTAATCATAGAATAAATTTTCAATATCAGTGCCTTTTGGTATCGTCTTTTCGAACCAATGGATAATAACTACTTGTAAAAGAGCTGACCGAAAGGTCAGCTCTTTTTATTAATAGTGATTCATAAGTTCCTGTAAAACAAATAGTTTGCACTAATAACAGACTCGACTCGCATTCTAAAACCTCTCTATTTCCGTAAAAGTCATTATATTGTCCATTACTCTTTGAGTAAATAAGGGTTGTAAGACCTAATGTAACACTGTCAGTAGCAGACTAATGATACCAAATAGAAAGTGCGTTTTTATTACCCTTTTCCTTTTTGCAACGCTAAGGATAGCTGCGCAATCTGATCTCACCTATCACTTTGATAAGTTTGACATGGACGATGGGTTGGCACACAATTATGTATTATCGATGTTTCAAGACAGTAGAGGACTGCTTTGGGTCGGTACCTATGGAGGCGTACAGGTATTCGATGGCTACCGTTTCAATCATTTCAATATCATAGGAAAAGAACTTGCTAACAAAATCTCCAATACTACAGTGCATGTAATATTGGAGGACAAAAATGGTGATATGTGGTTCGGTACTGAAAACGGTCTTAATCACTATGAAGTGAAGTCAGGCCGTATGACGGTTTATCTGAGTATTAGCGAAGACCCTACAACTATAGCAGGAACCAATATACGGGCCATTGATGAGGATGAGAATGGCACCCTGTGGATTGGAACTTATGAAGGAGGATTGAGCAAACTAGATATAGTCACAAAGAAAATTGAGCGCATTGTTATTGAAGACCAAAATGAAAACCGAATCCAGGGACCGTACATCAATACACTATTCAGAGATCAAAAAAACAAGCTATGGATCGGGACAGAAGCAAATGGTCTTTATGTATTCGATACTGAAACAGAAAAAATGGATCAGAAAATCATGGGGCAGTTACAAAGCCTGAATTCCGTGACTATTAACTCCATTTATCAAGATGATTTTGGTAAGATATGGATCGGAACATGGGATCAAGGTCTATGGAAGTATGATTCGGAAATAGAAGAAATAGAGCAATTCGTCAGTACTACAAAACCCAACTCGATAAGCGGAAATATAATCAGAACCATTTGTCGGCAAGATGCCAACCATATATGGGTGGGCACTTATGGTCAGGGCTTGAACTTGCTGGACCTAAGATCAGACCAGTTCGAGCGAGTGAAAATAAAATCGTTCGATGAGGAAAATAATGCACAAGATTTCATTTGGAGTTCGCATTACAGCGCAGGTAATTTCGTCTGGTTCGGTTCATTTGGTAAAGGAATGTACAAACTCAATTCGCTTAAAAAGACGTTTAGCTATTACCCGATTTATGATCAAAAAGAGAAAGTGCAAGTAACCAGCATGGCGAATGACAATCAATCCCTGTGGATTGGCTCCTTGCAAAACGGGCTATACCGCACAGACTTACAAAACGGTGAGCAAGTCAATATCAACCACCCAAACATCGGTAAGGAAATCAACAAACTATTAATGGACAGCCAGGGAAACCTATGGATCGGTATGCCAGGTCAACTAATGGTCATAGAAAAGGATGGTGCTGTTAGGCAGTTTATTGAAAACCCAAATAGAAAGGGGGGCTATCCCGGCAAGGTGATCAATTGCCTCACTGAAGACCAGGACGGCAATATCTGGATTGGCTTTTTCAAGGCGGAACTAAGTGTTCTGATGAAGTCTGAACTGCGTAAACCTGACGATCAGGTCAATTTTCTTGGCAATCAAGAATTAGGATTCTCAGACAGCGAACCTCTTTATGGCAGGATATGGTGTATTGAACAAAACAAAAAAGGACAAATGATGATCGGGTCATCCAATGATCTTATCATCTATGAATTGGCCAGTCAAAAGATGGAAAGGCTCCCCTATGGGGTAGTGACCAATGTACAGGAAGATGACTATGGTAACTATTGGATACTCACCAATGGCAGTGGTATCCATAAGTTAGATAAGAGTTTTTCGAAAATCAAAACTATCGGGTATGATCAAGGGTTGAATTGTTTAGATATTCAAGCCGCAGAAGTTGATCAAGAAGGAAAGCTGTGGTTAGGAAGTAGCTGTGGAATAGTAATGATAGACCCAAAAACAGACGCGTTAGCCATATTCGATGAGAACTATGGGGTCAAACGTTTTGGGGTCAATTTTCAATCTTCTTCCCTTCTTAGTAATGGAAATATTGCTTTTGGCGGCCCGGATGGTATCAATAGATTCGATCCTAATAAAGTGAATAAGGAGACCAGCCCTACCAATATTCATATCACGGACATCAAGCTTAACAACAGATCATTGGCATTTGAAAATTCGATGGACACGACTGCCCGGATCATGTCGCTACTAGCGGAGGTCGATACTTTTAGGCTGGAAGACAACTCGGACGTCTTGACACTCCACTTCTCGGCTTATGATTTCGAAACCCCTACGAGCATGACCTATGCCTATCACCTCGAAGGCTATGACCAGCAGTGGGTGATCACGGACGCAAACAACCGCAGCGCTACCTACAGCCAGCTAAAGCCGGGGTTTTATACTTTTCAAGTCAAAACAACGCACAACCGTGGCACCTGGGATGATAATATCCGTACATTGGTGATCGATGTACCTGGAGCGTATTGGGAAAGCACATGGTTTAGGATTCTTGTGGTAGCATTGACCTTATGCACCTTAACGTTTATTCTGTTCTTGGTTTTTGTCAGGTACAAACTGGTCATTGGTCTTGAAAAGAAGCACAAATACTTGGAGCAGTTGCGGATCGAAAAAGATGTCATTCAACTAAAGAATGAAGAGCTAGAAGAAACAGTCAATCGATACAATGCACGGATTAGAGCCATGTCTATTAGATATGCAGCACTTAAAGAGCACCTCAACAGCATGTACCAAAGTGTCGTCAGTTCTGTTCAGAACATCCCAGATCAAGACAATAAAAGCGAGCTTCAGAAGATGTCTATGAATTTTGAAGACTCACTCAAAACCCTCAATGAGGAGAAACTATTTGAAGAGACATTAGAAGTCGACAGAGACAACTTCCTGAGTCGGTTTGCCAATGCATGTCCTAAGTTAAGCTCTACAGATCTCAGGATTTGTTC
This sequence comes from Reichenbachiella sp., assembly GCA_051531955.1. Lineage (GTDB taxonomy): Bacteria > Bacteroidota > Bacteroidia > Cytophagales > Cyclobacteriaceae > Reichenbachiella. Next base: position 72,196 of record JAOPTS010000096.1, read on the forward strand.
GCTCGTCCGGCTCAACAAATCCAACAAGGAAATCGCGCAAGAACTGAACATTGCGCTATCCAGTCTCGAGCAGAGTCGCTACCGCATCCGAAAGAAAATGAACCTCTCTTCGGATGTCAACTTGAATGATTTGATCATAAGGTTTTAAAGCACAGAGCCTATCGTTAACCTGCTATAATTATACAATCATTTTACCTTCCTTTTCGGGTTTGGCTACTTAACTAGTCCAACTAATTATATGGCTAAGAACATAATTTTAATGATCAGACTGATAGCTCTTTTTTTAAACAGAGCAGTTATAGGAATCCCACCCTCTATTCATCAATAGACACTAGCAATGTTTACCTATAGAACTGAAGTTTTCTAATCCATTAATACAATTCTATTTCCAGTTTATCCTCAACAGAAAACAAACCTAGATTCATGGTTAAAGTGTTATTGATTTCCTCAAAAATTAAATCCTTAGATGGCACCCCATTAACTCTCACATCCTTGCTACTCGACAGTCCATGAATTACTACTGTATATGTCCTAGAGGAATTGGCTCCATTAAAAGTGCCTTTTGCTTTTTCTATGATTATACTTTTGGTACTGTCGTTATATGAGAGGATAGTTTGTCGTTGCTCATTTTTGGTTCTGAATTTTTCACTTTTACCATCATCTTCATACAAAGTAAAAGCCCCATCTTTCCCTGAGTACACGTGTAGTATTAGATTACTATTATTGATATTAGAGACACTACTTGCAATTTTTACAATTGGAATAATTGCACCTGCTCTCACAAAAACCGGGTACTCATTATTTTCAACTTTATAAGACCATTCACTTTCTTCAGAATAATACTTTTCATTCCAGAAATTATACCACCCTCCTTTCGGCAGCCATAAGTCGACAAGATTATCACTAGAAGTACACGGCGCAATAAGCATATCTTTTCCCCACAAGTATTGAAGATCGTAATCCCACGACTTTTCATCAGTACCGTATTCGAGCATCATTGCTCTTACAAGCGGTACCCCTGTGTGATGGGCGATATAAGCATTCGAATAGGTATATGGCATTAGAGAATATCTCAAATCACTATACTTTTTTGCTACTTGTTGTGATTGTTTAGATCTATCCAAAGGCCACCTCGATTGTCCCATACCATGGGGTTTCCAGATAGGAGAAAAAGCACCCATACCCATCGACCATTGTTGATATAGCTGTTCATCGGGGCCAAACTCTTGGTCCCAATCATAAAACCCACCAGCATCATGCCCCCAAAAAGGAAATCCAGACAGACCTGCCAATTGCATACCACGGATTTGTAATTTCATATCTTCATGATTCGGTAATATATCACCACTCCAAAGAGTAGCATACCGCTGTGCACCAGCGGTCATACCTCTTACCCAAACATAGGGTCGTTTATCTTCTCCTATTTGTTTGTCCCAACCATCTTTAACCAATGCTTTGGCGATCAAGAAAAACCAATAATTCCTCATTTCTGCTGAACTTCTTCCATTGGCGAGCACCATGTTTTTCGGTGCATTGCCCATTTCATCAAATTCATCTATCCAAAGTCCATCTCCTGGGTAAGCTAGTTTAGGGTCCAATGCTTTTTGATAGAAGATATTCCAAAACCATTCTCTAAATTCAGTATTAGTTAAATCGGGTGCGCTTTCTTTAAAATCAATACTATCTGTTACTGGTATATTAAATTCAGGTTTCCAGCCTTCACTAAATTGCCCTATGCATCTATTAAAATCAATCGTCATAGTTAAGCCTTGATCTACCAACCATTTGTTATAATCTTCAGGGCTTGGATATCTTTCTTTATCCCATTCTATATAAGATTCACAGCGCTTACCCCCACCGGCTCGCCATCTATTGTCATTGACTACATGGTCAAGCGGATAACCAGCAGACTTATGTGTACTGATTTTATTCCTCCACCATTGTTCGTCTGATGGTGTACTAGAATTATGGTCATGCCCTTTATCTGAGAGTTGAAGACCAAATATAGACTTTTGTGGCAATCTCGGCTTCCCTGTTAAGGTTACATACTCATGCAATACTTCTTTAATGGATGGTCCCAGAATGAAAAAATAATCCATTTGGCCCTTGAAGCCAGAGGTGTTGATACCAAACTCATATTTCCCATCTTCTCCAAAATTGAAATGATTTTCAAAAGTGCTATTCATAAATATGCCATAACCTTTACTGGATAAATAGAAAGGAACAATCAAGGGTGCTTGTTCCCGATGATCGCTTCCGTAATTTCTCGAATGCTTTTTACCTCTAAGATCGAGACTTTCGGCTCTTCCAAAATAACTATGTCCTAGGCCAGTAAAATGCTCGTTTGGGTCGCTAATAAATGATACTTTTAAACTATCTGCCAAACTAGAAAAACTGCATCTCTCCTGCAATATCGAGTTCCCTAAATGCTGATAATCAAGAGTGGAATTTTCTTTATTTACCAATAATTTTAATGATGTCTCTCCTTCTATCGAAACTTCATAGTGATCCTTAGTTTCATTAAGTACCAGTTTCCCTTCAAAATCATGAGAGGCTACCATTTCATAATAATCATCAGGGAAAAATGCTTCATTAGGCAAAGCATATTGAGCACGAATCATTTTAGTTCCATAAGGAGTCAACCTAAGCTGTACTCCTTCATCATTGGTGATCACAATGCTATTATCTTCAAATTGACAAGGTTTATCTACACATGAAAAAGCAACAACTAAAAAAATAAGAGTAACAAATTGACTAACTAAATTCCGCATATCTGATGATGATTTTCTTATTAGAATAGTGAAGATATCAATTGTAAATGCTTTAATCCAAAAATGATATTTACAAAGCTTATTTATGTCCCATCGACGTAACACTTAATCAACTTTATAATGAGCTAAAAGACGAGATAAAAATTCAGCAGTGTTTTCAAAGATAAAGTAGTTGAGGCATTTCGAGAGAGAGAGAGAGAGAGAGAGAGAGAGAGAGAGAGAACCCCTTCCAGAGTGGTGATAAAATTTAAAATTCATCTTAATCATATATTTGAATATAGTCGGACCATATAGAATAGAGTGGGGCTGAAATGATAAAGTAAGTTTAAACCAAACAGCCCATTTTTTTCTTCTTGGGCAATCAGGTTATTTAACAAAAAAAAGGTGGCCCAAACGGGCCACCTTTTTTTAGATATCTTTTTTCGTAGACTTTACTCTTTTAGCACCATGTCAATGCAAACCACTGCAGCTAGAATAAGGACCCTCATAGGATTGTCCTTAGGGACTTTACCATCTAATTCCAAGATGTAATTATCCGCTGTAGTAAATAGTTCTTTAGCTATTCCGTCAAACTTTTTACTTACATGTGCAAACTCAATTTCATCTTTAACAAATTTAAACTCCCAGCTTGTCCATTTCCCTTTTAGCGCACACAATACCTTTTCATCAGGATCCACTACATCGAACTTACCTCCAATTGAAAAAAACTTCTGCTTAAACATCCCAACCAACTCATCGTTCTCATCGAAGACTTCAACCTTAGACAAGAAAAAAGAAACACCCTTTTTTACGGTTAGCACTCTTTCCCCAGCAGTCGTATTGATCTCTACATTAAAAGGGGTCATTCTTTTATAATCTGTAAACCTCAATAGCTTGGTAAAAAAGCCGAGATTTTCCTCTCGGCAAGTCATGACCATTTCTTGGTTGTCAGGATTATATATATCGTAATTATTAGCTGCTTTGAACATGCCGACATGTTCCTTCACAAAGAATAAGTTTTGGTTCAATACTGAATTCATATTATAGTATATATTTTTTAGGAAGATCTACCACCACGTGGTTTTGGAATGAAAGATAGAGCATCTTATTAAGTAACCAAATCACATAGAACTTTAGTTGGTAATAACCACAGCAGTGTGGCTATTATCCTCAATCCTCGCAACTGTGTTGTTACATTCAAAATGGGTGGGGCATCCATACGATCACTTCAAGTACAACACCTTTATACTGCTTTGGTAGTACTTCTATTCAATGCCGTCATTTGATTAATACCCATGTACAATACTATCAAGGCAACAATTCCAATGATAACATTCCCCATCTGTGTAATATGAAAAGGGTTGAAAATCACTAAAATTATACTGCCCAAAACCCAAATAAAATCTTGAGTGACTATCCATAATACAGCAAGTTTCCGCTGTCTGGTTATCTCATACCATATCGTGATGGCAAAAAAGATGAGGGCTAATCCAACAACCCAAAAAACAGTGTTATTATCAGTCCCAAATAAATGGGCAATTTGTCTATTTAATAAAACCATTATCATTCCAGATATACTAGAAAATATAGTGTTAGCTGTTAAAGCTTTTTGTAGTGCGTTCATTTGTGCGATTTTTTATTCTCACAAATTTCAATAAACAAAACTCTACCTCTCTTGACAAATGTTAGTTAATTCGTTTTCCTTAATCTACTTAGGGATTCTGGGGCAATCCCTAACATAGAAGCTATGTACTGTAGTGGAACATTTTTAAAAAGATGGGGCTCTTCGCTTAGCAAATTATGAAACCGTTGTTTGGCTGTCGTATGCAATTGAGAAAACATACTTTTCTCTAATAGAGCAAATGAATGAGCCAATAATCTATTATCAAACTCTAACCACTTGGGCTGAGTCTGGCTCAGTTTAAAATGATTTTCTCTACCTATAACATGGAGTTTACAATCAGTAACAGCTTGTATGTTCCAATTATTATTGGATTCAAAAATAAAGCTTGAAAGTGAAGTTATAAACTTTCCTTCACTACCAATCCAAAAAGTAATTTCTTTGCCCTCAACTATATTATACATCCTCATATAACCAGATTCAATAAATGCCATTTGACGACAAGTATTCCCGGATTTGAGGAAATAATCTCCTTTTGCAATTTCTTTGGTTTCAAAAACTGATAGGATATCATCCATTGAATTCTTATCAATAGAAATTTGATTTGATATACAGTCTCTTAGTTTTTCCATTTTTTGATGATAGACAGTCGTAAAAAAGCACCCTTCCTGCCTACTCCTTCTATTAGCCAAATCTAACTAAAAACACCACTTAGCCAACGAGTTAAGAAAAAACTAATAAAATCTATATAGTACTCCTCAATGATAGGAGTAATGGAATAGAAAAAATATTTGTTTAATTGAAAATGAAATTTTCTAACGAACCAAATCAAGAGGTTAGACATTAGATTTTAGTTTCTCTCTTGGCGCTAATATCTAAAGTCTAACATCTGAAAAAATAACCCTTTGTTATTCTTCTTAAAAATACACGCGATACATAAGGTTGGGGATGAAGCCAAACTGTGATACATAACCTATCGAGGTGGGTTCTGTCTCGTCATAGTACTCGTACATTCTTGCGGTATTGTTGGTCAAGTTGACCAAGTCCAGAAAAAGTTCATGGGTAGTCCGGGGTTTGTTCCACTTGTAACTAGCCGAGAGGTTGATTTGAAAAACATCATCTAGATTGTCCTCATAAGCTTTTGAATAATCATAATATTCGTTGTTGGCTGGATCTACCGCCAATCCTCCCTGATCATCTCTCAGTAATGGAACAATGTTCTTACCCCCTCCAAAATAAACTTTCGAATTCAAGGCCAGCGTCTGATTCCCTTTTTTACCAAGTTTAGTAAACTCCTTCCCAACCAACACATTGACGATATAATGCCCGTTGTTAGCTGTATTTCGCACTACATTTTCCAGTGACTTGTAAGTAGAATTGTAGAGTGAGCCGTTGATCATGAAATAGTAATTCTTGTTGAAAGACTTCTCCAAAGTGAGCTCCAGTCCATAGTTCTTGCCTGTACCTTCATTGACCAGTGGTACATAATTGAACTCGATTCCTTCGTTAATCGTCGCATAATAACTGGTATCATTTGCATCAACTGGCAGATCATAGAGATGCTGATAATATACCTCACCGCTCAGTCGTAGACTTTTGGTCAACTGTACACCATATCCCAACACAAAGTGGTGCGCTTTGAGCAACCCCAAGTCTTTGTTGGGTTCACTAATCGATCCATCATCCATTTTTATTTTGGTGAAGTAATGATGAATACTCTCCATCGTACTATGAAGCCCGTATCCCGCATGGACAGCATGTCGCGAATTGATTTGCCAATTCATCGCTAGCCTGGGCTCTAAGGTGGACTGATTGTTATACAGGACATTCATATTTTGTAAGCCTGACACGAAATGAACATTTTCATTGATGTTGTACTTCCAACTAACGAAGCTTCGAATGGTGCTCATTTTTTCATTGAAGTCAATCGTGGTAAACTTTTCGCCTCCCTCTTGTTCGAGCTGACTTTGTTCATAATCAAAGTCAAAAAGTGTGTATTTCACCCCGACTTGAATTTTGTTTTTTGAGTTGATTCTGTTGCTATAGGTCATTTCGCCACGATAGGCCGTTTTCACCAGTCTACTATCGAATGTCGATGCATAGGCAAGTACTGAATCTTTGAGTGGGTTGCCCTCACTATCTTCTCGCAAGAATATTGTCGACTCGAATACTTCATCCGTGATCCCGTTGGAAGACACCGATAACGAAGTATTGAGGTAACTGTTTTTACTCAAAGACAGCATGTGATTCAGGCCACTGTTGACCAGAAATGTTTGTTTGTGATTGTCCTTCACTACATCCGCACTCACCACATTGATATCAGGGATAGTTTGACCATCCGGCGAAATATCTTGCAATTCAAACCCACTTACCCCACCTAATCCGAAAATAGAAAATGTTCCAGCTTTCTTAGTTGGTAATACCGTCTTGAAAGTCAGGTCATGATAACCTAGGTCTCCTTCGACATCTATAAGACCAAGATCGTTGACCAATGCCACAGTAGAATAACGATAGTTCACCAAATAAGAACCTGCGTAATCCTTTTTGAAAGGCCCCTCCAATGTGAGGTCAGTCCCTAAAAGCCCAAAACCGAACGCAGCTTCGAAATGTTCATTATTACCAGCCCTTAACTTCACATCATACACACCTGATAGCACATCGCCAAACTCAGCGGTGAATGCTCCGGTGTAAAAATCAGAGGTAGAAAGTAGGTTGTTATTCAAAGCACTAATACCACCTTTGATGGCATTTTGATCTGCAAAGTGTGTAGGGTTTGTAATCTCCATACCCTCCAATCTCCATTGCACATACTTGGGCGAGTTGCCTCTGATGATGAGGTCATTTTCACCATTGGGTGAGCTCGACACTCCAGCGAAACTCGCCAAAATACGGGATGGATCACTAAACCCACCAGCATATCTCCTGGTCTCTTCTGCGGATACGGATCGTGCACTGACGGTTGCCATATCGTTGATAGGTGCTCCATCATGCTGCATGGCAGAGATCACCACTCCTTCCATCGTTGTAGCTGACTCCTGCATAGTCAAATTCAATACGCGTTCTTTTCCAGAATTCACAATGAGGTTAGACATCATTTTGTTCTTGTACCCAATGTAGGACATGGCAAGGCTGACGCGCCCCACTGCAATGCGTTCTAATCGAAAATGTCCATCAATATCCGTCATCGCCCCGATAATAGGATCAGAACCCACCACCAATACCGTCGCGCCAATCAATGGACGTTGACTGTCTTGATCTAGAACTATACCTCTAATCGTTTGGGTGAGTTGATCTTTTGAAGCTCCAATACTTGAGGATTTTTTAACCGGCGCTATTACAATGGTGTTGTTGACATGAGAAAAAGTCAGTCCAGTATTGGCAAGACATTGTGTAAGGATCTCATCTAAGTCAGCATCCGTAATATGAATAGATATCGGTTGACATTTTTTAACCTCTTCGTCATTGTAGATGAAATTCAATTCTGCTTGCGAGCGCAGTTCGTTGATGACTGACTCGATGGAGGCATTGTCCATAGAAAGGCTATATTTCACCGTTTGAGCTTGCACACTTTTGCTCCAAACTAGCAACAGACAGACCATCGAAAAGACCATCACCTTTCTTATGGAAGTGATCGATTTTCGATGTGTAATAGGGTTTACTATCTTTTTCTTCATAGTTTTATTCTTTTAAAGATTTCGAGTCTTTTTAAAATTTGATTAATGAGGAATGTTCGAGCATTCCTCATTTTTTATAATATGACTAATGTGTTGTTTCTAAATTCAAATCGAACTTCTGTTGTCATTTCTAACATTTGTAGGATATCCGATATTTTCTCCGTACTCTCGATGCTCGCAGTAAAGTGATAATCACTGGCTTTTTCATTTTCAAACGAATATTCAAAATCATACCAACGAGCCAAGGTTCGCATCACTGCATCTAGATCGCTGTTATTGAAATTGATCTTCCCGTCTCGCCAAGAGGCATACCGCAAGCTGTTCACTTCCGCCACAACAAGACTTTCATTGGCCCTCGTGAATACCGCTTGCTCATCTGGCTTCAATAGTTTTACTTCTTTGCCCGTCATAAGGTTAATACTCCCCTCGACCAAAGTCGCCACCGAACTAGGATCATCTGGATAAGATGATATATCAAACATGGTCCCCAAGACCTGAACCTCTATCTCCTCGGCATTCACCACAAATGGCTGCCCTGTATGCGTCACATCGAAGAACGCCTCTCCTACTAAGAATACCTCTCGGATGCTGTCTGTAAAATTAACTGGATATCGTAGTGTCGTGGCAGCATTGAGCCATACTTTGGTACCATCGGGCAATTCCACAGTATAGCGACCACCCTTTGGCGTCATCAATTCGTTGAAGACTAAAACCTCGTCAGCCTGATCTGCCAACGTATCGGCAACTGTGTAGGTCAATGTCTGATTGAATTGCGTAATCTGTGTGGCACCCTGCGCGATAGGAGCATTCTTCGTTTGTGCTTGAAGATCTACCGACGTTCCATCTGACAATACCAAAGTGGCACGCTCTACTCCTGGCTGTATGACTACATCAATCTGTGCGATGTTATCTTGTCCAAATGGATTCAAAAAGTACCACACCAAGCTCGATAGCAATATCAACGGCAACATTACAGATGCCGCGTAACGAAGGAGTTTTCTAGGGTTCCTCCAAACGGATAATTGCTGTGTAGAAGGGAAAAGTGCTTTTTCAAGTTGAGGCCACTCCTGCTCTGCATCAAATTGCTCATAAAGTTCCAATTTGGAAAGTAGATACGAAGAACTCATCAGTTGCTTATACAGCGTCTCATTCTCTTGACCTTCTCCCAACCAATTTTGCAGCTTTTCCTCATCCGACAGAGACTGTTGGTCTCGCATCTTTCGATAGATCAGATCTGCTATGATGTACGTTTTGTTCATGACTTCTACATTGATTCATGAGTAATACAACTGAAGTCAATAAGTGGGTGAAGGATTTTTTATTTTATTTAGCAAAAGCTAAATAAAAAGGTATTCATGGATGGGGATAATTTCTTCTTCAACTTGCTATAGGCAATTTTCTTCTGCGTTTTTACTGTATTTTCAGACACGCCTAACTCTTCTGCAATTTCTTTATTTTTCAAACCTCTCAGCGCCAACAGCATGATTTTCTTGGCAGCAGTAGGTAGTCCATCTATTTCTTGATATAACTGATTAAAGGATTCTTCTTCGGTCACTGGGTTGTCCAAAGCATGGTCGGACTCCAACTGATAGATCAGCGCATCTTCTTGCTTGCTACGTACAGACAAATGCTTCAGATAGTTAAGGCAGTTGTTTCGTACAGCAGTGTACAAGTAAGACTTGATTTCGGCTAATTGCTCAAAAGTTTCACGCTTCTCCCAAAGGGTTACGAACACTTCTTGCACCATATCTTTGACATCATTGGGATCGGTAACATATCGGCTACCATAGGCACACAAGGGTGAAAACATGCTAATAAATAGTTCTTTGACAGCAAGTTTATTCTCCTCCTTTAAACGCTCGGCGATATTTGATAAAGAACCCACATGGGAAACTCATCAATTATATCATGAAATGGAATAGAGTAGCGAAAAAGATTTGAATGATTTTAATTAATCAAGCAAAAGTTTTACCGAATCTCTTTGGTTTGAAATGCTATAGGTACTTAGATCAAGAAGTGAAATATTAATCCCATCTGTCTGCCAACAGATTTTCAATAAAAGAATCAACATTTAGGAAAATAACAAATACACTAGAAGTTCAGAATATTAACTCCTCCATGTGATCAATGAATATTACAATCATTATTGAACAAAAAAAAAGCATATCATAAATGATATGCTTTTTCATGCAAATAAATTAAAATATCAATAATTATGAAATCTTAACATTTACTGCATTCAATCCTTTTTGACCTTCTTCAACGTCAAAAGATACTTTATCTCCTTCTCTAATTTCGTCAGTTAAACCATTTACATGTACAAATACATCTTTACTCCCGTCTTCAGGTGTAATAAATCCGAATCCTTTAGAATCGTTGAAAAATTTTACTGTTCCGTTACTCATAATAATTTTATATATATAAGTAGCAAATATAACTAAAAATATCATTTTGCCAATTGCAAAAGAGTCAAGAATATCACATCAACATCTCCTTTTCAGCTTATTATTTTACTTTCTCCTACTTTGGTCAGACAAATCGCATTTTTTATTTAATTAAATGAATGTGTATACCTCTTTTTATTCCTGTATGAAAGATGTTTGTGATCCAAATATTTAGCCTTCTTATCCTATATACCTCACACCTTGTACGACATTGTAATCAAGTGATGATCTTCAAAAGACATCGACCTTCTATTGTTTAAATCTGATTCATTCCATAAAACAAAAGTGTTGGTCCAACAATAAGGATTCCTGAAATTCCAATATTTTTCTACCAAGCTTCTAATGGCATATAGTAACCAAAAACTGATTTCCCCACCCTGATGGTCAAGCCGATCAATACAAGTGCTAAAAGCAGGTTGGATTCTCTATTGTCTTTTTTGAGTGTAACAAGGTAGAGAGAAAAGAAAACACCTTGAATCAAACCCATCGAAGCAAGAATAAGGATGAAGTTATTATCGAGCATTCCGTATGTTGAAAGTATTATTATTGGATCAGCTATATCGCCACTACATATGGCGTCCTTTTTAGTGAAGATACTGTTTTGGAATCTAAATAGCCAAAACTGTTATTTAATTAATACACATCAAGCGTGTACTTATTTGAAACATAATGTCCAAAATGTAGTATTATTGAAATATTCAAATAACAAAACAATCAGACAGGCTACCTCATACTAAAACATGGAAGTTCAGAGTGTACTATCCAAAGAATTTATTTTGATCAATTCATGTCTTCAATAAAGAATTCATCCTTTTCAAGCATGTCTTTAATATTAAATAGTACTGTGTCTAATCGATTAGACTCGCCTTTTAGTACATCAATCAATTCCAACATTTCATCTTTAGACCTATCCACCTCAAATAGCTGAATTAACCCTTTGATATTGGCAACCGGCACGCGCAAGTTATGCGCATTGATGAAGGCATACTCTGCCAACTTTTTATTCTTGACAAGGAGGTCGTTCGTTCGTACTTGCACTGTTTTCTCAAGATTTTCATTGAGATCTTGTAGCGCATCATTGAACGAATGAAGTTCTTCTGCCTGCATCGAGATGTGTTTATTTTTCACCTCAAGCTCTTCCGTACGGTTTGCCACTAGCTTTTTGAGTTGACGCCTTTGACCATCCAAATAAGAGGTTCGTATAATCACGATAATGTACACGGCGATGATTACAAGTATTACCCAAATAACATACGCCCACCAAGACAACCACCAAGGTGGCAAAACTGTTATTCTTAAAGATGCTCCCTCCTCATTCCACAGACCATCATTATTCGATGCTTTTACTTTAAAAGTATATTTTCCAGGAGCCAAGTTGGAATAAGAAGCAATTCGTTGGTTCCCTACATAGTTCCAATTTTCTTCCAAACCATCTAGTTTAAAAGCAAACATGTTTTGATCAGATCGTGTATAGTTCAGCGCAGTAAATTCGAATGAGAACACATTTTGTTTATAATTAAGCTCAATTTCATTGGCCATCGAGATATGTTGCTTGAGTGGCGAATTGATTTCATTAATTTCAACAGGTTCATTGAAAATTTTAAAATCAGTAAGGTACACTTTGGGCATATAGGGATTGGTCAATACACTGTCTGGAAAAAAAATATTAAATCCGTTCATTCCCCCAATAATCAATTCGCCAGTGCTCAATTTTTTAGATGAGTATCTTGAAAATTCCTTTCCCTGTACCCCGTCATCTATTCCATAGGAGGTCATGGCGTAGTTATCAAGATTGAACCTAACCAATCCATTGAGCGTCCCCATCCATAGATTATCAGAATCATCTTCTACGATTGATAAGACAGAGTTTGATGGCAATCCATCTTGCATAGTAAATCGTCGAAAGTCTTCCGTTTCACGATTGTACCGACTTAAACCTTGGTTGGTGGCTAGCCATATGTTATTGCGACTATCTTCAAAAATATGATTCGCTTGATTACTAGACACTGTGGTGGAGTCACTGGGAATTGATATATATAGTTTGAAATACTCGGCAGTATCTGACCTCACGAGCTTATTGACACCAAAAGAATCGGAACCTAACCATATATCCCCATTACTATCTAAGCAAAGGGATTTTATCAAATCCCCTCTAAGACGTCCTTCCATATCGTTTTCTGGGAAGTAAGTTTTGAAATTCTTGGTCTGCCAGTCATAAACACTAAGTCCTACGTTAAAATTAGCACTCCAGATGTCCCCTTCTTTGTCTTTGAGTAAAAAGAAGTGATTAGAGGTCAGAGAGTCCGAATAGTTTTTCAACTCCAATGACTCGAAGATCATTTTCCCCTTATCCTTGAGCACACATATACCCCCTCCCCATGTGCCGATACAAAGCTTGCCGTCATTGTCTTCGATAATCGTCAACATTGCATTAGAGGTAGGGCTGGCAGGGTCCCCTGGACGGTGTTTGTAATTTTTAAAACTTCCATCTTTTCGATTAAAATAATTAAGTCCCCCTCCATCAGTCGCTATCCAAATATTGCCATCTGGCTCTTCCCAAAATGCTCTAGTCACATTATTATTCAAACTATTATCATCCCCAGCTCGGTGAGAGTAATGATTGAACTTTGAATAATACTTATCATAATAATTGAGCCCCTGAAACGAAGTACCAATCCAGATTCTTTCTTCTCGATCTTCGTATATGCTCCAAATCGAATTATTGGATATACTAAATGGGTCTGCAGGGTTGCTATCATATCTATAAAAATTATCGTCTTGACGATTGTAGAGGTGCAGTCCGCCATTTTCATTGCCAATCCAAAGACGCCTCTTGCTGTCCAAATAAATAGTAAAGATATTATTATTGGCAAGACTCATTGGATCACTTTCGTTATGCAAATATTGTTTAAAACTTACCTGTCCATCTGCTAAAATGTCGGCCAAAAAAATCCCATTATATCTGGTACCTATCCAGATTCTTCCATCATAATCTTTTTTAATTGACCATAAGTCAAGTGATTTATCAAGCTTAGGGTTCAGGCCAAAATCAAAGTCTTTTGACACTATACCCGTTTTTGAATTACGAATATTCAATCCCTTGTCAATAGTCCCAATCCAAAGATTGCCATTGTCATCTATTTCCAGCCCCCTAATCTTATAGCTGTTGAGCTGTCGTTCTCCTGATCCAACTTCTATTGCTTCAAATAGATTTGTAGACCGATTCAACCTAAACAATCCTTCCTCATCGCTTGACACCCACAATGTACCTGATGAGTCCTCTACGATAGACCTGATTTTATTTTGATATGGTTGTTGTTCTTGAGGAGTGAAATATTGGGTACGATAGGGTATAAAACGATCCTTGTTTCTATCAAATCGACAAACACCATCAGAGGTGCCCACCCATAAACTCCCATTTTGGTCTTCATATAATTCTATGATATAGTCACTAGTAATTCCAGTCCCATCAAGGCCAGCTGGATATGAAACAAATTTTATTCCGTCGTATTTTTGCAGCCCCGACTCTGTCCCAATCCATAAAAACCCATACTTGTCTTGTACAACAGCCGTAATGCTTAAACTGGTCAATCCAATTTTGATAGATTGAAATTTTAACGCTGGTTTTTGCGACATAGCAATTTGGCTCACGCAAATGATATGTAAAAACATCAACCAAGGTAAAACAGACTTAAAAACAACATATGCTTTCATAAAAAACATTAATTATTCAAAATAAGGTTGGGAATTATACTGAACCCAGATGTAAACTATAGTCAATTACATAAAGATAATGAAAATTGTCTTTACACAAGTTGTTGAATAACAAAGTGGGGTTACTAAATCAAGATGGACTGAAATTACCATAGAATTCCATTCTCATACAAACCTACGGCACTTTCGGCCCATAGGTTTAGTTCTATTTGTCTATATCTTCAATAAAGAATTCATCTTTTTCAAGCATGTCTTTAATGTCAATTAGTACAGTGTCTAACCGGTGAGATTCACCTTTTAGTACTTCAATCAACTCCAACATTTCCTCTTTAGATCTATCTACTTCAAATAATTGAATTAACCCTTTGATATTGGCAACTGGTACGCGTAGTTTATGCGCATTGATAAAGGCATACTCTGCCAATTTTTTATTTTTTATAAGGAGGTCGCTTGTTCGTACTTGCACTGTTTGCTCAAGGTTCTCATTGAGATCTTTCAGTGCATCATTAAACGAATGAAGCTCTTCTGCTTGCAATGAAATTTCTATGTTTTTCTCCTTAAGCTCTTGCGTTCGTTCATCCACTTGCTTTTTGAATTTAAGTCGTTGTCCATCAAGATACGAAGTTCGTTTCAAGACAATGACATAAACGAGCCCTGTTGCGAAAAGTACCCAGAGTATGTATGACCACCAAGACAACCACCAAGGTGGCAACACTGTTATTATTAAAGATGTCCCTTCTTCATTCCACAGACCATCATTATTGGAGGCTTTTACTTTGAAGATGTATTTCCCAGGAGCCAAATTGGAATAAGAAGCATTTCTTTGGCTCCCTACATAATTCCAACTTTCTTCTAAGCCCTCTAATTTAAAAGCAAACATATTTTGATCTGACCGTGTATAATTTAGTGCGGTAAACTCGAATGAAAATACATTTTGTTTATAATTAAGCTCTATTTCATTGGCCATCGAGATATGTTGCTTGAGTGGCGAATTGAGGCCATCAATTGCAACAGACTCGTTGAAAATTTTAAAATCAGTAAGGTACACTTTAGGCACATAGGGATTGGTCAATACACTGTCTGGATGAAAAACATTGAACCCATTCATACCTCCAAAAATCATTTCGCCTGTACTCAATTTTTTAGCTGAGGATCTCGAAAACTCTTTCCCCTGAAGTCCGTCATCAATCCCAAAGGATGTCATTGCATAGGTATCGAGATTGAATCTGACCAATCCATTGAGGGTCCCCACCCATAGGTTGTTATTGTTATCTTCCGCAATGGATAACACCATATTTGATGGCAACCCATCTTGTATATTGAATCGTTGAAAATCTTCTGTATCATGATTGTATCGACTTAAGCCTTGATTGGTGGCTACCCATACATCTTTTCGACTATCTTCAAAAATATGATTTGCTTGATTGCTAGACATCGTGATGGAGTCACTGAGTACTGATACATATAGTTTGAAATACTCGACTGTATCTGATCTCACTAGCTTATTGATACCGTAAGAAGCTGAACCTAACCAAATATCTCCTTTACTATCTATACATAATGATTTTATCAAATCCCCTTCAAGCCTTCCTTCCACACCTTGTTCTTTGAAGTAAGTTTTAAAAACCTTAGTCTCCCAATCATAGACACTTAGCCCTACTCCAAAATTAGCACTCCAGATATCCCCTTCTTTGTCCTTTATCAAAGAGAAGTGATTAGAGGTAAGAGAGTCTGGGTAATCATTCAACACCAATGGCTCAAAGATCATCTTTTCCTTATCCTTGAGGACACAAATCCCCCCACCCCATGTACCAATCCAAAGTTCACCAGCATCGTCTTCAGTGATCGCCAGCATGGCATTGGAGGTAGGACTAGTTGGGTCATTTGGACGGTGTTTGTAATTTTTAAAACTTCCGTCTTTCCGATTAAAATAATTTAGTCCCCCACCATCAGTCGCTATCCAAATGTTACCATCTGGCTCTTCCCAAAAGTCTCTAATCACGTTGCTATTCAAACTGTTCTCATCGCCAGGTCGCTGATAATAATGATTGAACTTCGAATAATATTTATCATAATAATTGATTCCCTGTAATGCGGTACCAATCCAGAGTCTTTCTTCACGATCCTCATAGATACACCAAATCGAAATATTGGATAAACCAAAAGGATCTGCAGGGTTGCTATCATATCTATAAAAATTATCTTCTTGGCGATTGTAGAGATGCAACCCGCCGTTTTCATTGCCCACCCATAATCGCTTCTTGCTATCCAAATAAATAGTAAAGACATGATTGTTACCAAGACTCATTGGTTGATTTTCATTGTGTGTATAACGCTTGAAAATAAGATCTCCGTCCTCCAACATTTCGGCCAACAACAGCCCATTATACTTGGTACCAATCCACATTTTTCCATCATAGTCTTTTTTGATTGACCATATAGCCGGTATTTTTTTCATGCTTGAATTCAGTCCAAAATCAGATTCCTTTGATATTATACCTGTTTTTGAATTACGTATATTCAATCCCTTGTCATACGTCCCAATCCAAAGATCCCCATTGTCATCTATTTCCAAGTCCGTAATTTTGTGACTATTGAGTTGTCGTATTCCTGCCCCCATCTCAATAGCTTCAAATTGATCTGTAGATCGATTCAACCTAAACAACCCTTCTTGGTCGCTGGCGACCCATAATGTACCAGTTAAGTCTTCTATGATAGACCTTATAACATTGTTATGAGACTGTATTTCCTGAGGCGTAAAATATTGCGTACGATAGGATACAAAACGATCTTTGTTTCTATCAAATCGACAAACCCCATCAGAGGTCCCCACCCATAAATCCCCATTTTGGTCTTCAAATAATGATATGATATAGTCACTATTAAGTCCTGTCTCATCAAGACTTGCTGGATATGAAATGAATTTTATACCGTCGTATTTTTGCAGCCCCGAGTCAGTCCCAATCCATAGAAACCCATGCTTATCTTGCAGAATAGCATTAATACCTAAACTAGTCAATCCACTTTTGATAGATTGGAATTTTATCACTGGTTTTTGCGCCATAGCAATATGACTCACGCAAATGATATGTAATATTATCACCCAAGGCATAACATACCTCATGACCACATGTCCTTTCATAAAAAACATTTAATTATTCAAAGCAAGGTTAGGAAGCAGGGTTGAATACAAATGTAATCGATCCATAAATATATGTAAAAATGTCTTTTAAGTATATTATAGTACAGTGGGTTTGTTGAAAATAATTGAGAATAAGGGTAATTCAAAGAGTGTTAATTGATGTTTAGTTTTACTTTTTAACGTCTAGTTTATTGATCGATTGAACCATTATAAACTAAGCGTATGTACTTTATCGTAGGTGAATCTCTTAAATATTGACAGAAATTTGTGATTTCTAGTGTCTGACATAATGTATTTGTGCATCTTAGAGAGTGAAAAAAGACCTTTTTGAGAAGCCTCTTCTAATACTAAACCTGGAATAATTAAGTATGTAGTTAAGAAAATAGGAGAAAAATGAACAAGATTTACAGTCTGTGCTTGCTTAGTATAATTTGGATCGGAACTCACTCGAGTTTCGCACAAAGTAGTACGTTAATATTCGATAATTATGGTCCGGATCAAGGGTTATCCCAAAGCAACGTAACCGTAATATTGGAGGATAATTCCGGATTTATGTGGGTAGGTACCGAAGACGGACTCAATATTTTCGATGGCTATTCATTTACCACATTTCGTGCGGACCCAGACGACTCTCTGAGCATTAGTGATAATTGGATTCGAAGTATTGTTCAGGATCAGGAAGGTCAAATATGGATAGGGACCAATAATGGATTAAACAGATATGATCGAGTCACCAATTCATTTACAAGATATATGGCGGATGCCTCTTCTTCTACTGCTCTTCCGCAAGAAAGTGCAACAAATTTATTTATAGATTCTACAGGTAATTTCTGGATATCAACCTCGGGTGGGTTGTCTAGATATCGAAATGAATCAGATGATTTCATTACTATTAAAAATGACTTTAATAATCCAACAGGTTTTGCTCAAGAGCTAGTCGGAGATATAGTAGAAGACAAAAATGGAAAATTATGGATAGGTGGAAATAACGGTTTAAGTATGACCGATGATTTTGGAAAATCATTTACTAATTACAAACAGGACCCTGGTTCTACTTCCTCAAAAAACATTCATTCTAATGACATACAATCACTGTTTATTGATACTCAAGACAGATTATGGATTGGTTACCTTGAAGATGGCGTAGATGTGATGGATTTAGGCACGGGTGAAGTTACGCAGTATGCACATAAGGCAGGTGATCCTAACTCCATATCAAATAATTATGTACAAGAAGTAGTTGAAAATGAGAATGGTGAGATATACATAGCAACTGATGGAGGCTTAAATCTTTTTCTCGGAGACGGTACCTTTAAGCATTATGGGAATAGTGCCAATGATGAATTCAGCCTAACTAGTAGTATTATAATGTGTGCCATTTTTGACAGCCATAATGACCTTTGGCTAGGCTCGAGACTGGGTGGTCTATTCATATATGATGAAGATAAGTATGGGTTTGGCTTGATTCAAAGTAATCCAAGTATACCAAATAGTTTAATTAGTAATAAAACTTCTGGGTTTGCGGAAGATGCCAATGGAAATCTTGCTGTGGCAACAGATGGTGGAGGAATTAATTTCTATAATAAGGAGACGAATTCCTTCGTAAACATGAGACACGAACCTGGCAATACCAATAGTATTTCAAATAATAAAGTTTTGGCATTAGAATATGATAGAAATGGCGGTCTATGGATTGGCATGTGGGCAGGGGGGGTTAATTATTACAATCCGAAAACTGGTATAGTTAAGCGCTATCAAAGTGAAAAGGGCAATCCAAATGCACTTCAAACTAATAATATATTTGATATTCATGAGGACCACAAGGGAGTTATTTGGATTGGCACTTGGAGCGCGGGGTTGTGTAGGTACAACCCAGACACAGATGACTTCACCAATTTTTTCAATGATTTAGACAAAGACAATGACATCTATTGTAAGGGAATAAATCAAATCGTGGAGGATCAGGAAGGTAATTTATGGATAGCAGATGAGGTAGCCGGAGTTGTCGTTTTTAATCAGGATAAACAATTTACAAAACAGTATCAAAAAGGAGAAGCTGAAGGAGATCTTTTAGGTAGTAACATTTTTACAATTTTGGTAGATAGTAAAAATAATATTTGGGTTGGAACGAATACAGGTGGCTTAGCTCTCCTTGATAAGAAAACAGACAAATTCAGAGTATTCAGAGAAAAACATGGCTTGCCAAGTGATGCAGTTGTTGGTTTGTTAGAAGATAATCAGGGTTCTATTTGGGCAAGTACAAATAATGGATTGAGCAGGATCAATCCAAGTGATTTTAGTTTTAGAAACTACGATAAAGCTGATGGGCTACAAGGCAATGAGTTTATGCCTAGAAATCGCTTAAAATTATCTACTGGTGAATTACTTTTTGGGGGCAATGGAGGTTATAACAGGTTTGACCCTAGTGCTCTTAGAGAAAATAAAAGGAAACCAGCAGTCTACATCACTACTTTTAAATTGGCGAACCAGTCCGAGGAAGATACGCAGAGTATGCTCTCCAACAAAAACATCACCTTTCTGGACGAACTGGTATTAAATTATGACCAGAATTTTTTCTCGCTTGAATACGTTGGGTTGAGTTTTAGACACAGTGAAAAAAACCAATATCAATATATCATGGAAGGTCTTCAAGAGAGATGGGTAGATGCTGGAACTCAAAGAAAAGTTTCCTTTACCGGCATAGCACCGGGTGACTATGTGTTTAAAGTAAGAGCATCTAATAATAATGGATTATGGACCGATATGCCAGCAACTTTAAAAATCACTATTGTTCCACCCTATTGGCAAACGTGGTGGTTTAGAGCCATCCTTTTAATTGCTGTTATAGCCTCCGTGGCAGGATTGTACAAATGGAGAATGAGGCAGGTACAATTAGACAAAGCCATACTGGAAGAGAAGGTTAGAGAGGCCACTGACCAAGTTTCTAACCAAAATGCCAAATTACAAGAACAAAGTGAGCGTCTTAATTCTGCCATTGAGGAAACGAATCAGGTGGTCATGGAAGCGATTGAATCTGGTAATTTCAACGCAAGAATAGAAACCGAATCAAAAACAGGAGCCTGGAGAGATCTCAGTAATTCAGTTAATAATTTGTTTGATTCTGTTTCAAAACCATTTAACTCCATCAATACTATTGTCAATCACTTAGCTGAGGGAGATCTTACGAAAAGATATAGCGAAGAGGCTAAAGGAGATATTTTAAAATTGTCTACCAACTTGAACAAGGCCATGGATAACATGGCGGAGTTGCTTGGGACTATTACGTTGCACACTGCACACATTGAGGAGTCAACCAAGGATATGCTGGTTACCAGTGTAGAAATGAATGTCAGTACGGGGGAAATTGCCTCGTCTATTTCCGAGATTAGTGAGGGTGCTCAGGCACAAGTGATGAAAATAGATGATTCCTCTAACCTTATTGAAGGCATATTATCAGCATCCAATCAAATGGGTGAACAAGCGGAATCTATCAACTCAGTGGCTCAAATGGGAGTGGCTAAGAGTGGTGATGGACAAGAGCTTATTGGGGAGGTTGATTCAAGTATGAAAGAAATACTTTCGTTTTCACATGAGACCAATCAATCGATTGGAGAGCTCACCCAAAAATCCCAAGATATCTCAAGCGTCCTAAGAATTATAAAGGAAATCGCAGCTCAAACTAACTTATTGGCGCTTAATGCAGCCATTGAAGCCGCGCAAGCTGGAGATGCTGGCAGGGGATTTTCAGTAGTTGCGGAGGAAATAAGAAAACTAGCTGAGGACTCTAAAAAATCTGCGGGAGAAATCGAGTCTCTCATTTTGGAAGTGCAAAATGGAACCAATTCTACTGCGAAACTCGTTAAGGTGATGAGTGAAAACATTAAGAAGTGTGAAGAATCAACCACACAATCCATGTCAACATTTGAATCAATTACCAAATATTATGATGATGCACTTCAAAGGTCGGAACAGATATTAACCGCTACTAAACAACAGACCAATGATATCGACAATGTGTTGGGGATCATTAATGGTGTAGTGGTGATTGCCGAGGAAACGGCTGCTGCAACCGAAGAAACAGCTAGTTCATCCGAAGAGCTTTCCGTTGGAATGGTTAATTATGCAGAGAAGACAAAACAAGTCTCTCAGATCACGAAAGACCTGATGGAGCAAGTCGCAAGATTCAAGTTAGCATAATCTTTGGTTATTTTAACTTGAAGATCCAGAGTTTAGCATAGTATCATCATTGATAATCATATTTCTAGCTTTCTAGTATTGTCGACTTGTACTCTTTATTTTCTTTGTGTGTGATCAGTATTCTTCTTGAATTGTGCCATTGACTCATCCTTTTCAAGCATGTCTTTAATATCAATTAGTACCGTATCTAACCGGTGAGACTCTCCTTTTAGAACATCAATCAACTCTAACATTTCCCCATTGGATCTATCCACTTCAAAGAGTTGGATTAATCCTTTGATATTGGCGACTGGTACGCGCAGGTTATGCGCATTAATGAAAGCATATTCTGCCAACTTTTTATTTTTCACAAGGAGCTCGTTCGTTCTTACTTGCACTGTTTTCTCAAGGTTATCATTGAGATCATTCAGTGCATCATTGTACGAATGAAGCTCTTCTGCCTGCATGGAGATATGTTTGTTTTTCTCCTCAAGTTCTTCCGTACGGTTTGCCACTAGTTCTTGCAGTTGCTTTCTTTGATTTCTCAAATATGAAGTACGTACTATTACGACAACATACATCATACTAAATACACCAACAATCCAAATAACATATGCCCACCAAGTCAACCACCAAGGGGGTAAAACAGTTATTATTAAAGATGCTCCCTCTTCGTTCCATAGGCCGTCATTATTTGCGGCTTTGACCCTAAACACATATTCCCCAGGATTCAAGTTGGAATAAGAAGCATTTCGTTGAAGCCCTACATAATTCCAATTTTCTTCCAAACCTTCTAGTTTAAAAGCAAACATATTTTGGTCTGATCTCGTAAAATTCAGCGCAGTAAACTCGAATGAAAATACACTTTGTTTATAGTTAAGTTCGATTTGGTTGGTCACCGTGATATGTTGCTTGAGTGGCGAATTTAGTCCATCAATTTCAACAGGTTCATTGAATATTTTAAAATCAGTAAGGTACACTTTAGGCAGGTATGGGTTGGTCAACACACTATCAGGATAAAAAATATTGAACCCATTCATTCCCCCAAAAATCAATTCGCCAGTGCTTAACTTTTTTGCTGAATATCTAGAAAACTCCTTGCCCTGTATTCCATCATCAATCCCAAAGGAAGTCATATCGTATGTATCAAGATTGAACCTAACCAATCCATTGAGGGTTCCCATCCATAGGTTATCATAATCATCTTCCACGATTGATAGGACTGAGTTCGATGGCAATCCATCTTGCATAGTAAATCTTCGAAAGTCTTCCGTTTCACGATTGTACCGACTTAACCCTTGATTGGTGGCTATCCATACAGTTTTGCGACTATCTTCAAAAACATGATTCACTTGAGCGTTAGACAATGTGGTGGAATCGTTGGGTATTGATACATAAAGTTTAAAATACTCAGCAGTATCTGACCTCACAAGCTTATTGACACCATAAGATTCAGAGCCTATCCAAATATCTCCTTCACTGTCCAGACACAGAGATTTTACAAGCCCACCTTTAAGACTTCCTTCTACATCGTTTTCTGGAAAGTAAGTTTTAAAATTCTTAGTCTGCCAATCATAGACACTTAGCCCTACGTTAAAATTAGCACTCCAGATGTTCCCTTCTTTGTCCTTGAGCAACGAGTAGTGATTAGAAGTGTGAGAGTCTGGATAGTTTTTCAACTCTAATGGCTCGAAGAGCATTTCCCCCTTATCCTTCAACACACATATACCCCCTCCCCATGTGCCAATCCAGAGCTTGCCGTCATTGTCTTCGGTGATGGTCAGCATCGCGTTAGAGGTAGGACTGGTTGGGTCATCTACATCGTGTCTATAATTATTAAAATTTTCTTCTTTTCGATTAAAATAATTTAGTCCCCCGCCATCAGTCGCTATCCAAATATTGCCATCTGGCTCTTCCCAAAATGCTCTAATCACATTGTTATTCAAACTATTCTCATCACCAGGACGCTGATAGTAATGACTAAATTTGGAATAATACTTGTCATAATAATTAAGCCCCTGCAAAGCAGTTCCAATCCAGATTCTTTCTTCACGATCCTCATAGATGCTCCAAATCGAATTATGGGATAAACTAAGTGGGTCTGCAGGGTTGCTACAATATCTATAAAAATTATCCTCTTGGCGATTGTATAAGTGCAATCCGCCATTTTCATTACCAATCCACAGCCGCTTCTTACTGTCCAAATAAATAGTAAATATACTATTGTTACCAAGACTCATTGGATCACTTTCGTTATGCAAATATTGTTTAAAACTTACTTGACCATCCTCTAAAGTTTTGGCCAAGAAAAGCCCATTATATCTACTGCCAATCCACATTTCCCCATCAACACCTTTTTCAATTGACCATAAATAAAGTGATTTATCCGCGCTTGAGTTCAGACCAAAATCATATCCTTTTGTCACCAAACCAGTTTTTGAATTACGAATGTTCAATCCCTTGTCATACGTCCCAATCCAAAGATTGCCATCTCCATCTATTTCCAGACCCGTGATGTCATTACTGTTGAGTTGTCGCGCTCCTGGCCCTACTTCAATTGCTTCAAATTGGTCCGTAGTTCGATTCAGTCTAAACAAGCCTTCCTCATCGCTTGACACCCATAGTGTACCAGATAGATCCTCTATGATTGAACTGATTCTGTTTTGATACGAATGTTGTCCTTCAGGTGTGAAATATTGGGTCCGATAGCTTATAAAACGGTCCTTTTTTCTATCAAATCTGCAAATACCATTAGTCGTTCCCACCCATAAACTCCCATTTTTGTCTTCATAAATTTCATGAATATAGTCACTATTGGGTCCCGTCCCGTCAAGGTTGGCTAGATATGAAGTGAATTTTATACCGTCGTATTTTTGCAGTCCCGAGTGAGTTCCTATCCATAAAAATCCATACTTATCTTGTAGAATAGCTGAAACGCCTAAACTAGTCAGTCCACTTTTGATAGATTGGAATTTTAATTCTGGTTTTTGCGCCTTAGCAATATCGCTCACGCAAATGATATGTAAAAATATCACACAAAGTAAAACAGACTTAAAAACTACACGTCCTTTCATTAATCAAACATTTATTATTCAATATAACACTGGAGTTTAGGACTGAATACAGATCTGAATTGTAGTCAATTACATAAAGATAATGAAAAATGTCTTGACTTAGGTTGTGTAATATTAAAGTGGGTTTAATGAACAACGCCGCAGCAAATCAACGAGTTTTGCTAAGTAGATGAGTCATCTTACTTTGATCATGTCATTTAACCATCTGTTGTAAATAATCGCCAAGTAGATCTTCTAAATTCTCATGTCCCTCTAGTTGGTCATACCGTATATCCTGAGCATGAAGTTGCGCCCGTTGTTGCTCTGATAGCTGAAGGCTGAAAACAAACTCTTTGTAAACTTCATCCAAAAGTCCTGTTGGATTAACAACTGGCAAAGAACTAGAAACAATTTCGGCAGTTGCTACCGCCTTAATTTCGTTCAGTGCATGAATAATTTCCGGAGCAAATATCCCAAATGATGTTTCGTAAAATTCTACAAAACCACCACTTGTTACTTTTTGATTTAATTTAACTATTACATAAACCATCTTTTCAGGACCAGTCAGTCCCTGAACAACTTGATACCATTGTGACCAACTTTCATTATCAAAGTCAGCGTCCTCCAGTTGTTGATCGGCAGCACTATATAGTTGGCTTATTAATGCTCTATTTGATATATTTTCCATTATTATTCATCTCATTACATACAACGTCCTTGTATAAAGGTTGCATTTTGGTGAAGATAATGTTTCGTCTGCTAAATAGCCAAATCTCCGAAGTGGTCTATTCGCTTTTTTCCAATAATCAATAGACCACAAGGCTCTTCAATTTATTCCATTACTATTACCTCACAGAATAGTCCGAAGGTCCTATTTTTCTATGCTATCAACTCAACGTATGACAGTCCTATTTACTTGCATAGTCTCAGACACCATTCAATTTACAGATATGCCACCTATAGTTTCAAAGCTCTCAATATTCTCTTTAAAAGACCTCCTCTATTGAGGTCTAATCGGTCTGGGTTGCCAAAAATGTAGTTCCCATGATCATCTGGATCATCACTGTTGATAAATTGGTAAATAGCCAGAATAAGTTCGCTCTTACTAATTTGACCATCTTTGTTGAAATCTAAATTCTCAAAACAAATGTGAGCATCTTTAATCACCACTTTCAATGAGACAAATAAGCATAAATATTCTTGCTTAGACAACAGCGAATCATCGTCTTTATCAAAGATAAAAAAAATGTCGTTTACGGCACTTCTAATCCCAATAGACATAATAGTATCATCTATATTATTTAGGTTTTCAAGATAAGAAAGCCAGTTTTTAAGATTGGTCTTTTTCTTTTTTTGAGTTTGTGAAAAATCACTAAAAGCCTTCCAAATCTCCCTACCTCTTTTAGAAATTAGTGTGTCTATCTTGGATGGGTATTCTATGCATCGAAAAATAGCAATATTCTCCATCATCTCTAAGAAATCCGTTTCCTCTATCAATCCATCATGATTGAAATCCAGAATCCTAAAGATGTGTGTGAATTTTCTCCTTTTTAAATCGTTCATAGCAGGCTATATCTATTTGAGTTGGGTAGAAGTCATAACACATATTACGACTGCATGGTATATTAATTGGAATTGAAGGGAAAGCCAAACCCCATTCATTAATGTTGTCAATATTCGATATTATCCATGCAAATCAATTACGTAAAGCCATTTTACCTTTCCTGTATTTCAATTATCTAAATGAATTGTCAGTTTTAATTGAATTGCTCCTTCTGCTCAAAAATAGTACTTATACAACCTATAATATGCCCTACCTTATTTTAATCATTGTGCAATCAAGACTACATATCTCCACTCCTTCTCTCTTCAATTGGCTAGTCAATCACTCATGCGAATGCCAGAGGGGATAAAGAGAACTCCAGTCTGTAATTCATGCCAGCTAAAACGAAAATCGCTACACAAAACAACAATTCAAGCACGGAATATTCGATTAAAATCACACAGGTTTGCAAGGGTTTCAGTTGAGTAAAGGTGATAATTTTTGATTATCTTATCATAGGATAAATTAATAAGCTTTATAGTAGGTCAAACCATCAATAGGACGAATTTACTAGAAAGAACAATCTACTTAAACAAATCAAAAATGGGAAATAACAATGATAGCAAATGTCCCTTTCATGGTGGAGAGCTAAAGCATGGAGCTGGTAGTGGCACATCCAACCTTGATTGGTGGCCAAATCAGCTGAAGTTGAACATCTTACGTCAACATGCTAGCATGTCCAATCCAATGGATGACACTTTCAACTACTCAAAGGAGTTCAAAACGCTAAACTTAGGTGCAGTGAAGAAGGATTTAGTCCATCTGATGACCGATTCTCAAGACTGGTGGCCCGCTGACTATGGTCACTATGGAGGTCTTTTTATACGGATGGCATGGCATAGTGCCGGGACTTACCGTATATCTGATGGACGTGGAGGAGGAGGTTCTGGCGCCCAGCGATTTGCGCCTCTCAATAGTTGGCCAGATAATGGTAATTTGGACAAAGCACGCTTACTACTTTGGCCGATTAAAAAGAAATATGGAAAGAAAATTTCATGGGCAGATCTGATGATATTAGCCGGGAATTGTGCGCTCGAGTCCATGGGATTCAAAACATTCGGTTTTGCAGGTGGAAGAGCCGATGTTTGGCAACCCTTGGAAGACATCTATTGGGGGGCTGAAACAGAATGGTTAGGAGATAAGCGCTACACAGGAGATCGAGAACTTGAGAATCCTCTAGGCGCTGTTCAGATGGGGCTGATTTATGTGAATCCAGAAGGTCCGAACGGGAATCCAGACCCTCTAAAATCCGGTAAGGATATACGCGAAACTTTTGGTCGTATGGCAATGAACGACGAAGAGACAGTGGCGCTAGTTGCTGGTGGCCACACTTTTGGGAAGGCACATGGAGCTGCTGACCCAGATAAGTATGTAGGCAGAGAACCTGCTGCGGCTCCTATCGAGGAGCAAAATTTGGGTTGGAAAAATTCCTTTGGGAGCGGTCATGGAGATGATACGATCACCAGCGGCATAGAGGGGGCATGGACGCCTAATCCAACGCAGTGGAACAATGAATTTTTTGAAGTACTTCTTGGCTATGAGTGGGAATTAACAAAAAGTCCAGCTGGAGCTCATCAATGGACACCTACTGCTGCTTCTAATGCGAAAACAGTTGCAGCGGCTCACGACTCATCCAAATCAGAAGCGCTGATGATGACAACTGCGGATATGGCATTAAAAATGGATCCTATATATGAACCTATCTCACGACGGTTTTATGAAAACCCAGATCAATTTGCGGATGCATTTGCTCGTGCTTGGTTTAAACTGACTCACCGTGATATGGGCCCTCGAGCCCTTTACCTTGGGTCAGAGGTTCCAAATGAAGAACTGATTTGGCAAGACCCTATACCAGCCGTGACCCATGAATTGGTCAACGATCAGGATGTGGCTCAACTCAAGGGTGAAATTTTGGGGTCAGGAATCTCCGTGGCTCATTTGGTTTCCACTGCTTGGGCATCAGCGTCGACTTTTCGTGGATCTGATAAACGAGGGGGTGCCAACGGGGGGCGGATTCGTCTAAGCCCACAGAAAGAGTGGGAAGTGAATAACCCAACGCAACTGGCGTCCGTATTGAAGGCCCTTGGAAGTATCCAAAGTGCTTTTAACAACAATCAGTCAGGTGGTAAAGAGATATCGATGGCCGACTTGATTGTATTAGGCGGTTGTGTAGGGCTCGAGCAGGCAGCCAAGAATGCAGGTCAAGAGGTAGCGGTACCTTTTTCACCTGGACGAACGGATGCCTCACAGGAACAAACCGATGTAGATTCATTCGCAGCTCTGAAACCTGTTACTGATGGGTTTCGTAATTACTATAAAACTGAATATGCCGCGTCAGCAGAGGAAATGCTTGTTGATCGTGCACAGCTTTTGACACTGTCAGCACCCGAAATGACTGTGCTAGTGGGTGGTCTTCGTGTGCTTGACACCAACTATGATCAATCTCAACAAGGTGTTTTTACTAAGCGTAAAGATTCGCTGAGCAATGACTTCTTTGTAAACTTACTCGACATGGATATCACTTGGAAGGCAACTACGGAATTGCAAAATGAGTTTGAGGGCAGAGATCGTAAGTTGGGTGAAGTCAAATGGACAGGTACACGTGTCGATCTTATTTTTGGTTCAAATTCTGAACTTAGAGCCTTGGCTGAAGTCTATGGGTGTGAGGACTCTCAAGAGAAGTTTGTCCTTGACTTTGTAGCTGCATGGACTAAAGTGATGAACCTTGATCGATACGATCTCGTTTAACTAAATTGTTAAAGAGCAAAGAACTTTTAACAAAGTTCTTTGCTCTTTCTTATCCATAAACTCTCCTTCAATGATACATTTGATAACAGTGGTTGGTAAGCATGCAGAAAACTTCTATTTGGCACAAACCTATCTATCCGATTTCAAATCATTGATGAATACTATCACCTCTGGTAGGGTCTTGCTCATCTCAACAAAATTCCGTTCTGATCTATTTTATAGCGCTGATAATCCTAAAAATAATTCAATTTTAAAATTGTGGGCACTCTATGCCCACGCAAATCAATCCTTATTAGAAAATAAAGACTTATGTACGTCAATGGGTAATGAGGAATCCTTGTCTAACTATTTCCTATCGATTAACAGATTATCTGCAAATAGGTACCAGTACGAGCATTATAAGAAAGTATTTGATAGGACATTCAATAATGACCAGCAAAACCCAGTGGCCATGACTGTGATCCAATGTGATCAGCATCTCGTTGAACATACAAGTATAAAAAGAACGCCATTAATCAACCCTAGCGGCAAAAAACATTTCAAGCTTACAAAAGATTCATTTTCACTCGCTATGCACATCATAAAAAATGAAACGCATGTTAATTAATAAGGCTATGCTCTACCGAAAAGCGTTGAAGACTAATTTTCTTCGTCATTTAATAGTTGTAGATCATAGGGTAGGAAAAAAATCATCTTTTGTCGGGTTCATTTTAATATTTTCACAAGGATCAATAATACAAATTCATCTGGATCGTACTTTACTCTACTGACACTTGCTGGTGTTGTTTACTGTACTTGGGACTATCGCGAGGTTTCTTCAGTTCGAACCCAAAATTCGATTTCCAAGGGTTCGGTAGTCAGTCTTTTTATTACAAGAGTTTGGACTCGGTCTTTGCAGAGACCAAAATATTAGGAAACCAATCGGTGTAATACCTGACTGCCAGTCAATTGACAGATGGGGTTTGCTACTGTTATCCAACCAACTCAACGGATGCAGTCTCTTTTTCCCTTCATAGTCTCAGGCACCAAACAATTTAGCAGATAAGTTCAATTTCTATATAAACCTATCATCATCAAGTGGTAGTTTTATTTTATTTAACTTACTCTGACATCTTAAAGAGAGTTTACTTATGAAAGTCGTTGCATTAATTATTCAGATTATTTTAGTATTGGTAATGGGATTATTCGGATTTCAAAAAGTAATAATGCCTCTGCCAGATCTTATAGAACTAGGAATGCTTTGGATAGAAGATTTTCCTCTATGGCAGGTTAGAACGATTGGAGCATTAGAAGCACTCGGAGCACTTGGTCTGATCTTCCCATATGTAATTAAATCCTTACCTAAAATCTTAGTCTCTTTTGCTGCAGGTGGTTTAGCTATTACCATGGTAGGCGCGATCATTACCCATATCTCCAGAGGTGACGTCATTCTAAGTGTAATCATTACCTCGACATTATTTGTAATGGCAGTACTCCTTGCTGTATTTAGATATAATCAATACAAATCAGAGAGTTAATATTACACTGGCTTTGTTGGTCATGTGATCAATGAACCAAAAAACTAAATCCCTCCATCTATTTTAACAATTTTTTCCAATTTAGAAACTTCTGAAGTTAAACTTCTGACACTTTTTTTACTGCTGTTTATTAAAAGGTTTGATTCAAAATTGCTTTTTCTCAATTTGAACGATATACCTCCCAACCTACTGTCCCGAAATGAAATAATAAAATCCGTGTTCATTTCTAATAATACTTGAGATTGATCAATAGCCTTTTTTAACTCCGAATTAAACTTCGAATCACTCTTCGCAACATTAAGAAATTCTTTTTCAAGTTCCAATTTCGTTTTATAAATTGATTTTATCTTTTGATTTGAAGCGTTATATAGACTTTCTACGGACTTTTCATTTTTGGATAATTGACAATTTTGAATAATTAATTTTCGTATTAGAGATGAAAAAGAAATGATCGAAGAATGCAATTGTCTAATGGTTCTCTTTTCTTGTTTAATCAATTTGTCAACATCTTTTTTTTCTAGAATTAAACTATCCATTCTTTGACTTATAGAATCCATAGCTTGCATTGCGCCACTAATATGAGTCAAACCAAAATTTTGAACAATTGAATTGATATTAACTGATATACAAGGTATTAAAACCTGGTATTGATTTATAATCTCCGATTGGACCTTCCCTCTCATTTTTTTATGGGATTCCAAACTTCTTATTATAACTAAAACCGAATCTTGATAGTTATCAATTTGTCTCAACGTTCTCTTTATTTCTAACCTATTCTTTTCTACTACCAATGGCTTTTCAATCGTTGAAGCTAATGGCATTTTAAATGAGCGAGAAGGTTTCGAAATTACATTTTGTAAATACTGTATTCTCTCATTGTGAATTTCTAAAATTTTCTGTTGGCTTTTCAGAGATTTTTGTAAAGCTTTATTCTCTTGCACATTTTTCTTTACTCTCTTTGAAATGGGTTTAA
Source organism: Reichenbachiella sp. (assembly GCA_051531955.1). GTDB lineage: Bacteria > Bacteroidota > Bacteroidia > Cytophagales > Cyclobacteriaceae > Reichenbachiella. Next base: position 103,611 of record JAOPTS010000096.1, read on the forward strand.
TTAGTTCATTTGAAACCCTAAATTTTGTATTTTTTAATGTGAAGTTCGATTCTTCATGAGCAATTTTTTTATGGCTTTTTAATTGACTTATAGCAAGTTTATGAAATTGGATAGCCTTACTGCAATATTCTAATTTCCTATCCGAACTTACATTTGAATTTTCATATGATCTCGCAATCGAATAATATGAATACCCAACAATTTTTGAATTTTTAGGATTGAATAAAAAACCTTGATTAGCTGTTGATTGAAGGTACTGAAGACCTGATTGATACTCATATTTATTCAATCTGTTAACGTAATTGGCCGAGTCAATCCGTTTTTGATAAAGACTATCCATTTTCGGTAAATATGATTTCCAGCCAGATGATTCAAACGTCATCATAGAAATTGGATATTCTAAAAGTTGCCAATTAGGGTCAATAGGTAAATGATTGGAAATTAGAAATTCAGGTTCAACTAAGAAAAATTGATAGTTTGGTTGTTTTTTAAATTTATACTTATTGTTAATATATGGTTTTTTAAACCAACGAAATTGTATCTCTTTTACAGCTCTTTTTTTCTGATGCAACCCTCCACTACCCCAAGTTACATCTATCAAGTACCAAGATGAATCTAGCTTAACACTATTCCAAGAATGGTCAGCTTCAAAAAATCGATCATCTTCAAAATATGAAAATCCTTTTGAATAACCTATAACTTCTCTTGATGAAATCCCTGCATTTTGGCAAAGAATAGAAAACAAAGAGGAGTATTGATAGCAGACTCCTTTTTTTCTTTTTAAAGTTTTTTTAGGAGAATACGTCTTTGATTTTATTTTACTTAAAGCTTTAACATCATATTTTACATTATTTACAATCCAAGTATAAATATTTAACGCTTTTTGAAATTCTGAAGAATCATTCTCAGTCAGATACTTGGAGAGTTTGATAGGAGACTTGGCTATTCTGAAAGGAGCTTTTTCATACTTCGGGTTTACAATAGCTTTTCTAGATTGAGAAAACGTCTTTGTTGAAACAACTAGTAGTAACAGTAATAAAATTCTTGACAATTTCTATTTATTTTAATCTCATCATATGACCACATAAATTAATTAGCTCAGAAAGTTAGACGATGTGTTCTTCACCACAAAAAATAGAATCTATTATTCAATCAGTAGACCTTTGGTCATACATTATCAATTCTCAATGAATGTAGAAACTAAAAAGTTAATCTTGAAGATTTGGCCAAACTAAAAAAGAAAAGGGTCCACTCCAACTGCTTATGAAGCCCCCTTACACATGCTGTGGTAAGCGTTTTCTATTCTCTCATTCTTTTGACCAGTAAACTTACAAGTCTACACCACTCCTATTCCATCTCCTTTAATACTTCCTTGAGCAGGTCTAGTTTTTCTAATGGGAGTTTTCTGAGTTGCTCTACCGTGAGACTATCCGTGGACCTATCCACCAGCTTCATGACCGGATGATCGGCTCCCACCGATTGATTACCCTCCTCCCATGTCATCAGATCATTTGGTGTACAGTGTAGGGAGAGGCAAAGTTTCTCCAACTGATACATTTTGATACCTACGGCCTTGTTGGATAGCATGCGGTGCACGACTTTGTGACTAAGTCCGAGATTTATTAAGTAATTGTAAGGTTTTTGAATGCCGCGGATCGTGAGCAGTCTAGATACATTCAATATCATCATGATTGGTTAAGTTGGTTTAACAGAAAGTTAACTATTTATCCACTTACATTGATGTAAAGACACAAATTATTGACGTATAGACACTTTATAATGCTGCACAGCCATATTTTAGTGATACATAGTTAAATAGTCATGCCGCATATATAATTAGTAGTGCTGCTCAGTTAAATTGTATTGATCCTCAACTAACATCTTATGACCCTGAACTATATTCTAATGATACATAGCAATAAAGTATTGATGCAATGAAACATAGTAGTGAGTAAAAGTCAATAAATAATGAGCATTTGGAATGCAACACCAAACCCAATCAAGAATCACATGCTACTGTTGTCATATATTGTCGCTTATGCTTAAAGGGATTCAATGAAAAGGTTATCGAGAAGAGTATTTATGGCAATAGTGGTCGGTTTCCAATCATTACTCCCGCCCTTGTTTGGTCCTCCAATAGCGCAAGCATCTCGCTTGTGTCAATCATTCCACAAACAATACATCAAGTAAGCCCTTGCCCCCACAATAGTCTATCGTGCTACTATAGGCCCAGTGCACTGGCTCTAGGACAAAACCTGCCTCAACAGGATTAGTAAGAATATAATCTCTTTTTTGATCAAGTAATATATTGGATGACAACTCTATGGGATGATTATGCTGCTGCCAAAATTGAAAATCATTGTTATTCCCATTTTTGGTTCCTGCTCGTTGCATCATCCAATCCACTCACGTCGGCTTTCTCCAAGTAACGATTTATCTTCGAGTAACTTCCTAATGCTACGCGATGTGAAACTTTTCAAATCTCTGATTATATCTTCTAGCTTACTCTCCTGTGGGGCTCGTAAAATCATGTGAACATGACTGTTCATAATACATCATGCAAATACTTCTAACCCTTTGTTTTGTTGACAATATCGAATACTCTCTAAAAACAATTCTTTTTAATCTCTCCTAATGAATATATCAATCCAATTAACCACTGTAAAAGTTACAAAATGTAAACGCTCCTGATCTCGTATTTTATATTTTCTACTCATCATGTGGTTCTACAAATATAAATTATAATTTCAGTACAAATTGTACTGGTATTGATCAATGCCTCATCAATTCATGGTTCAAACGTCTCGCTTGGACCATTCCTGCAAAACCCTTCTGAAATGATCTGTGGAATGTGGCACAAGCGAGACGCTTACGCCATTGGGGGGATTTCCCAAACATATTAATAAGCCTTGTTTTTACCAACAATACCTTATCCTACTTTACAATAACCCTTTGACTCTCTACTATTATATTTTTAGATAAAAAACTAAGTAGGTATACTCCTCTTTGCAGGCCTAAAACCTCTATTGACACATTATCAATAGGGTTTATTTCTCTAACAACTCGACCATTTATATCTAAAATTTTAACTAAATCAATAGATTGTGAATTTAAGCTTATTTTAAGTTGGCCGTCACTTGGATTTGGGTAAATACTCAGACTATTCCCCAATGGGTTCATTCCTAATATGGTAGTATTAACTTCCAATTGTTCAGATGGACTTGAGTTCCCCGCGACGTTTTGAGCAACAATGTAATAATAGTATAGAACATCTTTGACTTCTATGTTTCTCTCATAAGTTGAAACTGAAGCTTCAACAGTATCAATTGGATAGAATTCAGAGGCATCCAGAGATTCATAAATTATAAAAGCATCTACTCTATCCTCCGAGATTGACCACCCCAGATTAATAATATTATTATCAAACTCATAATACAAACCTTCAGGAGATTCTGGACGAAATGTATTTACTATTACGACATCTGAAGGGTCAGAATTTCCTACTTCACTTTTTGCAACAACGTTGTAATAATAAAACTGATCGATTTCAATTTCTTTTGAGAATGCCAAACTTGAAACATCAAGCGTATCAATAGGATCGAATTGGACATTATCAGAGGATTCGAAAATGATAAAACTATCAGTTTCATTATCTGAAATAGACCAATAAATATTCATCATAACTCCATTTATTTGACCCGCTGTTAGATCATAATTTAAACCCTCAGGTGAGGCTGGCCTATAAACGCTAATTATCACTGTATCCGAAGGGTCAGATTGAAAATTCTCACTAAGAGCAACAAGGAAATATGAATAATCATGATCAACTTCAATATTCTCATCTGTATACTCTATAGTGTTTGCAGTAATTTCTTTGATGATTACAAAATCATTATCATCTACACTTCTATATATCTGAAATTCAATTTCATTATCTGATTCATCACTCCAAGTCAATGTATTGTTACCTACTTCAAATTGAGCAACTACATTACTTGGTCGACTAGGCTTTACAACTTCATAAGAAGCTAAACTCTCATTTTCTCCTAAAACATTATTGGACACCACCTTATAATTATAAAGAGTGTTAACCTCTGCACTTTCATCGACAAATGATGTACTCCCTTTTTCTAAAGTAACAAGTAAGGTTTCAACATTTTCGGTATCCATTCGAAAGATCTCAATTGAACGTATTGTCGGGTCTTCTTTCCAGGCTAACTCTATACCTCCTTCATTTGTGGTTGAAACACTCTCAATTTCAATAGCATTTGGTTGAAGAGTAAGTGCATAAAAACCAGCTCCATTATGGCCATTAACTGCACCTGGACCTAAGATATATAAGGTGTCATTGAAAATCTCTACTTGATCTATAGACCCGGTAATATCCAAACTGAGGTCATCGTATACCAAACCATTATAATTCAGTATTGCAATACCATCTTTTTGAATGTTATTTATTGTAGAAAATGATCCAGATACTATTATTGTCGTATCACTTAAATGTGAAATGTTTGATATATATGAATCGGCATTTATTGAAATGAAATTATCATCAATAAGCGTCCCGTCTAAATCATAAACTTTCAATGTTTGAGTATCATTAAAATCACTTTCATAAAGCATGATAAGTGAATCATTGACAACAAATATTTTAGAACGACCGAAATTCATATCCCCTATTATATCATTAAACGAATTATCTTTCCCCCCATTTTCTAGAAGCCTAATAACATTATCTGTACTATTCGTATGATTCGAATGTTGAATTATAAGTTTATCATCTTTTGTCAGGTAAGAGAATGCAATAATGTCTTCGGTTAGAATTTCCGAACTTGGAGTATAGTCGGCAACTGTACTATAATCTTTATTCATTTTTAGAATACTACGCTTAGTTTGAGCATCCGAGGTATATGTAAATAATCCAGTTGAATAAATGAAATCATCAGACTCATGTATGTTATAGACAGGCCTTTGAACAAAGATAGCAGCGGTCTGAATTGAACTTATATCTACAGCAGTCCCGTCAGAATTATAGACTTTAAATATTCCGTTATTACTTCGATCATAGGCACCAATGAATATATCACCATTAGATAAAACTTTAGCTGAGCCCATGATATCATCTATTGCCAAATCAACTGATGCCAACCACGGAAATTCAACATTATCATTGAATGAAAAACCAGAAACCAATGGAGTAGTAGTATTTGCAGACTCTATGAATGAACCTGTAATCAAGAATTTATCAGAATCGTAATTCATAAATTGATTCACTTCTGTTATACCATATACATCAACTTTGTATGTATCAATATTATTCCCATTAACATCAATTTTATTAATGCTCCTTGAAGGTAGATCATCGTATTTAGTCTGGCTAAATTCTAGTATAATATCATTGTTTGAGTCTGTTATCATATTGAATTGACTATTAACATCATCTATTTCAATATTTCTAGATAAAAAAGTATCATCTCGTAAACCACTAGAGAGTAAACGTACCAGTGCAAAAGTGGAATAGTTGGAATTATCTGCGTGTCCAACTACCATAATTTTACCATCACTTAATGGGATAGCAAATTCAATTCCATAATCATACACATCTATAAACGAAAGGTCCGTTTCGTGCGGAGAACTAGCATCAATAGACCCTTTTTCGTCAATTAGATAGATTCCATTTCCAGAAGTTTCGTTGATCACAATGTTCTTTCCAGAAATAAATATGTTTCCATTAGATAATAATTCAATGTGTTTTAGATCTCCTGGTTGATTTATACTAACAGGTAAAAAATTCGAATCTTCTATTAATTCGTCATTAAACATATAAAGTTTAAAAGCACTTGATATTTTATCCTGAACCCTAATCAATACTTTGTCTGAGGAAAGTTTTGTCAAGGATTGTAGATAATAATCTGTGGAGAGCCCAGTTTCTATGATTCTATAGTTACCATCTTCGGAATAGAGGTGTATTTGAGCTCCATTACCAATAACTAGTAGTGAGTCTCGATAAGAAATCATAGATTTTATAAAGTTTAAACCAGTAATCTCAAATGAATCATCAATAGATCCATCATTATTTATTTTGACAATACCGTTTGCCCCATTAATATAAAGAGAGCCATTTAATGCAGCCATGAGACCTGATAAATCATTCTCAAAATCATTTGAATAGTGGCCTTTAAAATTAAAAGCATCATCCAGTGACCCATCTGAGTTCAACCGAACAATTGGTGGTGTAATTTCATCATTGACAAAATTAATATTCCCGGCCAAATACAGTTTTGTATCATCTAAAATTGCATGTCTGACTCTAGCTGGGCCTTTAAGGTTCGGGTTCTTGTCACCCAAATCGATTACTTTCTGTGATAAGGCGGGGAAAGATAAAATTATTAAAAGAGAGTGCAGTACAAGATTTTTCATGTGTTCAATTTTGTCGTAAGATAGATTTTTAACAGTAAAATAGAAAGGGATGAATAGCTATTCCATAACATCAAGAATACCCCCATCACCTTGTCCTCTTTTTGGATGATTTTTTTGCTTTCTTTTCATTTGAAGACACCTTTCATTCTACAGTCTTTATCTCCTGTAATTCGAAAATCGAATAATCACCAAAGTCACCAGGGGTGTCTGTAATAACCTTAGCGTAAATACCCGGTTCCTGCCTTTGTTGGTCTTGTGACCAACAAACCTCTACTGTCAAGATCACTATACACCGCCATTTTGGTTTATTTATATATAGGAAAGGTTAAGGACTTCATGCCATAAACCGAGCCTCGGTAGCTTGTTGGTCACAAGACCAACAAGGGCAGAAATCGAGGAAGTGAGGGGATAGGTATTTTGTCAATGCAGAAAGTGTTATGTTTGTTTTAATCGATAGAATTCCCCCGACGCTCTGCGTCGGTGGTCAAGAGGAAAGTTTGAAAACCTGAGTTTTTCATCAAGCTAAAAATAAAGCTTTCTTCCGTTTGATACCCCGATGGCTCTGCCTCAGGGTTGTTCATTTAACTATTAATGATATTATGAAAACTGATAATAATTCAACGCGTGATTCAGGATTATTAAACACCTCAAATTTTATTGCCAACATGAAATATGACCTACCTGCTGGTTTGGTTGTATTTTTAGTAGCATTGCCACTTTGTTTGGGTATAGCCCTTGCCTCTGGAGCTCCATTTTCTGCTGGTTTGATGGCAGGTGTCATTGGAGGCCTATTAATTCCTCTCATTAGCAAAGCACAACTAAGTGTGAGTGGCCCGGCTGCTGGACTTACTACTGTAGTACTATTGGGCATAGAGTCTCTAGGGTCTTTTGAAGCCCTTTTGGTAGCAGTGTTTCTTTCAGGATTTATTCAGATTGCTCTTGGCTTTGTCAAGGCTGGATATATTGCTTATTTCTTCCCCTCTTCAGTGATCAAGGGGATGTTGGCAGGTATTGGTTTTATACTTATTCTCAAGCAGCTACCTCATGCCGTTGGATATGATAGTGAGCTATTTGGGGCGGTTGGTTTTGATTCTGCAGATGGGGGAAATACATTCACACATTTTATCTATTCATTAGAGCATATAGAATGGGGGGCATTAATTATTTCTTCCGTTTCATTGATCATAATGATACTTTGGGCTAAAACTAAATTGTCAAAAATAAAATGGCTTCCTGCGGCTCTTATTGTTACGTTGTTGAGCATTCTGATCAATCATGGATTTCAATTATGGTTTCCGGAGTTTGCACTTGATGGTAAACATTTGGTTAATATTCCAGGCTCAGCAGAATTTTTTGCTAACCATAAAGGTCCTGATTGGTCTGCTATAACCAATAGTGCTGTATTGAAAATTGCATTGACCATTGGGGTAATTGCAAGTCTTGAAACTTTACTTACGATCGAAGCGGTAGATAAATTAGATCCGTTCAAAAGGAAAACAGATTTAAATAGAGAACTCATTGCACAAGGAGTTGCGAATTCCACATCAGGCCTTCTAGGTGGCCTCCCAATTACTTCAGTAATCGTTCGAAGTTCTGCTGCAATTGCATCTGGAGGTCGTACCAAAATGATAGCCATATTTCATGGAATACTATTGTTCGTTGCTGTTGCCTTTTTACCCGAATTACTAAGTAAAATTCCCCTAAGCGCTTTAGCATCTATATTGCTTATTGTAGGGTATAAATTAGCCGATCCTAAAATTCTAAAGGACATATATAAGGCCGGTCATGCGCAATGGATTCCTACTGTTGTCACCACAGTTGCAATATTGTTATCAGATCTCCTCATAGGAATTGGCATAGGAATAATTGTTGGAATGTACTTTGTATTGAAAACAAATTTTCATTCCCCATTTACTGTTGCAAAGAAAAATGACAATATAAAGATCACTTTCAATAGAGATATTTCATTCCTTAATAAAACTGTTTTGATAACAATATTAGAAAGGGTTAAAAGTTGGTCTAACGTGATAATTGATGGAAAAAAAGCTCGATTTATTGATCATGACATCATAGAATTGCTGCAAGAATATAAAACAGAGGCTAAACTCAAAAATATAAAAGTGAAATTTGAGAATATTTCAAGCGAGGAATTTTCCCACGAACCCATTGAATATTTTCATAAAGGTTGAGAATAACGCATGGTATACATGTTGCTTATTTGCCTTAAAGGCGCAGGATTTTCTTCCATGCCCCGAAGGAGATGTTAAACCATAAATTGTTCGAAAAAACCAACAATCCTCTGGTGTGAAGGTTATGTATACTCTATATCGTAGCAAAGTCCATTTCCTTACAGAAAGGATTAGGCTTCCCTGCCTTTGTTGGTCTTGTGACCAACTAACCTCTGGTACCAAAGTCTATTTACTCTGCCACTTTGGTATTTCCATATATAGGAAAAGGTTAAGGACTTCATGTCATAAATCGAGCCTCGGTAGCTTGTTGGTCACAAGACCAACAAGGGCGAAAACCCTTCTGAAATGATCTATGGAATGTGGCACAAGCGAGACGCTTACGCCATTGAGGGGCCAACAATGGCAAAAAGTGTTGGTACTAATCTATGTCAAGTGGAATAAAACACAAATTTTATAACTGCAGCCAGAAGTCCTAGAATTGAAGCAATTAATATCATTCTACTTCTTTGTTTTTTGGTGAATGGGTCAGATAAATTATTAAACATAGTTCATTATTTACTTTAATATACTCCCCTTTAAACCGCCAGGTTTTTAAATTAGAAAGGACCAACAAAAGTACATTCGACCATTTTACTTTTTCAATTTATCCAGTAGGTTACCGGCTTGAAATTTCAATTTATCCAAGATTCCCATGTTGGAGATTTGCTCAAACATCTTCTCTTTGAGTTTGTCTATGCCTTGCAGTGGACGGACCATCACTTTAAACTCCGTGATCAATCCTGCCTCGTTCCAAGTGATCATGTCTATGCCATTGATAACAACACCATCGATCGTAGCTTCAAACTCTAGCACGGCCTGCTGGCTATCTTTTATCTCCTTGATATACACAAAGGATGACGCCTCTTTAAATACATTAAATGCAGCGAGCAGATACATCACTGTCAGTCGCTTGCCTTCTTGAGGTTTGAAAACAACTGGAGAGTAAAACACACACGATTTATCGATTAAGTCTGCTACACCAGACTCATCAAGTTGAGAAACTGCTGCGTGCCATTTCAATATTGGAGAATTGTCCATGGTACTAAGATAATGAGTTTTGAGGGGGTCGTGTGCACCTCTCTATTAGGCCTTTGTTGGTCTTGTGATCAACAATGGCAAGTACTTGGGATATTAAAGTAGTATTCATGATAATGCCATGCTGCTAAAACATGAAAAAATAGCAACTTAAAATGTAGAAAAACACATTTCAGCATGATTATTGCATACATACCGAGTTCACGCATTTATTATTGATTCTATGTTGAAGTCTATTACTCTATTCTTGTTCTCCCTTGTTTTATTTCTATGTTCTTTTCCTCCTGCTGCCTCGTCACAGGATGTACCAATGAATGTATTTCTTGATTGCAATGCTTGTGATCAAAATTTCCTCAGAACAGAAATGACGTATATCAACCATGTGCGAAATATTCAAGACGCTGACATCTATGTAATGATCAACAGAACTTGGGGCTCGGCATCACAGATTTTTGATTTGTCTTTTACAGGAAAAAATGATTGGGAGGGTATAAACAATCATTTTGAGTATGCTATTTCCAACACTTATACATCCGACGAACGGAGGATTATGCTGAAAGGTGTCATTGAAAAAGGGCTGACCGCCTACTTGCTCCATACACCTATCAGTGAAGAGGTGAACATATCCGTGACGCATCAGATAACAGATTCAGCCAATGTCATGGAGGTAGTAGACCCATGGAACAACTGGGTATTTGAAATCTATGGGCAGTTCAACTTTGACTATCAACAAACAAGAAGGAAAAATGATTTACGAACAGGAATTAGAGCTGACTATGTAACCGAAAATTGGAAATTCAGAGGCAACAGTAGACTTGAAAGAAGCTATTTGACTATCATTCAAGATTCTACTTCCATCAAAAGCAGCAGAGAAAAAAATGAAATTTATCTAAGTGGCGTCAAAAGTTTAGGAGGGCATTGGTCCACTGGCATGTTTTCTGGATTAAACTCCAACTCGTACAGTAACATCAAAAGAAGAATATATGTAGGCCCGGCATTGGAATTCAGTTTGTTTCCTTATTCGGAAGTGTTGAAAAAAGAAATCACCTTGGCCTATCGGTTAGGCGTCACTCGTCAGAATTATTACGAAGAATCAATTTTCGAAAAATACAATGACAACTACATCAACCAGTCTATATCACTAATCGTGAGATACAGACAGTCCTGGGGGACACTATCGACCAATATTTCGGGTTCTCACGACATACAAAGAACAGAAAGAAGCAGACTCGAAATTAACAACTACGCTAACATCAGAGTATTCAAAGGATTTTCTGTTAGGGTGAATGCTGATATTGATTTGATCAATGATCAGATTGGCTTACCCAAAGGAGAGGCTTCCTTAGAAGACATTCTACTTCAGCAATCGGCCTTGGCTTCAAATTTTGACATGTCCTTGGGAATTGGCCTCAATTACACTTTTGGCTCGATCTACAACAACGTGCTGAACACACGATTGTAATTGAATATTTCAGTCTAGAGTAGGTCAGTCATTTCGGTTCAAAGCGTCTCAGTGATGCGTTTCTGATTTCGTATTGATTTAAGTCCCTTGGAGAGTTTATTTACCATGGCCAATAAAACTATGGCGAACAAACTCAATATAGTAGACTTGAAACAAATCACAATTTATACCTCGAAAATAGCAACGTTAGACAACGTATACTCTCTCGATCAATAGAAACATTGTTAATGATTACATCAGTATAGGTAAGACCTGTAATCTAGCCATAGAAAAGCTTGAGAAGATAAGCAACACTGATCCTGAATAACTGTTTTCATCGAAGACCATTATAATTAACGATCGATTTTCTACTTTTATGTCATTATTTTCCCGCCTTTTTAGGACGTATGAAGAACTAAAGGCGAAACAAAAAAGGCCAGTCTAATAGACTTGCCTTTTTATATTTTCTATCAACTCTAAATCAAGAATAACCCATTGCCCTATCCCCCTTTCGGATGATCTTCTTGCTTTCTTTTCCTTTGATGATGCCCTGTTTTTTGTCTAGCCAGACGATGGCGCCTGACGGACAGCGTTCTATCGGTGCTTGGACTTTGTGATTGCGACTATAATCGATGACTGGTAAGTTATGTATCATAGAGATCAGATTGCCTGGCGCATCCATTTCGCACTTACCACAAGCGGTACAACCTACCTCACAACTCTCCAGGACTTTATCTCCCGTTTCCTGACTCTTGCAGACCACCCACAGCTGGTGACTCACAGGTTGCAACGTGAACAAGTCTTTTGGACATACCTCTACACAATCTCCACAAGCTGTACACTTCGCTTCATCTACCTCAGGAATCCCATAGGCATTGAGTTTGATGGCATCAAAATCACACACCACACCACAATCACCATGACCTAGACATCCCCAAAAACAGCTCTTACCTCCACCTGACACCAAGGCTGCTGCTTGACAAGAAGGTTCACCATGGTAGTTGGCCTTGTTCTCCGCTACATTGGATCCTCCGGCACAAGCGAGTCTTGCCACTTGTTTGTCCTCCGCACCCAAGTCTACACCGAGAAAAGAGGCAATGGCAGCCCTGCCTTCATCCGTCCCTACTGTACACTTGCCTGGCAATATCTTGCCTGCGACCAATGCATCTGCAAAAGGTCTACAGCCTGGAAACCCACAAGCACCACAGTTGGCATGGGGCAACATCTCTTCTACTTGATCGATGCGAGGATCTTCATACACGTAGAGTTTTTTATTGGCTACTATTAGCATGATAGCTAGTATGAGCGCCAACCCTCCTAAAGCACCTAATGCAATTAAAATTGTCATAATTTTCTACTCTAATTCAATCAAACTAAAAACCTCCCGAAATTCGCATCAACCGCTCTTAATGAACAAAATACTGGAGATTCGTCATTGCGAGGTTACGAAGCAATCTCTAGCTCCAAATCCTCCATTCATGAGATCGCTTCGTTACCTCGCGATGACGTTTTCTATTACTATCAATCTGCTTAGGACATCCTCTTAAATGCACCTATTTGCAAATAACGCTGGATGTATCCCGACTAATAAATAACTTCTGCCCATTTGAGTCCTGCAATGAGTTCGGCTTTTCTCACCAGCCACTTTTCTTCTGAGCCTAGTATTTTAGAAAATGCTTTGTTGAGGTTGTCGTTGACAGACCCATATCCTGCTACATACACATGTGTGTTGCTACGATCTAGCATCGTCATGATCTCAGCAGCATGATCCTCCATGACTGCATCCAAAGCAATCGGATCAGCCATATGAGGACGTGGACTTAGGGCTTTGATCGCTTCGAAAGTACCTTCATCATAGTAGTTCAACAGGTCACCGTCTTTGTCATTGAGATAGAGCATCTCCAATCCACTTTTAGCACCGTAAAACAGCTTAATCTTACCTTCCCAATCTTTCACATTCTTATAGATATGTTTGATAAAAGCTTTGAAAGGTGCAATTCCTGTCCCCATGCCCACCAATATCAAATCAGAGGTTTTGTCAGCTGGCACTTTGAATGGCAACTCGAATGGACCTGTGATCATAATCTCGTCACCAACTCCACGATCACACAGGTAATTGGAACCTACGCCATCATATTGCTCCCCACTAAAGTCATCGACATAGTTGCATCGTTTCACCAGCACCTTGATCTGCATTTTCTTGTTCTTTTTGGACGGCAGGTCAGCCACACTATAGAGACGGTGGTGATACTTTTGTCCAAAATCACCATTGATCTCAATCAGCACACCAAAGCTTTGATCGACTTCACATTGAAACTCCGGCTGTTGAACTTCTAAAGTCAACTCACGAATCTCTTCCGTATTATCTGGCGTCAATCGCTGCGTCTTCTTCACGATGGCCTGGTATCTTGTTTCGGTATTGTAATCTGCTAAATGTGCCATATCAATAGTATTTCTTAAGTTCTTAAATCTTTCAACTCTTATTTTATCTTTTTACATATTGTGCCACAGTTGCACTGTCCGCACTTGCTCCGGTCTGCCAAAGCATCTTCACTCTCTACCTCATCCGCAAACATGGTGATCCATATTTTTTGGATCACTACCCATCCTATCATGAGTGTAACTATAGTGCCTAAGGCGATGAGTAATGAATTCATAATTTGTTAATTTCCTAGTCCTGAAAAGCCCATAAATGACAAAGACAATATCCCTGCGATCATGAGTGTTATCACTGTGCCTTTGACCACTTTGGGTACTTCGGCATATTCCAATTGCTCTCGTACCCCTGCGATGAGTACCAGAGCCAACGTAAATCCAATTCCTGCTCCCAAGGCATAGACAAAACTTTGACCCAATCCATATCCTTTATTAGTTTGAAAAAGTGTCAATCCTAAAATCGCACAGTTCGTGGTAATCAATGGAAGGAAGATCCCCAAGGCTCTAAATAAAGCAGGGCTCATTTTCTTGATGAACATCTCGACCAATTGCACGGTCGAGGCAATCACGACGATGTAACTGATCAACTGTAAAAAGGGTGCATTGATCGCGACCAACAGCGCATGAATTCCATAAGCGCATAAGGAACTGATGATCATCACAAAGGTGACCGCTGCGCCCATTTTCGTAGCGGTTTCCATTTTGCCAGACACCCCCAAGAATGGACAAATGCCTAAGAAGTAGGCCAGAACAAAGTTATTGACCAGACAGGCATTGATAAATATGTACCACATTGATTCTGAGCTCATGATTTCTTTCTTTTTGCTTTAAGAATATTGAAAAACAGCAACCACAGTGCAAGTGTAAAAAAGCCTCCTGCTGGTAAGATCATGACGATCCAAGGTTGAAACCCTTCGGGAAATAATTTGATATCGAATATCGATCCATTACCCAATATCTCTCTGACTGCCCCGAGGCAAAACAGCGCAAACAAAAAGCCCAATCCCATACCTAATGCATCCAGTATGGATTTACCTACTGTGTTCTTAGAGGCAAAGGCCTCCGCTCTACTCAAGATGAGGCAGTTGACCACTATCAAGGATATAAAGGCTCCAAGACTCTTGTGCAACTCTACACTGATGGCTTGTATGGCATAATCCGTGATCGTCACAAAAGTGGCGATGATCAAAATGTATGATGCGATTCTGACTTCCTTAGGAATAAAATTCCGCAAGGAAGAAACCAATATGTTGGACATCAATAAAACAAATGCTGTTGCACTCCCCATTGCCAAAGCATTCTCTGCCGTGTTGGAAACTGCCAATACTGGACACATCCCCAAGACTTGCACAAAGACGGGGTTGTCCTTCCACACCCCTTTGATAAACTCATTGGTAGAGGGGCTGCTTTCTAGCGATTTAAAAAATCCGATCCCTGCTTTATTCTCCATCCGTTTGCTCAGTTGAATTGGTTAATACAAATTTTTCTTGATTGGCATAGATCAATGGCAATAGACGCTGTGTGCTTTCACCCAACATCTTACCCACTGCTCTTGACGATATGGTCGCACCTGTGATGCCCTCCACTTCCCAAGCATTTTCTTTGGCGCCTTGCTTCACAGTCAATACTTGATTGATGACGGATTGCAGATCACCAGCCAGCTTCACATCCATTGCCACGAAATTATCTAAGAAAGAAGCCTTCTTTTCGATCTTGTCTCCCAGCCCTGGTGTCTCCTTGCTTTCTAACACATAAAAACCGATGACCGTTTGCTTGACAGGATCATAGCCATATAAGATTTTAATAATATCGGCATAACCCTGACCATTTGCTTCTATCGCAATTCCTGCTAAGGCTCCTGCTTCATCAAAACCTGCGTAGATAATCTCTTTGTCTTTCTCCCCTTGATGTGGAACAAAACCCTTTTGCTCATCATAATAGAAAGCTTGCGTCTGTACCGTACCAGGTACCACTTTGAAAATCGCTTGCTCTAATGCCTCTGCTCTCAATCGCTGTATGCGTGGCAATGTCCCTTCGTAAGACAATACAATGAGCAGAGCGCATAGTGTTCCGATTCCCACCATGGCCACCAGCATTTTGATACTACTCGTTGATTCTTGGGCGATTTTTTTTGATTCTTCACTCATGCCGCTTTTCTTATTTTGGTTCCAAACACTCTTGGTTTGATGAGTTTGTCTATCTGAGGAGATACTGCATTGCCCAATAGAATGGCATACATAACACCCTCTGGCAATCCTGCCCACACACGTATCACGACAATCAATAGTCCGATGAATATGCCATATACCACCACACCTAGCGAGGTAATCGGTGACCCGACCATATCAGTGGCCATGAACACAGCGCCTAACATCAAGCCTCCTGAAAACAACATGAAGAAGGGTGATGGATAATCTGCTCCTCCAAACAATTGCAAGATCCAACTCAGTACAAATACAGTCGCTAGAATAGCTGCAGGTATACGCCAGTTCATCATGCCTCTTGCGATCAAATAGATACCGCCGAGGACAATCAATACGGCGCAAGTTTCACCTGTAGATCCACTGGTCAGTCCCAAGGCCAAATCCATGGCATCTGCGCTGACGTTATCAAATTTGAATGCTGACAAAGGGGTAGCACTAGTCACTCCGTCTACTACTGGCGCCATAAATGGAATTGTAAATATTGAAGAGGATATCGTAGCAAAGCGATCTGCTGCAAATGCTGTATCCCATGTGGTAATTGCTACTGGAAAAGCAGCTTGCAATACTGCCCGTCCTACCAAAGCAGGGTTAAATACATTGTACCCCAAGCCTCCAAACAAAAACTTACCGAGTGCGATAGAGATGACACCTCCGAAAAAGGTCATCCACAATGGAAATATTGGCGGCAATGTTAGACCTAGCAACAAGCCCGTGATCACTGCCGACCAATCGTTGACTGTAGTTTCTTTGTGAGACCACTTGCATAACATATGTTCAGTAAATACTGCTGATCCCACCGCAGTAGACAATACCAACATGGCATTGACACCAAATGAAAACACTGCAAATGCTGCCAATGGCAATAAGGCAAACACCACGTTTTTCATAATTACATCCGTACTCAATCCCTTGGAGAGATGCGGTGAAGTGCTGATGTTGAGGACTTTTTTGATCATGATGCTTTTGGTTGGGCCTTTTGGCGTTTTCTCACAATTGATTTAGAAAGTCTGAATTGCTGTACCAAAGGAATATGGGATGGACATACATAGGAGCACGACCCGCACTCAAAACAATCCATGAGGTTATATTCAGTTGCCATCTCATCGTACGACTTGAATTTGGCCAACAGCCCCAATCTTGATGGGTTCAATAGTATCGGACAAGCATCCACACATGCACCACATTTGATACATGGGAATACTTTTTCCTGTTTCTTGACTTGGGTAGATTTGAATACCACGATACCTGAGGTCCCTTTGGTAATAGATATATCCAAATTGGATACTGCCACGCCCATCATAGGACCCCCCATGTACACTTCACTGACATCCTGATCTACTCCGACATAGTCCAGTACAAATCGTAGTGGCGTTCCGATCGGAATCAAATAGTTCCCTTTCTTCTCTACTCCAGAACCGGTAATCGTGACTACCCGTTCTTGGATACCTCGCCCTAGCGGCAAGAGCCTTCCAATCTCAGCAGTAGTGGCCACATTGACTGACACTACGCCTACATCTATCGGTAATCCACCAGACGGGACTTCACTTCCTAAAATGGATTTGATCAGCATCTTTTCAGCACCCTGTGGATACTTGACAGGTACAACGCGTACCTCCAATGGCAAATCATTTGGAATCTTACTATTAAGAAAATCAGCTGCATCCTGCTTGTTGGCTTCTATACCTATGATAACTTTGGGAGCATCTGTTACTTTGATCAAATAACGAATACCCATGAAGATATCCTCTGCTTGCTCCAGCATTACCCGATGATCGGTGGTCAAGAATGGTTCGCATTCAATTCCATTGATCATTAAGACTTCACAAGTCTTGCCTTCTGGTACTTTCAATTTGACATGCGTTGGGAAGGCTGCTCCACCCAACCCTACAATTCCTGATTGTTGTATGGCTGCTAGGATCTCATCCTTACTCGCCTCCAATTCTGTTGGGATTCCTGTAGACACCTCACCACTCGCTGAGGGAAAGGCTTCTATGAAAATTCCTTCAGACATCTTTCCCGAAATCGTCGGCACATTACCAATCTTCTTGACGGTACCCGATACAGGTGAATGCAAAGGCACGGACACAAACCCGTCCGCTTCTGCTAACAACTCTCCCCGCATGACTTCTTGCCCTTCCCGAACAATAATCTTGGACGGAGCGCCAATATGCATGGCAGTGGGCAATATGTTCATGGGAGAAAAGGGGAATTGCCGTATCGGCAATCCCTTTGTTTCATCCTTATGTTCGGGAGGATGAATTCCATGTTCGAATGTATTTTTAGATACTCCTATCACGTCTATTCAATCCTTAGTTAAACTTCTCACCTCTACCGATCCACTTCTCTATATTTTTTTCAGACCTATCCTTTGGAACACCAGGGTGTATCACACTTGCGGTACACTTCTCCGCTGCTTTGACCACTTCTTGATAGCTACCGCCATCGGCATTCTGGACAAAGGCCTTCTTGTCAGTGTTGTAGGCAAATATGTTATTGTTGATCTTGATACATTCGTCACAAGACGTACACTCTTCTGTTTCTATCCAAGGTGCGATGTAATCTCCACTGGCTACTCCATTGCTCTCGCTTTTGTTAGTGGCAGTGTCTGTCCCCAGTACGAGATCGGTCAGTCCTCCTCCATCTCCACCAGCCATTTTCATTAGGCCTTGTGCGATATTGCCAACTACCTCAGCTCTTACTTTTTGCTCTATGTCTACTTCTTTGACTTTTTCTTCGCCTACTCCTGCTATGTCTCTCAACATGATCCAGAAATCTCTTCTTTCTTCACATGATTCCACGATTGGCTGTGCCACCAACACTCTACTGAGGCGTTGCTTTTTGTCCACCGCCCAGATGAATGGAAACTTACCTTCTCTCTCCTCTTCAGTCACTTCAAGAAAATCAGCCAACACAATCATATCATCGTTCCAAGTATCTCTTGGTGCTTGACGGAACTGCTTTCTAAATCTCGCTTCTGTAATCGCAAAGTCTGCAAAGGTCATCGCTACTTCCATTGATTTCTCACGGTTGTTCTCTAGATACTTGAGCGTATAAGTAGGCCATAACTGATCCATCGCTGGATTACCTGTTAAGTCAAAATTGTCTTTGGCTTTTACGCCATTCAGAGGATTGTATTTGTATATCGGATACGCTCTACCTTCCACTGCTAGTTTCGCTTGATGCACGCCTAGATCATCTGCTACCCCATGCTCTGGTTGACAAGTAGTATAGAGATTAAACAAGGCTGGTATTTTCGCTGTTAGACCATCAATGAAACCTTCTATCATCTGACTAGTATTGGCCAGTGTACCTTGCAACACATAGGTGTTTCGATGTGCCATGGCGATCAACCCGATCTCTTTACGAGGTTCAGATTTACCTTTTCCAACCTTACCATATTGTGCCATATCAGAGATCTGACCAATAAAACCGGATGTACAAGCCTGACCACCTGTGTTAGAATAGACTTGTGTATCCACCACGATCACTTTGATCGGCATACCCGATGCCATCATTCTAGATAGATTTTGGAAACCAATGTCATACATGGCGCCATCACCACCTAAGGCAACTACTGGCGGACATAGTAACCATTCTTCTTCTGTAAAATGATGCCAATTGAAATAGGTAAAGAAGTCTTTCTCTTCTTCGGCCTTGTAGTTACCCGCTAACTCCATTTCTGCTTTACGAACAGTTCGGAAACCATCTGCCATTTTAGACATGTGACCTTCAAAGATCCCCATGGCTAGAGAAGTAGAATCTTGGAACAAATGATTCGCCCATGGGAATGGATATGGGTTGTATGGATAACTACTACCCCAAACTGAAGTACATCCAGTAGAGTTAGTCATTCCCATTTTTGATCTGCCTTTTCCTGTGGTACCATCTATGTATTTCCATTGCAGCTTTTTAAGGTCAGATAGCAACTGCGTCACTTCTTTTAACCAATCCTGATCTATCGGTTCTCCTCCATTTTCAGACTCCATTTTACTGGTGATATCTGACATGGTGAGGTCTTTATTTTGTGCTTCGGCAATGATTTTAGACATCACATCTGCATCTGCTACGTTGACCGTGTTCATCAACTTGAGCTGTATATGCTTTTCTAGCTTTTGCGTCAAGTCTTCCAAATGCTTCAAGTGTTTCTCCACTCTTGGCTGCATGAGTGACTCTATGGTAGCGGTGAATAAATGCACCACTGTTTTCTCTGAACAACCGAGACATGCTCCGTCACCACTTGCGAAATTAAGATAGGCTTCTTTGTTCAATAAGATCGTTTCTAGCGGTCCTATCTTCTCTTCTAAATCATCTATTCGATTGAATTGCTTAGGTGTGTTCGGTAAATCCATCCACAGACTCCAGTCTTTTCGTAGCGTTGCTACTGAACCTTCCGTTTGTGGTACAATGCGCAAGGCGTCATCATTGCAGACTTCCACGCATTCCATACACCCCTTACAAGTTTGAGGATTGACAGTGATACTGAATAGTCCACCACTGCCTTCTTCTTTTTTCTCATGAAGGTCAAAGTATGGTCTCGTCAATGCAAATTTGAAATCACCTAATTCGCCTTGGAACCATTCCAATTCTTTCGCTAAATCTGTTCCCTGGTTCTCACGGATGGACTGATCTATCACTTGATTGATCAATATGTTAACCGAAGTGTCTTTTTCTTCTTTAAATAGCTTTCTTACTTGTGAAGCTAGTTTTCTTACTTCTTTTCCTAAGTGTTCTACTTTAGGATGTTGCTTACGAACACGTTTCACAACCGTATCCAATACATCTCCTAACTCACTGACCAAGCCTGGTATCGCAGTATCTGGACATACCGTGTAACAATCTCCACAGGCCGTGCAATTCTCAGGCACCCATTCTGGATGGTCAAACCGAATTCCCGTCATGTCTCTAAACAGAGAAGTCGTGGCTGGCATCACACTGAGTCCAATAAATGGATCTGTGATATTGTCATTACCATTTCCCTTTTGATAGAAACTACCTGTTTGCTCCCAAAATCTATGTACATCACTCAACCCAGATGCACTTACAGGCCTGTCCTTCAACATAGAAGGCAATGGAAGCTCTGTCGTTTTAACTTCGGCTTTTTTCTCAGATATGACTTTGTCTGTGATTTCATGCACTTCATCAAATCCTCTACGCACCACCCGCATGTTGTCATCAACTACACGCTGGCCTTTACCTCCGAACTTAGATTGTAGTTGGTCCTCGATTGCTTTGAGTAATTCTTCCTCAGTCAAATTCGCATTCTTCTTCAACGGTGAAGCGGCGAAAAAAGCTCCTTGGAAGGCAATACCTTGCATTCTCAATTGTAACTCCGAATCAGTTGCTTCTTCTCTTGCGATCTTGAACCCATCGATATAGTGAATATGAATTTCATTATCTATGATCATTTTTTGATAATGAGTTGGAATATCTCCCCATACTTCCTGCGGAGTCCCCTTATCACTTTGAATAATGAAACATCCACCTTTCTTCAACCCTGATAAGGCATTGGTATGTTTGAATACATTAGGATCTGGAGATAGGACCACATCCACAAAGAAGAACTCACAGTTCATTCTAATTGGCTCAGGTGCTGCAGCCAAATAGTAGGTCGTTGGTTGTCCTTTTTTCTCAGAACCATACTTTGGATTCGCTTTGATGTCATAGCCTAGCAAATCAAATAAGGTCATGGCTAGATTCTTACCAGTTGTCATAGCACCCCATCCACCGACAGAGTGAAACCGCACTGTAATTGCCTCCTTAGGCATCAGATTAGGATTCACAGATCCTTTGACTGCCAAATCCTTTACATTAGGATAGGCTTCTTGTATCGTCTCTTGATATAGTTTTTGTTTTGGTGTAAACGCTGTGTCACGAATAAAATCAATGGATAGATAGAACATCTTTTTCTGTTTTCCATCAGGCAACATGTTCTCAATCGCACCGATGATTCCTTCAGATTGCAAATCTCTACTCCCCATTCCGAATGAACCAGAATAAACTGCTGGAAAATCAGATGGCTTATAACTCTCTAACTCAGGATATGGCTTATTCTTTTTGCTCACCCCGTTTTCGATGCATTTGGTCAATACTGATCTCAACTCTCTGGCTATTGGAAGATCTGTTGCCAATGGCTGATCCAACCTCTCCAATATCACCACCCCTTTTTTCCCTTTTAGCAATTTGGCAATCAAATCATCTGGAAATGGTCTGAACATCACCAAATCGATAACACCAACTTTTAGTTTTCTCGTATCACGTAGATAGTCAACTACTGCCTCGGCACTGGTCACCACACTACCCTGCCCCAAGATCAAGTAGTCCGCATCTTCCGCTTTGTAAGACATCACTCTGGCATATTCTCTACCCGTTAACTCTGCAAATTCTTTGAAAGCTCCATCAGCCAAATCTTTGATATGATCAAAGAAGAAAGGTCTCTGTGATGCGACACTTTGCATATAAGCATCTTGATTTTGCACCACTCCTGCCATCATTGGATTGTCTACATCCCATATTTCAGGAATTCGTCTTCTGGTATCACCATAGATGATTTTTTGGGCTGGTGTAGGGGTATCGATCACATCATCTGGTCGTCCCAGATATTCTTTGATTAGTTCTCTTTCTGGAATATTCAAGGATTCAATCAAGTGAGTAGTCAAGAATCCGTCTTGCGCAATGATACCTGGTGTTAGAGCTAGCTCCGCAATCTTGTGTGAGATGATATTCAAATCTGCTACATGCTGTGCGTTCTTAGCAAACATCTGAAAAAACCCAGTATCGTCAATCGCATGGTAATCATCATGACCAGCATGAACGTTGAGCGTAGACTTGGTCATGGCACGTGCCCCGATATTGAGTACGTACGTCAATCGTTTTCCTACTGCAGCATAAAGAGACTCATGCATATAGGCGATACCTTGTCCAGAAGAAAAATTGGATGCCCGTTGCCCTGTCATGGAAAGGCCTGCAGTTACAGCTGCTGCCGCATGCTCACCTTCAGGCTCGATAAATATGAGTGGTTTATCTGATATGTTAAGATGGCCTCTTGCGGCCTCTTCTGCCCAATATTCACCCATCTGAGTCGATGGAGTTATTGGGTATGCTCCTGCTGCGTCTGAGGATTCTCTTTCGCACATAATAGCCGCCGTGTTACCGTCCATTGCAACACGTGTTCCCGGGTATTTTACATATTTTTTCTTTTTGTCCATAATCGAGGATTCTTTAAATCATTATAGCGCTTAGCGTCAAGTTTGGAGCGAACATTTCACCATTTGGATCGAATATCCAATGGGTTAACTAAGTCGCTCAGATTAATTTTTATTGACCAATTCACGAGTCATCGTGGCTAGTGAAAAATAGGATTGCATTGTCTTCTTGTCCATCCAGACATCTTCTGACAATTTGGTACTATACATGGATTCCAAATTGATATTTTCAAATCCGTAGTTAAGTCTACGACACTGCTCCAAAAGAGCTTGGAGTGATACAGAGCTGTGAACTTTTGCTCCGTGTTTTAACACATAAGCCGTGAGATACTTATTGATGGACTTGAAGGCATTTCGGCATACCATGTAGTGAACCACATCTTCTTCTGGACGAGCCAGTTCTTCTTGTGCTTCATGGTATAACTGATCAGCCTGCTCCAACGTATTTTTAGCTTTACCAGTATACATAGCAATTCAGTTTTCTGTTGTCATGCAACAACTAATGAACTATCGATCAAATAAGGCACCCAAATCATTGACTACCCACTACTTAGGGTAAGTTTCGGATGATTCATATTTGAATGTATCCATATCATTAGATCTTATAACTGAGTAAGGTCAATCCTAATTATGATTTGTATCAATTTGCTATTCCTATTATTTTCAGGTCTTTACTTTCTTCATTTTACACCTTTATAATAATTATAAATAGCAATAAAGTCTTTCAAATACAGTCGTGCACGAACACGATTTGGAGCATTGATGACATTATCAATCCTTTCTATCAATAGTAATTACACTCCCTTATATTATGTTCTATCTTCGCAAAAAAGTAGCAAACCATGATAGCAGTTATCTCTCCAGCGAAGACATTAGATTTTGATCAGCCTCTATTGGAACAGTCAACCAAAGTGAGGTTTCCGAAAGAAACCAAAGAGTTGGTATCCGTTCTTCAACAACAGAGCAGTCAAGATTTACAACAATTGATGAGCGTTAGTGAAAACATCGCTGATCTCAATGTTGCACGTTACAAAGGATTCAAGTCTACGTTCACAGAGAAAAATTCGCGTAACGGTATCATGGCATTCAGAGGAGATGTATATCTGGGATTAAACGCACCTACTCTTTCAGAAGAAGACATGACCTATGCGCAATCTCATTTGAGAATCCTCTCTGGTCTATATGGTCTATTGAGACCTTTAGATTTAATCCAACCTTACAGATTGGAAATGGGAACTAAGTTGAAATTTGACGGCCACAATAACTTATATGGCTTTTGGGAAGACAAAATTGTCAAACTGCTACACAAAGACCTCAAAGCACAAGGAGACCAAACAATTGTCAACTTGGCTTCCAATGAATATTTCAAAGCTGTAAAACGAAAAAGTCTAAAAGCAAGATTGGTAGATGTAGAGTTCAAAGACGCCAAAAATGGTGAATACAAAATCATCTCCTTCTTTGCTAAGAAAGCAAGAGGACTCATGACCCGCTACATCATCGACAATAGAATTAATGATGTAGAAGGTCTAAAAGGTTTTGATTCTGATGGCTATTACTTTGATTCAATCAACAGTACTGAAGACAACTTGCTGTTTAAAAGAGACTCTGCTTGAATTATATAAGTGGAAAGTTTATTAAGTAGAAAGTCTAAAATTCAAGGTTAAAACCTCATCCTGAAAACTACTGAAACAATTCAATCACTAAGGAACTCCCTTACAAACTAACTCCCAGGATTCTCTTCACGGCCATCGCCATGCTTGGCAAATCTACCTTTTGATGCGTCATGCACTTGGTCGCTTCGCTCCCATGGCCAACCACCAAATTGAGTTTTACCATAATCGCGCATGGTCTGTTCGATTTCCTCATGGGAGTTCATCACAAAAGGACCATGTTGAACGACAGGCTCATTGATCGGCGTACCTTGTAGCAAGAGCAAAGAACAAGACTCATCCTCTGCGGTTAAAACTAACCCTTCCATACTATCTACTTCTATCAAATGATAGGGTGATATGGTCTGTCCATTTATTGCTAAACCGGTTCCTTGATAGAAATACAAAGTTCTATTGGCCGCTGCTTGTGTGGCAGGTGGCAGAACTAAACTTGCCCCTGCCTCTATCTCCATAGTCCATACTGCCACATCATGGCTATCATCAGCAGCCCATGAATCAGGAGCAGGTTTTAATGCCTGATTCCCTTGATACTGACCTGCAATAACTTTCAAACTAGCTTTACTCCCATTATCATTTACTTCTTCAACTATAGGCATATCCTCATGCCATAACATGGAGAAATATGGGGATACCATCTTACTCTTTGCAGGTAGGTTTAACCATACCTGAAATATCTCTAATATGTTTTCTTTGTCTTGATTAAACAATGGGAACATCTCTGAATGTTGTACGCCTTGGCCAGCCGTCATCCATTGCACATCCCCGTTTCCAAAACGTCCTGCAGCTCCCATAGAGTCCGCATGATCTACTAACCCCTCCTTGGTAATTGTGACAGTTTCAAAGCCGCGGTGAGGATGTGATGGAAACCCAGGCACTTTCATACCATGGTACATCCTAAACCCATCTTTGACTGTGAAGTCTTGCCCCATGTTTCGTCCAGCAAGACTAGCATCAGGTCCGAATTCAGCATTTCCTTTTGGATACTCATCTCGGTGATGTACACAAAACAAAAAAGGATCTTGTGTTTTCCAAGGGAAGCCCAATGGCTCAATATTTTTTATGGCGTTTGACATAGTAGCAAGATAATTAATGTACCTACATCTATTACTCCTATTAACAACAAAGGTTGCTAATTCAACTCTGGAAAAAGATTTTCAAAACGCTCACCCCTCCAGTCATCCAATTGACCATTCAATTTCAGAAATGCTTTTTGATGACTTGACAAGTCTTCACTCATCATAAATGTAATGAGGCCTTCAAATTCAAGAACCAATTCGGAATTGGTTTTCATTTCTTTAAGCCAATCAATATGCACTCTCAATTGGATTTTTGCTTGGGCTTTATTTTCTACACTCAAAGATTTAACATTGTAATGAAAGGGACGATCAAGCAAATTCAAATAGACATCATTCACTCCAATGAGATTCTCTTCCACAAAGAATCGATGTAGTTCACCCACTGATAATATATTGAACAGGCTAATGGTTGGAGCTATTTCCAATTGTACATGTTCTGCTTCCTTCCTGACTTGTTTTACATTATCTAATATTTTTTGCCACTTCACTCCTTTCCTGATATAAGCCAACTGATCACCCATTCCATCTACACTGATCAACAGCTTTACGTTACTGAACTGATTCCAACAATCTATTGCTTGATGCCCTTTCAGTCTTAATTGACTCATATTGGTATTGTATCTCAACAGCACATCTGTTTTACCCAAAGCGATAAGCTTATTAAGTAACGCATAATGTTCTTCCATCATCAAAGGCTCTCCACCAGCAAAGTATATCTCATCTATCTCACCCGCATAAGATAGAAAGTCTTCTATCAACTGAAAGTTGTTTGTAGACGCCTCAATAATGGCTTTATCACCTAGGTTGTTCTTTAATTTCTTCGCTTCATCAAACCAACTCGAACTAGCCCCATGCCAGCATGTACGACATCTCAAATTACACAGGTTAGAAAATCGGATATCGAAATATCTAGGCTTCAAATCCTCGACTTCATCTTTCAATATTTGAGGTATTAAATCCGCATATTTTTCATTAGTTTCTGATCTCATGCTTGACTTTCCTACCACGTCTCTTTTGATACAGGCATTGCAACGTTTGTCGATTCCTGTATTTAATATCTGAGAACGGAATTGAGCAATCTGACCTCCCTCCCAAATTGCTGGTACACCGTTTGCAGTAAAATCCCCATATGTGACACTTGTTGAACAACATGCTTTGGCTAATCCATCCGTATCCACATGAAAATGTACCCACGGCATCATGCAGAATTTGTCAAAATATTTAACTTTATGTTTGTTTTTCTTAGTCACAGTTTGAATTTAAAGACTTATTTTATTCTTTTAGAGTAAGGTTTAAGATTGTCCAATATAAGAACCTTTAAACATTCGATATGAAGCGAAAATATTCCAAAGTAATATTCATCCTAATTCTTAGTTTTAGTGGCGCACTATTGGCACAGTCTGGTGACCACTTTCCTAAAAGTAGTAAAATGAAACCGCTTGAGTCAATTGACAAATTGGAATTCAAATTTAAGCTAGGATGGTTTAACCTTGGAGGTGGATACATGAGTTTTGATAAAGATTATATGAACATCGACAATCAAACACATAGCTATGTCAAGATGCATGCTACTACTGGAGGCATGGCTGCAATTTTCACACCTATGAAGGATGATTATATATCTATCATCAACAATAAAAATCTCAAACCTTACTCTTCTGAAAAGCATGTAACGATTAAAAATGGATTTTGGGATCAATGGAATTCATTTGATTACGAAAAAAACGAAATTGGTGTAAAAGCAATAAAGACTAAAAACGGAGAAAAATCTGACCGTGGCTGGGTGGTAGAAATGCAAGATGACAGTTTTGACCTAGTTGCAACATTCAACTATTATATGAACCATGATTGGAGCAAAGTAGCGGTTGGGGATTCGGTTAAACTAACTTCTCATTACAAGAAAAAAGTATATCCAGTACGCTTGATTATGGAAGGTCGTGAAATAATTAAATTTAAAGGCAAGCAAGTGAGTACCTATAGATTGAGAATTTTCTTACCTCAAGACAAGACATATACACATGGACGTGCCGTTAAAGCTTGGATATCAGATGATGGACGTAATATACCATTGGTGATAGATTCTAAACTTGCATATGGGTATGCCAAATGTGAATTGGTTGGGATTAATGGAAAAGACCCTAATTTTTAGCCTCATTCATTAACATCACTTCACTGCCACTTTTAGATTTGATATTGAGCACAACTCCGAGTCCAAATCTAAGTTTTGATTCTATGACACTACGGGCATCTGTGTTGTAATCTTGCATGACAGGCACATCTACATTTGCCATAATCATTACGCTACCAATATAAGCCTGCAAACCAACTGTAGTTAACAATGCCTTACCACCTGTATTGACTTGCATAAACCCATTATCCTCATGCATACCCGAATATTCATAGTTCAATCCCACATAAGGTAACAGGCTATAACTAGGCTGTATAAGTGCATAAAACAGTTTCGAATTACTGGTAAATTGATTTCCAAATTGATAATCATATTTGTTGATAGTATTCACTTTATAGGAAGACTCAATATTCATTCCCCAGCTTTTATATTTAATGGTATAGATCATTGAAAAAAGGAAATCAAGACTTCCCGAACCCAATTGGAAGTTACGATTGATAATCTCATCATTCTCGACTGCATCAAAATCACCTAAAGGAAATTTAATACCCCCTCCCAACATCACTGAATGATTAACGATTCTAAAATTCTCATAACTCGTATTGAGTAGATTATAATAACCAATCAAGATGGGGTCTCCTATTCCACTTACTTCAATGCTCTGTAAATTTCCATTCATTTGATTGTAGCTATAGGGTAAAATCGCACTAACTTGCCACTTTTTACTAAACACATACCTCCCCATCAACTCTACAGTTTGATAGGTATCATTTGAAAACTCATCCTCCAATATACTATTATCAATCTCTGCTCTGAACTGAGCATGACTATAACGTAACCCAATGAAATGCGTAGGGTTTTGAGCAAGAATCCCAAAAGAGTAACCTCCTAGTTGACACCCACAGATATCACATCCAAAGGAATTAAAATTCAGACTCAGTAAAACAATAATTAAACAGTATCTCATGGTGCAAAGAATAATGGATTAGAAACAAATTCTTTGTCCGTCAAAGTATTCAAAAATGAAATAATATCTTCTTTTTCATTTTCTTCTAGGTCAATACCCAAACTCCCTCCCTGGTCCAACAAGGGATCAAGCGTTGATGAAGTAACCACTCCATCACTGTAATGATTCAATACCTCTTCTAATGTCTCAAGTCTTCCATCATGCATGTAAGGAGCCGTCAAAGCAATATTTCGTAAACTTGGCACCTTGAACAACCCCAAATCTTCCTCCTTTTCGGTTATCAACCACCTACCTACATCAGCAAATTCTTCATCCAAGCCATTGTTCCTAAAAGATCGATCAGTGAACAACGCTCCTTCATGACAATCAGAGCAATTCTTCTCAAATAAAGCAAGACCATTCAATTCCGCCATCGATAAATTAGCACCTACAGTCAAGTATTGATCGTACAACGAGTTATCAGAAACCATCATCACCATAAATTGTGATAAAGCTTGTAGTATTCTAGCTGTGTTGATTGTAGACTCTTCGCCAAAAGCTTCTATGAACTTAATCTTATAGGCCGAGTCAAGGTTCATTTTCTCAACTACAACAGCGATATCCTGATCCATTTCTACTGGATTGGCAATAGGGTTGAGAGAAATGAAGTCAACATGTACGACACCACCATCCCAAAAGAACTCGTTGATAAATGCCAAGTTGAAAATAGCTGGTGCATTTCTTTCACCTATTTGAGAGTCTATACCTAGACTCAATCGATGTTGTGGGTCTGCAAATGCTACTCGTTGATCATGACAAGAAGCACAAGAAATTGTGCTATCACGTGACAACAATGGATCATTGAAAATGAACTTACCTAATTCAAACCCTTCTTTAGTAATCGGATTGTTCTCGAATGTATAGGTAGCCTCAGGAAAATGTACAGGCTGCTCAAAACCAAAAGACTCTACAGGCTCTTCTGATTGATTATCATCACATGATATCAAACATGCCGCTATGAATAACCCTGTGATTACTGACTTATTCATTACAATGCGTTGTTATGCACATGATCAAAAGCAAACATATCTAATAGATTATCCGCATATGGTTCTCCTGACGAAGGACTGTGCACACTATTCTTGGCACTAAAATCAATAGGCATATCACCATTCATAAAATTTTGCACATCCACTACCAAGTGAACCTCTGGTTTGAATGAAGAACTCACCAAAAAATCATCAATCTCAACCGTGATTGACCGAACGTTATTAGGACTCTTCCATCCTCCTATATGATAACCAAAACCATATGGATTAGTTTCATCTATCGTATCGCCAAAAGAATCACCAGGTGAATCTGGAGATTGGCCTTCTATTTTCATTCCGATATAGCCAGTATTCCAAACCCAAAACATACCATCCAATATGATGCTGGCTCCTTGACTAATACCTTCTTCTTCAATACCTATTTTGAAAGTCACTTGGTTATAAGTTCCAGGCGTTACACCTCCAATTTCAATTCTTTGACTTTTCAAATCCGAATCATCTACTAAATAGTAGCCGTTAACTTCATCCCCAGTTATATCCAACACATCAGCATAATGAGCACCATCTGGTCCTTCGAATGCAATCTCACTGACAATGTATTTGACCAATGTCAAATTGTACATCTGACCATTGGAATTAGTGAATGGATACTCTTCACTGTATTGATTAGAGATAATTCCAGCCGCTACTTCTCCTACTACATTGTCAAATTTCAACTCAACTGTTCCTAATTGAGAAGAACTACTATCACTATCGTCACAAGAGACGATAGTGATAGTAGTTGCCAATAGATATAATACTTTCTTAATGTGATACACTTCCTTCATATTCATTGTTGATATGGTGTATTTCAAATGCACTTGAAAAATTATGTGCCATATGCTCACCTGCAGCTGGAGAATGTATGGTTGAAGTCATGGCTATATCTATTTCCATATGACCTGCAAATGCTTTCAACGCATCCACACCAATGTGTGCTAATGAACTTGAATTGTCTGACACTGTAAGGTTAACTGGTAGGTCTAGGGATATTTGATTGATATTATTAGGTTCACCCCATCCACCGATGTGGTATTCAATAGAAGCATCTTCTAGCGATGACACTTCAGAAGCACCTTCAATCCTAAATGCTACATACCCAACTGCCCACTTCCAAAACCAAGCACCATTGGCTGGATCTAAGATACCACCAGTTGCTCCCTCTTCCACTATATCACCACTCACACCTAAGGTAAAACTAACGCTCGTGTATTTTCCCGCGGGTATGTCCATAATTCGGATCGTATTATCGTTCATCCCATCAATAGTTTCTGTAATCAAATAGAAGCCTTCAGCATCCTCTGCAGACACCTCTACTTTGTCAGCATATACAGAACCATCCTCAGCAGTCAATACTATTTCACTGATATAGTATCCCATCAGATCAATATTGAAGGCTTGCTCTTTTGCATTAGTTAAATTGTAATCTGTAGAGCCATCTGCCTTGAAAACCAATTCGTCCCCTCCAGAAAAATTCTCAAACATGATTGTTACCATTCCAGAACCAGATGTTTCATCTTCTTCTTCGGAGCAGCTAACAAATATTGCAATAGCACACAGTGCTACTAAAAAATTAAATAATTTCATTATAAAATATAAAGTTGAATATTAAACGTAATACTATGGACAAACCCTACTTGTCAAACAGTAGTTTGTTCATTCGGAAATTCAACTTATACTCTTGGGGGCTTGAAAATGGATGCAATAGAAGCACTCACTTTTCCATTGCTCTTTTTGACATGATAGTCTGTAACTATATCACTGGCCAAATTATTTGGCAAATCATATCCGCTTTGATAAGCATAAAATGAAACACCAGATTTAAAATTGATTTGATTTTCTTCTTCTTGTTGCTCTTGGGCAGCCTTCAACTTTTGAGCTAAATAACATTTGCCATCACAATTGAGCATGGGCTTGTCTTTGTTGATACAAAGTACAGTTGAGATGTAATCTTGTCTTGCAGCATAATCCATAAAGATCAAGGGTACAGCCAAGGTACTAGCCACCGTATTCAGTGCTACTAATATTACTAATATTTGACGTACTATCTGCATTTCTGAACAAAGCTCAATTAACTAACTGAAAATTCAACCAAGTTTTAAATAAATAATCTTTAGGAAATGGTTTTAATCAAAAAACCCATTTTATTTCTTTCTTCTTTCGATGTAATTCACCACTCTACTCACTGACAACTTATCACTAGCTGGGCCACTTCTTATATAGAAATCTTCCTCTCCGGATTTAGGCTTTAAATAGACTGGCACTGTCGCTTGTTTAACCATGAGGTAGATAACATTCTTTCCGTCAACAGCTTTTATACCATATTCTAAATATTGAAAAAAGCTTGGCCCTATATGCTCTTTCACACAATTCTTGATATGTAACAAGCATTTATCATCACTAGCAAATCGATCTATTTCATTGCCAATTATTTGACCCTCATCATCCACGCCAATCAACAAAACCCCACCTCTGCTATTCATAAAGGCTACTACCCCTTTCAACCACGCTATTTCTATCTCTTTCCCTGGATTATTGGAATGAAGGTTAATTCTTACCGAACTTTTAAATTCTATTTGTGAACCCTCTCCTTTTTGAATGATACTACGAATGCTGTTTTCATAATCATCCATATCAACAATAGGTCTGGTAATTTCTGGTTTAGCTTGTCGAACTAACAAGTACGCAATAATAATCCCCAATATGATAATGATAGAAGCTACAATACTGATTGGCACTACTCTACTCTCAACTATAGAAAAGAAGTCTTCCTCTTTTGAAAAGGTAGCCAACCAAATACTCCTATTAGCCAAATCTAAAGGCTGTAATCCAATCCAATAGACAGACTTGGACCATTCATATGAATTACTTTGATAATCAATGGAATCTGTCCAATACTTTAAAGCACTCTTTAAATACAGCTTGCTACTATCCGTCGACATGAAAAAATGAGGCGCATTTTCAGCATCGTAAACTTCTTCCAAATCATTGAACAAAAATGACTGTGCATTATATTCATTGGAAAACGTCGATATATCATTGAACAATTCCTTTAGAGGAATATCAATTGCTGCTACGATTAAACTCCCATCACCCTCTCTCCAACTTACAGCACCACTCACACCCCACTCTTGAGATTTCTGAAAAGAGTAAGGTTCGGTCCAAAGTGGACGTTTGAGACTATCATTTTCAACACCCAATTGAAACCAAGGTCTTTCTCGTGGATCATAATCCAACTTCCCTTGCCACTGATCTATCTTTTTCCCTGTACTGTCTATTCTGATCCATTCAAATTTATCTTCTCCTATGAGATGAGACCTTAGCACCCATGTCTTATCCTCTGCATATACGAAATATGAATATCCATTTTCATCGGCTATGGACAAGCCTGAGATCATTCTAATTTCTTTTAACAAAGGTATCATTTGAGCACTCAACCTTTCTGGATCATCCAAATACAGAATATCGTTTTCTCCCCACTCTCTAAGAACAGATGTGATTTGTTCTACAGGCTGATAGACAGACTTAAATTGATTCAAAGACTGCTCGGAGAGCCTTTTGATAGCCTGTTCGGCCAGTTCCATGCGAGCTTCACGGATCGTATAAGAAAGATACATCAACAACGCTGCTACCACCGCAATGATGAGTATAACTAGGTTAAGAAAAAGTTTTTTGAATTTGATTTTCATGTCACATTTAAATGTGTGCAAATATAGCAATCGAGTTTACGCAACAGACAATATCCGTGCCTAATTGCTTGTACAATTATATTTAGTATCAACGAAAATGATTTACAATGTTGCCCCTAACAATATCGCGTTATAATTTAGCAGCTTGAAAAATATCAAAATACATGTAACCCTAATTTACCTATTGCTTTCCATAATCATTGGGCTTCTATTGCGTTTTGAAGGGGCTTTCAATTTATTGGGAATTAATTTCAAACATTTCCTTCACGGCCATTCTCATGTGGCATTATTGGGTTGGGGATTCAATGCAATATTTTTAGGCGTTTGTCATTCTCTTAACACACTTTCAAACAGGCAAAAAAGGACACTAAACATTATTTTTTGGTTGGCTCAAGTGACTATCATTGGAATGATGTTCTCCTTTCCTATTCAAGGTTATAAGCTCATCTCAATTACATTTTCAACTCTCTTTCTTTTTGTTAGTTATTGGTTTGGTGTTTTTTATTGGCGTACTTCAACCAGAGACACCTCATTTGGTGCCAAATTCTTGAAATGGGCTATGTTATACTTGATTATATCAAGCATTGGTCCTTGGTCATTGGGTATCATCAATGCTACTGGACTCAGAGACACTATTTGGTTCAACCTGTCCATTTACTTCTATTTGCACTACCTCTACAATGGGTTCATTCTATTTGCCATATTTGGATTGGTTTTCAAGTATTTAGACACTAACCTATCTAGATACAATGTGGCAAGTGCCAAAAAATTCTTCCTTCTACAGAACATCTCTATACACTTGACTCTTGCATTGTCAGCCTTGTGGGTTGATGGTGGAACATGGATCAACCTAATTGGTCTTCTCGGGGCGATTATTCAATTGGCTTCCTTGTATTATCTGATATTCACTATCAAATCATTGTCTACTTGTACCAAACCTAAAATTGAAAAATCTACGCAGTTACTATTGCTCATCGCAATAGTAACTTTATCTATAAAATTCTTC
Source organism: Reichenbachiella sp. (assembly GCA_051531955.1). GTDB lineage: Bacteria > Bacteroidota > Bacteroidia > Cytophagales > Cyclobacteriaceae > Reichenbachiella. The sequence goes on from JAOPTS010000096.1 coordinate 138,180, forward strand.
ATGCAGCTACTATCAGGCTATCCCTTAGTCGCTGACTGGTTGATATCTACTAAACCATTCATTGTGATTGCCTATATTCATCTTGTCATGTTGGGGATACTAACGGTATTCTTCCTAGGATATTTTATTCAAATCAAATGGCTACATCTAGAAACAACGGTATCAAAGATTGGTATTGGCTTATTCTTGGGAGGTTTTTTGGCTAGTGAAACACTATTGTTTGGACAAGGAGGGCTTGCCATCCTCGAATATGGTATGATTCCGAACTACCATTCCCTTTTATTTACAATTAGTGCATCCATGCCCATAGGACTAATCATATTATATGCTGCTCAATGGATATTTAATAAAGAGCAATCAAACTAATTCGCTTACTATTAAAGTATCTTTTTTAATTGGCATACGTATGAGTAGAAGATCAAATCCAAAAACAGTTAATATGATTAAGAAAGTGCTTTTAGCTAGACCCAACCCTTTTATTGTTAATGAAATGCAAGGATTTATAAAAGATTGTGAATTTGACCCCACTCCGTTACATGACTTAGAACAGCTGAGCAACTATGACCGAAATGAAGTTGCAGGAATAGTTATATCAACTGCCGTTAATTCGACCGTCAAGGAAAATTTCACAGAAACATTAAAAGAAGTAATTGACACTTATCCAGCATTACCAATTGTCATAGCTACACTAATGCCTACTGACAAAATAAAAAAAACAACAGATTTTTTTCTTCAGAACAACAGCTTTAATCATGAATTACATTCTGTCCAAGAAGTTCTAACGAAAAATAAACTGGAACCTAAGAACACTATGCTTATTCTGGAAAAAAGCATGTTAATTGATCAATCTCATTACAGTCATAGTAAAGAGATCATTCAATCATTTTTTGATTAATCCGTACACCTACATTGTATGATCTCAATCTGATCTTGATTAATGCGATAGATCAGACGGTGAGTTAAGTCTAACCTCCTGGACCAAACTTGACCTAAGTCATATGCTAAAGGCTGAGGATAACCACTACCAGTTTTAGGATCTTTCATGATCTCCTTGAGATAACGATCAATGATCTCTTTCAACTCTGTATCATTTTTTTGCCAATGAATATAATCCAGCCAAGCAAGAGACGAAAATTTCACTGATCTTCTCATGATATTACTTTTTCATAGCCATGCCCTTCTTGTAATTCATTGAGAGATTCAAAGATTCGTTGAGCGTTACGTGGATTTCTCAGTAGGTAAAATGTTTCATGAATACTGTCGTAATCCTTCTTCGACAGTACCACTACATCCTGACCATGTGTACGAGTGACCAATAGTGGCATTCGATTGGTCAATACCTTGTCTAAAAAAGACTTTAGATTCTGTCGAAAATTCGTGTAAGTAGTTAACTCCATAATACTCTCTTTTATGTTTCATAATAAAGATACATAAATGCATGTACAAAATAAAGTACAATAATTATAAAAAGCTACAACAACCTGATTCATCGTGGATTTAATTAAGATCAGGAATTGAAGAATAATCTTTATAAAGCCAACATCCAGCTTTCGATAATATCAAATTACCAGGTCCACCATTCAGCTTTCACACCAAAATAGTGCCCCCATCTTTCTTGACCAGCCACATCTAAGTATGGAGAGTATTGACCATCACGTGCCGCATCATTGTATCTAGCAACAGAATACACGAATCTGATATGAGGCCTTGTCCATACAGACCTTGCTCCTCTTGGTGCAATAGTAGGAACCAAGCTTAGTTTGGTCATGGCATTAGTTGGGTCTAACCCATCTTTTCTTCGTGAGTGATGAATTTCTGTTTGCCAATGAAATTGATCTGTAATATAATTGACAAGCTTAAACCCTACAGTCCAATCCTGCTTAGAGTTATATACTTCCTTCCCTAAGAAAGTTTCTGCTTTACCATTCGTACTAGCAGCTCCTTTACTCTTATTATAAATGACATAACCATTCAAACTCATTCTTTCACTTAGGTTCAGTAAAAAATGATCTACAATATGCCAAGAATAAGCATTGTCAAATGTGTTAGTTTCTAAATTGGCTGCACCATATGTCAACCATGTACGTGAATTTCCTCCATCCCCTCCGTTAGCTATTCCTGAACCAAATCTTACTGCTACATGGTTAAAAGACCCTGGTAAGAATCCAGGTAGTTCATTGAGTTGATATTTAGCTCCTAAAACCCAACCATTGTCCCCTGGATATGACAGTAGGCCTGTACTGTCACTGTCCAGCTCCTCTGAAGATGGATCCCCCATATGATGGTATTCTGCTAATAAGGTCAACAGGTCATTTTTACCAAACTTAACATCTTGTTCGAAAGTATTAACGACTCTTCTTCTCAAAGCCAAACTTGGCGTACCTGATTTGATATTAAGATAAAAATAAGGAGGTACAGTTGCGGAAGTATCTGACGAAGAAACAAAATTAAAGTGCAACCTACTGCCTTTGTATTCTGCACCAAACCCCTGACCCGAATGGTCATTAAAATAGAAATAATCAGCCATATGCGTATCTCCACCTCTATACAGTCTTGCCCCTACCCAAACATTCAAGTCCTTAGTCAAAACATTCCTTGCCTCAATAAATATTTCTGGCAAAGCAATCGTCAAGGCGCTTAAAGCATCCGTGGTACTTGAGTTTCCGAAATATTGAAGGTTATTTGAATAAACTGACGACCTAAACTGTACAACGATTTCAGTTGAGTCTTCATTCAGTACATCAGGGGTCAAATGATATGCCATCCCTAATTCGATGTAATCTTGCTCTTCCATACGACCACCAATCGATCCCATGTTATTCAAATTAAGTCTTCTACCATCAGTAGAAGATACGGTAGGTAGCCATGACACTCCAATCCTTCCATAAGAACCAAAACCTACTTTTGTTTTTTCTGTTTCTTTAAATATTATGTAATCAATTGCACTTTGGCCATGTGTTGACAATATGAAGCCCAAGCTTATCATTACTAATAAACTCAATCGTCTAGTAGTATCTTTTATCATATGTTTTGAGTGGTAGCGTTTTATTTTAGTTCTTTATTACAGATCTCAATTAATCGATCTTTTCGAAGTGGTTTAACAAGATAGTCTTGTATCAAACCGATATTCTCTGCTTTCGCTATATCCCTGTAGTCTATCGATGAGGATAATATATAAATTGGAATATCTCCTACATTAGCTTCTTTGAAGTTTTCAATAAAATCCCAAGCATCCATAATAGGCATATTGATATCCAAAAATATCAAATCAGGTAACACTTCAACTGTTTTTAGTTTCTCAATAGCCTCTTCACCATGTAAGAATATTACCACCTCTACTTCATCATCAAAATTCGAAAGCATTTTGGTCATGATTCTTTGCAGAATTGGATCATCATCTATCACATATACTTTGCTCATCTGGTACCTGTTTGGTCTAAAAGAATGAAGATAATACAACTACAATAAATTGCGCTAATTCATATGTGTTTTTCAGCAAATTAGTTTCATATCATTATATAAATCATATTTGCAACTTCAATTCAAAGGTATGAAACTGAAAAAAGGAATTCAAGTAATAAACACTGTAATCCACGAATGTATACGAAGTAAAAAAGATGCTATCGTAGCTGTGGTGGATCAAAATGGGGAGTTAGTTTCATTCGCACGTACTGACAATGCTCCTTTGAGTCACATCAATGTTGCCATTAACAAAGCATATACCGCAGTAAGATTACGTAAGGAGACAGAGCAGTTTGACAAGGAGTTGGACAAAATGGATCCTGAAGACATAGAGAATTTTGATGACCTCAAACTAGTCTCTTGGCCTGGAGGAATTCCTATTTACGAAGAAGAAAAATTAATAGGTGGAATTGGCATCAGTGGGCTTGATGCACACGAAGATGTTGCATTGGCAAAACTAGCTGCAAAAGCAATCAAGCCTAAACCACCTGTAGACGATAACACATTAAAACTATACTCTTAATCCATATTATGAATATCGGAGTTAACAACCAGTTGAAATTAGTAAGGTTCACAGATAATGGAGCTTATTTGGAAGATGATAACCAAGAAGAGGTTTTATTACCTAATAAGTACGTGTCTGAGGACGTATTAATTGGTGACGTCTTAGATGTATTCATCTATACGGATTCACAAGACAGATTGGTAGCTACCAACCTCACTCCTCTTGTCAAAGACAAAGAGTTTGCTTGCCTTAGGGTTAAAGAAGTAAATAATATCGGGGCATTTATGGATTGGGGTTTAGAAAAAGACCTATTGGTTCCGTATAGTGAACAAAAAAGTCGTTTGAGACCAGGGCAATGGATTTTGGTCTATTCCTATCTCGACAACATCACCAAAAGGATGACTGCCAGCACCAAAATTTATCAATTTCTATCTGAGGACCTCTCCGAGTTAGAAGAAGGACAAGAGGTAGATATAGTGGTGGGTGAGACTTCCATCAATGGAATTAATACGGTCATTAATAACAAATTTTCAGGATTGTTATATCAAAATGAAGTATTTGAAGAGTTACTAAAAGGTAGCAAACGAAAAGCCTACGTCAAGAAAATCAGAGTTGACCACAAGGTTGATCTTTCTCTACACAAAGTGGGAGTTGAACAATTGGAAGAAGGTGCATCAAAAATCATGAAGCATCTAGAGCTCAACAATGGCATCTTACCATTAGGAGATAAGAGTGCGCCAGAAGAAATTCAAATGGTATTGCAGATGAGCAAGAAGAACTTCAAAAAGTCTGTGGGCATTCTTTACAAACAAAAGAAAATAATGGTCGACAAAACTGAAATCAAATTAAATTAAATTAGTTTATTTATATTGATTCAAAATAAGAGATTACATTTGCATAGAATTATTCTAAATAACAGAAGTGCAAACACAAAGCGTAATCATTGCCGACCATCATTTTATTAGTCAAGAAGGGCTTGCTAAAATTGTCAATGGACAGCAAGATTTGAACCTACTACATACAGTAGATAAACCAAGTGCATTAAAACAATATTTAGATAATGACCCTGCTAGATTACTGGTTATCAATCTATCGAATCATCCCAATGAATACCTTGAGTTATTAGAGTCCATAAGTCCCCAGATTGGAATTTTGGCACTTATCGATGTTCAAAATAAAAAAGCAGTTAAGGCATTGTGGACCTTAGGAATAAAAGGAATTGTCACTGACAAATGCAGTAAAGAAGAAATTACCAATGCCCTCAATCAAGTAGCTATTGGAAAAAAATTCTACTGCAATAAAATCCTAGAAACAATCAATGAAAGTGATCAAAGCCTCTCAGAACAATTTGGATTAACTTCTAGAGAAGTAGAAGTGATTCAATTGATAGTAAAAGGATTGAGTACCACTGACATTGCAAACCAACTCTATGTGAGCAAACACACCATCAATTCTCATAGAAAGAATATTCTAAAAAAGTTAAACCTCAAGTCACCAGTTGAACTTATTGTATTTGCCATTGAACACAATATGAATTAATATCCAAAATCATGTTTTTTTCATACTTTTTATAATTATTATTACATCCTAACACCTGTAGTAATAATGAAACTATTCACTTCGATACTAGGTCTATTAATCTCAACCTCAATTATCGGTCAAGAGACTACTTCAAAATTGATTGATAGTCTGACAAACGAACTGGCTATTACCAGACAAACTGAACTGGTACAATCTATGTCTCAACGTTCCATCATCATGCCCTCTTACCAATCAGAATTAAAAGCTCTGATTGCTAAACAGGCATACAATATCTGGTCTCATAATGAGGGCGAAAAGCTTGTCTCTCATAAGAATGTCTATAGTGCATTATATGATGCCAACAAATACCTGGAATATGACTCCATCACATTTTCTTCTTACAATCAGGCAATAGGACATAGTGAATCAGTTACCTCTATCATTCTTGGTAACCAGCCTAACGAATTTTATTCGGCTGGTTCGGATGGAAAAGTATTGAAATGGAACCTTTCCAACATCAAATCAATACCCGAAACACTTTATGAAGGCCAACACTTAATCAAATCAATTGACTTAAGTTTTGATGAAAAAATCATGTTAATCAACACTAAGGGTAACGGGGTTATCTTTCTTGATTTGGAAGGCTCCAATGAAATTAAAAACATATCATCTAATGACCCAGAGGAGTTTCAAGAAGTCACTTTCTTTCCCAATGAATATAAGTATCTGGGCATCAATGCTCAGGGTCAAATTAGAATCAAAGGATTTAGTATTGATTCCACATACGACAAACGATTCATGACCAAATTCAATAGCATGATAATTAGTGATAATGCCAAAACAGTATATCTCGGTAGTGAATCTGGTCATCTAAAAATTATTGAAGAACAAGAAGACTACTATTATGCAATTCCCGAATTATTTTCCATCAATGCATTGGCTATTAGCCCAAATCAAAAAATGCTAGCTGTTGGAAGAGAAAAAGGAGATGCATTGATTATTGACTTAGAAAAAAATATAATCAAAAGAACGATCTCAGGACATCAATCTGCCGTCACAGATGTGGATTTCAGCCATGACAATCTATCCCTGTTGACCGCTAGTAGAGATGGTACTGCCAGGATATGGAACACTAACGACTCACGCAAACTTCCAATCATACTAGACGATCACGAAGACTGGGTATTTACGGCCTCTTTCACTCAGGATGGTAGTCATGTTATAACAGGGTCTAAAGACAGCCACATCAGAATATTCAACATGGATTTTGAATGGTTAGCCAATAGAATCTGTTCCATATTAGATCGCAACCTTACCATACCCGAATGGAATGAGTACATAGGAGAAAATGTCCCCTACTCCCAAACCTGTGAGACTACGGAGTAATTACACTTTCCCTGACAATACAATAAATAATACCGTCATTATATTGGAATCTTAGATGAATGATTTGGATTATGGGTTTTTAAACCCGATTTTTAATGCAATATCCAAACTGGAGTATAAATCATTAATTGAACTCTATTCTTTAAACAATCAAATAGATTAAAAAAAGAGTTTGTACATATTACTAATAGATCAAATTCAGTATAAATGAATTGAAATCGAAAAACAACATAGTTGGAATCAACTTGATTCGAACACTATTTATAACAAGAATTAAAATCATTAACGACTTGACAAATGGATGATTCAAAAAACAATTTAGTCCTCAGTATTGCAGGGTTTGACCCGTGTGGTGGAGCAGGTATTTTAGCAGACATACAGACAATGCATCAGCTTGAAGTTCAAGGAATGGCAATTGTCACCGCTTTGACTTATCAAAATGAGGACGATCTATGGGGAATCGAATGGAAAGACTTTGACCCTATTAAATCTCAAATAGATGCATTATTAGCCGACTATCAATTCAATGTTATTAAAATAGGAATTATCAATGGCTTGGAATTGTTAGACAAACTGCTCAAATATCTACAAAGAAGACTACCAAATGCAAAAATAGTTTGGGACCCAATCCTTAAGTCTTCATCTGGTTTTGATTTTGTTCAAAAAATAGAATCTGACACATTCAAAAGAATATTGAATAGAGTCCACCTCATCACTCCTAACAGATGGGAATATGAAAAAATCTCTCAATCACTAGGTACCGAAGTATGGCCATGTAACGTCCTAAAAAAGGGTGGCCATAGTGACACCAATGACACTTCTGATATTCTCATAGACGAAAAAGGCCATGAGACCAGAATTGAAGGAACAAGAATTGAAGGAAAAGATAAACATGGTACAGGCTGTGTACTATCCTCTGCGGTATCAGCAAGTTTGAGTAAAGGTTCATCTTTAATCGAAGCTTGTACTATTGCCAAAGACTACACAGAAAAATATATTCACTCAGGATCTACTAAATTAGGTAGACATTACGAAATAAAATAAATGATAAGTAGACTTCATTATATAACACAAGAGACCGAAGGAAAGTCACACATCGAAAATATTGAAGAAGCATGCAAAGCCGGTATTGATTGGATTGAGTTAAAAATCAATGACCTACCGGAAGATGAAATCTTAGCTACTGCATATGAAGCAAAAGCGGTATGTAAAGAATATGGAGCTAAGTTGATCATCAACGAGCATGTCAATATAGCACAACAGGTAAAAGCCAATGGTGTTCTTTTGAATGATTCAGACTTCTCTCCTAGTGAAGTAAGAGAAATATTGGGAGATCAATATATAGTTGGTGCATCTGCAAACACTTGGGATGATGTAGTTAGGTTGTGTCAAGAGCCTATTGATTACATCGAACTTAAGCCTTTTAAACAAACTTCTTCAAAGAAAGGTGTCTATCCGGAATTGGGTATTAAAGGCTACTCTAACATTCTTAACAACATGATCATTCATGATATGGACATGCCAATTATAGCTTGTGGTGGAATAGAGGTTGAAGATATTGTAGATATTCAGATGGCAGGATGTTACGGCATTGCAGTAGCATCCTTGATCAATCACTCGATAGATAAAAAAGATACTATTGAAAGCATTATTAGTTGCCTTCCGAGCGAAGAGTTTTAAGGTTCAATAATAACCTTTCACTACTTAAACCCTTCAGGGATTTAAGTGTTAGTCAATAATCAAAAAGTTAACTTAATATATTAAGTTGACTTTTTGATTTTCTGGTTCTGACAATTAGTGTCATGTTGTTCATAATCAACACAATCATTTGATCAATTTTCTTGGATATAGGCAATGCATTTTTATATCTACAGGTTAAAAAATTCTTCCAGTTCATAACCTTCTTTGATTAGACAATGTAATTCCTTAAACTCATCCTTTATAAGCCTAATTTTTTCTATGTCAACTAATTTTTACTTTTCCTGCAATCACTTCCTCTTTTGACTTAATGAACAGTCTTCTATTGCAGGGATGTATTATTGCATAATGTCTGTCGTCTGCCATGTCATTATATTTGTTAAAAATGAAAAAGTAGGTCTATGAGTTTTTCTATGTCCAAATTTTTACAACATACCATCAATGACAAACCCTAAAGTCTCCGTAATCCTACCTTTTTACAACGCCGAACTAACATTAGGTCGTGCCATTGAAAGTATTTTAAATCAATCTTTCAACAATTTTGAATTGATTTTGATCGACAATAACTCATCTGACAGAAGTACGGAAATAGCTCACCAATATGTGGTTGACAAACGAGTCATTATTCAGCAAGAACGAATGCAAGGTATCTCTTATGCTGCTAATAAAGGTATATCTCTGTCTATTGGAGAATATATCGCCCGCATGGATGCTGATGATTATGCCCATCCAACTCGACTGGAATTGCAAGTTAACCATTTAGATAATAATCATAAAATAGACATCTCAGCATCTCAAGTCAATTATATACCAAGTATAGATACAGACAACGCTTTTAGTAACTTTGTTGAATGGAGTAACCTCCTATGCATATCAAAGGAAATATTTAAAAATAGATTTGTTGAGTTCCCTATTGTCAACCCTAGTCTGACTATCAGAAAATCCGTATATGACCTAGTTGGACTTTTTCATCATGGAGATTTTCCCGAGGATTATGAATGGTTTTTGCGGGCATGTGAAAACAGAATCAACTCAGAGAAAATACTCACAACTCTTCTAGATTGGCATGATGGTTCCAATAGATTAACTAGGCAAGATGATAGATATCGAACAGACGCATTCTTCGACATTAAAACTAAATACCTAGTACAAGAATTAAAAAGATTGAATCAAAAGGAAGTTTGGATATGGGGAGCTGGAAAATTGGGAATTAAGAGAAGTAAACAATTAATCGAATATGGTATAAAAATATGTGGATATATAGATATTAAAAAGAAATCTCTTGTTCAATATACATGTATAGAATATGACAACATCTCCTTACCTGTACATCCATTCATAATCAGCTATGTAACCAATCGAAATGTAAGAGAAGAAATCAGAGAACACCTTAACAATTGCGGTTATACTGAGCTGAAAAACTATATTATTGCTGGCTAATCTTCAATAAACTCATGTCGTTGAAAAATATTAGAGGGCGTAATTTTATAGACAAAATCACCGTTCTTATTCTTGCATTTAACTTCCAAATCATTAAATCCAAATACATATATATTCAATTCAACATTAAGGTTGACATCATGGGCAAATGCCTTTTTTAAAAGTCCCCAATGACTTCTAACGAGTTCCCTTTCTTCTTTGGACAAGTGACCAATATGTTCATGAATGGTACTTGCTGATATATAAGTTTCATTTAAATTAACCTTGACCCTTCCGACATCAGTTCTGGCTCTTTTAAGAGTTTGACTATAAAGATGGTCTGCAAGCAATTCATGGTTCTTCATCGAAAGAATAGCAGATTTTACGGAATCTATATGATAGTCATCATAAGGAAATTCTCTTTCAATCCAAGTATCCGTCACTTCAATAGCCGAAAACAATAAGGTATCGTAGATCGCTTTGCTATAGATACTAATGGGAACCAATACCATGGTAAATGTCTGATGCTCACTAATATGATATACATTAATATCAATATCCTCCCCTAGCTTTACATCTTTTCGTTTAACACTTTCACCGTCAACTGTATGTTTTTCTTCCTCTAATACAAATTGTTCAATAAATGCCTTGGATGAAGCCAATTGATGAATCATATTTTCAATCGACTCGACGTGATTCTCAAGTATATAATCTTCCAAACTCTCTCCAACCTCTACGACGTTAACTTGTGCCTTGCACAAATTAACACCTAGGTTTAGAACAATAAGTAGCGCAATTTTTAAGAATAATACTTTATATGAAAAATCCATCATAAATGTTCATCACATGCGATCGAACTATCAAAATAAGGAAAGAAATGATGTTTAAAAATTGATTACAGTCTAATCCCAATCATATTTTTAATTTTATCACCTGAAAGCATATTTGAAATTTCCTTAGACTGATCAGACATTGACGATGACTTCAAACCTCTCAAATATTGCAAGAAAGGAACACCTTCAGCATCTGGCTGAGCAGAAGGAACAATCTCATTAATCATATTTTTTGATATAAAATAGACATCAGTTACTTCAATTGCATTCACCGTCTTAAGTGCAGAAGTGTCAACACTTAATTCAAAAGATTCACTACCAGTATTCAACATTTTTAATTTATCATTCTTGTCAGAATAATAAATATTCTGATTCATACCACAAGAAGCCAATTTACCAGACTTTTTATCCACAAAGACTAGAGAAATATCGAGCTTACCAAATTCATTTTTGTCTTTATACCTAGCATTTATCTTAGTAAATAACTCTTTTAATATAACCGAAGGTTCCAGGTTTTTTGACCTATAAATCAATTCTGATAATGAAAGACTTAGAAATGATTTGACACCAACAGCTACAGGACTATTATCAGTTGTGTTAAAAAATGCAACAGCTAAATTATCAGACACCTCACCAAACCAGTACCCATAATGGTTACTAGCATTTTGATCGTACACGATATAGCTCTCCTTATTCAATTCTTGCAAATCAATCTCTCTTGGCAAAATAGACTCATTCAATTTCACCATTGAATCATCTAGACTACTTTGTGCTAGACTTTTTTCTTCACTTTCTTTCTTTTCAAGTGCTTTATCAAACTCAACTTTAAGTTGATCTCTATCCCAAGGCTTAACTAGATATTTATCCAAACCAAATTCGTTGACGGCCCTAATAATAGCTCCAATATCACTAAACCCAGTCATAATCATCCTTACAATATTCGGATGCTTTGGTACTATTTTTGCTAAAAGATCAACACCTGACATCTTAGGCATTTGCTGATCAGTAATGATCAAATCAATCTTTTTTTCATTAAGTATATCTAATGCTTCAAAGCCATTTGGCGCAGTGTAAACATTATAATCTCTTTTAAAAGCATGTTGGAAAATACGCAAGTTTACAGGCTCGTCATCCACGTACAATACACTATACTTCTTAACGGACTCTTTTCTTTGTGGACGTTGTAATACTAATTCCATAATTTAATATTGTGTCTTAGTTAAGTTGATTTTCTAAGACCTTTTCATCTAACTCTAATCTTTTGGGCAATTTAATTATAAATGTCGTACCAACACCAACTTCACTCTCAACTTCAATACTTCCGTTGTGTTTTTCAATAATACCATGAGAAATTGACAACCCTAAACCAGTTCCTTTACCATAATCCTTTGTTGTAAAGAATGGGTCAAAAATCTTATCTCTCACTTCAGGTGGCATACCCGTACCCGTATCACCTATCCTAATCTCAACGAAATCATCGTTAAGATTCTTTGTACTAATATTAATAATTCCTTGATCCCCTTCCATTGCATCCAGTGCATTATTTATTAAATTAACAAATACCTGATTCAATTGACCAGGGAAACACTGGATTTGCGGCATGGTCTCATCCATATCTTGAACAATCTCAGCCTTATTTTTGTACTTATTCTGAAGGATCAATAATGCAGAAGAGAAACTTTCGTTAATATCAGCATCTTTCACTTCTGCCTCATCATGACGAGAAAAAGTTCTCAGTCCATTTACAATTTCTGTGATTCTCTTGATACCATAATTAACATCTACCAATAATTCTTCACTGCCACTTTGGAGGTCATCCAAGGCATCCTCATCCTCTTGAAGCACACCCCTATATTTTTTAATTTGTTCAAAATCATCTAACGCTATCACTTTTTGATAGTTCTGAATAAAAATTCTTAACTCTTCAAAGTTTTGCAATAACGATTGTACACCACTAGAAACGAAATTTATAGGATTATTGATTTCATGAGCAATTCCAGCAGTCAACAAACCAAGCGAAGACATTTTTTCTGACTGAACCAAATGAACTTGCGTGTTTTTAATCTCGGCATTTGCATTCTCCAACTCCTCTCTTGTTGATTGTTCCTTTTTCAAAAGCACCTTTAAGTTGACATGCGCCTTCTTTATCTTATTGTTCATCGCCAACATAGCTTCAGAACTCTTCTTCAACTGAATATTTCTATTCAAAATAGTTTTCTGCTGCTCAGCTAGGTTTTGGTTCTGTTCCTTTATTGTCCTACCCGTATTGTAGGTTCTATAAAAGGCAATAGCTATTACAAACAATATCACTGACGCACCAATGGAGACTATATATTGTAACAATTTAGCTTGTTTGGTTTGATTCTCCTCAAACTCCTTTTGTTGTTGCAATAATTCTTTATCTTTTTGAAGAATCTTAAACTCCTTTTTTCTCTCTGCGTCTGCCAACCTAATATTTTCAGACTCCAATTTTATACGCCCTAGTTGTTCCTCATTTAATTTGGCTTGGACCGACTGTTCATTTAACAACAAATCCTGTTGGACCCTCTCAGCCTCCAAAACAGTCTGCTGCAACTCAATTTCCTGCAACCTATTTCTCTTCTCAATTAGTTCAAGATTTTTTAATTTTTGATCCTTTCTCAAATCCTCTCGTTCACTAGCTAGTTTCTGATTTTCTTCACTTGAGATAATGGCCCTTGCCTCTTGTTCATAACTTTCTGCTAAATTCTCCTTAGAAATAGACACCTTAGACACTATTTTGGTTGCATCTCCTACTTGCTGCCTCACAGCATTATATTTAATTTGAAACTCATCTACGGAGGCTTCTGCACCTTTCTTCTTATACATTTCCAGATATAAACGATAAGTCTCTAAGAGAATAGTCTTTGAGTTCTTTTGATTAGCAATAGTTTCAGCTTTTGACAAATAATTAGCTGCACCTTTGAGATCATTATTTTCTATTGCAACCAATGCCATTTCATTATAAGTCGTAGCTACTGACGATTGTTTTCGTTGTCTCTCAAAAATATCTATCGTTTCATTGAAAGTAGAAATAGATTTTTGATAATCAGCATTTCTTGCTTGAGCTTTAGCGTGATTAACCTTATATTCTGTTTTATTAGGGTTCTTTTGTACAGCAATAGTAGAAAATTTTATTGCACTCTTATTATCAAGTATTTTCAAATACTGTCCTGACAATAAATCTGCCGTTTCAGCAATTACTTTATTGTTTCCTCGATCTTTAATTCTCTCATAGTAATCACTACCGTACTTGATGGCATTCTTTGTATTCCCCAACAATATACTCTGTAAGAATAATTTTTCTTGAGACCTACCTATATACGAGTACAAATTTCCGGAAATCGCTAAATCATACAGCCTTTCATAAATATCAATGGCCTTTTTTGGTTGGTTAGAATTAACATAGTTCAAACCTAATGCTTCATACGCACTGGCTTTCCCATGTTTCCCAAGTTTGGGATCCATTTTATCATATATCACTGATACTTGATAATAATAGTCACTGGCCTTGTTATAAGCTCCCATCCGAGAATAAGTATTGGCAAGTGAAAAAATTCCTTTTGCCAAACTCTGTTGATCTCCAACTCTCTTTGAATACAACATTATCCCAGCGAAATAATTGATAGCCTTTTTATAATCCTTCTTCGATAAATAGATTTCGCCAAGTACACTCTTAAATTCGACGATCATTTCACCATTATCCAAAGATTCAGCCTGATCCAATCCTAAGAGCCCATATCCCAAGGCACCTTCTAAATTCCCCCTCTTCTTATTGTATTTGGTCTTTTCCAGTAACGATTGTGCCTCACTAATTGAAACATCTTGTGAATAAACATTCACAGACATTATCAGTATCAACATCAATGCAAGCACTTTTCTCATAGCAAAACTTCTGTATTACAATCTAAAATTGTCGTATGCTAAAATAATAACATATCACTATTTCAATGTGTGATTCCGTGAAAAATCACACATTATAACAATGCACAACAATATGACTATAAATATGGATTCTACAAAGTATAGTCAGTAATAAGATATGATATTTCGATTAATTGATACTATTCATCTACCGATCATATCATATATTCCATCAACTCTTTAACAGACCACTACTATTTGAATACATTTTCTATAAAATGAAACAAATTTATGATCCAATAGGCGGACAATCTATCAACTCTACTTCATATTGCCAAAACAGCTACTTTTTGTACTATGCAAAGATTTACTTAGATAATCGAACGGTGACGATTGGAATTTTACAACTAATTAATTGCATTATACAATTAATTCTACCTATATTTATAAAACAATTTAACAACAACACCAACTACTAAACTATTGGAGCGATGCTAAAATCATTTTTTTCAAAAACAAAATCAGACACAAAAGGACTAAAATTGAAATTTGACAAACAAGATAAAATATGGCAGGTACTTAAAGGGCATAGTATCATGTTTATCGGACAAGAAGAGAAATGCAAAACTTACATGAGTAATTTCACTTAAAAGTAAAAAGGGGGATATA
>JAOPTS010000097.1:0-32744 GCA_051531955.1 Reichenbachiella sp.
GTGAATGTTACTTTTGAAAATATTTATTCATTCACAGTTAGTTCTGGAGATGGTGTTTTTGAAAATACACAATCTTTGGATTTTTGTGAAGATGAAGGACTAGCAATTGTTGAGGTTAAAAACCCAACGGATATTGATGCAGGTGAAGACACAGATGGAACAAGTTCAGATTTTTATGGTTTAGAAATATATTATATTAAAGATGGTGTAGTGGATAATTCTATCACTGTTGGATCTGATGGATACTTCACTGATGATGATGGAAATGATAATTTAGCATCTTTACTGTTTACATATAACGGTGCGGCAATCAATTCGGCGGATGCCAATCCTACTGATATTTTAAATCAGTGGCAATTTGATCCTTCTGAATTATATACAACAGGAAGCGGGCCGATAACACCAGATAACGATATTGATACCTTGAGAGTAGTTTTTTTACAAAATCCAGATGCTGGTGGAACCCCAGCATATTACTCAGAGGAGGATATTTATATTTACCCAACTCCTTCTGTCAGTATAGAATTAGTGGAGAACTTCTATTGCGAGGATGATGATACCGATATTGGATTGGAGGCTGATATTTTCTCGTATACAGATAGCCCTGATAATGGGCAAAAGCCTGTTGATAATGACTTTACTATTAACAAATATACCGACGATACTTATGCAACACTTTCGGGTTGGTCAACTGATTACACTGGTGGAGATACAAATTTTAAAGCAAATGAACTTAATGGTGCTGGGGCTTATAGAATAGAATATACTACGTTGGGATTGATTGGTGCAGGGTGTACGGCTTCTACAACATTTGATTTTAGTGTATTGGATAAGCCAGCTACCCCTACTTTGGTTAATGGTTTTAGTGGTAATGGTGGTTTTGTAGATCCAGATTATATTTTGGAATATTGTGCCGGTGATAATATTATTCCTGATTTTGAAAGTAATACAATTGCAGGTTCAGGTCAATTCAATTGGTATTCAGATAGTGGATTGAATGATGAGATCTTTTCTGAAGATGTTACGAACGATGCGAGTACATTGCTTGGGTCTGGGTTGATTGACAATACCAATGCTGAGAGAACCGAAGACTTCTATGTTACATTAACAACAGATATTGGGATAGAGACTGATTACCCTGGGTGTTCATCTGATATAAGGAAAATAGATATCAGCATCTATGACGTACCTAATGAGCCGAAATTGGTTGTTGCAGGGGATGAAGAAGAAAAGGCAAATGAATATTTGTTCGAATATTGTGTGGGATCTGCTGGTGATGCGGTAGTGACACCTGAGACTGTTACGTTGACAGATACGTATGATTCTAGTGAACCAATCCAATCATATTTTACAGTTTACCTTTCTGATGGGGTAACTGTTTTGACGACCTTGACTGATGCGGATAATAGTGATGATGCAGATGAATTTGAATTTGACCCTTATGATTATGTTGATGATACAACGGCCACTAATTTTTCTTTTTCTGGAGATAAAACATATGTCTTTTATATAGGTCAAACGGATCATAATAATAATTATCCAACTGATGTGGGAGCAAAATTTAGTAGTTGTGAAGGAGCCTTGACTAGAGTTGAGTATAAGATAAACATAACACCAGATGCGCCAGTTATTGGAGATTTTGCCCAAATAGACGGAACTGATTTTGATTATAAGTTTTGTAGTGGAGCAACATTAGATGAGATAGAAACACCGAATATATCGGGTTATGTGTATGAATGGTATAGTGATGATGGTACAGGAGGTACTGGGATTGTAGGTAGTCCTGACGCAGTTATTACCACAGCAGTAAATGATGGAGGAAGAGCTACAAATGATGAATTGTCTTTTTCAGAGACTTATGATAATAATGGAAGTGATGATGATGGTAAAGATTATTACTTCTATCACGTAAGAAATTATTCTGAATCTAATGTAGGTACTAATTTTGAGGGCTGTGCATCTGATTGGACTGTAGTTGCAGTTACAATATACCCACAACCTGTCGCTCCTTATTTTTCAGTAGCTAATACTGGTGGGGCTGCTGGATCAGATGTTTACACTGAGTGTCAGGGAACAGATATTTCAGCTATAGATCTTGATTTAGATAATGTATTGATAAGTGCAGACGGTACTACCGAGTATAATTGGTATTCTTCAGATCCTGACATTGGATCTTTTACTCCATTCTGGGAGAATACTACCTCTACTTTAGCTATGACTGAAGTTGAGAACAGGACTAATTTGGATTTATCTCTTTCTAATAGTTCAGATGTAACAGCGACAACTACAATTTATGTGACACAGTATACAGATGAGCTTTGTGAAAGTGAGTCATTACCAGTTTATATCACGGTCAATTCGATACCAGTTATTGAAATTGTAGATAGAGGTCAAACTGCAGGAGGTACTTTGGATCAAGATTTTTGTTATAATGAAAATGATGGAAACAACCCTGAGTTCGTAGCGATCTTATCTACAACTGATGGAGCTGTAGTTGATGCAAGTGGTGTCTGGACTGTTGATGGGAACGTGATGGCAAGTGATGGATCCGAACTGTTTAGCGAATTAGATTTAGATACATGGTACAATTCCGAATATGGAGGAGAGACAGTTACTGGTGAAAATGGTAGAGGTGATTTGAATGGAGGAAGTGCTGAAACTTTCAATTTGGCTTATACCTATACCGATGCTTTTGGTTGTGTGAATTCAACCACTGCTGGAGATGGAGCAATAGAAGAAATGACTATTAATCCATTGCCAACATTAGATATTGAGTATGATGGGAATACCTATGATGATTATGTAGATGCTACAGATGATGTGGCTGCTGCGTTCGAAGTGTGCTATGAAGATGGAAGTATAACGCTGAGAGGTATAGAAGATGGAAATGATGCAGATGACGGTACTTGGACAGTTGATACTGGAAATGATGCCATAACTGCTGTTTCTGGTGGTACGGCTACTTTTGATTTGTATGAAGCACGTGATGATGTATATAATAATGATGACGATAATGAATTTGCAGCAGCAACAAATCACATTGTGACTTATACCTATCAGGATAGTGAATCATGCGAAAAGAGTGTAACTATTACAATAACTATTAACCCAACACCTGAGTTGGACATAGTGTATGATGATGCATCAGAAGTTGATGGAACGGAATTATGTTTTGTTAATGGAGTAGAAGTATTGTATGCGACTGAAAGTGGTGTTGAAATTGAAGGTGGTGATGGTACATTAAATTGGAACGTCAATACAGGTGGTTTGTCAGAAAATGGCAGTGATAGTGATCGACAAGATTTTGATGCAGAACTAGCAGCAAATAGTGCAGGTCAAAGTGAGTTTGGATTGCCTAGTGATCACATTATTACGTTTGATTTTGAAGATGGTACGACAGGTTGTGTTAGTGAAGTTTCGGAAACAATTACTGTTAACCCTCAGCCGAAGTTGAATGTAATATTTAATGAAGGGGTCTCTACGTATTCTGATGGAGATGAATTGGATGATGCAGCTTTATGTTATGTTGAAAACACACTTAGTATTAGAGGTGAAGAAACTTCAGATGCAGCAACAAATGAACGAAATATTGATGATGTAAATGGTACCATAGTATGGTCAATTGCATATAATGGCACAGACTACTCTGGTATTTCTACTGCAGATAATGGGAATACTGCAAGCATTGATTTTGATAATGCACAGACAGCTGCAAGTACTACGGGTGAAGGTGATCCAAGTGATCACACCATTACTTTAGAATATACAGATGATGCAACAGGTTGTTACAGCAGTTTAGATAGAGTGTTGACGATCAACCCTCAACCTACTTTAGATATTATTTATGGTGGATTGACATTAGAAGGACAGGCATTTTGTTTTGATGAGGATGAAATAGAGATTCAAGGAACTCATGAGACGGGATCTTCTTCAGCTTCAAATGCTACTACAGGTACATGGTTGATTGATAGTGATGGACTAACAGGAAACGGTGGTTCAGCGGATATTGATCTTAATATTGCTCAGGAATTTACTTCAGATAGAGAAGGTATGATAACTGATCATACGATAACGTTTGATTATACTGATTCAGAAGGTTGTTCAACTTCTATAACAAGAGATTTTCAAATCAATCCTCAGCCAACAGTTGAAATTATATATGATGGTGGATCAGGTTTAGATGGGACTTCGGTTTGTTATACAGATGGTGATTATACACTACAAGGAACTTTTATTTCTGGAGATGAGTCTACTGCATCTAATGCAGTAGATGATGGTACAAATGGAACTAGTACTTGGAGTTCTGTGACAGGTATTACTGATAATAATGATGGAAGTATCTTGTTTGATCCAAGTGGAGCTGCATTTAATGCTGGTGAATCAGATGAAACGGGTGATGAAACGGATCACAATATTGTTTTTGAATATGAAGATGCATTAGGATGTACTAATACAGTTACACGTACCGTTACAGTTGATCCAATTCCAAGGTTAACTATTGTGTATGATGGTGCATATGGATCTCATGTTGACAATGATGAAATTGATGGGACTGCTATCTGTTTTGAAGAAAGTGGAGTGTCTGTTCATGGATTGGAAGAATCTGATGATGCTACTTCTTATCAGGATGCTTTGGATGCAAATGGTACTATAGTTTGGTCTATTGCATACGGAGGTACTGATTATAGTGGTCTTACAGCTGTGTCATCTGGAGATGGTGCTGATATAGATTTGGATGCTGCTTTACTGGCTGCAGGGCAAACAGAAGAAGGGGATGCACATGATCATGTTGTTAAAATTGAATTTACTGATGACGCTTCTGGATGTTATAATAGTGTTGAGAGTACGATTACGATTAACCCTCAACCTACACTTGATATAATCTTTGATAATGAAACTTTGGAAGGACAAGCTTTTTGTTATAATGATGAAGAGATAGAAATTCAAGCGACACATGAAACTGGTTCTTCTGGTGCTACAAATGCTTCTTCTGGAACTTGGTTAATCGATAGTGATGGACTGACAGCAAATAGTGGTTCAGCGGATATTGATCTTACATTGGCTCAGGAATTTACTTCGGATAGTGAAGGGGTAATCACAGACCATACAATTAATTATAGTTACACGGATTCTGAAGGTTGTACAAGTGCGATTACAAGAGACTTTCAAGTCTATCCTCTACCTACTTTAGAAATTGTATATGATGACAATGCTGGTTTAGAAGGGAGTGATGCATGTAATGATGAAATTGATTACACTTTGAATGGTACTTATATATCAGGAAGTGAAACGGCTGCTTCCGATATTGTGAATAACTCTGATTCTGGAGCCGGAATTGTTGGTACGACAGTTTGGACATCTGTGACAGCACTGCAAACTGATAATGGAGATGGCTCGATGATCTTTAACGCAAGGACAGCTGCTTTTAATGCAGGTGAATCGGATGAGGCTGGTGATGATACCAGTCATTCAATTACTTTGGATTATACAGATGAGTATGGTTGTGTAAACTCAGTAACTGAATCTTTTACAGTGGTTCAATTACCAACATTAGGAATCGATATTCCAATGTTTGAAACAGGTTCTCAAAGTGTAGCAAGCGAATATTGTGTTACAACAGAAGATGTTGTGCTTCAAGGAACTATTGAAGGTGTAAATGCCCCTACCACAGCTATTAGTGCATTTTCGTTGAGTAGTGGTGTTGCAGGTTTGACAGATAATGGGGATGGGACTTCTTCATTCCACCCGAACATTGCACATTTTCAAACTGATGGTATTCAAGTAGGTGGTGGAACTACAGATCATACGGTGAGCTTTACTCACACAAGTGAATCAACTGGATGTAGTAATATAATTGAAGGCAAAGTTTATGTGAATCCACAACCTAAGTTGGAGTGGAATACTAATGAAATTGGGTTTGACGAACCGGATTTTATTATATGTGAGAGCAACGATCCATTTATTATGGAAGCAAAGGATTCTGATGGGATAGGAGGAGATACTTCAAATTATTATGTGAATAATATTTGGATTTCAAATCAAGTAGGTAGTTTGACGAAAGCTACTTTTGACCCAATCTCATGGGGGGAAAACACAGAAAATCAAGATATTAGGACATTGTCAGCTAGTAATACTGCATCTTATAAAGTGCGTTATGAATATTTTGATGATAGAGGTTGTAACAATTCTATAGAGAATGATATTATACTGGTTGACAGACCTGAAATGAGTATGGTGATTGTTGGAGAGTGTGTAAATCCTGACATTGATTTTTTTGGTTCAAAAGCGCCTGATTCCAGATATACTGAAGATCATACTGGGTTAACATACAAATGGGAATGGAGAGATGCAGAGGATAATGGGATTGTGGCACTGAATGATGGTGAATCCGATGATATTAAGGATGTGTATAAGCTTTTTGATTTAGGAGATGAGCCAAATGGAAGTTTTATTACGTCTTTAGTGGGTACTTATACTTTTATTACTTCTAGTGAGTTTAAGACTTGTGCATCAATTTCCGCTGATTCTACAATTGGTGTGAAAGTAAGTCCAACTGTTGCATTTGTATGGGAATCCGTTGTTGCGGGAAGTCCAACACTATTTGCTCCAAATGAATTGATTCATGGTGATTCTACTATTACACAAATAGGTTTGTTGTATGACGCAGGTGCTGATACGACTTGGTATAATGTTGGTAGTGATGTTATGTATAACAGAATAGATGAAAATGGCGATTCACAGTTTGATTTTATTGAACATACATATGATGATGTAGGTAGCTATGATGTAACAATGGTAATGAAAACAGGTGGTGGTTGCGAGTCTATATTGGAGCGATCAATTAATATTATCCCTACAATTATTGTCACACAAGAAACTGGTTATATTGAAACCTTTGGAGGTGGATTTGACTCTGATGAGGAGGGGTGGTTCTATGAATCATTGGCTGATGATGCATTTGACCAAACGTTTAAATTGGATACTGAATCTGGTGTGAATCGTGATTTTGGATTGAGAGATCAGAGTTGGATTTTAGGAGAATTTGATTTTTCCTCTTTAACTGTTACTGCTGAAGACGAATCATACACCATTGAAGCTGATGATACAGGGATTAATTCTTCAGATAACTTTATGTGGGCCACTTTAGGTGATGATGGTAACAATACTTACAATGTAGGGGAGGACTCTTGGGTTTATACTCCAGCATTTGATATCTCAGCATTGGACAAACCAATGATTTCGATGAACATCATTTATGATTTTGAATCTGCTAAAGATGGAGGTGTGATACAATTTTATAACCTTGATCCAGACGAAGACCCAATGACTGATGATGCAAGTTGGGAGTTAATTGGTCGCGTCGATGATTTAACTGGGCTAACACAAGGGATTGATTGGTATGATTTTGGAAATGTAACGGCGGATCCAGGTCAGCAGCAAGTACAAAACCCTAGCTTGAGTAGGTCTCAGGGATGGTCTGGAGAAGATAACGATAATCAGAGGATTTGGAAATCTGCTCGCCATAGCCTGGAAGGGATTCCGGAAGCAATGCTAACAAATGTTAGATTTAGAATTGCAATGTCAGGTACTGAGGATGGAATCAAAACATTTGGATTTGCATTTGATGACTTTGAAATTAGAGAAAGAAGTAAAAATGTGTTGTTGGAGACATTCTATAGTGTAACCGATGATGCTGATGGTGATGTGTTTAATAATGAAACTGAACAATTAAAAGGTGAGATTGATAATAGGTTGACAGATCTTAATTTGAGCGAAGAGCAAATCATAATATCTTATCATGCTAGTTTTGACAATACAATTGAAGATCCATTTAATGTGGTCAATACTGCAGATCCCGCTGCTCGAAAGAGTTGGTATGGATTAGATGGAGTCAATTCTGTTTTAGATGGAAATGTATCAAGTCAAATGGGGGATAGTTTGATCACTTGGGGAGATAGAGATTTGGTGATAAGTTCATTACAAGACCCAGGGTTTATTATCTCAGTAACTAGAGATGCATCTGCTGATGTAGGTGAGATTAAGGGAACTGTAGCGTTTGAAGTGAACAATGCTACTGGCATTGGAATGAATGAAGAATTAATCGCTTATGTAGCTATTATTGAACAATCGATCGATCAAGAGGTCGGAGAGATTGCAACACATACTAACGTGTTGAGAAAATTATTGCCAGATGCTTCAGGGAAGTTTATCAAGTTAGATCAAGATTATATTCAAGGTGATTTTATTCCAATTGGATCGGTCGATGACGAAGACGGTGATGAATATACTTTAGATATCCATTGGAATATTGCTAATATTGAAGATGCTTCTCAATTAGCAGCAGTGGTCTTCATTCAAAATAGATTGACTAAAGAGATCTATCAAGCTGAGATTATTAAAGCAAGTGATGCTAATGGAGTAGTATGGGACAAGTCTAGTGAGTTAGTTGATATATTGAATGCAGGTGATTTGATTGGTAATCAAATGGACTTTGATATGTATCCAAATCCAACTGATAATGCAGTGACGATTAGATTCAATTCAACTATGACAGAGAAAGTCAATTGGATGATCTTTGATCAGTCAGGAAGAGTATTTGATCAGGGAGAAGCTACTCCAGGTGTAGGTAGGTTTGATTTGAAAACGGATCGATTCCCAAGTGGAGTGTACTACATGCAAATGAGAGGTGACTCAAGAGACTATGGTCATAAAAAACTGATCATCTTACATAGATAGGATCTATTATTTTTTAGTAAAACAGAGAAGGTGTTGAGTGATCGGTGCCTTCTCTGTTTTGTCGAAGTTCTCGTAAACAACAAGACGCCCAAGGCCGTGGGAATTCATAGAGAGACACAGGAATTTTCAGTTGTCATCGAAGGTGTAAGTGTGTATTCCATGGTTGAAGGGGTGAAAGGTGAACTATGGTTGGCATGTTCAAAGCAGTTAATTCGGCTCAATACCAATGAGCAATATAACTATGAGAGAGAAGATGGGTTAAGTAGCGTTTCTGTAAATACTATCTTTAAGGATAGTGAAGGTGGAATATGGGCAGGGACTAAAAATGGTTTGAATATCTATGATAGGTCAACGAATTCTTTTGAAGCAATTCTAGCTGATGATCATAAATCCAGTAGCCTGAGTAATAATGTGATAACAACGATCGCGCAAGATCTGCAAGGACGAATATGGGTAGGTACAATTGATGGATTGAACTGCCTTGAGGATAGAAACGTGTTGAATTTTATCCGGTTTGACAAAAATAAAGGACTTCCAGATAATGTTATTAGTAATATGGTTTTGGACGAGAACCACGATATTTGGCTGACTACCAACAAAGGCTTAAGTAAAATATCATTGGAGGAATCTAATGATGCAAACCTTAAAGTAAGGTCATATGATTTGAGGGATGGTTTGCAAGGCTATGAATTTAATCTCAATGCATCATTAATGGGAGCGAATGGTCAATTGTATTTTGGGGGAGCGAATGGCTATAACTCATTTACAATAGATCAGGTAAGAGATAGTGAGGTAGTACCTGATATAGTGTTTACAAGTTTTAAAATTTTCAATTAAGAGGTTTTTATTGGTTCTGATGATTCTCCACTTGCCCAGCACATAGGGCATACAAGATCTATACAGTTGACCCATGACCAGACTGTTTTTACATTTGGGTTTACAGCAATTGATTTCACTTCATCTAACAAAAATCAATATGCCTATATGATGGTTGGTTTTGATGATGAGTGGATTAATGTAGGGGATCGAAAAGAAGCTTATTTCACCAACTTACCAGCGGGTAGCTATACTTTTAGAGTGAAAGCATCTAATAGTGATGCAATATGGAATGAAAAGGGAATCGAAGTTGAAATAGAGATATTGCCACCATGGTGGTCAACATGGTGGTTTAGATTATTGATGCTATCAGTGATAGTTGTTAGTGGGTATCTTTTTTATAGGAATAAGTCAATTCAAATCAAAGAGAGTAAAAAACGCCTAGAAAGAAAAGTCGCAGAAGCTACTAGTGAGGTTAAGACACGAAATGAAGCATTGTTTCAGGAGCAAGAGAGACTAGAATCCGCGATCATTGAGACTAACCATGTGATTGAGCAAGTGATCGATTCAGGTCAGTTTACCGCAAGGATAGATATGGGGAACAAGGACGGTCAATGGAAGTCTTTGGCAGAATCTATCAATAATATGTTTGAGTCTGTGGTAAGACCATTTAACAATATCAATATTGTTATTGATTCATTGGCAAAAGGTGACTTGACTAAAAAGTATACAGGTACAGCTAAAGGCGATATTAAGAGACTTGCTGATAATTTAAATATGGCAATCGATAACTTATCTGACCTTCTAATTGATATCGATGATCAGGCTCAATTAATGGGGGAGGCCACAGAGGAAATTAAATTCAATAGTCAAGAAATGAATTCTAGTTCTTCTGAAATTTCATCGGCTATTGCAGAAATGAGTAAAGGAGCTCAGGAACAGCTACAGAGAATAGATTCATCTTCTGAATTACTGGAAACTATTCTTAGCTTGACTAACGAAATGACTATTGACGCTGAACAAATTAATAAAACAGCTAGTTCTGGAACACTTATTAGTGAAAAAGGGATGATGATGATAGAGTCATTGGATCTAAGTATGCAAAACATTTTATCCTTCTCCAATGATACGAACAATTCTGTAGAGAAATTGATGGGGGATTCGAATAAAATCAATTCTGTCATTAGCATAATAAAAGAGATTGCAGCTCAGACTAACCTTTTGGCATTGAATGCTGCAATCGAAGCGGCACAAGCTGGAGAAGCGGGGAGAGGGTTTGCAGTAGTAGCTGATGAAATCAGGAAGCTGGCTGAAGGCTCCAAATCCTCTGTCGGCGAAATTGAAGAATTGGTTGGCTCATTACAGTACAATACATCTGCTACAGCAGGGTTAATCTCAGGTATGAGTGATGAAATTAAATCAGGTGACGAGGCTTCAAAAGAGTCTCTATTGGCGTTTAAAGAAATTTCATCTCATTATAAAGAGACGTACCTCAAATCGGAACAAATAGTAGAAAAGGTTAAAATTCAGACAGAGAATATTGGTAATGTAGTGGAGTTGTCAAGAGGGATTGTCGTGATTTCCGAGCAAACTGTGGCTGGTACAGAAGAGATGGCAAGTTCAGCTACCGAGTTGGCAGCAGGAATGGAGAATTCAATGAAAAGAACGGAGCAAGTGTCTACTAGTACACAGCATTTGATAGGTAAGGTATCTATGTTCAAATTATCAAAAAAGGGACAACAAGATTAGTTAATTATAATCAAAGACGATATTATATAGGGCTGAAGATTTATTATTTATTCAGTAAGAAGGGGACGCGTTGAGCAACCCTTTTTTTATTATCTATGGTTAATGTGTTTCAGGTTTGTCAACGTTTCAATCTTTGAAAATTATCATTATCATAAGAAGCAAAAAAAGGCTACTCGTTAGAGTAGCCTTCACTAATGCAATCTGTAGGGCAACAGATTAACCATAAATAAAACAAATTGTTAGACTATTTCCTTAACTTCTTAACAATCGCCAAGGTTTCTTTCACCTTAGTAGCAAGTCCAGCGTAATCGTAATTACCGTTGCTATCTTTAGTGAATAATTTTGATCCCATACCCACGCAATGTACGCCAGCATCGATCCATCCTTTTAGGTTCTCTTCAGTTGGCTCAACTCCACCTGTAGGCATGATACATGACCACTTGAAGGGTCCCATAACTGCTGCTACGAATGAAGGTCCTCCAACTTGAGACCCTGGGAATATTTTTACAACTTCTGCACCTAATTCTTCCGCATATGAAATTTCAGTAAGAGATCCACATCCAGGAGACCATGATACTTTTCTTCTGTTACAAACCTTGGCCATGTCAGGGTTCAATATTGGAGAAACTACAAAGTTTGCTCCTAACTGAAGGTAAAGAGAAGTTGTACCTGCATCAACAATTGAGCCGATACCTAAAATCATTTCTGGTGTTTCTTTTGCAGCGAATTTGTTCAATTCAGCAAAAACTTCGTGAGCAAAATCACCTCTGTTGACGAATTCAAATACTCTTACACCACCATCATAACAAGCTTTCAATATTAATTTACACACCTCAATATCTGCGTGATAAAATACAGGAACCATGCCTGTTTCTTTCATTGCTTGCGCTACTTGTATTCTTGTAAATCTTGCCATTATTCTGTCCAGTTTAATATTTTATTAAAATCAAATTCCTCGGGATTAGGTACATATTGTTTGGCTTCTTCATAATCAGTTTCACTAATGAAATGTAGGTTTTGAAGAGTCAATCGTGTGATATCTGAACTGATATCAACTAATCTAGGAGGAATTACTCCATCTTTTTCTAAATCTGATAAAAACATAGGTACAATATCACCTCTTGAATTAGTAGTAACGATACACCCAGTTTTACCTTCATCAAATAACTTTTTTGTACCCATACCAAGTAGTGTACATAGCGTCAGGTCATATCCAATTGGTCGGCAACATCTAAATTCATAGCCGAGTTCTACTGGTCTACTTTTTATAATAATACCTAATTTTTTCAGTTTCTTCTGAACCAATATATTGAATATATTCCCTTTACTGACATTGCCTAATTCAGGATGACCGTGATCATCATAAGTTAATAGAATCCCTGCATCTTTTAACTCCTGCTCATCTATGTCATGGAATACTCCTTCACTAACTATAGCTACACCGTAATTGATTCCTTCTACTTTTCTCTTAATCATCGATGAAATGATTAAATCAACAACTTTCTGTAGGGTAATCTCCGTTTTGTTAAACATTTCAGAGATTATAACCATTGGATAGTGGCATGCAGATGCAATACCAAAAGCCAAATGTCCTGCTGTACGACCCATCGATGACATGACGAACCAGTTTTGGCTGGTAATCGCATCTTCATAATAGGTAGTTCCTATTCTTACTCCTTCATCCTTTGCAGAATGAAATCCAAAAGTGGGGTTTCGATCTGGAAGAGGTAAATCATTGTCAATAGTTTTTGGGACATGAATGTTTTTGACATCCAATTTCTCTGAAATAAGAAATTTTGAAAGTCTGTTTGCTGTACTTGCTGTATCATCTCCTCCGATAGTTACTAGCAACTTGACATTGTTGTTGAGGAAAAAGTCAGCTTTGAACTCAGCGTCTTTTGGCTTATGCCTACTCATCACTAGAGTAGACCCGCCACGACTAAATATCTTATCTACGTATCTAAAATCAAATTCAGTTACTGGTGGGTTGTCTGAAAGTAGACCTTTATAGCCTTCATGGATACCAAGTACTCGGTATCCCGCTTTCATAAACACTTTGGCTACAGAACTGATGACCGTGTTGATACCCGGTGCAGGTCCGCCACCACAAAGAATAGCAACTGTTGGTTTTAGCATTTTAATGTTTAGTTTGTTGTAAATAAGAAGGAGGGAAGAAGACGTGTACTTTATATAGGAGATGAGTTTTGGCCTTCTTACCCTCCGTTCAATCGATTATCTTGCTACTCTACCAGATGCGTCACCACCCATCAATTTCTCTACTTCTGCAACTGTAGATAAGTTGGCATCTCCTTTGATCGTATGTTTCAAACAAGAAGCTGCAACAGCAAAGTCTAATGCTTTTTGATCATCATTAGGGTATGTCAATAATCCGTAGATCAATCCACCCATGAATGAATCTCCACCACCCACTCTATCTACGATATCTGTGATTTGGTATTGTCTAGTTTCCAACAATTTCTTGCCATCGTACAATACGCCTGCCCATGTGTTGTGAGATGCAGAAATTGATCCTCTCAACGTGGTAATTACTTTCTTCGCTTTAGGGAATTTCTCCATCATCTGCTTACATACAGATAAGAAAGCTTCTCCTTTCACATTGTGACCTTCTGTTTGTACCGAGATTCCTTCTGGTTTGATTCCGAAGTGCATTTCAGCATCTTCTTCATTTCCTAATACAATATCACAATAAGACGTCAATTCTGTCATGATTTCTTCTCTTTTCGCTGCATCACAGAAGTTCCATAGTTTGGCTCTGTAATTCAAGTCAGTCGAAACTGTAACACCCATTTCAGAAGCTATTTTTACCGCTTCAAGACATGCGTCAGCAGCACTTTGTGAGATAGCTGGTGTGATACCTGTCCAATGGAAGAATCCAGCGTCTTTGAATACTTCTTTCCAATCCACCATACCTGGTTGGATTTCACAAATGGCAGAACCAGCTCTGTCATATACTACTTTAGATCCTCTACTAACCGCTCCAGTTTCTAGGAAGTAGATGCCCAATCTATCTCCTCCGAAAATCACGTTACTAGTACCTACATTTCTTTTTCTCATTTCCATCAATGCACATTCTCCAATGTCATTTTTTGGAAGCCTTGTTACGAATTCAACAGGAACTCCGTAATTGGCTAGAGATACTGCTACGTTAGATTCTCCACCGCCATAGACTACATCAAATGAATTAGCTTGAGAGAATCTCAAAAATCCTTGTGGTGCTAGTCTTAGCATTATCTCGCCGAATGTTACTACCTTTTTCATGCTTTGTTTTATTTTATGGTTATCCCGTGTTCGAGCACGGTATTAGTAAAAAATAAAACCCGAACTTATCGAGTTTATGATCGGTAACGTACACGGTGATTGCCTTTAAAAAAGCCGAATTGATCCGGGATTATTTACGTGTACGAACACGATCGTTTCACAAAAGTAATATTTACAGACTAAATACCAAGAAAAATCAAAGAAAACTTTCATATTTGAGTCATGAAAAGAATTACGATCAAGGAAATAGCAAAAAAAGCAGGAGTTTCTGTAGGTACTGTTGATCGAGTTCTTCACAATCGAGGAGAGGTTGCTGATACCACTAAGGCTTTGGTGCTCAAAATCGCAAAGGATGGTAACTACCAGACGAATGTTTTTGCTCGGAATTTGAAATTGAACAAGTCCTATAAGATAGCAGTGGTATTGCCCGATGATAATGATTATTGGAATATTCTAAACCAAGGAATAAACGTAGCTGCAGAAGATTATGAATCTTTGGGGATGGACTTGATTAAATTTCCTTTTGATCGTTCTGATCCTGGTTCTTTTCTGAAGAAGGCAGAGCTGGCCATATCGAAGGAGCCTGATGCTGTGATTTTAGCACCGTTGATGGAGGAGGTAGCATTGCCAATTTGTGATGAGTTGAGAGAAAAGAAGATTCCCTTTGTCTTTGTAGATTCTACTATGCATGATGCTGAGCCATTAGCCTTCATAGGTCAGGATTCGCAGCAAAGTGGTTTTTTTGCCGCCAAACTGATGAATTTGGGTTTGGCAGAAGGAAGTAAGACGACTATTCTGAAATATGCTAATTATGACAGCATCAACAAGGCTATTAATGAACGTATTGATGGATTTAAAAAATATTACGCAGACCAAGGATGGGATGAATCTCTCATCAGTGAAGTTCATGTTAACAGTCCTGATGATATCAAACAAGTAATTGATACAGTGTCAGCAGGGGGATATAAGTTTTTCGTACCTAACTCACGATCACATCGTGTGATTAATATTATTGATACTGTCAACCCAGAATTGGAGTATCGTATGATGGGGTATGATTTGATAGCTGACAATATTGAGGTGCTACGGTCAGGTAGAGCTGAGTTCATTATTGATCAAAACCCTAAATTACAGGGAGAACTAGCCATTCAAGTTTTGTACAGACACTTAATAGTTAATACTAGTACTGAGTCTATACACCATATGCCAATTGAAGTTGTCGCAAAAGAAAATCTCGAATATGCAAGTTCGTATAGTCCAATTAAGTAGTCTATATAAGTACTCATTTTTTATTGATCGCAAAGAATAGTTGAAACCCTGTATGCCACACACAGGTTTGGTCTTTCTGTACCGTTCTATATTATTTAAAAAATGGGTCAAATGTCATTCATATTTGAAATATTTGACCATTGTAGAGTAAGCATCGTGCTTTATATTTGATGATTCCTTAATTATTGAAAGTTAGATTTTATGGTATTTATTCCGATCATTTTAGGCATTGTTGCCCTCATTGTTTTAGTAACGGTGTTCAAGTTGGACACTTTCATTTCATTCATGCTTGTCTGTCTTTTTGTTGGGTTACTAGATGGGTTGTCAGTTACTGAAACAGTCAATGCTATTCAAACTGGTATTGGCAATACTTTGGGGTCATTGGTTATGATTCTTGGTTTTGGTGCGATGCTTGGAAAGCTAGTGGCAGAAAGTGGTGCAGCGAATAAAATTACAAACAGCCTGGTGAAGGCCTTTGGGATTAAGAATATTCAAATGGCTTTGATTGTGACGGGGTTTATTGTTGGTATTCCCATGTTTTACACAGTTGGCTTTGTGATATTGGTTCCGTTCGCCATTGCTATTGCCCACAATACCAAGTTGCCACTTTTATATGTAGGCCTGCCAATGTTGGCTTCACTGTCAGTGACGCATGGGTTTTTACCTCCACATCCTGCACCTACTGCTGTAGCAGAGATGTATGGTGCGGATATGGGGCTGACTTTGATATATGGTCTCATTGTAGGGATTCCTGCAATTTTAGCTGCGAAATTTTTGTTGGCTGGTACGATGAAAAAGATACAACCAAAACTTCTAAAAGATTATATAATCGAAACGAGCAATGATTATAAAGTACCGTCTTTGGGGATTTGTTTATCTATCTCTCTATTGCCAATTGTTTTGATTAGTGGATCATCGCTCATGAAGAATTTTCTACCACAAAATGTATTGATAGATGCGATAGCAAATCCTGCAGTGGCCATGTTGATTGCAGTATTAATGGCTATTTATTTTTTAGGTATTCGTACGGGTAGGAAAACTACCGAGGTAATGAAAATTCTATCATCGGCAGTTTCAAGTATTGCGGTGGTATTACTCATTATAGCAGGTGCTGGTGCATTCAAACAAATCATGATTGTGACCAATGTAAGTGTCGAAATTGGGGAGGTATTGGGTTCTTTGGGGTTATCACCTATTATATTGGCTTGGTTGATTGCAGCTATTATTAGAGTATGTGTTGGTTCCGCAACGGTAGCAGGGTTGACTGCTGCTAGTATCATGATGCCGCTAGTGGCTACTTCAGGAGTATCGCCGGAGCTGTTAGTGTTGGCAACTGGAGCAGGTAGTATTACCTTATCTCATGTCAACGATGGAGGGTTTTGGTTGTTCAAAGAATATTTTAACGTAAGCATCAAAGAGACTTTGATGTCTTGGACCTTGATGGAAACTACTGTCTCGGTAGTTGGCTTGATAGGAGTACTATTGCTAAATTTAGTAGTGTAAGTAGATGCACTTGAACCGCCTCTCAAGGGTTTCACTAAATGAGCGACGTTATCTTGATGAAACGTATGCAAAATTCATTGAATTGAATGGAGAAGACTTTTCTCTTATAATGGAGTTGGATCTGAAATAGAGTAGGGCTTAGAATAAATGAAAAGGGTTCCAATAACTAAATCAGTTGTTGGACCCCTTTTTTTTCAAAGATTAATATTCACTAACGTCTCCAGAACCAGTATTTTTTTGAGTCACAATAGGAGACCCTTGGTATTTGACTTTACCAGAACCTTTTATGTTGATATTTAAGTTGTCGGTAGCATACACTTGGCAATCGCCGCTTCCACCAATACTAATGTCCACATTATTGGATTCTAACTCATAGGCATAGACTTTTCCTGACCCATCTATGTCTATATTGAAGTCCTTTGGTGATGCAGAGATATTCTTGAACTCTACTTCACCACTACCAGGTATACTAATATCAACAGTGTTGGTGATACCACAATTTTCAAATACTATTTCTCCAGAGCCTCCAAGTCTGATACCAAGGTTGTCTGTCTCTAAAAAATCAACAACTGTGATACTACCAGTACCGCTCAGTTCGACATCTTTTATATCCGGTATGATGATCGTGATGCTGAGCTCATAGTCGTTATAGCATTCATTCTTAAATTCAATGTCCCATTGATCGTTACTGACCGTAGTAGACAAACTAGAAATAATATTATCATCACCCTCTGCCACTACAGCAAAGTCTTCTCCTTGCTGGAGAAAAACGTCTCCTGCAATAGAGAAATCTATTGAGTTAAAAGAAGGGATGGTTAGTGTGGTAGATACAGGTGATCCTGATCCGTTTTCACAATTATCTTGACATGATGTGGTGCCAAACAGTATGATTAAGCTTAAAATAGGAAAGTAATTCTTCATGATGTTGTTTCTTTAGTTCGTTGACAATAATTGATGTCTTGTAGAGCTAAAACAACCAAAAGAAAAAACGGGTGAAGACGATGAGTAATTTTTTTAATAATTTAATACATCGTATTTCCGTTGAGAGTGCTTTCAGGAATTTGTTGCATGGCATCCCAATGTTCTACTATCTTCCCCTCGTTATCAAATCTAAAAAAGTCCATGGTGACATATTGGTCATTACCGGGCCAAGTTTGATGTGTATGTAAGGATACTAAGTCTCCTTCTGCAATAGCACGTACAAACTGGATGTTCTTTTCTGGATACTCACTATACATTTTATCAAAGTATTCTATAAATGGTCTAGGACCATTACCCACCAAAGGATTGTGTTGTATGTAATCTTTCCCTACATACAATTCTACTGCTTTGGCTGGATTGCCATCATATGCCATTTGGTAGAAAGCAATCGCATTCTTTTTGTTTTGATCTAAAGTGCCTTTCATTTTTTAGTATATCCTAATTTCTATAAGGTATAAAAAAATAGGAGGGTAGTGGCAACCATTTTTATGAAAGGACATTATAAAGACATACCCTTCGGTTCGAGGGCTGAAATAATGAAGATGTATGTTGAAAATTATATGCGGTATGCTATGCCTTAGCATTGTTACGTCTTGTAGTGATCCAATGTCAGAGGTGGGGACTGATTTTTTTGATGAGGTATCATTCCAATTGGAATCTTGGGACTCGTTAACAATGGAGTTGTCGACAGTTCAATTTGATAGTGTCATCACAAATTACCCAGACCGGTTGTTAATCGGCTCGTACGATCAGGAGATAATAGGACTGGTCAATTCTGAAAGCTATATCACATTTGGTAATGATGGTTTTGAGTTATTGGCAAATCATAATAGTAAGAAGTATGAACGGGCTACTGTGACTCTTTACTATGATGGATATTCTATTGGAGATACTTTGATGAGTCAAAAACTAGAAGTCTATGCTCTACTTGATGAAATAGATACGGATGATGACGGTAATCTTTATAGTTTTTCTTCTTTTGAAAAAGAACTTGATGATTTAGGAGTAGTTATACCGTTAGGTGAGATAGAGTTTGTTCCAAGGCCGATTTCAGGTGATTCAGTAGAAATAAAATTGATAGATGAATTTGGAATAAGTGTTTTTGAACGGTTTGAAACTAATGTTACTAGCTCAGAATTCTTGGATTTGCTTAAGGGGTTGGTCATAACTTCAAAAGAAAGTAATGCTATAGTAGGGTTTACTGGACAGCCGTCGTTAAACATATACTACAGAGAATATTCTGATGAGGATACTGGGGAGCAATTGATGCGGTTTTATCCGAATGATCAGTCCTACTTATCTAATCATATTGTCTGTGATAGATCATCGACCAATCTGTCATCGCTCACCGTTGACCAATCTTTAGATTCTAAGGATACAGAAGGAGTGGTTTTTGCACAGGGTGGACTTGGATTAGGGATAAGGATAGATATGCCCTATTTGAAAGATTTGCTAGAGCGGGATGAAGAGTTGTTGATAGAGGAAGTATATGTTGAATTGTCCATTAAGAATGAAATCCCTGAAGATATTGGTTCATTGATATCAGGTGCCACACTATACAAAGTAGATAAGAATAATAATGTTTTATATATCTATGAAACGATACCAGAATGGTATTTGGACTTGGAATATGTAGGAGCAACTAATTATTTCAAAATTGATGTGACGGCATTTGTCAAAGAGCAATTAACAGTGAATAGTACAGATAACGAGGAAGCGCTTCTATTAAGTCTTCCGACAGAAAGATACCAACATAGCCTAGATCAAATTATGATTGGAGACCAGGCTAATGGAAGTGAAATAAAATTGAACATAATTAAAATCAAGCAATGAAAAATATGATGAAATGGATAGTTCCTGTTTTGGCAGTCACAATTCTGCTCTCCTGTGAGAGTGAAGTAGAAGATACTGTTGATGATGGGAACTGGGTTAGACAATCTTCATTTGAAGGAGTAGGGAGGTCCGGAGCAATATCTTTTGTGATTGGAGAGATCGCCTATGTCGGGTTGGGGTTCGATGGAGATGAATATTTAACGGATATATGGTCTTACAATCCCAACGAAAACTATTGGGTAAGAGTAGCTGATTTTCCTGGTGTAGGACGTAGTGGAGCGGTCTCTTTTTCTATTGGAGGAAATGGATTTGTGGCAACAGGCTATGATGGAGATGAAGAGTTAGGAGATGTGTGGCAATACAATTCTTCTAGCAATGAGTGGACACAATTGAGCGATTTTGGTGGGTCGATGAGGTATCATGCAGTGGCTTTTGCGATGAATGGACAAGGCTATGTGGGTTCAGGGTATGATGGTAATTATCTTAAGGATTTTTGGTCATACGATCCAGGGACTGATACGTGGGATCAAATTATTAGTCTAAAAGGGGAGAAGAGAAAAGGAGGTGTGTGTTTTGTGATAGATGACTATGCCTATGTAGGCACAGGGACGAACAATGGTTTGTATGAGTCAGATTTTTGGGAGTTTGATTCTGATAATGTGGACTGGTCTGATATGAGTGACTTGGATGATGACGATGACTATGCCATATTGAGAGCCAATGCAGTAGCTTTTGAATTGGATGGAAAAGGATATGTAACAACAGGATCGATTGGTAGCAACATTAGCTCTACTTGGGAGTACACGCCTGGATCAGATACCTGGGAAGAAAAGACCGCTTTTGAAGGAGTGGGTCGGGTCGGTGCAGTTGCATTTACCGTTTTAGGTAGATCATTTATAGGGCTAGGTAGTAGTGGGTCATCTAGATATGATGATTTGTGGGAATTGTTGCCAAATGACGATTATGATGAAGAAGATTAAGGCGGGGAAAGTAGGTGCGATTCTTTTCTTAGCGGTATTAATCTCTTCTTTTTCTTATGGACAAAATTCAGGTGGTTCGATCTATTCTATTTTTGGAATAGGCGAACTCACTCCCACTATGTCTGTGCAAGCTCAAGGGATGGGGAATGCTGCTATTGGCTTGACCAATCAGTATTATACCAATACTAGTAATGCTGCGGCAAATGATATGCTGTCCTCCTATTCAAATCATAATATGGATATAGGACTTTATTATAAATCGATCAATTATAATACCAGCGATGCGAGTGATCAATCTAGTACTGGGGGACTTTCCAATCTTAATTTTTGGTTCAAGATAACGGATAGGTGGAACAGTATGGTGGGGTTGAATCAATATAGTAATATTGGCTACAGCATCAAGCGTGAGGGCGTCAGCTACTTTGACAATGCGGAGTTTGATGTGCTATATGAGGGTGATGGGGGATTAAGTGAATTTCATTTTTCGAATGGCGTAAGGTTATTCAATAATTTGTCTGTTGGGTTAAAGCTTGCATTTATATTCGGGAATATTAATCATTCCGAATCGATATCTAGTTCACAATTTGCCGGAGATTATGTGGTGGAGAATACGAGTTCAATTAAGGACATATATGCAGAGTATAGTTTGAATTACCGGTGGGACTTGAAGAAAAGTCATGTGAATTTTGCTTTGATTTATAAACCGAGCAATACTTTGGCTGGGAATGTGAACTCTACAATTGTGGATCAGCAATACTTGTATGATGAGGATGAAGGAGTGATTTATGAAGAGGCGTCCTATTCCAATGATTACGTTATCCCGATGAAAATAGGAGGAGGTATTTCATTTACTAGTGAAAAATGGATTGTATCTACAGAAGTTCAATTCAATCAGTGGAGTCAAGGGTTGGTACTAGGTTATGAAGATCAGTTAGTAGATACTTGGAAATATGGAGTTGGTTTGGAATGGACGCCCTCACGCTATAGCGAACATTTTTTGAAACGGGTGAGCTACAGAACTGGTGCTTATTATGAGAATTCGTATTTGATAGTGAATGATCATCAGATTACTAAATATGCTTTTACA
The DNA here is from genome assembly GCA_051531955.1 of Reichenbachiella sp. Classification (GTDB taxonomy): domain Bacteria; phylum Bacteroidota; class Bacteroidia; order Cytophagales; family Cyclobacteriaceae; genus Reichenbachiella. Next base: position 22,234 of record JAOPTS010000097.1, read on the forward strand.
GGAGGGTTGGCACTACCTTTGAAATCAGGTAATACAGTTAACCTATCCTATCAATGGATCAATAACGGAACAACTAATTATGGCTTGATACAAGAATCTACAAATCAAGTAACGTTTAACCTTAGTATAAGGAATCGTTGGTTTCAACGTAGGAAGTATAATTAATAAGGTGAGCTAATAGGTTGGACTAATCGACAATCTCAATCAGTGGATCAGGGAACCTTGGTAAATCATCTAATATGTCGTCTGGCATAGGTTCGTAACTGCCTTGTATTGAGCCTTCGCACTCATTGCCAGTAGTTTTATCTATGACGTATCTTCCGAATGATGCTTCACTATCAATGTTAATACGGTACGAGTCAGCTTCTTCAATGATGCTGTTGTCAAAACCGGAAAGTGGCAATCCAAAAGCATTCATGACGAAATTGATTTTCTCTTGTTCTTCGGTCGTTGGGATGTAAAACTTGTCCATTCCCCAAGTGTCAAAAGAGGTGTTTTGATTGGTCAGGTCAACTTCAAAGTCATAATCTAAATTTTCATTCTCTTTACCAAGAGGTGTAAACCTGATAAGCCTTCTATATTTAACTACTACCCTTTTACTATTGGCCCAAGTGGTAATTTCGTATTCTATAGTGGAGAATGTAAATCCTGGATATTTGTAGCCAACAAATGAATTCGCTTCGTCAATCAATTGAATTTTCCCTAGTGCTATTTTTTGTCTAATAAGATCTTCAGTTTTAGTAATGAAGACACCAATAGACTGATCGTAACTAAAGTTCTTTAGTTGGACCGTGTATTCGTTCCAAATGATTGATTGATACCGTTCATTATCGGAAAGTCCATCTTCACTGATAGGTTTGCCCCTCACGCCAAACATGGAAATCATCACTTCGTATTCTTTATCACCTTGGAACAAGATTAGGTGAGCAGAACCTATTGACCTCTGACCATCTTCTATTGGGTTTTTGTGAGAAAACCTTGTCAGTACAATAGAAAGAGAATCATTGATCTCTGTTTTTACATTGAGTTCTAGTTGAATCAAGTTCATTTTGTCATTCATGAGGTTTGTTTGAGAGTAAGTAGTGAAACTTGAAATGAGTAAGAGCGAGAGGAACAGTTTAGTCATGTACAATGCCATTAGAATCGTAGGTTTCAAAGGAGGTGATATTATTAATTAGTGTGCTGATCGTTGGATTAGTCTTTGATTTCAATCAGAGGATCTGGATTAACTAACCCCGGGAAGTCAGGCTTCCGAGCATAGCTTCCTTCTATTGAACCCATACATTCTTTGCCGGTGATTTTATCGATAAAATACTTTCCAAATGCTACCTTATTGCTAGTGGTAATACGGTACATGTCTGGGTCTTCGACGATACTATTGTTAAAACCGAATCGTGGTAGACCAAATGATGCAATGACGAAATTAATTTTCTCTTGCTCTTCCGTCGTGGGAATATAAAATTTGTCCATTCCCCAAGTGTCAAATGAGGTATGTCGGTTGGTCAGGTCAACTTCAAAATCAAAGTCTAAATTATCATCCCTTTTAACTAAAGGGGTGAACCTAATGATTCGTCTAAATTTGACAAGTGTTTTTTCATTGTTTGACCAAGCTGTGATTTCATACTCTTTAGAATCAAATTTGAAAGAAGGGTATTTATCGGATAATATTTGATGCGCAAGTAGAATTAATGAATCCTTTTTGAGTTCACTAATGTTGGATGCAGTAGGGGTCATATTAATAGTGGATACAAATGAACAGATCAATAGGGCAGTAATTGGAAAAATGAGGTTCTTCAAAATGTGCGTTAAATTGATTAGTTAATGGCTGTAAAGGAAATGTTTCAATTCCATATTATGTCATACTAATTCAGGATATTATTGATGTGATAATAAAAACTCCCTTTTTTGAGAGGGAAGTTGATGCCTTTTGTTCAGTAATCATGATTGGATAGCATAAGACTATAGGTAAAGTAGTAAAAGTAATTTAGGAGATTTTACCGATGGAATAGTAGGTAGTTTACTCTAGATTTGCAATATTAATTTGTGTATTTCAGTATTAGAATTGTAAAATGAAACTATTATAATATGAAAAGAGTCATTATGGGGAGCATTTTATTATTGCTCTTGGGGTATAATTCTAGTGCTCAAGAAAGCAGGTTTAAAGCTTTGTTTTTAAGTAAATTTGTTGAGTATGTATCTTGGCCAAACGATACTCAAGATCAAGTGATAGGTGTCTTTGGGGAGTCAGAAGTCTATGATGCGTTAGTTGAAATGTCTATTACAACTGGCATCAAAGTTATTCAGATTTTACAAGTCAATGATTATAATAAGTGTGATATGATTTATGTCCCGGAGAGCATGAAGCTTTTTACACCAAAACTTAAAGAGCAAATAGGGGATAAGAGTGTGTTGGTGATATCAGATGTAAAAGACCAGGTAGGAAGTTCCGCGGATATTGGTTTTTTTATTGATAAAGGAAGGCTAATGTTCTTTATTGATGCAGATAGTATCAGGTCAAAAAATATGACTCCTAATGCCAGAATTATCAAATTAGGAGCACAAGTGTAAGAGCTATCTCTTATAAGTTAGATTTGTTCCTAAAATAAGGTTGACCATTTAATTCCAAATCAAATCATTTCGAGTCAGGAGGCTATTATTATAGAATAATTGGAGCGGGCTGTCATCTATTAAAGTGATACGGCCATATTTCTCTTCTCTACGATGGTAACCGTGGAGGTGAAGGTGCGGATAACTTGAGTACCCAGAATTGCCTACTCTTCCCAGGTATTGACCTACCTCTAAGCGCTCACCTTTCTGAGCTACAATTGTGCCTTGTTGCAAATGCCCCAATACAATATAGTCCGATTGGTTTTGTATGATAATGTAGTTGCCATTGTCTTTGAACCAGATGTGACTGCTATCCATTCTATGATCTGCTTTGTTGTTTTGCACCCTATATACTTTTCCTGCAATGGGACTGTAGACAGAGTCCCCATAGATTTCATATTGATTCAATTGTTTTGGAAAAGTATGGAGACTATTCACATCACTGCCCCATGCATTAAGTTTTACTAAGTCAATTCCTTTTTTGGCGTTCGGCGCACCCATCATTTGTGCTGTGAGATAATGATGATTGATTTGTGGATGATTACCTCCTTGTGTGACACTATAAAGCCCATTTTTGAGAGGAAAGTTAATGTGATAAATGGACGAAGGGTTAACGGGTAGACTAATGAATGGAATTGTAATTAGTAGTAACATGATGAAGAAGAAGAATGCCATTATGGAACCAATATTCCATTCGGTCCATATTTTTAGTCGTCGGTTCATCCATAGTGACCAGAGAGCAACTGCAGTCAAACTACATACAGGAATCATCAGATAGTAGCTTAACATGTAATGCCACTGACCAGTAATCAAAATATAGTAGGTGTATAAGACTGCTGTGATAGACCTGGCAATTAGTTCGAATTTGTTTTTTGGTTTAATGACGATCAGTAAGATGATAAATGCAATGGGCAATATGAGTTGCAGTAGGTAGAGTGTGAGCATGTTTCGATTTCTTATTCTTGGTTCTCGAAAGCGCCAATGTCTAGATTAGTACCATTGAGTCTGTAATTCATGTTGTAATCAACCACCAGTTTGTTTCTGTCTACTATCTTTCCAGCGTCTAATAATGCACTTTCTTGAGTAGGTGTGAAGTCCAGTTTGGCAACATCTACAAAAGGGTAATCCTCCAAAGATGCTGTCATGATGTTATTAGAAAGGCTGGTGTTGTCAGGATTGGTTACGGACAATTCTTTATCGCTAATATTGGACATGAAGTTGTTGTCAAATATGTTGCTAACACTCTCTTTTGAGTTCATGTTCAAAGCCTTGCCACCAACGTTGATCATCGTGTTGTTGACGATTCTGTAGCTCTGGCCAGTAGGTGGGTTTCGATCGCCAGTATGAATCGCGTTGAGCTGGCAATCGATAATCAAATTGCTGTAAACCAAATTATCAAAACCTAAGAGATGCATGGCATTGCCTGTTCCTCCTTCTATGAGGTTAGCATAAAACTCCCCAACTGTACCTGGGTTGATCATCAAACCTGCTTGATGAATTCCGACTTCTTCCAGACCATAATCTCTGATGATGTTTTTGTAGATGCTACAATCTTCAATAGCACCGCCGACTTGTATGCCATCCCAACCGGTGCGTTCAACTAGATTGTTGAAGATCTCAACACCTTTTAAATCTGCCTGTTTGAGTTTTGTGTCTGGACAATCACTGTTGTCAAAACCGCTGTCCCATTTTGAAGGGCCGATATACATGCCTTCACCATGTACGTCGCTGATGTGGTTGTGATGAATCTTGGTGTTCTTCTGCTCGTATTGACCATAGTTGGCAGAGCCGTCACAGGTGGGTCTGGTGACTATCCAAATTCCAATGCCGTTGACATTTGATATTTTGATATGGTCGATTTCTATATCGCTGACCTTCTCATATCCATGAATGCCGAGCGCGCCAGTAGTCACCTCGATACCAAACTTATCTGAAGACCCTGTTCCTGTGAACCTCAGGAATGAGCTATTTCTGATACGGATCGCTTCTGGTTTTTCTTCCAAACTCAAGACAGTAGTTCCATCACAATTGGTGAAGATAAATTCCCCATCATCTGCTGTTCCATTAAAATTCAATAGCGTTAAGGGTTTTCTGTCTCCTCCTTTTATTCCAATTATGGCGCCTGGTTTCAATCCTAAAATGTCATTGTTGAGTGTGTGCTCGTCGTTTTCGATGACATAGTCACAACTGCTACAGGAGACTTTATTGTAGGTGCATGAATTGTCCGAAAACAAGGCTGTTTCATCATGATTGGTTCCATAGGTGTCTACACAGCCTGTTAAAGGTGATTCGAGGTTGTTGTCAGTATCTTCAGGTGCAACCAAATCATCTTTACATCCGAATAGGGTGATTGCTAAATAGGGTAGGAGGAGGAAATGTGAAAGAGTAGGTATTAATGCAAGGAATTTCATAGGTTGATTGAGTAGTCAGTTTTGGTTTTGGGTATTAACAAACTTAACATTAATGTCTAAATAAGAAATTTTGGCCTGATGGCTAAGTTCATATTAGATGAAAGACTGTTATGAGGTGCTCTCTATGAACTCCATTAAATATTCACGAACTAGCGGTAGGTCAATTACTTCCATAAGAGTAAGAATTACAGCACTAAAGACTAATGCAATCAATAAGAACACAAAGCATCCAATTTTATTTGATGATTTCCTATCTGGTGCCTTTGGCATATTTTGGTATTCTGCTATCACTTCTGGCATAGCATTTTCCTTAAGGAGTTTGGTGTCGAAATAGATACCCCAAACCCGCTTTGCTAGATGTATTTCTATAAAGTCTCCGACGTTGAAACGGTCGTAAATTTCTTTATCAATCGTTCTCTTTTGATCTCCAAAATGGAAATAGTACCTGTAAGTACTCTTGCTGTCTTTGTTAGACTGGACCGTGTAGTCCTTGTGGGTGATAAGTCCTTGCCAGATCTTTTTCTCATTTTCTTTAAGGTCCAATTGGAATGTCCTATATATGGTGACAAAAGCGATCACAAATAGTATGTCAATGAACAAGGTGAACAATCCGAAATCCATTCCGAAGTTGACTCCTGCTAGTATAACGAAAACGAAAATTCCCACAGGAACAACGAACTTAAAAACCTTCTCAAGTTTTTCACGCTCTTCTTGGTTCATTGGAGCGAAAGTGATTTTTAAGAGTTTACTGTTTTTCATGAATGGTTGATGATTAACATGTCGAGAATTTCCGTGATTCGCTGCAAGGGTAGTCTCTTAGTACAATCTATTATAGCGTTGCGTCATTTTTTTCGCTATCAATTCTTACTAGCTATCTAAGAATACGTCATCGAATTTTTTGGATTCAGTATTTGATTATCTGAAAAAAACAGTAATTGATGACTGTCCAGAATTCAATTATTTACTCTCGGATATTATTTGAGAAGTTTGAAGTCTACATAATTGTAATTCATGTCACCTACCTCAACAGTATGGATGGTGAAGGTTTGCAAGCCTTTTTCTAAGTCTAGGGTTGCAATATTGTTTAAGTAGTTCCAGTGATGCCATTGTCGGAACCCTACAGTATCGGCGGCTACATAAGTCGAAGTAATAAGGATTGAATCTGCAGCCAATTGGTCATTTACCGCCAATGAAATCCTGCCGTCTTTGTTGGCAGTATACATGATGCCTAAAGTATATGTGCCTTTTTGCTGTACGTCAATGGTGTATTTTAACCATTCACCTGGTTGCGTCCAGCCCACATAGAGATCATTTTCTTCTGGATCAATAAAGTTATAGGGGCTATTGTCAATAGGTGGGGTACTAAATTTAGTGTACGAAATGTCTACAGCGTCAGTCTTTCGAAATTCATGTAAATATGTTCCGTCGGCTTTATTCAACCCGCCACTTCCAGAATTTGTACTGTCATTATCATGATAAGCTATGCCTTCACCTCCAATATCATAATATTCGCATTGGAGTTTGCCAGGTGTTTTTTGTGCACCACTTTTATATACTTCATCTTCATATGGAGTTCCCTGATAGCTAGCCGAAGTATTATTTTGCTTACATGCTACTTGCATCGAAATTAACGCTATATATAATCCTAACAGGAAAATATTCGAGCTGGATATTGCTCTTTTTTTATTCGTTTTATTCATGTTTTAATCCCATTCAGGAAATTGAGTGATGTTGAGGTCTAATGTTGCTATAGTCTGCATGTCCGATTCTGCAAGCTCAAAATCGAAAATGGCTAGATTTTCAATCATGTGTGCTTTATTCTGAGATCTTGGGATCGCAACAACTCCTCGTTGGAAGTGCCATCTGAGGCATACCTGCGCAATGTTCTTTTGATACTTTTCTCCTATAGCGGCTAAAGTAGGGTTGCTAAAAATATCATTTCGTCCAGCAGCAAAAGGAGACCAAGCTTCCATTTGTGTTTTAGAATCCTTCAAATATGGATATGAATTTTTCTCTTGAAAGAAAACATGGGTCTGGATTTGATTGATTGCAGGTACAATTTTGGCATAGGACATCATCTCCTCAAGTTGTGCGGGCTCAAAATTACTCACCCCTATGGCTTTGATTTTGCCTACTTTGTAAAGTTCTTCCATAGCTAACCAAGTTCCTTTTACATCTCCTTTTGGTCTATGAATAAGATATAGGTCTAAATAATCTGTACCTAATTTATCAATAGAAGTCTGAAATGCTTTCTTAGTGTTGTCATAGCCCGCATCATCAACCCAAAGTTTAGACGTCAAAAATAGTTCCTTTCTATCAATCCCACTTTGCTTAATTCCTGCTCCTACAGCTGCCTCGTTTCCGTAGATATTGGCTGTGTCAATAAGACGATAACCCACTGAAATTGCATCAGACACACTTTGTGTACCGATTGAACCGTTTAGGGTATTTGTGCCAAACCCAAGTCTTGGCATTGCTAAGCCATTATTGAGCTGTACAGTTGGGATGGAATTTTTCTTTGGTGTAGAAGGAATAGCTCCGAAAAGGTTTGAACTACCTATCCCCATAAAAATTGTTGCTGTAGAAATCGTTGCGATTCCTTTTAGAAACTCTCGACGTTTTAATCCATTAATATGATCTTCCATAAACACTTGTCACTTTTAGTTATGTGAAATAATTTATTTGAATTCGCAATTCTTTTTGATATTCTAACACCACGATATGGTGTGTGGAGTTTTGGTGAAGATAATGTTTCAGTTTCAAAATAGCCAAACCTCTGATTTGGACTATTACATTTTTACTATGTCTCACAATAGGGCCAATCAGAGATTTGGTGGACAGTGCTAGAATGTAGGAAACCTTGTCTAGCACTGTCCACGCATGATTTCATCACAGAATGTTTTTTTTAGTCTAATCCAACGGAAATGATTTCCCCTCAAAAACTGTCCCTATAATCTTAATGTCCTTTATTTTCATAGGGTTTATGGTCAATGGATTTTGTTGAAGTATTACATAGTCCGCTTTTTTCCCAACTTTTAATGTTCCAATTCTATGTTCTTCATGCATGTTGTAGGCAGCACCCAAAGTAATAGCTTGGATCGCGTCAAAAGCAGATATTTTTTGTTCAGGAGCTAAGATATTGCCCTCAGCTGTAATACGATTCACTGCAACCCATGCTAATAATAAAGGTTGTAATGGAGCCATTTGAAAATCTGAATGAAAAGTATATGGAAGATCTACTCTTTCACAATCACCAATACGTACCAAAGTCGAACCTCTATCTGGCCCTAAGACATGATCCTGAGAATAGATATCACCCATGGTGTATAAATAGAACATACTAGCAGAGACCATTCCATTCACATTTTTTAATCTAAGAATTTGATCTTCGTCTGATTGTCCGAAGTGTTCAATCGAAATCCTTAAGTCTTTAGTTGTTGGATTGGTTTTATAAAGTTCTTCATATTTTTCTAGAATAGTTTCTAGGCCTCCGCTACCGTTGGTATGAATGTGTATCGTGTAATCTTTCTTATACCAAAAATCTATGTCTTCGTGCAATTTCTCTGGTTGTTGAATCCATTCTCCAGAGTGACCGTCATTATACCCCGGAGGTAAAATCTGCATGTTTTGGGCAAAAAATGCACCATCTGCAAAAAGCTTTACTGACCTGTTAGAGTAGATGTGTTTTGTCTGAATTTGCTCTATCTCTTTTACTTTTTCATATACTTTTTCATTGTCCTCATTATAGACAATACCAAGCGCCTTACCATCAGGTGTCAGCCTAATTCTAAAGGGTGTTTCTTCGTTATCAAATGCCTCTGAAAAATATTCAATTTCACTGTCAGGATCTCGGGTCAATCCTGTTGCCATATCACCAATAGAAGTTACTCCGCCAAGGTGTATGATATCGCGCATTTCTAATAGCCCAGGTTTAATATATTCGGGCTTGCGTAGTTCAGCGATAAATTTTGGAGCCAAATATACCATCCAAGCATATTCTTCAATTTTCCCGTTTTTGGGATTCCATTGTGGGTGGTTTTCCAATTCTTTGATCTCACTGATTCCATAGTGCTTAATGGCTGGTGTATTTAGATATGCAACATGTTGACTATATTGTATCAATACAATTGACCTGTTGTCATTAATAGAATCGAGCGTTGCTCTATCTACTTGTCCTTGAATTTCTTCTTGATATCCCCATAGATATAATGGGGCATTAGGATTTTTAAGTGCTTTGTCAGCATCAACAATGGCTTTAATTAAAGCGGATCTGTCCTTAACAGCTAACCTATTTCCTGAAGGGAAAAACCAATCGTATGGAGATACAAAATTCGTTTGTAGCATCATCGCGCCGACGATTGGATGAACATGTGGCTCTATAAAACCAGGCAATAGTGTTTTCCCTTCTAAATCTATTTTTGATGCTTCGGGGAATTTCTTGAAAGCATCTTCTTTGGCACCAAGAAAAACTATTTCATCATCTTGGTTCACGATAGCATCTACGTATTCCGGTTCATCACCTTCCATTGTTATGATTGCACCATTATAATAAATGGAAATATTGTCAATAGAATTGTCTGAGTTTGCAACTTCTGAAGGTTTGGAATTGCAACTTCCAAATATGATTGGAATAGCAAGAAATATTGCATACATGGATTTTAATCTTTCGTTTTTCATATTCTTCATTATTAAGTCATTGCATACAACACCGCTGTATCAATCAGGCATTTATATTGTTTGTTCGTTTCGGATACTAATATAGTCCAATCTGTGATTTGGTCGGTCGACGTTCGATCATAACTTTTTGATTCTCATGAGGCGCAACGTAGGATCGGTAGGGTTTGCAAAATCCTCCAGCGCTTCCCTTTCCGCAAAACCGCCATATCTCATATCTGATATTATGTGTTTTTTAGCACTGATGTTTTATTCAAACCTAATTGATGCTATTTAGTATAATTAATAGGGATAATTGTATATTTTTTCATTTCTTTAAAATTCAAAAAAGTGCCTCTAGATGGCTGTACCCCACTTCGGAAGTACCCCCCCCCCACTTCAAAGGTGCAAGCTTGAGCCTATTAGGTCCAAGCGAGGGGTAAATAGGTGCAACGTTGGTGCAAAAAGGCGCATCGATGGGCCTAAAAGGTCCGGAGTTGGAGCAATTAGGTCCGAGCTTGAGGCTCGGAGGACCATCGTTGAACCTCAAAGGTGCAACGATGAGCATTTGTAGTGGGGCGTTGCACCTTTCGGGTGGTTATTGTAATCTTGAAGAATGTATTCCTTGGACTTTCTTAGGTCACCAACTCGCCTATTTGTCAATGTCCTGTTGAAGGTAGCCTTTATATGTAGCCATCAATTCTTTCATTCCATATTCTGGGCTTGATAGCACTTCTTTACTGAGATGAGTCAAGTGTTTTTTAGCTCCTTCCATTGATGCTTGAGCTAAAAAGATAACGTCCACTTTAGGTGTCAATATTTCAATGTTAGCTGCTATTC
>JAOPTS010000098.1:0-14798 GCA_051531955.1 Reichenbachiella sp.
AAGATGACCTTCAAGAGCTTTCAGAAAAATTTGGAGTTAAGCTCTAAAACCCTACAGTAAAATTGATTCCATAGTGTACAGGACCATAAGGGGTTACGTCCTTTTCATATAGCACATCATACAAAACAAAAGCATTAATTGTAGATCTATTAGATATGCGTTGACTATATCCTCCCCCCAACATCACTGCATTACCAACACCTTTAACAATTGTTTGGTCTCCTTGAATAAACCTATAATTCCACAGCTGGTACTGAGCCATTAAAAAAACTGGATCGTGAATTAAGTATTGCGTAAACACATTTAATGCATGAGTATGCAAGTTAACATCAGAACTATTAGATGCTTCATAATAATAATCGTACCCTAAACCCGTATTAATTTTTTCAGTCCATCGATATCCCGCTAATGCAGAAACACCAATGGAACTACCATAACTATTCCAACTTAAACTACCAATTCCACCTCCAACATAGAATTTATCCATCCAGTCAGTATCAACACTGCGGCCCTTATCCCCTTTGATACTATAACCACCTTCTGATTGTGCCATAGTCACAAACCCAGCAGTCATTAAACACAATACTATTAATAATGTTCTCATATTGTATTATTCTTCAACTACCACAAAAACGTCTTCACCGTCCTTTTTCATGTAGTATTTTTCACGAGCAAACTTCTCTAAAAGTTCCATATCATTGAGTAATGCTTCCCTATCCTCATTCACTTCCTCAATCTTTTTAAGATAATACTCTTTCTGATCTTCCATTTCATTGACCTTTTGTTTGAGTTGATACTGAGAATAGAAATCATTAGAATCAAAAAATAGCATCCACACTAAAAATATCACACTGGATATTAAGTAGAAGTTTCTTGGGATCTTGAGAGGATTTTTGATCATGTCTTTTGAATTACCACCACTAAAGTATCAAATGCGGCTTTCTTTTACCAAAATAAGTCTTTAAGTATTACTTTAAGGACAAACAAAAAAAGCCATTCGTCCGAGGACAAATGGCTTTTTATATATTATCAAGTCAAATTAAGCTTGTGGAAACTTAGCAGTTTCACCCAATTCTTCTTCAATTCTCAATAATTGATTGTACTTCGCCATTCTATCAGATCTAGACAAAGATCCAGTTTTGATTTGACCAGCGTTAGTAGCTACAGCGATATCCGCAATAGTTGCATCTTCAGTTTCACCAGATCTGTGAGAAATCACAGCAGTAAAACCAGCTTTGTGTGCCATTTCGATAGCATCCAAAGTCTCAGACAAAGTACCAATTTGGTTAACCTTGATCAAGATAGAATTTGCTGATTTTTCTTTTATTCCTCTTTCCAAGAACTTTACATTCGTTACAAAAAGGTCATCACCAACTAATTGACATCTATCGCCAATTTTAGCAGTCAAAGCAGCCCAAGCAGCCCAATCCTCTTCAGCACAACCATCCTCGATAGAATCGATAGGATATTTGTCTACTAATTCAGCTAAGTATTCTACTTGCTCTTCCATACCTCTAACTTTTCCATTAGGGCCTTCGAACTTCGCATAGTTATACTTACCATCTTCGAAGAATTCAGAAGAAGCACAATCCAATCCGATAGTGATATCAGACCCTGGCTTATATCCTGCAGCTTCGATAGCTGACAATACACTTTCTAAAGCTTCTTCAGTTCCACCAGTAAAAGCAGGAGCAAATCCTCCTTCATCACCTACAGCAGTACTCAAACCTTTTCCTTTCAAAATCTTCGCTAAAGCATGGAATGTCTCAGCACCCATTTGCATAGCTTGAGAGAAAGTCTTAGCTCCAATTGGTCTGATCATAAACTCTTGGAATGCAATAGTTGCATCAGAGTGAGATCCACCATTGATAATATTCATCATTGGTACTGGCAAAGTATGCGCGTTAGTACCTCCAATGTATCTAAATAAAGGCAAACCTAATTCTTCAGCAGCTGCTTTAGCCAATGCCAAAGAAACTCCTAATATTGCGTTAGCACCTAATTTAGACTTAGTATCAGTACCGTCCAATTCGATCATCAAATTGTCAATATACCTTTGATCAAAAACAGATAGACCGATCAATTCAGTTTGAATTGTATCATTAACGTTATCTACCGCTTTCAAAACTCCTTTACCTAAGAAAACGTTTTTATCACCGTCTCTTAACTCTACAGCTTCGTTTACACCTGTAGAAGCACCAGATGGAACTGCTGCTCTACCCAATACTCCACTTTCTGTCACTACATCAACTTCGATGGTTGGATTGCCCCTTGAATCCAGTATTTGTCTTGCAAATACACTTTCTATCAAACTCATGATTGTTTGTGTTTTATAATTAGTTGAATAAAATCGTCGAATAAGTACCTAGAATCATGAGGTCCTGGAGATGCCTCTGGGTGATGTTGCACCGAGAAAGCAGGCTTACCTTTCACTCTTATTCCAGCTACTGTGTTATCATTTAAATTAACATGTGTTAATTCCAGTGTATCAGAAGACTCTACATCCTCTCTACTTACTGCAAATCCATGGTTTTGAGAAGTAACTTCACTCAAACCAGAGATAATATTTTTCACGGGGTGATTAAGCCCTCTATGTCCATGATGCATTTTAAACGTACTTGCACCATTGGCCAAGGCCAAAACTTGATGTCCTAGGCAGATACCAAATAATGGCTTATCCTCTTCCAATATCGTCTTAACTGTCTCTACAGCCTCAGGCATAGCAGACGGATCACCTGGTCCATTTGAAATAAAATAACCATCAGGGTTATATGCTTTCAAGTCATCGAATTTTGTATTCGAGGGAAACACCTTCAATTCACAACCTCTCTCAATCAGGTTACTCAATATTGACTTCTTAACGCCAATATCTAAGACAGATACTTTATACCGACCACCTTCATTAAGCAGATATGGTGCACTAGTCGTAACCTTGCTAGACAACTCTAGGTGATCCATACTAGGAACCTTCTCTAGTTCAGTTTGTAAACCTGTTTGGCTATCAATTTCTGAAGTAATGATTGCATTCATAGCACCCGTACTTCTGATATGCTTCACAATCTTTCTCGTATCAAGATCAGCAATACCTACAATATTATGCTTAACCAAATATTCATTCAAAGTCATTTCGCCATCATGACGACTATGGATAGCAGAAAAATCATTCACCACTAACCCATTTATCTTTGGACTATCAGATTCTTGTTCACGATCCACTGTACCATAATTACCAATATGAGAATTGGTATTAACCACTATTTGACCAAAATATGAAGGATCCGTATAAACTTCTTGATATCCAGTCATACCAGTATTAAAGCAGATCTCTCCTCCACTTGTTCCCTTACTACCTATAGACGTACCCTCAAAGTATGTCCCGTCGGCTAATAATAAAAAGGCTTTTTCTTTTTTCTGTAATTTCATATTAACTAAGACCGTACATTCTTAAATTCATCGCAAATCTCACGAATTTTTTGTCATAAAAAAAGCCATCACGATAAGTATCGAGATGGCTTTTATATGATTATAATCTTTTCAATTATTGATTATCTTCTTTAGTAGAATCATCTTTGGAATCCTCCTTTGCAGGAGTTTCTTCTGAAGCTTCCTCAGTAGCTTTCACTTCTTCAACTGTTTCTACTGCTGGTGCAGCTTCAACAGCAGCTTCAGCACTACCTTTTCCTCTTCTACTTCTTCTAGTTTTCGCTTTTTCTGGAGCTGCTTCTTGTAACAATAACTCGTTATAGTCAACTAACTCCATAATGCACATATCCGCATTATCACCAAGTCTATTACCTGTCTTAAAAATTCTTGTGTAACCACCTGGTCTACTAGCTACTTTAGTAGCTACATCACCAAATAATTCTTTCACAGATTCTTTATTTTGCAAGTATGAGAACACAATTCGTCTAGAATGCGTAGTATCATCCTTACTTCTTGTAATAATTGGCTCTACATATTTCCTTAACGCTTTGGCTTTTGCAACAGTAGTTGTTATTCTCTTGTGCAAAATCAAAGAAGAAGCCATGTTAGACAACAACGCACTTCTGTGCGATGCAGTTCTACTCAAGTGATTAAATTTCTTCCCGTGTCTCATTATATTAGTCCTCTTCTAATTTGTATTTTGACAAGTCCATGCCAAAAGTTAAGTTCTTATCTGCAACTAATTGCTCTAATTCAGCCAATGACTTCTTACCAAAGTTTCTGAATTTCATCATGTCAGATATCTCTAGTCTTACTAAATCACCAAGTGATCTAACGTCTGCCGCTTTTAAACAATTATAAGCTCTTACTGAAAGATCCAAATCATTCAATCCAGTTTTCAACAGCTTTCTCATGTGCAACATTTCTTCGTCAACAGCCTCAGGCTCTCCTGTATCATGTGTATCCAAGATCATAGTTTGATCTGAGAACAACATAAAATGTTGAATCAAAATGTTAGCAGCACCTTTCAGCGCATTTTCTGGATGAATAGAACCATCAGTTTCTATATCAAGTATTAATTGCTCGTAATCAGTCTTTTGTTCAACTCTAGTGTTTTCAACAGAGAATTTCACATTCTTAATTGGAGTAAACACAGCATCAACTGGAATAAAACCAAATACTTGCTCTCCTGGCTTGTTTTCTTCAGCAGCAACATATCCACGTCCTTTCTCGATTGATAATTCAATCTCGAATTTCACGCTATCATCCATATTACAGATCACATGATCCGGGTTTAGGATTTCAAATGCATCAGTAGAACCACTGATATCGCCTGCCTTAAATTCTTTTTTACCAGATAAACTTACTACAATCTTACTATCTGCTACGTCACTGATCTTCTTGAATCTTACCATTTTAAGATTCAAAATGATTTCAGAAACGTCCTGTACAACTCCTTCTATTGTAGAAAATTCATGCAATACTCCAGGGACTTTAATACCAGTAATGGCATAACCCTCTAATGAAGACAATAATATTCTTCTCAATGCATTACCTACGGTTACACCATAGCCCTGCTCAAGAGGTTTAAAAGTAAACAAGCCGTGAAAATCATCAGCCTTTTCCATTACCACTTTCTCAGGCATTTGAAATGCTAGTATTGACATAATTATTTCTTTCTTAATTAATGAATATATTATTTTGAGTATAACTCGACAATTAACTGCTCCTTGATATTCTCAGGGATTTCTTCTCTAGATGGAAGAATAGTCAACTTACCTGCCAAATTACTTGAGTCCCACTCCAACCAAGGATACTTGCTCACGCTACCTCTAGAAAGACTAATACTAATAGTTTCTAAAGATTTTGACTTCTCTCTTACTGCAATTAATTCACCTGCCTTAACTGAAAAAGAAGGAATATTTACAATCTGCCCATTCACAGTGATATGCTTATGCAATACTAATTGTCTTGCAGCATTTCTTGTTGGAGCAATACCCAATCTAAAAACAACATTGTCTAATCTAGACTCTAATAATTGTAATAAGACTTCACCTGTAATACCACTTTTTCTAGAAGCATGATCAAAAAGGTTCGAGAATTGTTTCTCTAACAATCCATAAGTATATTTTGCTTTTTGCTTTTCCATCAACTGAATAGCGTATTCAGATTGCTTCTTTCTTCTACCTCTACCATGTTGTCCAGGAGGGTAGTTCTTTTTAGCTAAAGTCTTGTCTGGGCCATAGATCGGATCATTAAATTTCCTCGCGATCTTAGTTTTTGGTCCTCTATATCTTGCCATTTTTTACTCTATTATAAAAATGATATTAAACTCTTCTTCTTTTCGGAGGTCGACATCCATTGTGCGGTAAAGGCGTAACATCCTTAATCATTGTTACTTCAATACCAGAATTTTGGATAGTTCTGATAGCAGATTCTCTACCAGCTCCAGGTCCTTTAACAAAAACCTCTACTTTTCTCAATCCTAACTCGTAAGCAGTTTGAGCACATTCTTGAGCAGCTACTTGAGCAGCATATGGAGTGTTCTTTTTAGAACCTTTGAACCCCATTTTACCAGCAGAAGCCCATGATATCACTTGACCTGTTTGATTGGTCAAAGAAATGATGATATTGTTGAAAGAAGCTCTAATATGTGCTTGACCTATAGGTTCAACTACAACAACTCTTTTTCTACCTTTATCTTTTCTTTTTTGTGCCATCGTCAATTATTATTTAGTAGCCTTCTTTTTGTTGGCAACAGTTTTTCTCTTTCCTTTTCTAGTTCTAGCATTGTTCTTAGTATGCTGACCTCTTACAGGAAGTCCTCTTCTATGTCTAAGACCTCTATAACATCCAATATCGAGTAACCTCTTGATGTTAAGCTGAACTTCTGATTTTAGAACACCTTCTACTTTGTGATTCTCACTGATGATGGTTCTGACTTTACCAGCCTCTTCCTCTGTCCACTCATCAACTTTTTTGCTCCAATCGATACCCGCTGCAGTCAAGATTGACTGTGCTGAACTACGTCCAATACCGAAAATATAGGTAAGAGAAACTTCTCCTCTTTTCTTACCTGGAATATCTACTCCTGAAATCCTAGCCATAATTATCCTTGTCTTTGCTTGAACCTTGGGTTCTTTTTGTTAATAACGTAAACCTTTCCGTTTCTACGAATGACCTTACAGTCAACGCTTCTCTTTTTTACGGATGCTTTAACTTTCATATTATATTATTTATAGCGATAAACTATTCTACCTTTTGTCAAGTCATATGGAGACATCTCCATTTTGACCTTATCACCGGGTAAGATTTTGATGTAATGCATCCTCATCTTACCTGAAATATGTGCAATCACTTCGTGACCATTTTCTAATTCAACTCGAAACATCGCATTTGACAATGCTTCTTTAATTGTTCCGTCTTGTTCTATTGATGCCTGTTTAGCCATGGTAAATCCTAATTAAGCTACCGCTATGTTTTGTGATCTACCTTTAATCTTTCCAGACTTCATCATACCTTCATAGTGTCTCATTAACAAATAACTTTCTATCTGTTGAAGCGTGTCTAAAATGACACCTACCATAATAAGTAAAGATGTACCTCCGAAAAATTGAGCAAAATTACCACTGACACCCGCCATTTGAGCAAAAGCAGGCATTACTGCTACCAATGCTAAGAACAACGAACCAGGAAGAGTAACTCGACTTAAAACAGTATCTATAAACTCTGAAGTTGCACTACCTGGCTTCACACCAGGAATGAACCCACCGTTTCTTTTCATATCATCAGCAATCTGATTAGGATTAACTGATATAGCTGTATAGAAGAATGTGAATAACACAATCATAATTCCAAACGTCAAGTTATACTGCCATGACTGAAAATTAGAGAACGTTGCACCTATATACTGTGCAACCTCACTAGAGTCAGCAAAATAACTAGCTAACATAGCTGGTAAAAACATCAAAGACTGAGCAAAGATGATTGGCATTACACCAGCTGAATTGACTTTCAATGGAATATATTGTCTCTGTCCACCGTAGACTTTATTCCCAACAACCTGCTTTGCATATTGAACTGGAATTCTTCTAACTGCTTGAGTTAACAATACAACTGCCATCACTACGAAGAACAAACCAATGATTTCTAATAAGAAAAACAATGCTTCACTCATTCCTCTTGTAATAGCCTCTTGTAATAAACTACCGGGAAATCTTGAGATAATACCAATCATAATTAACATTGATATACCATTACCGATACCTTTATCTGTTATTCTCTCTCCTAACCACATACAGAAGATTGTACCTGCTGTTAATACAGTTAATGATGAGAATGTAAATAAGAATCTGTTTTCTAATACAATAGCTTCAGCCGGTATTGCACCAGCCAAATAAGCACTACCCTGAGCAAACGTTATTGCTATAGTAAGCACTCTTGTAATTTGATTGATCTTCTTTCTACCACTGTCACCTTCTTTCTGCAATTTCTGGAAATAAGGAACAGCCATAGTTAAAAGCTGTATTACAATAGAAGCAGAAATATATGGCATGATACCTAATCCGAAAATGGAAGCATTATTAAATGCTCCACCTAAAAATGTATCAAGTAATCCAAAAATCCCTTCAGCCTTATCAGCCAACTTAGAAGGGTCAATACCAGGAAGTACAACAAAAGTTCCTAATCTAAATATGATTAGAAACCCTACTGTATTCATGATCCTAACTCTAAGATCTTCTATTGAAAATATGTTCTTTATAGTACTAAAAAACTTTTTCATAAATTATAACGTAATTGCTTTACCTCCAGCTTTTTCGATAGCCTCGATAGCAGTTTTAGAAAAAAGATGAGCCGACACTTCCACTTTCGCTTTCAAGTCACCTCTTCCCAATATCTTGATAAGATCTCTTTTATTAGCCAAACCATTTTCAACTAAAACGTTAAAAGTGATCACAGATAAACTGCTTTTATCAGCCAATTCTTGAAGAGTATCCAAATTAATTGGTTTTTTCTCTATTCTATTTGGATTCTTGAAGCCAAACTTAGGTACACGTTTATAAAGTGGCATCTGCCCACCTTCAAAACCTTCTTTTCTAGAATAACCTGATCTAGATTTAGCACCATTATGACCTCTAGTAGAAGTTCCACCTCTACCTGATCCCTGTCCTCTACCAACTCTCTTGTTAGTTTTAACAGAACCTTCAGCTGGCTTTAATGTATTTAATTTCATCTTTCTATATTTCAGAAATAGGTCCTAAATTATTTATTCTCAACAGATACCAAGTGAGCAATTTTCTTGATCATCCCAGCAATTTGAGGTGTCAATTCTTTCTCAACAGATCTATTGATTTTACCAAGACCTAAAGCTTTAACTGTAAGCTTTTGATTGTTAGGTCTCTTTATTACACTTTTAACTTGTGTGATTACTACTTTAGCCATCTTCTTATCCGTTAAAAACTTTCGATAATTCAACCCCTCTTTGCTGTGCAACAGCCAAAGGATCTCTCATTTTATTTAAGGCATCAAAAGTAGCTTTAACCACATTGTGTGGGTTCGAAGAACCTTTAGATTTTGCAAGTACATCATGTACACCCGCACTTTCTAAAACAGCTCTCATAGCACCACCTGCAATTACGCCTGTACCCTGTGAAGCAGGTTTCAACAATACAAACCCACCACCAAACTTACCAGTAGCATCGTGAGGAACAGTACCTCTAAAAACAGGTACTCTTACCAAGTTCTTTTTTGCATCATCAATACCTTTAGTAATAGAATCTGTTACTTCGTTAGCCTTACCCAGGCCATACCCAACAACACCGTTTCCGTCTCCTACTACTATAATAGAAGAAAAACTAAATCTTCTACCACCTTTAACCACTTTCGCAACTCTCTTGATAGCAACTACCTTTTCAGTTAATTCTATCTCGCTTGCTTTTATTGCTTTGATATTATTCTTAGACATAATCAATTAAAATTTAAGGCCTCCTTCTCTAGCACCTTCTGCTAAGGCTTTAATTCTACCATGGTATGGATAACCACCTCTATCAAAAACGACAGATGCTATACCATTACCAGTTGCTTTTTCAGCAAGCTTTTTTCCTACTTCCTTAGAAGAGTCAATATTGCTTCCGCCACCTGTTTCCAATGATGACGTTGCAACTAATGTATTACCATTTGCATCATCAATCAACTGAGCATAAATTCCTTTATTACTCTTGAAAATAGATAATCTTGGTCGTTCAGCTGTACCGCTAATCTTATTACGGATACCTCTTCTAATTCTAAGTCTTCTTTGCTCTTTAGTAATTGCCATGTCTATTATTATTTAGCAGCAGTTTTACCAGCTTTTCTTCTAACAATCTCACCAACAAATCGAACACCTTTACCTTTGTAAGGCTCAACTTTTCTTAGAGATCTGATTTTCGCTGCTACTTCACCAACTAACTCTTTGTCAATTGAATCTAAAGTAACAGTTGGATTTTTACCTTTCAAAGTCTCCGCTTGTGCTTTAACCTCTTTAGGGATTTCCATGAATATATTATGTGAATACCCAAGGTTCATTTCCAAAATTTGACCTTGGATAGCAGCTTTATAACCTACACCAACCAATTCTAATTTCTTCTGATATCCTTCTGAGACACCTATGACCATGTTATTCAATAACGATCTATACAATCCGTGCAAAGCTTTGTGCCTTTTTTGATCCGTCGGCCTTTTCACTGTTAAAGCACCATCTTCTAATGCTACAGCAAAATCAGCGTCTATTTCTCTAGACAATGTTCCTTTTGCTCCTTTTACATCTACCGTTGTACCGTTGATTTTAATCTCAACTCCTTGTGGTAATGCTATCGGCTTATTTCCTACTCGTGACATCTTTATCTAATTAATAAACGTAACACAATACTTCACCACCTACTTTTTCTACTTTGGCTTCTTTATCAGAAATAACCCCTCTCGAAGTTGACAATATTGCAATCCCAAGTCCATTTAAGACCCTAGGTAATGCGTCAGCCTGCGCGTATTTTCTCAATCCTGGCTTAGACACTCTTTCCAAGTGAACAATCGCCGATTGTTTTGATTGAGCATTATACTTCAATGCAATTCTGATTTTCCCCTGAACGCCATCCTCATCGAATTTATAGTTTCTGATAAACCCTTTGTCCATCAAAACCTTAGTCATCTCCTTCTTTATGTTAGAAGCAGGGATTTCTACGATTCTATGATTCGCTTTGATTGCGTTTCTTAATCTTGTTAAATAATCTGCTATTGGATCTGTCATTACAGTATACTTTTTACCCCCATTTTTTTAACAGGGGTGCAAAGTTAGTTAATATTTTATTATTTTAAAAACTCTTTTTACCAACTAGCCTTAGTTACGCCAGGAATCTTTCCTGCGCTGGCCATTTCTCTAAAGGTTACCCTTGAGATACCGAACTTCCTCATGTAGCCTTTCGGTCTACCTGTAAGCTTACATCTGTTGTGTAATCTTACCTTAGAAGAGTTTCTTGGTAACTTATCCAAACCTTCAAAGTCTCCTGCTGCTTTCAACTCGGCTCTCTTAACCGCGTACTTGGCAACAAGTTTTTCTCTTTTTCTTTCTCTGGCCTTAATTGCTTCTCTTGCCATATTAGTTATTATTTTTATTAGCGAAAGGCATTCCAAAGGCCTTTAACAATTCGTAACTCTCTTCATCAGAATTAGCACTAGTAACGAATGTGATATCCATTCCTGCAATTCTATTGATTTTGTCAATTGAGATTTCAGGAAAGATAATTTGTTCTTTAACACCTAAAGTGTAATTACCTCTACCGTCGAATCCTTTGTCTTTAACTCCTTTAAAATCTCTTACTCTTGGTAGAGCCACTGATGTCAAACGATCCAAAAATTCGTACATTTTTTCACCTCTCAATGTAACTCTCGCACCAATTGGCATGTCCTCTCTCAACTTAAAGTTGGATATTGCTTTCTTAGAAAGCGTTGGAACTGCTTTTTGACCAGTGATTTGTGACAATTCGTCTACACCAGCATCAACCAATTTCTTGTCTGATACTGCATCACCAATACCTCTGTTGATTGAAATCTTTTCAATCTTAGGCACTTGCATTACTGATTTATACTGAAATTTCTCCTTTAAAGCAGGAACGATCTCTTCTAAATACTTCGATCTTAATCTAGGACTAGCCATATTATATTACCTCCCCAGTTTTTTTTGAAACTCTAACTAATTTTCCCTTTTCATCAAGCTTTCTACCAACTTTGGTAGCTTCGCCAGTTGCAGGGTTCACCAACATAAGGTTACTCAAATGGATAGATGCTTCTACCTTTTTGATCCCACCTTCTGGGCTCTCAGCAGACGGTTTGGTGTGTTTAGTCACCATGTTCAACCCTTCTACTATAGCTCTGTATTTGCTTGGGAAGACTTCAAGAACTGCTCCAGTTTTTCCTTTGGAATTACCAGAAAGTACCTTTATCGTATCCCCTTTTTTAATGTGAAATTTCATTTCTAATATTTTATCAAACTAGAATTTGTTTCTTAAAGCACCTCTGGTGCTAACGAAACAATTTTCATGAATTGCTTTTCTCTTAGTTCTCTAGCAACAGGACCGAAAATCCTTGTTCCTCTTGGCTCATCATTAGCTCCGAGTAAAACTGCAGCATTATCTTCAAATCTGATATAAGAACCGTCTTTTCTTCTTATCTCTTTCTTTGTTCTAACTACTACTGCTTTAGAAACAGTCCCTTTCTTCAAATTACTAGAAGAAATTGCTGATTTCACAGTAACAACAATTTTGTCGCCTACAGAAGCATACCTTTTACCAGTACCTCCTAATACACGGATACAAAGCACTTCTTTCGCACCGCTGTTATCCGCTACACTAAGTCTTGATTCTTGTTGTACCATGTTATTTAGCTCTTTCTATGATTTCGACTAATCTCCACCTTTTGTTTTTTGACAAAGGTCTCGTTTCCATAATCTTTACTGTATCACCTTCTCCACAATCGTTAGTTTCATCATGAGCCGAAAACTTATTCGACTTATTCATGAACTTACCATACATAGGGTGCTTCACTTTTCGTAGTACCTCAACAGTTATGGTTTTATCCATCTTATTGCTAACTACTTTACCTACTCTTTCTTTTCTTAAATTCCTGGTTTCCATCGTGAATTTATTATTGAGCTAATTGCTTAGCTCTGATTTCAGTGTTTAACCGCGCTACAAATTTTTTAGCGTCTCTTAATCTCATTGGATTCTCAATTGGCGTTATTGCATGAGCAAACTTCAGTTTAGCTAAAGCTTCTTGCTCAGCGGCCAACTTCGAGATCAACTCCTCTAATGACAATCCTTTTATTTCAGAATTTTTCATAATACTTATTGTTTAATCAAGCCGGTTAAACCTTATCCTTGAAAGTCTCTTCTTACAACAAACTTAGTTCTTACAGGTAGTTTTTGCTGAGCCAATCTCAAAGCTTCCTTTGCCATCTCTTCAGTAACACCACCAGCTTCGAATAATATTGTACCAGGTTTGATAACAGCTACCCAATATTCTGGAGCACCTTTACCCTTACCCATTCTAACCTCTGCAGGTTTTTTAGTTATAGGTTTGTCTGGAAATATTCTAATCCAAACTTGACCTTCCCTTTTCATTGCTCTTGTCATCGCAATCCTTGCAGCTTCTATTTGTCTACTAGTAATCCATGCTGGCTCTAGTGACTTAATACCAAAAGTACCGAAAGCTAAAGTATGACCTCTTTGTGCCATTCCCTTAATTCTGCCTTTCTGCTTCTTTCTGAACTTGGTTCTTTTTGGTTGTAACATTTCTTATTCTATTTATTCCTTTGTTGGAAATTCAAAATATTATCTTCTCTTTCTTTTCGGCGCTTCTGGTCTACCACCTCTTCTGTTACCGCCACCTTGACTGTTGGCACCAACATTAGGAGATAAATCCCTCTTACCGTAGATCTCGCCTTTGAAGATCCATACTTTGATGCCAATCTTACCATAGATAGTATCAGCTTCTGAAAGTGCATAATCAATATCAGCTCTCAAAGTATGTAGAGGAATTCTACCCTCTTTATACTGCTCAGATCTCGCCATTTCAGCTCCACCTAATCTACCAGAACATTTGATTTTGATACCTTCAGCACCTACTCTCATCGTTGCAGCGATTGATTGCTTCATTGCTCTTCTAAAAGAGATTCTAGCCTTCAACTGTTGTGCGATAGATTGTCCTACCAATACGGCATCAAGTTCAGGTCTCTTGATTTCGAAGATATTGATTTGAAGATCCTTACCAGTAAGTTTCTTCAACTCCTCTTTGATTCTATCTACTTCAGATCCGCCTTTTCCAATTACTACACCTGGTCTAGCAGTGTGTACAGTTAAAGTGATTCTCTTAATAGTTCTTTCGATTACTACTTTAGAAATCCCACCTTTAGGAATACGAGCTTGGATGTATTTTCTGATCTTAGTGTCTTCCACTAATTTCTCTGGCAAAGTTTTACCTCCGTACCAGTTTGAATCCCAACCTTTAACAATTCCTAATCTAAGTCCTATAGGGTTTACCTTTTGTCCCATCTGTATTAGTTTTCTAAAGTTTCAGTGTTACTTTCCTTATTTTCTATCACGTTTTTGCTATCCACTACTAGAGTTACATGATTAGATCTTTTTCTAATTCTGTGTGCTCTACCTTGTGGTGCAGGTCTCAAACGTTTTAGTATACGACCGCTATCAACTGTAATCTCTTTGATATAAAGATCTTCCAATGATTCACCTTCGTTCTTAGCTTCCCAGTTAGATATCGCAGAAAGTACTAATTTCTCTAATCTAGCAGCGCCTTGCTTAGCTTCAAATTTCAACATGTTTAAAGCAATGTTGACTCTCTGGCCTCTGACCATATCAGCTACAACCCTCATTTTTCGAGGAGAAGTCGGCACGTTATTTAATTTTGCTACAGCTTCCATAGTTAGCTAATTATCTCTTTTTGTCTTTCTTGTTAATATGACCTCTAAAATTTCTAGTAGGTGCAAATTCGCCAAGTTTGTGTCCAACCATATTTTCTGTTACGAATACAGGTATAAACTTATTTCCATTGTGAACTGCGAATGTATGTCCTACGAAATCCGGAGATATCATCGATCTTCTAGACCATGTTTTGATTACTGCTTTCTTACCAGAATCATTCATGGTATCAACTTTATTCTCTAATCTAAAGTCGATGTAAGGTCCTTTTTTTAATGATCTTCCCATTGCTTATTTCTTCTTTTTACCAATGATGAGCTTGTTAGAATATTTCTTAGGTGTTCTAGTCTTCTGACCTTTTGCCATGATACCATTTCTAGACCTAGGGTGACCTCCTGAAGATTTACCTTC
>JAOPTS010000098.1:14810-32347 GCA_051531955.1 Reichenbachiella sp.
GTACCAATAGTTGCTAAACAAACAGCAAGAACCATTCTCATTTCACCTGATGGCAATTTAACAGTGGCATACTTACCTTCTCTAGCCAAAAGTTGAACATAAGTTCCAGCACTTCTTGCCATTGCAGCTCCTCTACCTGGTTTCAACTCCACACTGTGGATAATTGTACCCAAAGGAATTTCACTTAGAAGTAAAGTATTACCCACTTCTGGAGCAACTCCAGGGCCAGACAAAACAGTTTGTCCAACTTCTAATCCTTGAGGAGCGATCATGTATCTCTTTTCGCCATCTGCATAGAATAACAAAGCTATTCTCGCCGTTCTCATTGGATCATACTCTATTGTATTCACAACAGCCGGTATACCGTGCTTGTTTCTTTTGAAATCAATAGTTCTATATTTTCTCTTGTGACCACCACCAACATTTCTGATGGTCATTTTCCCAGTGTCATTTCTACCACCCTTTCGGTGAACACCTTTAGTCAAAGACTTCTCCGGAGTAGATTTAGTTACCTCATCAAATACAGGTGCGACTCTGTACCTGGTGCCGGGCGTCATCGGTCTTAATTTTCTTACAGCCATTTTCTAACTATTTATACTCCTCCGTAAAAATCAATAATTTCTCCTTCAGCCACTTGTACAATTGCCTTTTTGTAAGAAGATGTTCTTCCAGAAATGACTTTTGATTTAGTGTACTTAGTTTTAGACTTCCCAGGGTAGACCATAGTGTTTACACTTTCTACAGTAACTCCGTAAGCTTTTTCAACTGCTTTCTTTATCTCAACCTTGTTAGCGTCTTTATCAACTACAAAGCCATATTTGCCACTTTCATTAAGCGCAGAAACTTTTTCAGTAACAATAGGTTTCTTTAATATGCTCATCTTATTATTTCGTTAACAAGTTTTGAATCTTTTCTACTGAACCTTCAATCAAGATCAAGTTGTCAGCATTTAACACATCATAAGTATTGATCTGTTCTGCAGTTGTAACTTTCGCTTTGAGAAGATTATTTGATGACAAAACAATATTCTTGTCATCTTCACTCAATACCAAAAGAGTTTTCTTGTTAGCTACTGACAAGCTTGTCAACAACGCTTCGTACTCCTTAGTTTTTGGCGCATCAAATGAGAAGCTTTCTAAAATAGAAATTGATTTCTCAGTTGCTTTATATGT
Source organism: Reichenbachiella sp. (assembly GCA_051531955.1). Taxonomy (GTDB): domain Bacteria; phylum Bacteroidota; class Bacteroidia; order Cytophagales; family Cyclobacteriaceae; genus Reichenbachiella. The sequence continues at coordinate 15,983 of JAOPTS010000098.1, forward strand.
TAAAGCTGACTTTCTAGCCAATACTTTAAGCTTCTTATTCAAATCGAAAGAATAATTTCTTGGTCTAGGACCAAATGCTCTTCCTCCTCCTCTGAACAAAGGCGACTTGATACTACCTGCTCTAGCAGTACCTGTTCCTTTTTGTTTCTTTATCTTTCTAGTAGATCCTTTGATCTCTGCTCTTTCTTTAGACTTATGCGTCCCTTGTCTTTGATTAGCCAAGTACTGCTTTACATCTAGATAGATAGCATGATCATTAGGCTCAATACCAAAAACATCCTTAGACAAATCTACTTTTCTACCAGTATCTTCACCGGTTTTTGTTAATACGGATACTTTCATGACTATTTCTCTAGAATTACTGTAGCGTTCTTAGGACCTGGTATAGATCCACTAACCAAAATAAGATTCTTTTCAGGTATGATCTTCATAACCTGAAGGTTAGTCACCTTCACTCTATCGTTACCCATTCTTCCTGCCATTCTCATTCCTTTGAAAACTCTTGCAGGATATGAAGCTCCACCAATAGACCCTGGTGCTCTCAATCTGTTATGCTGACCGTGAGTAGCTTGACCCACACCACCAAAATTATGTCTCTTAACTACGCCTTGAAAACCTTTACCTTTAGATGTTCCAATTGCGTCAACGAAATCTTCTTCTTTGAAAATATCTCCAACACTAAACGTCTGCCCCAATTCAACACCATCGACATATTCAGATCTAAAATCTCTGAACTCGATTAAATGTTGTTTAGGAGTAGTTTTTGCCTTAGCAAAATGACCTTTTAAGGCATTAGTAGTACGCTTCTCCTTACGTTCACCGTAACCAAGCTGCACTGCATTATACCCGTCAGTCTCTTCGTTCTTAACTTGCGTTACCACGCAAGGACCAGCTTCTATCAGCGTGCATGCGACATTACGTCCATCGGCACCAAAGATACTAGTCATCCCAATTTTTTTTCCTATTATACCTGACATTACAGTATTAAATTTCTATTAATTTATTGCTCCCAAAACCAGCTTTCTGGTAAAAGGATTGCAAAGATAGTTAAAACGTTATCTTAGTCAAACTTTCACGAACAAATATCGTAACTGAGTGACAAAAAAAGAACCAACATCAAAATGTTGGTTCTTTATATTTCATAAAGTCTAATCTATCAGACTTTGATTTCCACATCAACACCACTAGGCAACTCAAGCTTCATCAAAGCATCAACAGTCTTCGCACTATTAGAATAGATATCTACTAATCTCTTGTACGTACAAAGTTGAAATTGCTCTCTTGCTTTTTTGTTAACATGAGGTGACTTCAATACAGTAAATTTTTCCTTCACTGTAGGAAGAGGAATTGGTCCACTTACTATTGCTCCAGTTGTTTTTACTGCTCTTACGATCTTCTCTGAAGATTTGTCCACTAAATTGTGGTCGTAAGACTTCAATTTGATTCTAATTTTCTGATTCATAATTGATATTATTTAGCGGATTCTCCTTTTTCTTTCTTAATTACACCTTCTGCTATGTTCTTTGGAACTACATCATAGTGTGAGAACGTCAGTGAAGCAGTTGCTCTACCAGAAGTCATCGTTCTAAGATCAGTAATATATCCAAATAGTTCAGATAAAGGAACATCGGCTTTTATAAGCTGAGAGTTACCTTTAACATCCATACCTTTCATTAGACCTCTTCTTCTGTTCATGTCACCAGTTACAGATCCAGTATATTCATCTGGAGTAGTAACTTCAACACCCATAATAGGCTCTAATAAAACAGGACTAGCTTTCTTAGCAGCTTCTCTAAAACCAATTCTAGCAGCTAATTCAAAAGCAAGTGCATCCGAATCCACATCATGGAAAGAACCATGATAAAGCTTTACCTTCATTGTATCAAGCGGGAATCCGGCCAAAGGACCATTAGACATCGCATTTTTGAAACCTTTCTCGATAGCTGGAATAAATTCTTTAGGAATTGCTCCCCCAACAATTTTATTCACAAACTGTAATCCTTCTTCTTTGAAATCTTCATCTACTGGAGATAATTCAAATAAGATATCAGCAAACTTACCTTTACCACCAGACTGCTTTTTATAAACCTCTTTGTGATCTACTAAAGTTTGGATAGCTTCTTTATATGCTACTTGAGGAGCTCCTTGATTGATTTCAACCTTGAATTCTCTCTTCATTCTATCAATGATAATGTCTAGGTGAAGCTCACCCATACCTTTCAAGATAGTTTGACCAGTCTCATGATTCGTCTCTACAACTAAAGTAGGATCCTCTTCAACTAGTTTAGCAATTGCCATTCCAAGCTTATCAACATCTGCTTGAGTCTTAGGCTCAATTGCATATCCGATAACTGGATCAGGAAAATCCATAGACTCTAATACGATTCTATGCTTCTCATCACAAAGTGTGTCACCTGTTTTGATATCTTTGAAACCAACTACAGCAGCAATATCTCCAGCATGAAACTGATCAATTTGATTTTGCTTATTTGCATGCATTTGGAAGATTCTAGATATTCTTTCCTTCTTATCTGTTCTTGTATTCCATACATATGAACCAGAGTTCAACGTACCAGAATAAGCTCTAGCAAAACACAAACGACCAACGAATGGATCAGTTGCGATTTTAAAAGCTAGGGCACAGAAAGGTTCATCCGCAGAAGGTTTTCTTACTGTTGGTTCTTCAGTATCAGGATCGATACCTTCAATACCTTCTCTATCCATCGGTGAAGGAAGTAATTCCATCACGTAATCCAACATTGTTTGAACACCTTTGTTCTTAAATGCAGAACCACAGAACATTGGAACAAAGTCCATGTTAATTGTTGCTTTTCTAGAAGCAGCAATAATCTCATCTTTGGTAATTGAATTAGGGTCTTCGAAGAATTTCTCCATCAAAGTATCATCATATTCAGCTATCGCTTCAAGAAGTTCTTCTCTATATTGATCAACTTCCTCAACCATATCAGCTGGAATCTCGACTTCCTCGAAAGTCATCCCCATGTCCTCTTCATTCCAGATCATAGCTTTTCTCTCAACAAGATCAACTACTCCTTTAAAACCTTCTTCAGCCCCGATTGGAAGTTGGAATGGAACTGCTTTAGTTCCTAATCTTTCTTTCACCTGATTACAAACCATTAAAAAGTCTGCTCCAGCTCTGTCCATTTTGTTGACAAAACCCAAACGAGATACTTTATAATTATCTGCTAATCTCCAGTTAGTTTCTGATTGTGGCTCAACACCATCAACCGCACTAAACAAGAAAACCAAACCATCCAATATTCTCAATGATCTATTTACTTCTACAGTAAAATCTACGTGACCCGGAGTATCAATGATATTGATGTGATATTCTTTGTCTTTATAAGGCCAGAATACAGTAGTAGCAGCAGAAGTAATTGTAATACCCCTTTCTTGCTCTTGCTCCATCCAGTCCATGGTAGCAGCCCCATCATGCACCTCACCAATTTTATGGCTAACTCCAGTGTAATAAAGGATACGCTCAGTTGTCGTAGTTTTACCAGCATCAATATGCGCAGCAATTCCAATATTACGTGTATACTTTAGATCTCTTGCCATTACTATTAAAATCTAAAATGTGAAAATGCCTTATTAGCTTCAGCCATTCTATGCGTATCATCTTTCTTCTTCACTGCCGCTCCTTCACCTTTCGATGCAGCAATAATTTCTCCAGCTAAACGCTCTTTCATTGTTTTCTCACCTCTCTTACGAGAAAAGCTAATCATCCACTTGATTCCAAGTGACGTCTTCCTAGAAGGTCTTACTTCAATTGGAACTTGGAAAGTTGCACCACCCACTCTTCTGCTTTTTACTTCAACAGAAGGCATAATGTTGTTAAGTGCTTTTTTCCAAGTTTCAAGACCATTCTCACTCGTTTTTTCTTCAACGATCGCTACTGCGTCATAAAAGATTGTATAAGCAATACTCTTCTTACCGTCTACCATTAGGTAGTTCACGAATTTAGATACGAGTGTATCTTGAAATTTCGGATCCGGAAGAATATATCTCTTCTTTGGTTTCGATTTTCTCATTTCTTCTTTAAATCAATAATTATTAATTACTTCTTGACTTTTGGCTTTTTAGCGCCATACTTAGATCTTCTTTGTGTACGTCCGCTTACGCCAGCAGTATCCAAAGCTCCTCTAATGATATGGTACCTTACCCCTGGTAAATCCTTAACTCTACCACCTCTAATCAATACGATTGAGTGTTCCTGTAGATTATGACCTTCACCTGGTATGTAAGCATTCACTTCTTTACCATTTGTCAACCTTACCCTTGCTACCTTTCTCATTGCTGAGTTTGGTTTCTTAGGTGTAGTAGTGTAAACCCTAGTACAAACACCGCGTCTCTGAGGACATGAATCCAAAGCAGGAGACTTGGACTTTGATACCAAAGTTTTTCTACCTTTTCTAACTAATTGTTGTATAGTAGGCATTTATATTACTTTTAATTTATTTCAACTTGCCCAAATTTGGGAACGCAAAGATAGAAACAATACGGTGTAATAAAAACTTTGATTAGAAAATTTATCTGATTCTCAACGATTTCCATACTCTCATCTTAAAATCTAGGGCAAAAAAAAGGAGGTCAATTGACCTCCTTTTTTTCTTCTTTATATTTCTATTATGCTTCGCCTACTGCGCCACCAAAATTCATGGGGAACTTAGGGGAATCATCTACATGCTTAATTGGTCCAAAAGTCTTCTCATACTTCACAATATTATCTTGCAAAGCAGCATGAAGTCTTTTGGCATGCTCTGGAGTGATTACAATTCTAGATTTAACCTTAGCCTTGGGCACTCCTGGCATCAAACGAATAAAGTCTATTACAAATTCAGAATTTGAATGCGCAATCATAGCTAAATTAGAATATACACCTTCTGCTACTTCCTCAGACAATTCAATATTAATCTGATTGCCTTTCACTTTCTTCTCTTGTTCGTCCTTATTCATTTGTCTCTACCTCTTTTACTTTACTTGCAGCAAACTCCTCTTTAGAGCTTACCAAAGAATCATACTCATCTTGAGAACCTACGATCAAACTTTGGAAATTTCTTTGTCCTGTACCTGCGGGGATCAAATGTCCAACAATTACATTCTCTTTCAATCCTTGTAAAGTATCTCTCTTACCTCTAATAGAAGCTTCACTCAATACTTTAGTAGTTTCCTGGAAGGAAGCTGCTGAAATAAAGCTTTCAGTTCCCAAAGAAGCTTGTGTAATACCTTGCAACATAGGCTTAGATACTGCTGGCTCTGCACCTCTCACTTGTACAATTTTAAGATCCTTTCTTCTTAAAGAAGAGTTTTCATCTCTCAATAGTCTAGCAGTAATAATTTGTCCTTGTTTCAAGTTACCTGAATCACCTGGCTCTGTCACTACTTTCAAATCCAATACAGAATCATTTTCTGTCATAAATTTGATTTTGTCAACCAATTGATTCGGTAAGAAACTAGTATCACCAGCATCCAAGATGACCACTTTTTGCATCATCTGTCTCACGATTGTTTCGATGTGTTTATCATTGATCTTCACACCTTGTAATCTATAAACTTCTTGGATTTCATTTACCAAGTACTCTTGTACCGCTGTTGGTCCTTTGATCGCTAAGATATCAGCTGGAGTTGTAGCTCCATCTGATAATGCGTATCCTGCTCTTACAAAGTCATTATCCTGTACCAGGATGTGCTTGGCTAAAGAGACAAGGTATCTTTTCTTAACACCATCTTTAGACTCGATAAATATTTCTCTGTTACCTCTCTTGATTCCACCATATGTCACCACACCGTCAATCTCAGAAACTACAGCTGGGTTAGATGGGTTTCTAGCCTCAAATAACTCAGTTACTCTTGGAAGACCCCCAGTAATATCTCTCGATTTACCCATTGATCTTGGAATTTTAGCCAAAATTTGACCTGGTTTGATTTCATCACCCATTTCAATTGCCAAGTGAGCTCCAACTGGTATGTTATAGGCTCTATCTTCTGCTCCACCTTCTACTAAAATAGTAGGGTTTTTAGTCTTATCTTTAGTTTCGATAATTACTTTCTCTCTGTGACCTGTTTGCTCATCAGATTCTTCTTTGTAAGTAATACCTTCAATAATTGCGTCAAAATTAACTGTACCGTTAAATTCTGAAAGAATTACTGCATTGTATGGATCCCAACTACAAAGTTGGTCACCTTTCTTCACTTTCTTCTTGTTCTTCACTGCCAAGAAAGCTCCGTAAGGTACATGGTTACTGATCAACGTTTTACCTGTCACAGGGTCGTTAATTTTAATTTCACCCGCTCTACCCATTACAACATTAGTCTCGTCTCCGTCCTTGTTAGTTGCTTTAATAGATCTTAATTCTTCAAATTCGATTACACCATCAAACTTAGCATCCAAAGTCGCTTCAACTGCAATGTTTGATGCAGTACCCCCAACATGGAACGTTCTCAATGTCAACTGTGTTCCAGGTTCACCGATCGACTGGGCAGCAATTACACCTACTGCCTCACCAATTTGTGACATTTGACCACTCGCTAAGTTTCTTCCATAACATTTAGAACAAACTCCTTTTTTAGACTCACAAGTCAATACAGATCTAATCTCTACTTCTTCGATAGCCAAATCATCGACTTTAGCAGCCAACTCCTCATCAATTTCGATTCCATAAGGAATGACCAACTCTTCAGAAATAGGATCGTACACATCATGTACAGAAACTCTACCTAATATTCTTTCAGATAATGGTTCAACAACATCTTCATTATCTTTCAATGCTGAAACTGTAAGCCCTCTTAAAGAACCACAATCTTGTTCATTCACAACTACATCTTGCGCAACATCAACCAAACGACGTGTTAAGTAACCCGCATCTGCAGTCTTCAATGCTGTATCGGCCAAACCTTTACGAGCACCATGTGTAGAAATGAAGTATTCAATTACATCTAAACCTTCCTTAAAGTTTGAAAGAATCGGGTTTTCAATAATCTCACCAACAGAACCTTGTAAGTTCTTTTGTGGCTTTGCCATCAAACCTCTCATTCCTCCAAGCTGACGAATCTGCTCTCTAGAACCCCTTGCTCCTGAGTGCATCATCATGTATATCGAGTTAAATCCTTGATCTTCTTCCTCCAACTGTGTCATCAGAGTACCAGTCAACTGTGAGTTGATTCTAGTCCAAATATCAATTACTTGATTATATCTCTCGTTATCAGTAATTAGACCCATTTGATAATTGGCCCATACTGCTTCAACTTCTTTTTTAGCTTGTGATACTAATTGATCCTTCTCAACTGGTATTTTGATATCACCAAGTCCCATTGACAATCCACCTTTATAAGCAGCTTGAAAACCTAAGTGTTTGATATCATCCAAGAAGTTGGCTGTTCTAGCCATCCCAGAAATCTTAAATACAGTAGAAATAATTTGTTGCAACTTTTTCTTAGTCAACAACTCATCAACAAACCCAACTTCTTCAGGAACGAATTCATTGAAAAGAACTCTACCAGCAACAGTCTCAATGATTTTAGTTTCTAATTCACCAACCTCATTTCTTACTTGAGTTCTAACTTTAATGAATGCATGCTTAGAAAGCTTTTCTTCATTAATAGCAATGATTACCTCTTCAGAGTTGTAGAAAGTCATCCCTTCTCCAACCACTGTTTCAGTTTTAGTAGTTCTCTTTCCTTTAGTTACATAATACAATCCCAAAACCATATCTTGAGATGGTACAGTAATAGGAGCACCATTCGCAGGGTTCAAGATGTTATGTGATGCCAACATCAAAACAGATGCTTCCAAAATAGCTTCATGCCCTAAAGGAACATGAACCGCCATCTGATCACCATCAAAATCGGCGTTAAATGCCGTACATGCTAATGGATGTAACTGGATTGCTTTTCCTTCAATTAATTTTGGTTGGAAAGCTTGTATACCTAATCTGTGTAGAGTAGGAGCACGGTTAAGCATGACTGGGTGTCCTTTCAATACGTTCTCTAGGATATCCCAAATCACAGGATCTTTTCTATCAACGATTTTCTTCGCTGACTTCACTGTCTTAACTATACCTCTCTCTATTAATTTTCTTATAACAAAAGGTTTGAAAAGCTCTGCTGCCATTCCTTTTGGAAGACCACATTCGTGCATTTTCAATTCAGGACCTACTACAATTACAGAACGTCCAGAATAATCAACCCTTTTACCTAGTAAATTTTGACGGAATCTACCTTGCTTACCTTTCAGCATATCACTCAAAGATTTCAAAGCTCTGTTTCCATCAGATCTAACTGCATTTACCTTTCTAGAGTTATCGAACAATGAATCTACAGCTTCTTGAAGCATACGTTTCTCATTTCTAAGAATCACTTCTGGAGCTTTGATATCCACCAATCTCTTCAATCTATTGTTTCTGATAATAACTCTTCTATACAAGTCATTCAAATCAGAAGTAGCGAATCTACCACCGTCTAATGGCACCAATGGTCTCAATTCCGGAGGAATTACTGGAACCATTTTGATGATCATCCACTCAGGTCTGTTTTCGATTCTTGTTTTTGCATCTCTAAATGCTTCAACAACTTTCAACCTTTTCAAAGCTTCTGCTTTTCTCTGCTGAGAAGTATCAGTTGCCGCTTGATGTCTTAACTGGTAAGACAAATCATCTAAGTCAATTCTAGCCAAAGACATTTCCAAAGCTTCAGCACCCATGTTGGCGATGAATTTATTTGGATCGTCATTATCTAATAATTGATTCTCTCTTGGAAGCTTATCTAATATATCTAGATACTCATCTTCCGTTAAGAAATCATGTCTATTGATACCATCTTCTTCTTTAACTCCTGGTTGAATAACCAAGAATCGCTCGTAGTATATGATCTGGTCCAATTTCTTAGTAGGAATTCCTAATAAATAACCAATCTTATTCGGTAATGATTTGAAATACCAAATATGAGCAACAGGAACTACCAATTCGATATGTCCCATTCTCTCTCTACGTACTTTCTTCTCTGTCACTTCGACACCACATCTATCACAGATAATACCTTTATATCTGATTCTTTTGTATTTGCCACAATGACATTCCCAATCCTTTACTGGACCAAATATTCTCTCACAGAACAATCCACCCATTTCAGGCTTATAAGTTCTATAATTGATAGTTTCCGGCTGTGTTACCTCACCATGAGAACTTTCCAGAATAGATTCTGGAGAAGCCAAACTTACGGTAACTCTTGAAAAATCGCTATTTAGCTTTTTGCTTTTTCTGAATGCCATAATTTATCTTATAAGTTAGTGATCCCGATCGCTCGGGACCTTTGTTATCAAAAAATAATTAGTCTAAAGTGATTTCAAGAGCTAAACCTCTCAATTCGTGAACGAGTACGTTAAACGACTCTGGAATATTAGGTTTGATCATATTTTCACCTTTTACGATAGCTTCGTAAGCCTTAGCTCTACCGATCACGTCATCAGACTTAATCGTTAAGATCTCTTGAAGAACATTTGCTGCACCGAAAGCCTCAAGTGCCCAAACCTCCATCTCACCAAATCTCTGTCCACCAAACTGAGCTTTACCTCCCAATGGCTGTTGAGTAATCAATGAGTATGGCCCTATAGACCTTGCATGCATCTTATCATCAACTAAGTGACCCAGTTTCAGCATATATGCCATACCTACAGTAATGGGCTGATCAAATTTCTGACCCGACAAACCATCATACAAGTATGTTCTACCAAATTCTGGCAAACCAGCTTCTTTCAATTCAGCTGCAACTTCTTCCATGCTCGCACCATCAAAAATAGGAGTAGCATACCTTCTACCCAATTTGTGACCTGCCCAAGCCAATACAGTTTCATATATCTGACCAATATTCATCCTTGAAGGTACACCTAGTGGGTTAAGACAAATATCCATTGGAGTTCCATCTTCCAAGAATGGCATATCTTCTTCTCTCACAATACGAGCTACAACACCCTTGTTACCGTGACGACCCGCCATCTTATCACCTACTTTAAGCTTACGCTTCTTAGCTACATATACTTTAGCTAATTGAACGATACCTGCTGGCAACTCATCTCCAACTTCAAGAGTAAATCTCTCTCTTTTGAAAGTACCACCAACTTCGTTTCTTTTCTTATTATAATTTCTAACAAGGTCAAAAACTAATTTATTAAGCTCAGAATCCGTTGTCCAGCCATCCAATATCAAATCAGAAATCAAGTTCACTTCCTCTTGTACGTGGTAGCTACTTTCATCTCTGTAGATATTCTTCGCTGGGAAGACATTCTCTTCAAGATTCTTATTATTGAATTTAATACCTTTAGACATGATCTCCTCACCAAACTTATGCTTGATTCCTTGACATGTTTTACCACCAACTAATTCTACTAATTTACTTAAAAGAGAATTTCTCATCTCAATCAATAACTTAGAATAGTTCGCCTTAAGGATTTCAACTTCCTTCTTAGCTTTTGCTCTTAGATCCTTATCTTTCTTAGGTCTAGAGAAAAGTTTAGTATCGATAACAACACCTCTCAATGATGGAGAAGCTTTCAACGAAGCATCTTTTACATCACCTGCTTTGTCTCCAAAGATTGCTCTCAATAATTTTTCTTCCGGAGTTGGGTCAGTCTCACCTTTTGGTGTGATTTTACCAATCAAAATATCGCCTTCTTTGATTTCAGCTCCTACTCTGATGATACCATGCTCATCCAAGTTTTTCACCGCTTCCTCACTTACGTTTGGAATCTCTGACGTCAATTCTTCTTCTCCTCTTTTTGTATCTCTTACTTCCAACTCATACTCATCAATATGAATAGAAGTGAAAACATCGTCTCTGACGACTTTCTCAGAAATTACAATCGCATCCTCAAAGTTATAACCTTGCCATGGCATGTATGCCACCATCAAGTTCCTACCTAAAGCTAATTCACCATTTTCAGTTGCAAAACCTTCACATAATGGTTGACCTTTAGTAATCTTATCACCTTTAAAAACGATTGGTTTCAAGTTGATACAAGTATCTTGATTCGTTCTTCTGAACTTAATCAACTCATATGTAGTCTCTTCATCATTAAAAGAAATTAACTTCTCAAAGTCAGTAGTCTCATATTTAACTACGATCTTTTTCGCATCAACATAAATCACTTCACCGTTAGTCTCTGCTAAGATTAATGATCTAGAATCTAATGCTACTCTTTTTTCAAGACCAGTACCCACGATTGGAGCCTGTGGCTTCAATAATGGAACGGCTTGACGCTGCATGTTAGATCCCATCAAGGCTCTGTTTGCATCATCATGTTCCAAGAACGGAATCATTGAAGCTGCAACCGATACAATTTGATTAGGCGCTACGTCCATGTATCTTAAATCCTTAGGCTCCACAACTGGGAAGTCACCTTCGAATCTCGCTTTTACAGAGTTATTTAAGAAAACGCCACCATCATTTAATGGAGCATTTGCCTGTGCAATATTATGTGTATCCTCTTCCTCAGCGGTCAAGTACTTCACATTACTAGTCATATTTACAACTCCATTATCTACTTCTCGATAAGGAGTTTCGATGAATCCCATGCTATTTACTTTAGCATGCACACATAATGAAGATATCAAACCAATGTTTGGACCCTCAGGAGTTTCAATCGTACATAGACGACCATAATGCGTATAGTGAACATCTCTTACCTCAAAACCAGCTCTTTCTCTTGAAAGTCCACCAGGTCCTAATGCTGACATTCTTCTTTTGTGTGTCACCTCTGCCAATGGATTCGTTTGATCCATGAACTGAGATAATTGGTTCGTACCAAAGAATGAATTGATAACAGAAGAAAGTGTTCTAGCATTGATCAAATCGATCGGCTTGAAGTCTTCATTATCTCTAACATTCATTCTCTCTTTGATAGTTCTAGCCATTCTTGACAAACCAACTCCAAACTGAGAATACAATTGCTCACCAACTGTTCTTACACGTCTGTTACTTAAGTGATCAATATCATCAACTACTGCTTTAGAGTTAATAAGACCAATCAAATACTTCACTATCAAAATAATATCAACTTTCGTTAATACTCTAGATGCGTTAGTTTCATCTAATTGAAGCTTTCTGTTGATTCTATATCTACCAACTTCACCTAGATCATATCTCTTATCACTGAAGAATAAATTGTTGATGATATCTCTTGCAGTTTGCTCATCTGGCGCTTCAGTATTCCTTAACTGTCTATAGATCTGCTCTACCGCTTCTTTCTCTGAGTTAGAGTTATCTTTCTGTAGTGTATTATAAACAATAGAGTAATCTGTAATATTCACATCTTTCTTATGCAAGATGATAGACTTAGATCCAGAATCAACGATAGTATCAATATCCTCTTCATTGATCATTGAATCTCTTTCAAGAAGTACTTCGTTTCTATCAATAGATACAACTTCTCCTGTATCCTCATCAACGAAATCTTCTGTCCAAGTTCTCAAAACTCTAGCAGCAAGTTTCCTTCCTACTACTTTTTTCAAGTCCTTTTTAGTTGCATTTACTTCTTCAGATAACCCGAATAAATCAAGTATATCCTTATCAGAACCATAACCAATTGCTCTTAACAATGTAGTTACTGGAAATTTCTTTTTTCGATCGATGTAAGCATACATCACGTTGTTTACATCAGTAGCAAACTCTATCCAAGATCCTTTGAAAGGAATGATTCTTGCAGAATAAAGTTTAGTACCATTGGTGTGCTTACTTTGGGCAAAGAATACACCTGGAGATCTGTGTAGTTGTGAAACAATCACACGTTCAGCACCATTTATAACAAATGAACCCTTAGAAGTCATATAAGGAATATTCCCCAAGAAAACTTCCTGCTCTATCGTTTCGAAATCATCATTATCATCGTCATTACATGACAATCTCAATTTTGCTTTCAAAGGAACAGAATAAGTTAACCCTCTGTCTATAGATTCATCTACGTTGTACTTCGGAGGATCAACCAAATAGTCGATAAACTCTAGTACAAAGTTGTCTCTTGAATCAGAGATAGGGAAATTTTCTGAAAACACTTTAAACAGTCCCTCTTGAACTCTTTTTTCAGCAGGAGTTTCCAATTGGAAAAAATCCTCAAAAGACTGTAACTGAACCTTCAAAAAATCAGGATAATCTATCACTGACTTAATCGAAGAGAAATTAATTCTTTCAGATTTATTATTACTAGCCAAGGCCGTACAATTTTATGTTATAATAATTTTTGAACAATTTCTGCCAAAGCAGAAACAGGAAAAGACCTGATCCAGATTTAAGTCTGGACCAGGTCTAATAAATTAGACGATTTTATAAAAAAACGTCAATCTAATTAAGCAAGCTCTACTTCAGCACCTGCTTCTTCTAATTGCTTTTTAAGACCTTCAGCCTCATCTTTAGCTAAACCTTCCTTAACTGCTTTAGGAGCGCCATCAACTAATTCCTTAGCTTCTTTCAGACCTAAACCTGTCAATTCTTTAACTAATTTAACTACTGCTAATTTAGCCCCACCTGGTGCTTTCAAGATTACGTCAAATGAGCTTTTCTCCTCAGCTGCGTCTCCACCGGCAGCACCTGCTACCATAACTGGAGCTGCTGCTGCTGCAGGCTCAATACCGTACTCATCTTTAAGGATTTCAGCTAACTCATTAACTTCCTTAACTGTTAAGTTTACTAATTGCTCAGCGAATTCTTTTAAATCTGCCATGATATATTGTTTGTAATTTTAATTTAATAATTGATTAACGTTCAGACAAGGTCTTGATAAGACCGGAAAGCGTTTGTCCACCACTTTGAAGGCCAGAAATAACATTCTTAGCAGGCGATTGAAGTAATCCAATCACATCACCAATAAGTTCTTTTCTAGACTTAAGTTGAGCAAGCGTATTCAAATGTTCCTCTCCAATAAAGAGATCGTATTCGATGGAAGCCCCTTTAAGTTTTGGTCTATCTGCGCTGTCTGTTTTTTGAAATTCCTTGATTAATTTAGCCGGAGCACTAGCATTTTCGCCAGTAAACATTACTCCAGAGAAACCTCTCAATACTTCATCATTCAATGAAGAGAAATCAGCATCAACCGTTTCTAATGCTTTTTTAATCAAGGTATTTTTAATTACCCTATATTCTACGCCATTTTCGTAACACTTACTTCGCAAGTCGTTCACTTCAGCAACAGTCATTCCTGCAGCATCAGTAAAGTAGAAATTTCCACTTGACTTGAATTTACCCGAAAGTTCTTCGATTACTTTGGCTTTTTCTTCTCTAGTCATTTTTAATCTTTTTAAATCTTATCGACTACTCGATATGAATTATTTAAGCTTGATTATAAACCAGTTGATGCGTGTTCGATTGAAATACCAGCACTCATTGTACTTGATAGGCCTACGCTTCTCATATAAGTACCTTTTGCACTGTTAGGCTTCAACTTCTCGATCATATTGATTAAAGTAGTAGCATTTTCTTCAATTTGCTCAGCAGTGAAAGATACTTTACCTACACTGGCATGAATAATTCCGAATTTGTCTACTTTAAAGTCAATCTTACCAGATTTAACCTCTTTTACCGCTTTTGCAACATCAAGCGTAACTGTACCAGACTTTGGATTTGGCATCAAACCTCTAGGTCCTAATACTCTACCAATTCTACCAACTTTGGCCATAACAGTAGGCATTGTAATGATTACATCGATATCAGTCCAACCACCTTCGATTTTCTTGATATACTCATCTAACCCTACATGATCAGCACCAGCATCTTTTGCTTCCTGCTCTTTGTCAGGCGTACACAATACTAATACTCTCACATCCTTACCTGTACCATGTGGTAATGCAACCACACCTCTGACCATTTGGTCTGCCTTTCTTGGATCAACTCCTAACCTAATATCCAGATCCACTGATGCATCGAATTTAGTTGTAGTGATTTCCTTTACTAGTTTTGAAGCCTCTTTGAGGCTATAGCTTTTAGTTTTATCAAACTTTTCAGCAGCTAGTTTTTGACTTTTCGTTAATTTTGCCATTTTAATTATCTAATTAATTGGCCCAAGGGGCTTGTCCTTTTACGTTTATTCCCATACTTCTTGCTGTACCTGCAACCATCTTCATTGCTGATTCCACTTCAAATGCGTTCAAATCCGGCATTTTAGTTTCTGCAATCTCTTTTACTTGATCCCATGATACTGACCCTACCTTGTCTCTGTTAGATTCCGAAGAACCTTTCTTCAACTTAGCTGCGTTTAATAACAACACAGCTGCTGGAGGTGTCTTTATAACAAAATCAAAAGATTTGTCAGCGTAGATAGTAATAAGCACTGGAAGTACTTGTCCTGCTTTTTCTTGGGTTCTAGCATTGAACTGCTTACAGAAGTCCATGATGTTAAGACCCTTACTACCTAAAGCGGGTCCCACAGGAGGAGAAGGGTTGGCAGCACCACCCTTTATCTGTAATTTTAAGTATCCACTAATTTCCTTAGCCATTTCTACTCTGTTTTTTCTACTTGAATATAATTAAGTTCTACTGGTGTGTTTCTTCCGAATATCTTAACCATAACATTAAGCTTCTTTCTTTCTTCGAAAACTTCTTCTACAGCACCTGTAAATCCATTAAATGGACCATCCATCACTTTCACTGTTTCACCTATAATAAATGGAGTATCAAGCTTTTCTTCTTGCTCTTCTACTTCATCCACTTTACCCAAAATTCGATTTACCTCATTTTGTCTAAGTGCAACAGGGACCTTTGAAGGACCTCCATCATTAGCTCCTAAAAAGCCAATTACGCCCGGTATAGCTGTGATAGTATGCTGTACTTCTCCATGATTGATGTCGCAAGACATAAGAATATAACCAGGAAAGAAATTTCTTTCTCTGACTCTTTTCTTACCATTTCTCATTTCGTATACCTTCTCAGAAGGTATCAAAATTTGAGGAATGAAATCTTCCAGACCCATCCTAGTTATTTCAGTTTCAAGATAAGCTTTAACTTTCTTCTCTTGACCACTGACAGCACGTACAACGTACCATTTTAACTCACTCATAACAGGGGCTTTTGACTAATTAAAGATTCTGATAATACCAATTCAATAGATTCTCAAAACTGATATCTATTAAACCTATGAACAACGCAAAGATCAGGGAAGCGACTAATACCAAAACGGAACTACTTTGAAGCTCAGAATATTTGGACCATGTAACTTTATGGACCATTTCATCATAAGACTCTTTAAAAAAATTAATCAGTTTTGTCATAATACAAACCTTTGTCGTTAAACTTTGCACGGGTGGAGAGACTCGAACTCCCAACCAATGGTTTTGGAGACCACTACTCTGCCAATTGAGCTACACCCGT
>JAOPTS010000099.1:0-26569 GCA_051531955.1 Reichenbachiella sp.
AACAAGCTGCGGATTTAAGGGAGTACTAATAATGGTTTAGTTTTAAACTTTTAGATTCTTGGTTATTTGAATTAGATTTCGGACTGAAATCAGAACATAAAATAATCATGCGAATCACAAATCTATTATTTGTATTTGCGCTCGCGGGTTTTTCCTGCCAGCCAAAGACAGAAAAAACATCTCTTCCAAACGAAAGTACTATTGAAACAACTGCAACAGTTGTATCTCTCAACAAACTTTGGAAATCCGACACGCTACTAACCACAAGTGAAGGCATAGTCTACCACTCAGGCTTAGACGTATTGTTCGTTTCTTGTATCAACGAAATACCTCCTACTACACATGACAATGATGGATTCATTGCGAAAGTTTCTCCATCGACAGGTGAGATAATTGAACTAAAATGGATCGATGGCTTGTCTGCACCAAAAGGCATGGCGATCGTTGGCAATTCTCTGTTCGTGACCAACATCGATGAGATCGTAGAAATTGACATTGAAACCGCGAGAATCATCAATAAGCTACCGATAGAAGGAACTAGTTTTTTGAATGACATTACGGCAGCAGAAGATGGTAGGCTTTATATCTCGGGTTCTAATTCTAATAAAATATTTGAATACAATCAAGGCGTAATAACTGTATTCAAAGAAGATGAAGCTTTCAAAAACCCTAACGGTGTATTCTTGAAAAACGGCTACTTATTTGTGGCTTCTATGGGTGGGGATGATTTCATGAAGATCAATTTAGAGAGCAAAGAGATGACTGTATTGACTGATTCTATAGCTGGAGGTGATGGTATCGTTTCTATTGGAAAAGACTTCATCGTCTCGACTTGGCCAGGCCAGGTATTCCATGTACAAGATGATGGTACCAAAACGTTATTGATGGACACCAGAAATCAGAAAGTCAACGCTGCTGACATTTGTTATATAACAGAAACACAAACACTTTACGTACCAACCTTTTTTGGTAATTCTATCGCTGCTTATAAAGTAAGTCAGTAACCAAATCAAGAGGTTAGGTTTTAGATATTAGATTTTAGACAAAAACTCAAGATTATATTGTCTTGGTTCTACGACTGGTATGATTAGTAACTAGAGAAAANNTTTTCTCTAGTTACTAATCATAATCAATTGATCTTTGAATCTTGGACCTAGTATCTTTAGTCTACAAATCAATAATTCAATTCCTTACTTTCAACATTCCTATACATCCCTTCGGATTTGTAGAAGATTCCTTGTTCAATCATACCCATATACTCAGTAGACTCTTCTCTTTTTTCATAAACATATTGTTTACCCAAATAATCGGTTGAGTACAAATCGAACCCCATTGAGACGTCCGAATCTCGAATCACTATTGCATCAAAAAGCATTCCTGTTGAAGTCTTGTAATTGTGATCTATATAAAAATAAAGTACATGACCATTTTCCGACACTGGATCAATCTCATGTTCTGACTCTTGATTCGTACTATGATTGACAATTTTGACTTTTCTCCATATAAAAAAAGGAGAACCTTTACTGGCCAACAACTTCCATTTGTACCAATAGGTAATCTCAAGATCATCAAATTTGAAATTAACCTTTTTGTAATAAAAATAATTAAGAGAGTCGAGATAGTACGCTACAAAAACGAACGTGAAAATCAATAAGACTCCTAATCCTCCAAAAATGAATATATACTCAAATTGACTCATTGATTTTTATTACTGATAATAACTAGTCACTTTTTTGACAAACAGCTTTATAATGGTCCTAATCCTCTCTTTTGACAAATCCTCTTTCAGAAAGAGTTATAATTCTAAAACTATTTCAAAAATAAACTTTTAAGAGGTCAATAAAGTGAGGCTTCTGAATAATTTTGTCCTGACAAAGATGATCATTCATTAATGATTCAATTTTAGCAATTATTGATTTCAACATTTACCAAAATTCTGAGCTCACAACATGGAAGAAGGTGTACACACGACTAAAGAAAAAGCCCTATCACTCAACCTCAACGAATCCATCTACGGTTCATTAGCGGAAATAGGTGCAGGACAAGAAGTAGCTTCCAATTTTTTCAAAGCAGGTGGTGCGTCAGGGACTATTGCAAAAACTATGTCGGCTTATGACATGACATTCTCGGATGCCATTTATGGAGAAACAGAGCGTTATGTATGTGAAGAGAAATTAGAAAAAATGTTGAACAAGGAGTATGGTCTCTTATCCAAGAGGCTAACCAATCGAGCAGCTACTACCAACTTCTTTGCTTTTGCTAACACGGTAGAGACGCTTAATTTCAGAAAAACCAACCAAGGACATGGATGGCTAGGTGTTAGATTTCAGCTCACACCAGAGTCCGAACCCAACGACATCATCGTACATGTGGTACTCAATGATCCCGAAACTATTTGGCAACAAGAAGTATTGGGGAAAATCGGAGTAAATTTGACCTACGCTTGCTTCAATCACCACCAGACACCTGACAGAATGATGTTATCTATCGTAGACAACATCAGCCATGATCGAG
The DNA here is from genome assembly GCA_051531955.1 of Reichenbachiella sp. Classification (GTDB taxonomy): domain Bacteria; phylum Bacteroidota; class Bacteroidia; order Cytophagales; family Cyclobacteriaceae; genus Reichenbachiella. The sequence goes on from JAOPTS010000099.1 coordinate 2,515, forward strand.
TGGAAATCGATTATTTCAAACTATCTGGACCTAGCTTTAAAGATGTCGACAACCGTTTGATGAGTCTTAAACTGGTAAAATATGGATTGACTCATGCGGCTATGTTTGACAAAAAAGGCCAGAATCAACAGCCGTCAGCTTTCCTATACAAGAAAAATATATGTGTATTGAGAGGCCATTTCAGACCTGCCACACTGGTCAGTGAAGACATGATCAACATCGCAACTCAATATTTCAAAGAGGATGAAAATGTTGACATCAAAAGAATGAAAGTGATCACAGAACTGACCATCACAGATTTATTGTCCGATGGCAAGATCGACGACAAAGACTTTCTCGATCGAGTTGACCTACTCAACTCACTGGGGCACAACGTATTGATCTCCAACTATCAAGAACATTATAAGCTGGCTGCATATTTAGCACAATTCACCAGAGGTATGAGAATGTCATTTGTGATTGGTACGGAAAACCTCAGAAAGATGTTTGACGAGAGCTACTACAGCAATCTTAAAGGTGGAATCCTAGAATCGTTCAGTAGACTATTTGGTTCCAATGTCAAACTCCTCATCTACCCTACATTAATTGATGGAAACATCGAAACCTCAGAAAATTTCACACCTGCAAAGCATCTAACTCACCTATTCTCTTACATCAAAGAAAATGGATATATAGACGACTTGAGCTCAGCTAACAAAGACATCCTACACATTCACAACCAAGAAGTACTCGAAAAGATCGCTTCTGGAAATTCGACTTGGGAATATGATGTTGCTAATCAAGTAGCTCAATTGATCAAAGAGAAAAAAATGTTTGGTTACAAGTAAACCATTATCTATCCACCCATTTACAACTTGACTGACCGTTAAGAGCAAATAAAATGCTCCGTCAGACCAGTATTCAACAAGTTCTTATATATTCGTAGTTTAATTGATAGCACATATGGCCGCAAGAGGTAATTTCAGTAACAGATTAGGTTTTATTTTAGCAGCAGCAGGGTCAGCAGTAGGACTAGGCAATATCTGGAAATTTCCTTTTGAAGTAGAAGCTGGCGGAGGAGCCGTATTCGTAGTACTTTATTTGATTTTCTGTTTCACACTATGTTTCCCAGTGATGGTAACGGAGATAGCAATTGGCAGAAAGACTGAAAAGAATCCGGTTGGAGCTTTCAAAGCACTGGGCCATGAATCATGGAAGTACCTGGGTATGTTGGGTATTTTAGCCGGTATCATCATTCTTTCGTTTTACAATGTAGTAGCAGGCTGGGCATTCGGATACTTTATCGAAATGGCGCAAGGTAATTTTGACATAGGCAACCAGTTCGGAAGCTACATCACCAACGTCTGGCAAATTGCTCTTTATGCAATCACATTCATGGGGGCCACTGCATTCATTGTTTCCAAAGGCGTGTCAGGAGGTATTGAAAAAGCAGCCAAGATATTGATGCCTACTTTGATCATTATGATCTTAGGGATATTAGCCTATTCATTCACCTTGCCCAATGCCATGATAGGTGTAAAATACTATTTGATACCTGACTTTTCAGAGATTCATTTTTCAACGATCGGTGGTGCATTGAGACAAGCCTTCTTTTCTCTCTCCCTTGGTATGGGTGCCCTGATCACTTACGGTAGTTATTTGACCAAAAACGAAAACATTATCAGTTCTGCAGCTGCTATCACACTATTTGATGTGGGGATCGCATTCATTGCTGGTCTGATGTTATTCCCATTGGTATCTTATAGCACAGGTGGAGATATGTCTAATATCCAAGGAGGTGCAGGTTTGATTTTCGTTACCCTACCAGGCGTGTTTGAATCATTAGGAGCTACTTTAGGTATTGTGGTTGGATCTTTCTTCTTCCTTCTATTATCATTTGCAGCATTGACCTCAACCGTCTCATTATTGGAGGTTCCTGTAGCCTTTGTAGTAGACGAATACAAAATTAAAAGAAGCAAAGCTGTCATCATCATGGCAGCTATTATTTTCGTAGTTGGACTCCCTTCATTAGTAGGGAATGGCTATAGTGAATTCTTTACCAATTTCATCACCTACCTAGGTGCAGAATCAGCCACAGATACTATGACCTTTCTGGGACATGTTGCGGATACTATGTTGCTCCTAGGTGGTTGTTTGATTGTCTCATTTGCAGCCTATGTCTGGAAGAAAGAAAATCTTCATGAGGAATTAGCACAAGGTTTTGAGGGCTACCACAACTCTTACGTTAAAATATTCATCAATATTACAATCACTTATGTGTGTCCAATATTGCTTGCAGGATTGTTTGTATTAGTTGTGTTGAGTAGCTTCTTCGGAATAGATATTCTCGGCTAAGACTTATTGGGTTACTTCTTTACAAAGGAATCAATATCACCTTCTATATTGATTGTGTAATCTCCGGACCTGAGTTTTCGCAAAGGAATTTTCTTAGCTACTCCAGTAAGGATTATTTCACCATTGCTGTCGGAGATTTCAAAACGTGCTTCTCTTGAGAGATACATAATATCCGTCACCACTCTCGGGGAAAAAGAGACGCCTTCAGGATAGTGATAATGCTCCACCTCTGTGGAATACAAATATCGACCATTTGGAAGCTCATATCTAATTCTATACTTGTTACCTCCATCGTTGTGTTCAGGAAAATAAACGTACTGTGCACCATCGAACCGACCTTTAGCCTTCATTGAATGCAACTCTTCCCAGTTCATATATTTTAACCTTTCGATATAGAACATCCCTTCACGCTTGTCACCTTTCGTATACCAGTGCATCAAGGAATCATTGATGACCAAACTGTCAAATTTGAAAGAGGTATAATAGAGTATTGCTTGAGGGTTTACAATTTTAGGCTGGCAGCTATCACCATGAATCACCTTGACATGAACCGGCGCAAACTTATCGACTTCATTGAAATTCAACTTAATGGCTGTTAACCTTAGATTAGCATTTGAGCGTCTCCCATTCACATATAATTGCTGTATACAGAACGAATCTGTCTTGTAATTGTAGGGGTTCTTAATATATAACCCCTCCCCTTTGTTCACACCAGTCAGGTTAATCTCCTGACCGAATGAATCAAAACTAATTACTAAGGCTATAAGAAAAATTAATACTCTCAATATATAAATGATTACAAAATCTAAGATATCTACTATTTCAAAGAAATAACGACTTACATCTATTTTTAGTGCAAATTATAGATTTTAGACAAATGAAATACAATTGAGAAGAATTAATATCTCTTTAACAAGCTGAATTATCTACAAAAAATACAATTCACACCATCGTCATGAACGAATCAGCATGTAACTTTCAAATCAGTAATTTCGATTATACCATAGTCTGTAGTTAATTTGCTTAAATGAATATCAATATGAAGAAGTGGGGAGTAATCATCATCATGCTATTTGCATTGCAAGCCAAAGCATCGCGCATATTCATACCTATGGATGGCACGCAAACCAATCATCTCAAAGCTTATGGCATTGCCTATTGGGTATTGCAAAGTGACATCAAGGTTGATTGGCTGCTCAACTACAAAGGCGGCTCATTTATGTTCCCTTATTATCAATCATTCGAAAACGAATTGATTATCAGAGGTGTCAGCTACCAAGTCATTTCTGATGCTCAATCCAATAACATCATAGCAGAGATATCGAGTCCAGCCTCTAATATGGATGCAATGACTCTGGATAAATTCCCGAAAATTGCAGTGTATTCCCCAAAAAGCAAACAACCGTGGGATGATGCTGTCACATTGGTCTTGACCTATGCAGAAATACCATACGATGTGGTATTCGATGATGAACTCATGTATGACGAATTACCAAAATACGATTGGCTTCACCTCCACCACGAAGATTTCACTGGACAATACGGAAGGTTCTACAAACACTACCAGCATTACCCTTGGTATCAAAAACAGCAACTAGAATACGAGGAGTCGGCTCGAAAACATGGATACAGCAAAGTCTCTCATCTCAAATTAGGGATTGCTAAAAAAATAGAAGCTTATGTAGCAAGCGGTGGCTTTCTGTTTGCGATGTGCTCTGCTACTGACACCTATGACATAGCATTGGCAGCAGAAGGCATAGATATTTGTGAAACCATGTTCGATGGTGACCCTATGGATAAACAAGCACAGTCCAAACTAGATTTCAGTAAAACATTCGCCTTTCAAAATTTCATTATAGAGCAGAACCCATACATCTATGAGTTCTCAACTATCGACAATCAACCAGCACAAAGAGGGCTAAAGGAACAAAATGACTACTTCACCCTGTTTGAATTCTCTGCTAAGTGGGACCCGATCCCAACTATGTTGACGCAAAATCATGAGCATATCATCAAAGGGTTTATGGGACAAACGACCGCCTTCAAAAAAACACTCGTCAAATCAGATGTGATAGTATTGGGTGAAACAGAGGTGATCGATGAAGCAAAATACATTCATGGTGTATTTGGAAAAGGATTTTGGACTTTTTATGGCGGACACGATCCAGAGGACTATCAGCATATGGTCAGTGAAGAACCTACAGACTTGAACCTTCACCCCAATTCACCAGGCTACAGACTGATACTTAACAACATCCTTTTCCCTGCTGCCAAGAAGAAAAAACAAAAAACTTGACATTTGTCTTCTTAAAGCTCATCAATATCTTATGGCATTGGCTAACTTCGGCACCAGAAATTAAAACCAAAATAATTATCCGATCATGGACAATAGAAAATTTTTACCATTCATATTAGTTGGAGCTGTTGGGCTTTTCATTCTTTTCAGTATTTCATCTAGCTTGTTCTACACAATCGGACCATCTGAACGTGCAGTCATCTTTTACAAATTCGGTCAAGGACTAGATAAAGAAAATGTTATCAACCCTGGATTTCACGTAAAAGCACCTTGGAACAAAGTATACACATTTGATGTATCAGAGAACAAGGTTGAAGAAGCTATGGATGTTTTAGACAAAAGTGGCCTTTCTCTTAGTGTAGATGTCTCTGTAAGGTTTACTCCAGTACCTAGTAGAATTGGTTACATCCAAGAAACTTTCCAACAAGACTACATCCATAGATTGGTTATTCCTGAGGTAAGGTCTTCAGTAAGACAAGTAATGGGTAGATATACTGCAGAAGAAATTTATTCTACAAAAAGATCTGAAGTTGAGGATGCTATTAAATCTGAAACAGAGACAGTTTTAATCGCTGAGAACAATAATGTAATTATGAAAGCGCTTTTGATCAGATCGATCAACTTGCCTGCTCAGATCAAGCAAGCCATCGAAAACAAATTGCAGCAAGAGCAAGAGGCTTTGGCTTATAAGTTTAGATTGGACAAGGAAAAAAGTGAAGCTGACAGAAAAAGAATTGCTGCAGAAGGCGAAGCTGCTGCCAACAAAATCGTAAACTCTAGTTTAACTCCAGAACTATTAAAGATGCGTGGAATTGAAGCCACGACAGAATTAGCAAGCTCTCCTAACTCAAAAGTAATCGTGATAGGAAGTGGGAAAGATGGTCTTCCATTGATATTAGGAGGTAATTAGGCTTTATATTAAGCCAAAAAATCACTAGATTCGCGTAAAATTAGTCGTTAACATATTCAGTAAGTAATGTCAGAAATAGCAGAAATTAAAGTAGGAGACAAAATCATACAACTACCTGTAGAGGTAGGAACCGAAAATGAGAAAGCAATAAATATTGGAGCTTTACGTGCACAATCTGGAATTACAACATTAGATCCTGGGTTTAAAAACACAGGGTCAACCAAAAGTGCCATCACTTTTCTTGATGGTGAAAAAGGAATTTTAAAGCATAGAGGGTATACAATTGAAGAATTGGCTGAAAAGTCTACATTCTTAGAAGTGTCTTATCTTTTGATCTATGGTAATTTACCAACTCAAACTGAGCTAGAAAAATTCCAAAGTGGCATCACAGAACATGCATTAGTTCATGAAGACATCAAAAAGATATTAGAAGGTTTCCCTTCTGCTGCTCACCCAATGGGCGTTTTATCTTCTTTGGTAACTTCGCAAACTGCATTTTACCCTGAATCTTTAGATCCAAACAGATCTAGTGATGAAGTAAATCTTAGCATTATTAGAATATTGGCCAAAATGCCAACATTCGCAGCTTGGGCTTACAAAAACGAAATCGGACAGCCAGTTAACTATCCAGATTCAAAATTAGACTACTGTAGCAACTTCTTGAAAATGATGTTTGCTAAGCCAGGTTCAGAATACGCTGTTGATCCTGTAGTAGCTAAAGCTTTAGACGTATTATTAATTCTACATGCAGATCACGAACAAAACTGTTCTACTTCTACTGTTAGAATTGTAGGTTCATCTCAAGCTAGTTTGTACGCTTCGTTATCAGCAGGTATCAATGCACTTTGGGGACCACTTCATGGTGGCGCTAACCAAGCTGTAATTGAAATGTTGGAAGACATCAAAGCAGACGGTGGAGATACTGACAAGTATTTGGATAAAGCTAAAGACAAAAATGATCCTTTCAGATTGATGGGATTTGGACACAGAGTTTACAAAAACTTTGATCCAAGAGCTCGTATCATCAAGAAAGCAGCTGATGAGGTATTAGCAAAATTAGGAGTGGATGACCCAATCTTAGAAATCGCCAAAGGATTAGAGGAAAAAGCATTGAAAGACGAGTATTTCGTAAAAAGATCGCTTTACCCTAATGTTGATTTTTACAGTGGTATTATCTACAGAGCTTTAGGTATTCCGACTGAAATGTTCACCGTAATGTTCGCATTAGGTAGATTACCAGGCTGGATTGCTCAGTGGAAAGAAATGAGAGAAAATGGTGAGCCAATCGGTAGACCAAGACAACTTTACACTGGTGAAGTAAATAGAACTTATGAAGATATAGCTAAAAGATAATTAGCCTTCAAACAATTTTGAAACCCTGACTTTGTTATTCATCGTCAGGGTTTTTTATTACCCAATATTCAGTATAGTTTTACTAAAAAAACAAAGCATAATGTATAGCATTCTATTGTACACACACTCATGGTTAAGATGGGTTCTTTTAATATTAGCCGTGATTACCATCTACAAATCATTTGTAGGATCAAAAGGCAATCATACATATGAAAAATCTGACAATATAATAGCTACTTCTTTTGTAGGAATGATTCATTTGATGGCTTTATTAGGATTAGGACTCTACTTCACGAGCCCTTTCGCATTTGATGCTTTTGGTTCAGATGCTAATGTCATGAAAGACGCTACCCTCAGATATTGGGCAGTAGAGCATATTTCTATTATGTTGATTAGTGTTGTTGTCATTACGATTGGCAGAGCAAAATCAAAAAGAGCCACTACTGATCAAGAGAAATTTAAAAAGCAATTGATATTTTTCGGAATAGGTCTAGCACTGATACTAACAAGAATTCCATGGACTGAAGCTGGAAGATTATTCAGATTCTAAAACTAAAACCAACCTAACCTAATATGAAAACTTTCCTTACTACTCTCATTGCTTTGATAACGATGAACACCTTCGCTATCAAAGCGCAAGGTGACCTACAAATCAATCTAAGTAATCTAATCTTTTACGAATTCAACATGAACCTTGAATTCAAAGAAGTAATAGACCAAGGTACAATAGGTATATTTGGGGGGTATGTTTATGGCTTCCCCGAAACAGAAAGCGATAGTTATTTAAACATAGGAACAGAATTCAGATACTATGTCTCTCCTAATAGAGGGGCGAACGGCTTTTATGTTGGCCTATATACTCGTTATAAATACGGGAATCAAGTATTGGAAATTTCTGAAAGCGGATACGACTCGTCTACAGATATGTGGCTATATAATTACACTAATCAAGAAATGCCTTTTCATAAAGTATCTGTAGGACTAAACTTCGGTATGAAATGGGTCACGCCTAATAATTTAATTTTCGGATTTCACATTGCACCAGGCCGAAACATATATTCCAACAATGGAGATGTGAGTCAAATCCAAAATTCTATAAAAGACGATGTTGACCCAGACACATATTCTGTAGACGCGTATGACTACTCTGAGTTCGATGAATACTGGGATTTCCGAACAGGTTTCAATATTGGGTATCGTTTTGGATCTACACCAATTTTCAGAGAGGTGAAATCCCAAAGTCCCGAATAAGGCTTTGGTACACTAAATGAATGGGCATCCCCACTACAGAATAAAAGGATCCTTTGATTGATGACACACCAATCATTCCAATCCATTCTTGAATACCATATGCACCTGCTTTATCTAGAGGTTTATAGGTTTTGACATAGTGAAGAATCTCCTGTTCTGTCAATGACATCATCTCCACTTCAACTACATCACTAAAACTAACTACTTTATCCTGACTAGAGATACAGACTGCGGACACTACCCGATGTGTCTTACCTTGCATACTATTGATCATATCAAATGCTTCTTGAGTATCCTTAGGTTTCCCTAATACTTCACCTTCATTGATCACCACAGTATCAGCTGTCAAAATCACCTCGTTTTCAAAACATACACGATAAGCTGTATTTTTAAGAATTGCTAGCTTTTCAGCCACCGAAATAGGTAACCAATGACCATCTATCACCTCATCTACATCCAAACGCTCGACTTTAAAATCAAAGCCTACCTGCTTCATTAACTCTTGTCGACGTGGAGAATTGGACCCAACAATTAGCTTTCTCATTTATTATGTGTGTTTGAGTATCAAAACCATAAGTTCTCTGAATATTTTGATCACTTACATGTTGTCAAAGTTAACAGATGTGTTAAATTTGCCGTCATTTACAAGGATAGAAACAACTATTAAATAGAAATAATTAATGGATTTATTTGAAAAATTTTCGAAGGACATGGGACCACTAGGTCAGCATTCCGATATGGACCACTCCAATTATTACATGTTCCCAAAATTGGAAGGACCTATTGCCCCTCGAATGACATTTAGAGGCAAGGAAGTATTGACATGGAGTTTGAACAACTACCTTGGATTAGCAAATCATCCTGAAGTTAGAGAAGCTGACACAAAAGCAACCCAAGATTGGGGTCTAGCTTACCCTATGGGAGCCCGTATGATGACAGGTAATACTGAGCATCACGAAAAATTCGAAAGTGATCTTGCCAATTTCGTCAAGAAAGAATCTTGTATGCTATTGAACTATGGCTACCAAGGTATCATGTCTTTGATTGACGCATTAGTAGGTAGAAAAGATGTCGTTGTATATGACGCAGAATGTCATGCTTCGATCATTGATGGATTAAGACTTCATGTTGGTAAAAGATTTGTATATCTACACAACGACATGGAAAGCCTTGAAAAGCAACTTATAAGAGCTGAGAAATTAGTTAAAGAAACAGGCGGTGGAATACTTGTCATTACTGAAGGGGTTTTCGGAATGTCTGGTAGCATGGGTAACATCAAAGGTGTTGCTGATTTTAAAGAAAAATACCAGTTCAGGCTATTGATTGACGATGCACACGGATTCGGTACTATGGGACCTACTGGTGCCGGTACTGATGAAGAGCAAGGTGTTCAAGATGATGTAGATTTATACTTCTCGACATTTGCTAAGTCAATGGCAAGTATTGGTGGATTTGTTGCAGGAAATAAAAAAGCTATTGAATTCCTTAGATATAACGTTAGATCACAAATCTTCGCTAAGTCTCTACCAATGCCACTGGTAATAGGAAACCAAAAGAGATTAGATCTTTTGAAATCTCAACCAGAATTGAAAGACAAGCTTTGGGAGGTAGTAAATGCTATGCAATCTGGATTGAAAGAAAAAGGATTCAATATTGGCAATACTCAGTCTCCCGTAACTCCTGTTATCCTAAATGGAATATGGCAAGAAGCTGCGAATATGATCATGGATATGAGAAATAATTTCAACATATTCTGTTCAATGATCGTGTATCCTGTTGTTCCTAAGGGAGTCATCATGTTACGTATTATTCCAACTGCAGCACACAGTCTTGAAGACGTAGCAGAGACAATTTCTGTTTTCGAACAGGTCAAGAAAAAATTAGATGCAGGTGCATACCAATCTACAGAAGTAGGCGAATTTGTGTAAGGTGATTTTTTAAAAAAAAACATGCCCTATTTCAAGGTATTTACGTTTTTTGATATAAATTGCCAACCTTGTTTAATATTCAATAACCTTAAATAATATAATTGTATGAAAAGATTTAACGAAGTAAAAGATTTGATCTTAGATCTAGAAGGAGATTTCGAAAAGTTCTATGACAAGAAGAACCAAGCTGCTGGAACAAGAGTAAGAAAAGGAATGCAAGAGCTTAAAAATCTTGCTCAAGAAATTAGAATTGAAGTTCAAAACGTAAAGAACGAAGCTTAATTCTTCTTATCTTTTTCAAAGACATAAAAAAAGGAGAGCGAATCGCTCTCCTTTTTTTATGTCTTTTTGGTTTCAAGCATTACCTACTTTCTATAAGGCAAACCCGCTTTTTTGATCTTCCCTGCTAACTTTGTTGAAGCAGGCACCAAAGGCAATCTCAAATTACTCTGACCAATACCTATCACCTCCAATAATGATTTGATTCCTGAAGGATTTCCTTCTTCGAATATCAAACCTATTAAGCTTTCAATTTTTGTATTAATAGTCTCTGCATCTTCTTCTGCTCCTTTCAATGCATGATTAACCATAGAAGATGTCTCCTTTGGTAATGCATTTGCAATGACAGAAATCACACCATACCCACCTGCCTTAATAAAAGGCAATATCAAATCATCATCTCCAGTTGCTAATAAGAAATCATTAGGCATTCCAGCAGCAATCTCGGACGCTTGAGAAACATCATCACCTGCTGCTTCTTTGATTCCAAATATGTTCGGGTGTTTTGCTAATTCCAATACCGTAGCGGCTTCCATATTGACCCCAGTTCTCTTAGGTACATTGTACATCATGATAGGCTGAGGTGCAGCATCAGCCAAAGCTTCAAAATGAGCTTTTAAACCAACTTGAGTAGGCTTATTATAAAAAGGACAAACAACCAAAAACGCATCTACTTCCTCGTCAAAAGCTTTGAAGGCTTCCACTTGAGTCATAGTATTGTTACCACCCATTCCATACATGACAGGCAACTTCTTTAGGTTTTTCAGATTAACAAATCTCAACACTTCTAATTTCTCAGTAATTGTCAACGTTGGAGACTCTCCCGTTGTCCCCAATACTACCAAGTAATCAACACCACCATCAGAGACATGCTTTACCAATGCTTCTAATGCGGGGTAATCTATACTACCATCAGCATTGAAAGGCGTTACTAATGCGACTCCTGTCCCTCTAAATTTGTTAATCATTTCTTACGTTTTTTAAATATTTATGCATGACTCCAAGGCATTCCTTGAAATTATCACCTTCTTTAATCACCATCATTTCGAAGAGATTACTCGTCTCTTCATCGTACCACCCTACTCGACACTTTGCCTTAGAGGTAGCCATTATATTCCTTATTGACTTGTTTACTTGAGTATCCATATTGATCAAAAAATCAAACGACTCATTCGTAAACACTTCTACTTCTTCCTTTTTCCAATTCCCTTTTGAGGAAAAATCCTTACCCGTAAAAAATGGATAATCGGGTTCAATCCCATTTTTCACTTTAGGGATGTAAGTCAATGACTTTACTACTTTCCCCTCTGCTTCCAAATCCGAAACAAAGCCTCTTATCAAAACATTGGTCTTATCATCTGACTCAGTAAATAGAACACCAAATGATTGGGCTTCAAGATAAGCTCTAGACCCTCTAAAAGTCGTTTTCTTACGAAGACTCCACTTAGTTTTGAGGTTGATCAATAATTTCCCTAATGCACTCATACGTTCAATATTTCATCAAATTGAGTTTCAGAAATGATCTTCACTCCTAATTTTTCTGCCTTTTCTAATTTGGCTGGCCCCATCTTATCTCCCGCAACCAAATAACTCAGTTTTGCAGAAATAGAAGAGACTACTTTGCCACCATTATCTTTTATAACTCCTTTGAGCTCTTCTCTACCGTACTTTTCAAATACACCAGATATAACAAAGGTATGAGAAGCAAGTTTATCACTTGCTTTAGTCAATTGACTCTCGTCTATTTTTAATTGCACTCCAGCCGCTTGCAATCTTCTTATCAATTCTACATTTCGTTCATTTGAAAAGAAGTCAATCACACTCTGTGCAATACGATCTCCAATCTCAGGAACAGCAACCAATGTTTCAAAATCTGCCTCCATGATTGCCTCTATTCTAATGAAGTGTTGAACTAGCTTCTCAGCAACCGTACGACCTACAAATCGAATCCCAACCCCAAACATTACCTGGTCAAAAGGTTTCAATTTGGAAGCTTCGACTCCTAACAACAAATTCTTAACACTCAGCTCTTGAAAACCTTCTAAATCTATTAGATCATCAAATTTGAGATCATAAAGATCTGCTACATTATTCAATAAACCTTGATCAAACAACAACTTAATTGTCTGCTCACCCATCGAATCAATATCCAAAGCCTTTCTATGAATATAGTGCGCAATCCTACCTTTGATCTGTGGTGGACATCCATCAACATTTGGGCAATAATGATTCGCCTCACCTTCAATCCTCACCAATTCGGTTTCGCACGAAGGGCAGTGGTTTCTATATTGAAACGGAATAGAATCTGAAGAACGTTGATCAAAATCTACACCAGTAACTTTAGGAATGATTTCACCTCCTTTTTCAACAAAGACATGATCCCCAATCCTTAAACCCTGTCTCTCGATTTCGTTGGCATTATGTAAAGAAGCTCTCCTTACAGTCGTACCTGCTAGTTGAACTGGTTGTAACTCCGCAACAGGTGTAATTGATCCCGTACGGCCAACTTGATAAACGATATCCTCTAAAACTGTCACGGCACTTTCTGCCTTGTATTTATATGATATGGCCCAACGAGGATTCTTGGCTGTAAAACCCAATTCCTCTTGATGTGCCAAACTATTCACTTTGATAACAATACCATCTGTCTCCACGTCAAGTTGATGGCGCTTTTGCTCCCACTCTTTGACATAGGCGATTACTTGGTCAATATTGTTGCATTTCTCATAGGTCTGAGACACTTGAAAACCTGCTCCTTCTAAGAAATGAATTGATTCTTCATGTGTTTGAGCAGCATTTTGATCCCCCATCAAACTATAGAGATAACAATCCAGTTTTCTAGCAGCAACTACAGATGAGTCCTGCATTTTTAAAGTTCCTGATGCTGTGTTACGTGGATTGGCCAACGTCTCTTCTCCATCCGCTTCCTTTTGTTTATTGAGATCAATAAAAGATTGACTTGGCATAAACACTTCCCCTCTAACCTCAAATTCTGCAGGCACATCACCTTTTACTCTTAACGGAATACTTTTGATTGTTTTAGCATTGGCCGTGATATTATCTCCTTGCGTACCATCTCCTCTTGTTACAGCTTGAACTAACACTCCATTTTGATAAGTTAAGCTGATTGCTACCCCATCAAATTTCAATTCACAGAGATATTCAAAATCGGTATCACCCAAGCCTTTGATTACTCTAGCATCAAAATCTCGTAGATCTTCTTCAGAATAAGTATTACCCAACGACATCATTCGATACTTATGCACGACGGTCTCAAAAGACTTGGTAATCGTACCTCCTACCCGTTGAGAAGGAGAGTCTTCCAGTTTCAAACTTGGAAATTCATTTTCCAACGCAATTAATTGACTCAATAGTTGATCGAAATTATAATCACTGATTTCACTTTTACTCTCTTGGTAGTAAAGGTGACTGTGATGATTAATCTGTTCTGTCAACAGCTGGATTTTAATATGAGCTTCCTCTTGGGTCATTAATTTTGGTTTTGTGCGCTCGAAGCGGCTGCAAATTTAAAAAATATGGGCAAGTTCGAGACTTCTTCTGTTTAATATTAAAGAAGTGTTTTAAATTTTTAACTTATTCGTTAGAATCTGTTAATTAATGAATTTGGTTTTATCTAAATTTGCACTTTCATTAAAAAAGTAAAACATTGTCAAATATTCTAGCCATTGCCGGACGGCCTAACGTCGGAAAATCCACTCTATTCAATAGATTGGTTGAAAGAAAGAAAGCCATCATGGATGACGAAAGTGGTGTTACCAGAGATCGTCATTACGGTTTTGGTCAATGGAATGGTAAATACTTTACCGTTGTTGATACTGGTGGATACGTCACAGGTTCTGATGACATCTTTGAAGAGCAGATCAGAGAGCAAGTAAAACTTGCGCTAGACGAAGCGAGTGCTATATTATTCATGGTTGACTGTAAGGACGGCATGACGGATATGGACAAGGATTTTGCTAACATCCTGAGAGAATTGAAAAAGCCCGTCTACATTGTAGCCAATAAAGCAGACAATCCTAATTTGGAATTGCAATCTGCTGAATTTTACGGACTTGGATTAGAAAGTGAAGTTCATACTATTGCATCAACAAGTGGCGCTGGTACAGGAGACTTGTTAGACAAGGTTGTAGAACATTTTCATGATGAAGATGATGAGAATCCTGAAGAAGGAATTCCTAGAATTTCTATCTTAGGAAGACCAAATGCCGGAAAGTCTTCTTTCCTAAATGCATTACTAGGTACTGACAGATCTATTGTGACTGATGTAGCAGGTACTACTAGAGATGCTATCAACACGAGATACAAGCTTTTCGGAAAAGATTTCATCCTAACAGATACTGCTGGGATTAGAAAAAAAACGAAGGTAAAAGAGGATATTGAATTCTATTCTGTCCTCCGTGCCATTCAGGCCATGCAAGACAGTGATGTTTGTATTGTCATGCTAGATGCCGAGCGTGGGTTTGAAGCGCAAGACATGAGTATCATTGCCTTAGCTGATAGATATAAAAAGGGGATCATGATCATGGTCAACAAATGGGATCTTATCGAAGACAAAGACAATAAAACAACTGATAATTTCAGAAAAGAGATAGAGGAAAAATTGGGTGGGCCACTGGCATACATTCCAATTATATTCACTTCAGTTACGCAAAAGCAAAGAATTTTTCAAGCAATTGAGTTGGCGATTCAAATCAATGATAATCGTACCAAGCGAATTACGACCTCTCAATTGAATGATGCCATGCAGCCTGAAATCGAGCGTAATCCACCGCCAGCACTTAAAGGCAAGTATATCAAAATCAAATACATCACTCAACTACCTACTAGAACACCAGCGTTTGCATTCTTTTGCAACCTGCCGCAGTACATAAAAGAGCCGTACGAACGTTTCTTGAATAATAAATTGAGATCAAAATTTGATTTTACAGGTGTACCTGTAAAGCTGTATTTCAGAAAAAAATAATTGGAATACGAAAAACACAAGCTAGTCTTTGAACGGCATCTGCCTGCAGGTGCCGTTCACTACTGCTTTGAGCTTTGGAAAACGCTCAATTTTACGCTTAAAATTTCCCCAAACAGAAAATCGAAATTCGGAGATTACCGATACGACCCTACCAAAAACGAACATAGAGTATCTGTCAATGGCAGTTTAAATAGCTATGCATTTCTGGTTACTTACATCCATGAAGTAGCCCATAAGGTCAATTTTGAAATGCACCAAACTAAAGTTGACCCCCACGGTAAAGAATGGAAGCATCATTTCAAAAAACTCATGATACCGATGCTTAGAGAAGATATCATCCCCATGGATATCCTACAGCCCCTGGCTTTACACATGAAAAACCCTAAGGCTACCTCCGCTTCTGACTCCAAACTATTCGAAGCACTAAGAAAACATGACAAGCCTAGTTCTGACATATTATTGAAGGAAATTCCAAATGGTGATCGTTTCCTATTTAGAAGTAGAATTTACCGAAAGCTGGAAGTAAAGAGGACACGTGCTTTATGCGAAGCGATCTCTTTGCACAAAAGATATTTAATATCCCTGAGTGCGCCTGTCCAGGCTTTCAAGAACAACTAGTTGAACAAAACAAGTTCATTAGCTTCCCTTTAATCTGAAAATCTAGTTTGAATAACTGCAAACAATATCAATCGTCGAATTACTAATTAAATGGACTACCAATTCTTTTCGTTATACGCCCCCATCTAATTGATCCTAATAAATACAAAAGGATCTTCATTCATAAAATATTCACTAAGCATTCCAACCATTTCAAGGATAACTGTGTCATTATAAAAACGAATAGATAAACTTACAAATCAAAGACTAACACCTAAACCAATCAAACATGAATAAATTCTATCTATCAATTCTAATACTGTTTTTCACAATAGTATCTTGCGATGAGGAAAGTGATTTCGCTAACGACCAATATTATAGTTATGACGAAAAGGCATTAATCGGAGATTCTGGAGATAAATACACTGACTATGGAGAGAATCCATTTGTGAAGGTTAGTGATCAAGCAGTTTCTACATTCTCAATAGATGCAGATGGTGCATCATATGCCAACCTTCGTAGATATATCCTGGAAAGTCAGTCCGTCCCACCTAGTGGAGCTGTCAGAACCGAAGAGTTATTAAATTATTTTGATCTAGAATACCCTTTCACATCCAATGAGCATCCTATTTCTTTAAATGGGGAAATGAGTATTTGTCCTTGGACCTCATCTAATAAATTGGTACGAATTGGAATCAAAGGCAAACCTATTGTCGAAGACCAACTACCACTATCGAACTATGTGTTTCTTATTGATGTTTCTGGATCTATGGGTAGTGAGGATAAGTTAGACTTACTTAAAAATGGCTTCAAATACATGGTAGATGAGCTAACTGATAACGATAGAGTAGCCATTGTAACATATGCTGGCAGTGCTGGAATAGTATTACAATCTACAAAAGGAAGTGAAAAAGCAACCATTAAAGAAGCCATTGATCAATTAGGTTCTGGTGGTGGAACAGCTGGAGCACAAGGTATCATTACAGCATATGAAATTGCCCAGCAAAACTTAATAAGTGACGGAAACAACCGGATCGTTATTGGTACTGACGGTGATTTCAATATTGGACCTTCTAGCCAAGAAGAACTTGTATCACTGATAGAAGAAAAACGAGACCTAGGTATATACATCACAGTTTTGGGAGTAGGAAGAGGTAATCTAAATGATTCAGCATTGGAACAAATCGCTAACAATGGGAATGGAACTTATGAGTATATAGACAATATAGAGCAACTCAAAAAAGTTTTCATTTATGATTACAGTAAATTTTTCACTGTAGCCAAAGACGTGAAAGTTCAAGTTGAATTTGATCCTACCCAAGTGGACTCCTACCGTTTGATCGGATATGAAAACAGGGTATTAAATCAGGAAGATTTTGAAGACGACAAAAAGGATGCTGGTGAAATAGGTGCGAATCAAAACATTACAGCTATCTACGAGATAATTCCAGCAGCAACAGCCAACACTAACGAAAAAGCAATTGGAGTCGATTTTAGATATAAAACTCCAGGTAATGAAACCAGTATTGCTATGGAATTAGAAATCATTGATCAAAACAATAGTTTTGATCAATCTTCTGACTTTATGAAGTTCAGCGCTAGTATAGCGTCATTTTCCATGCTCATTACCGAGTCTGAGTACAAAGGGGATTGTTCTTACCAAAAGACTTTGGAATGGTTAGAATCGACTCAACTGACTGATGAACATGGATTCAAGAAAGAGTTTGCCAGTATAGTGAAATTTTTTATTCAATAGCCAATAAAACCTCAAGTGTCATTAGTGAGTTCCCCAATTTGTCCTAATGACACTTGAGTTTCATTACTTCTTCTGCTGGGCAAAAATCCATGGCAGCAATGTACTATCTTCATTCCAGGCCTTATGAAAAGATGGCGTATGATTGACCCCTTGATATTCGGTATAAGTAACATCGGCTCCTGCGGCTGATAGTAGCTTATACATCGTACGTGATCCCTCCACTGGATTGTACTCATCTATATCACCGTGATAGATCCTAATCGGAATGTGCTTGATACTTTCCACTATTCTAGGATCAGAATAACCTGCCATTGGCACTGCGGCAGTAAACAGCCCAGGTCTTCTCCCGATGAATTCCCATGTCCCAAATCCCCCCATAGACAACCCTGTCAAGTATATTCTAGAGGTGTCAATATTGTAATTTCCTATCACCCAATCTATCAGCTCCAAGGCTGCAGCCCCTGACTCGGAAGGCTGTTCGTTCATAACATATGAACCATCCTTGCCCAAACCTTCCCATGGTGTCTCTGGTGTATTACCCACCCACTTTGCCCATTCTTCATTAATCGTCTTGTCCGAACACTGTGGTACAAGTACAAAACAAGGATTCTCCATTTGGCCATTTGGTGAAACGATAGACATAGATCCATTGAACAAAGGAATATTGTTATAAATCTTTGGAGTATTGTCGGCCCCTCTCTCTCCTCTACCATGCAAATGAATCAACAAAGGCAATGACTCCCCTTCTTTGCTTGGAACATACAACCTATAAGGCATTTCCATCCCGTTGCTAGCATCAAATGTATGGGCGACCATCACACTATCTAAGTTTTTCTTCACCCAAGCCAGGTTGACTGAATCTGACAGTGCTTCGACTTCAGTATCTTTCAAAATTTCTGATTCAGTATCAGGCGTCTCTTTGGTTTGACATTGGCAGAATACCACCAAACTTATTATAGTCAAGATTTTGTATTTCATAGGGTATAATATTTAGTAACTCAAGATATAGCGCTTACTAAACATAATCATCTTCAGCTATCAAGATTGACAATATCTCCTCCTCAATTGATACATTCGTCTAGCCACTCTAGATAGTTTAAAAAGATATTACGATAGTAATGATCATTTCTTAGCCAATAGTTTTGAAGTGATTCTTTGACTATATTTAAGCTACTCGCCCATATTTAACGAACCGACTATGATACAACCTACTGATAACAAACTCTTTGTACACTATTACTACGTAGAACATATCAGTAAAAGTGTTAAACAATTATTTTCATCCTTCCTCCTCAAAACAGTAGTTATTACCTGTTGTTTAACCAGCTTATTTTATCAAAAAACAAATGCCCAAAACAACTCACTAAAATTTCAGCAAATAAGCTTAAAAGATGGATTATCATTCAATACAATAAATTCTATCACACAAGACTACAAAGGGCTAATTTGGATCGGTACAGAAGATGGACTCAATAAATATAATGGTACCAAATTCGTTATTTATAGAAATGACCCGACCAATCCAAACAGTATCTATAGCAACACAATATCTGCCATAACTCAAGATAGTCAGGACAACCTATGGGTTGCCACCAATAATGGCCTAAGCTTATATAACAGAAAACTTGATCGCTTTGACAACATCTCCTCAACCAAAGGGATCATAGTGACGAGTATCGTAGAAATAGATGAGCAGACACTTTGGATCGTTGGTCAGCAAACTAATAGCACAACGAGACTTTATGTTTTCAACAAGGAAAGTCAACTTATCACTTCCTACCAAAAAACTGAAATTGCGAATAAAAACCATTGGGTAGCCACTAAAGATAGTAAGGGCAATATCTGGCTGGGAAGTTTGGGGCAAGGAGTCGTCAAAATAGACCCTACGAACCATTCCGTTTTAACAAGCCTAGGACAAATGACCATCCGATCTTTTCATCAAGATAATCAAGGAAGAATGTGGGTAGGCACGCAAGGTGATGGACTTTATTGTTTTGATCAAAACATGAACGAGTTGGCCCAGTACAATTCCAAAAACAGCCAACTATTCAATGACAACATATGGTCTCTCTCTCAAGATCAATCAGGCAACATATGGATAGGAACAGACGGCAATGGATTGTTTGTTTTGACATCTGAAGGGCAATTCACTAACTATCAGAAAAACAGCATGAAAAAAGGGAGTTTGAGTTCGAATGTCGTCCGAGCCATGTTCAAGGATTCTGATAACGACCTATGGCTTGGAACCTACTTAGGAGGCATCAACTACCACAACAAAAGGAATAACCTGTTTGAGCATTACAACCACAACTCCTGTGATGACAATTCTTTATCAAATGATGTAGTACTATCCTTTTCTGAAGATCGCCAAGGTGATATTTGGGTGGGTACAGATGGTGGTGGGCTTAACTTGCTTCAAAATGGGAAATTCACCACCTACGATACTGACAATAGTGCGCTGACTGGCAATGTGGTATTAGAAGTTTTTCAAGATGATGACGATGAACTATGGATAGGTACCTATGCCAATGGAGTAAGCAACTACAAAGGTGAAAAATTTACCTCCTACACAACAGAAACAGGACTATCCAACAACTCCGTCTGGGCGATTATACAAGAACCAAATACTAACAATATTTGGTTCGGAACCAATGGTGAAGGTATCGACATCTTAGACAAATCAACTGGGACTATTACCAACCTTAGCCATTCTGCCTCTGACCCAACTAGTTTATCGAGTAACTCCATCAGATCAATGTTCAAAGACTCCAAAAACAACCTATGGGTGGGCACCTATGCTGGAATCAACAAATATCTACCCGCCAGTAATTCATTTGAATCCTACCAACATAACAAAGATGATGACAATACAGATACAGACCTCATACTCAGCATAGCAGAAGATAATCAAGGAATGTTTTGGTTAGGCACCTATGGTGGAGGCATACTTAAGTTCGATCCAAAGACAGCTGAATTCACCCAATACAATCAAACACAGGGCTTGCCAAGTGGCATTGTATTCGGGACCATAGCGGATGACAATGGAATCATATGGTTGAGTACAAGTAACGGGCTAGGAAAGTTTGACCCAAAAACGGAACAATGCATCAATTATGGAGAAAGTGACGGACTACAGGGCAATACCTTTAGCGTTGGCTCCTATTATAAGGATTCTAATGGACGCATCTATGTAGGGGGCAATAATGGCTTCAACATATTCGATCCAAGTGCAATCAAAATCAGCGATATGAAACCTAAGGTAATCATCACAGATTACCTCATCAATAGCCAAGTGATCTCAGCCAACGAATCCCCAAACCTGATCAGTAAACATATCAGTGAGACAGCGCACATCATCATACATCCCCAACACAATGTATTTGGATTTGAATTTTCTGCCATCAATTTTTCTAGTCCTGATAAGAATCAATATGCTTACAAGCTTGATGGGTTTGATGAGAAATGGAATGAGACAGGCAACAGAAATTTTGTTAACTATACCAACCTAGACCAGGGGGATTACACCTTTCATGTCAAAGCAGCCAATGCCGATGGCGTCTGGAATGATGAAGCTACTATACTTTCCATTACCGTATTACCACCTTGGTTTGAGACCTGGTGGTTCAGAATATTAGCCATTGGATCAATGTTGGCAGCAGCAGGATTATTTTACAGAAGTAAACGTGCAGCCTACAAAGAAAACCAGCGCTTGCTCAAACAAAAGATAGCCGAAGCAGTTGCTGAAGCACAAAGTCAAAATAGCATCTTGCAAGAGAACAGTGTCAGCCTTCAATCTGCTATCAAAGACACCAATTTCGTACTTACTGAAGCAGTAGAATCAGGGAATTTCAAGGCTCGGATCAATACCGAAGATAAAACAGGAGAATGGAAGCACCTTGGAGAGTCCATCAATCAACTATTCGAGTCCGTCACCAAACCATTTAACGCTATCAATCGAATCATCAACAAAGCCGCAAAAAGTGACTTAACCGATCGTTACAAGCAAGATGCACATGGCGATATTAAAGAGGTATCTTCTAATCTCAACACCGCCTTGAACAACCTCTCTGAATTATTGAAAAACATCAATGGCGAAGCTCAAGTCATAGGCGGAGCATCACTCGAAATGCTCCATACCACGGAGGAAATGAACTCAAGTACCCAAGAAATCTCTTCTGCTATTTCAGAAATGAGTGTTGGAGCAGGAAAGCAACTAAGTAAGATTGACGAATCCAATACACTCTTAGAAATTGTACTACAATCGAGTGATGAAGTTTCGACACAGGCCCAAACCATCAACAGTACAGCTCAAATAGGAGTAGACAAAAGTGACGAAGGAAAAGCATTGATACATGAGTTAGACTCGAGCATCAAAGACATATTGAATATCTCTGATCAAAGTAATGATTCGATCAATGCCTTGACTCGGAGGTCTGACGAAATCACGAGTGTCATCGGGATCATCAAATCTATCGCGGCGCAGACCAACCTCCTCGCACTAAATGCTGCCATAGAAGCTGCACAGGCTGGTGATCAAGGTCGAGGTTTTGCAGTAGTAGCCAATGAAATCAGAAAATTAGCCGAAGAATCTCGCACCTCCGTAGGTGAAATTGAAGAATTGATCACTGGCGTACAGAAGGATACCCAATCCACAGCTTCCCTTATCAATCAAATGAGTACATTGATTAAAAATGGCGAACAAGCTTCTAATAAAACCCTCATCACATTTGGTGAAATATCAGAACATTATGCTGAGACACTTCACAAGTCTGAACAGATCGTCAATAAAACTGCCACACAAACGGACGACATTCAAAACATAGTCAACATCATGCAGACTGTAGTGGTAATTGCTGAGCAGACCGCAGCTGGTACCGAAGAGATGGCCAGCTCATCGACAGAACTGTCTACAGGAATGGAAAACTACACCAACAGAAGTAAGGAAGTCCAAAACATAGTAGATGGACTAAAAGAGAAAGTTGGGGTTTTCAAGCTCTAGTCATAATATCGAATACACAATTCCATATTCCCAAAAAGGAGTTTCAACAAAACCCTGTCACGACAGAAGGTCTAAAAATGCACCGCATTGTCTGCGTTGGACTCAATTATTTTCATTAATTTGATCTTACAAATCCAATCAATTATTTCAATTACACCCATTATTATGAAAAAAGAAACCATTAGTATCCATGGCGGGTATGAAACAGAACCTACAACCAAATCAGTAGCAGTTCCTATATACCAAACTGTCGCTTATGAATTTGACAATGCCCAGCATGGTGCTGATTTATTCAATTTAGCAGTCCCTGGCAACATCTATAGCCGAATCATGAACCCTACAGTTGATGTACTAGAGCAAAGAATGGCAGCTTTGGAAGGTGGAGTTGCCGCACTATGTGTGAGTGCTGGTAGCGCCGCGATCAACTACGCTATCCTCAATATTGCTGAGATGGGAGACAACATTGTATCTACCCCGCAGCTCTACGGAGGGACATATACTTTATTGGCGCATATGTTACCTAAACAAGGAATCAATGTGAAATTCGCAGAGTCGTCTAGTGCAGAAGACCTAGCGAAACTGATAGATGATAAGACTAAGGCAGTTTACTGCGAGTCAATCGGCAACCCAGCTGGCAACATCACGGATATAGAGGCGATTGCCAAGGCAGCGCATGCCAAAGGAGTCCCACTGATCGTAGATAATACAGTAGCCTCTCCTGCTATCATCAACCCTATCGAATACGGCGCTGATGTGGTGGTTCATTCGTTGACCAAGTATATTGGTGGACATGGCACCACACTGGGTGGAGTGATTGTCGATGCAGGTACATTCCCTTGGGCAGAGCATGCAGACAAGTTCCCACAATTCGCAACACCAGAACCATCTTACCATGGCGTGGTGTACAACGAAGCTTTTGGGCCAGCTGCCTTCATCGCAAGAACTAGAACAGTTGCATTAAGAAATACAGGTTCGGCACTCTCAGCTATGGCTGCATTTCAAATCATGCAAGGGCTAGAGACTTTGAGTCTTCGTATGGAGAGACATTGTGAAAACGCTATGGTGGTGGCCAAATTCCTAGAAGGGCACAGCCAAGTAGATTGGGTGAGTTATGGCGGTTTGAAATCAAGTGAGTATCACGACTTGGCCAACAAGTATTGTAATGGCACACCAGCTTCGCTATTGACATTCGGTATCAAAGGAGGATATGAAAAGGCAGAGCAATTCTACGATGCACTGGGTCTATTCAAAAGATTGGTAAATATTGGAGATGCTAAATCTTTGGCTTGTCATCCAGCTTCTACTACACACAGACAGATGTCTGAAGAGGAACAAGCAGCTGCTGGCGTTACGCAGGATCTATTGAGA
>JAOPTS010000100.1:0-15157 GCA_051531955.1 Reichenbachiella sp.
TGTTTTAAAGATGCAAGTGGTACTGCAAATCCTAAAAAAATATATGAGACATTTAAAGGAGCGCGTAAACTTCTTGGTGATGATGCCCTTCTTTGGTTGCACACTCACGATACTGCAGGCGTAGCAACTACTTGTTATATGGCAGCTATCGAAGCAGCGGCAACAAAAGATAACAACCTCGGTATCGACATGTGTAAAAGTCCTGTTTCAGGTGGAACTGCACAACCAGATATTCTTTCTATGTGGCACGTACTTAAAGGAACCGAATGGGACATTGGTATTGACCCGTTTGAAATCCTCAAAGCGTCTGACGTTTTTGAACAGTGCATGAAAGATTACTATGTCCCTGCCGAAGCAAAACAAGTTTCTCCAGTAATCCCACTCAGCCCAATGCCTGGTGGAGCTCTTACTGCAAACACAATGATGATGCGCGATACCAATACCTTACACCTCTACCCTGAAGTAATTCGTGAAATGAGCGAAGTTGTTCGTAAGGGTGGCTTTGGTACTTCGGTTACTCCGGTATCTCAATTTTATTTCCAACAAGCATTTGCAAATGTAACACAAGGTAGATGGAAAAAAATTACTGATGGTTACGGCAATATGGTTCTTGGATATTTCGGTAAAACACCAACCGCTCCAGATCCAGAGATTGTCAAAATTGCATCTGAGCAACTGGGTAAACCAGTATTTGACGGCAACCCACTTGATATACTTGAGCCAGGCATTCCTCAGGCAACAAAAGTACTCCAAGAGAACGGCTTAGAAGTAACTGATGAAAATATCTTTATCGCATTTGCATGTAAAGATAAAGGCATTGAGTATCTTAAAGGCAACATGACCGCTAATGTTCGTAAAAACGAACCAGAGAAATCAGGCACCGGTCGCGGTGATGGTTTGTACACCGTAACAGTTAACGGCAAGGCTCACAATGTTGATGTTGCTGGCGACACTATTTCAGTAGATGGAAAATCATTTGATATCGATCTTGCTGAAGGTGGAAAAGCTACTACTGCAAAAGCATCAGCAGGTACAGGTGAACCAATTCTGGCCGCAATGCCTGGTACTGTTGTGAGTATTGAAGTACATGAAGGTGACCAAGTTTCTGAAGGCGATGAACTTCTTATTGTTGAAGCCATGAAAATGGAATCACCGGTTAAGTCTACTAAGTCTGGTGTTGTTACTGCTATTGAAGTTGGCGTTGGCGACAATGTTCAAAATGGCGATACTCTCGTAATTATCGAGTAGTGGAGAAAGGATTTATGAAATTATTATCGTCTATACTTATTATGATTTCACTCTGTGTTGGAATGAGCTCTGCCCAAGAATTCTTTACTACTACAGATGATGTCACTACACTCAGTGCTCCCACTGATATTATTGTTAAAAAAGTTTCAGTAAAAGAAGGCAAACAATTTAGTGTTGGAGATTTCATCCTCGACAATCAATTTATCGCTACTTTTTATGATCTTAATGAAAACAAAACAATTTTATCAGCCGGTGCATCTGGTAAAATCACCTATGTCAATGAAGAGTATTTCAAAAAGCATAAGAAAGTTCCCGCCGGCACTAAGTTATTAGAGATCACAAAAACAGCAATTCTCGTTGACGGAGGCTCTAATAAAAAAGACCAAGCCGCTCTCTCTTTTGGAAAAGTTATGAGTAACCTCCTTAAAAGTACGGGGATCTATAGCATAGTAGCCAACAACGGAAGCGATTGGACCGATGGTCTTGGACGCGTTATGATGATTGCTGTTGGTATGCTTCTTCTCTTCTTGGGAATAACAAAAGGGTTTGAGCCTCTACTTCTTATTCCAATTGGCATTGGATCTATTCTTGCGAATATCCCTCTTGCTTTTGTAAATGATGAAGGCGGTATTCTTCATTATATCTACGAAGCAGGAATTACCACAGGCATTTTCCCCCTCATTATTTTTATGGGTGTCGGAGCGATGACTGACTTTGGGCCAATGCTAGCGAACCCTAAGACTACACTTTTAGGTGCGGCAGCTCAATTTGGTATATTTACGACACTTATTGGTGCCCTGGCACTTTCGCAATATGTTCCAGGAATTGATTTTAACTTTCAAGACGCGAGTTCAATCGCAATCATTGGTGGTGCAGACGGACCGACATCTATCTTTGTAGCATCGAAATTAAGTCCTCGTCTTCTTGGTTCAATAGCTGTTGCAGCGTATTCCTACATGGCTCTTGTTCCTATAATTCAACCTCCAATTATGAGGCTCTTTACTACTAAAGCTGAAAGACAAATTAAAATGACTCAGCTTCGCTATGTATCGAAACGTGAAAAAATAATCTTTCCTTTGATTGTAATACTCATGTGTGCCTTATTACTCCCATCAGCAGCTCCACTCATTGGCTTCCTTATGTTTGGAAACATCATGAAAGAGTGCGGTGTAGTTGAACGTCTCTCTAACACTACTCAAAACGCTTTGATCAACATCACCACAATCTTTTTAGGTCTTGGTGTTGGATCAAAACTCTCTGCTGACAAATTCCTCAATTTAGAGACATTGGGAATAATTGTTCTTGGATTGATCGCATTCTCTTTTGGTACGGGTGCCGGGGTATTAATGGCTCGACTTATGAATGTATTTTCTAAACATAAAATCAACCCACTTATTGGCTCAGCAGGTGTTTCTGCAGTCCCAATGGCTGCACGAGTATCAAATAAGGTTGGTCTCGATGAAGACCCACACAACTTCTTATTAATGCACGCAATGGGCCCCAATGTAGCCGGGGTGATTGGCTCTGCAGTAGCAGCCGGAGTTCTGTTAGCAGTATTTCAATAGAACGCTCTACAGCACTTAATAATTTAAATCCTTACTCTCTCTGAGTAAGGATTTTTTTGTCTCTCTATATGAAATAAAAAAGAGCAGTGTGGTATGCACTGCTCTTCTCCCTGGCTCGATTAGGTTGTTGTATTTAGTGGTTAATGTTGGTTAAGTTTTAGTTGGCAAAGACTTAAGCAACAACCTTATACACAATATATACCATCTGATTCGAATTTTTAGTGACCACAATCACAGACGTGACATCAGTCACAGATAGAGTGATGTGCTAGAAACTTACCGTGTCTACTTCTATAAACTCATATGAAGCAGGAGATTTGTTTTGGCGCCCAAACATAACGAGAAGTACCATTACACACATAAACACAATTATTATTTTAATGCCTCGTGGTACCCGCATAGTGCCCCCATAGTTCTACCACTTTTAATATATCCTTTTTTATTTTCATATTCCATGATCCTAATCACACTTCCATATTTGCACAAATAGATCATCAAATCAGAACGAGTTAAGCTCTGTAACAGCAAATAGTTAGACACTATTCAAGGTATACCAACACGATTTTATTTTTATAAGAAATATGTGAAAGTTCAAAAAATGGTTATCCCCAAATTTCAAGGTACCCCTCTTTCAAATAATATCATCAAACTTTTGTGACTTATTTATAACAGTTTCACTATTTATTCATAGGAACAATAGACCACATTCGAGCCATCGGCTTGTTTAACTTGGCGGCAATCATTGCCAGAAGGGCCTTCAAATTTAATTCCATCTATATAAATTGGAGCACTTCCTCCTATCGCCCAGAAGCCAAGGGGGTTTGAACACAACGCCCACTCTGCATCAAGAATCCTATTATCAAAACTAATCTCAATTTTATGCCACTCACCATCTGGTTCATACCCATAACTTGTGAGCTCATAGTCCTCAGAGCTATGAAAACCGTATTTCTCTGTTCCCCATTGAGGCTTGAGCGTAACATCAGGGTTTGTTGATTTAATTTCAAATTGTAGTCTATTATGCAACCACGGACTTAGGTCTCTTAACCATGTTGAATCTCTTACAGCATCTTGCGCATCAATTAAGATGTAATCACCAAATTGAATAAAAGCACCACCCCAATCAGCTCCTGCTCCAAAATTAACGAGCAAGCAATCTCCTCCATCACTCGATTCAAACCCAAGTGCATCTTTACAATCAGATGCTGTAGTAAAATTATTGCCTGATCCTGTTGCAGCAATCACATCATCATAGGTAGGAAGGTGCTTATAGCGCCATTGAGCACTCCCTACAGAGGTATTGATTCTCGGTTCAGTAAACATATCAACATACGTATCAGAATGCTTGTCAGCGAACACTACCAATGATGTATCATTACTCGCTACAGGGAAATCATCCCAGTCAGATGGCTTGCAGGGGCCAATCACAAAACACTCTAGGTCATCACAATCAATATCACCATCTTTATCATTATCTTTTTTATCAGTACAAGTTTCTAATGTATTTTCCATACAAGGAGCAAAATTTCTACAATCTGAATCGTCACAATCCATAAACTCATCGTCATCATTATCGAGCTCATCACTACAAAGATCAAGAGTATTTTCAACTAAAAAACAGTGATTAAATTCTTCACAATCTTTATCTTCGCAATCTGTCCCCCCATCTGTTTCACCATCATCAGAATCGTTGTCGATACCGTCACTGCATAACTGAAAAGTATTTTCAGCAGGGCCATCATCAGTACAATGAGTAAAAATAGCACAATTCGAATCATCACAATCTATATCGCCATCATCATCATTATCGAGTCCATCTTTACATTTTTTAAGTGTGCGTTCCATACCTTCTTCAGCACAAATGGTCAACACTAAGCAGTCCGCATCATCGCAATCTATTGCCTTATCGTTATCATTATCTGCTTTGTCCTGACACATATCTTGAGTATTTTCTCTATCTAAAATAAGGCATGCAATATTCGACCTGCAATCAGGGTCATCGCAATCGATCAATGCATCAAGATCGTTATCTACGCCATCATCACACAAGCCTTCAGGTAGACAGTAAGAAATCTTTGCACAGTCAGAGTCATCGCAATCTATTAAATCGTCCCCATCATTATCTAATTTGTCGCTACAGGTAACTGGAGTTGACTCTACAGATTCACTGATTGTATACAAAGCATCATCACTCTGATCCATGTTGTAATAATCCGAGTTATCAGATAAACACCCTGACAATACCAATAATGCAATAGAAATAATACACACAAAATGTGCTTTTGTTGATTGAATCATGACAACCCCTGTGTTATGCTCGGTTCTTACTATTAAGATATCATTATTACCCAAATGAACGCAACCTAAATGTCCTATGTACACCTCTATTTAATGACAACCGCTTATAAACCGTTCATACATTACATAATTAGTTTAGATAGTTTAGTTTTTTGATTAAAGACCCTTTGTCATCCATTATTAAAATAATTTTTTAACCTTATTTAGAAACATCTTATCGTATATTTTACACTTAACTTTCTTATTATATTTCACCCCTCTATACCAATCCAACCGGTAGATATGGATTTACAATAGAACCTTTAAAATAAAATTCTCATTCATTATCATGTAAAATTGGGTCCTCATTTTAGGAAGCATTTACAATGAGAAGGTATATTTATCACACACATTTTCTGGGGTTACTATGAAACAATTACTCTCTCTGAGTATACTTTTAGTGGGGGCGCTCTCCCTATTGCACTGTGCCAATGCTACAGTTCCAGAAGAGGACAATCCTTCGAAACAAAAGGGAACAAACACATCCATTTCAATACATGATAGTACTGATAAATATGACACTCTTGCAATTATTCTCGAAGGTATTCCAGGTAAAGATTCATCAGGATGGACAACTTTCAGAAATGGCGAACACGGTGAAGGCACCTTATACTTCGTATCAAAAAACAACAAACAGTTACAGTATGCACCTGCAGTTGTTTCAGAAGCACAAGATGAAATAGTAGTACATACTTTTAACGGACTCGATACCATCACCTACACAATTTCCATTTCAATTTTATCACTCAACACCCCACCAACGTATTCAGGGACACCAACCATTGAAGGTGCGCTGAAAGTGGGCAACACCCTCAGCATAATCACAAGAGCCTGTACCGATCTTGAAAGTGACACACTCTTTTCATACACCTGGCATTCTGTAACCGATACCACTGCACCGTCCGCCATCCTTTTACCTTCAGATTCATCTGCACTCATCATTCCACAAGATGCAATTAACGGATATATATTTGCTGAAGCAACCTGTAGTGACTCCGAAGGCTTATCTGTTACTAAAACAACTACCTTCGTTGGGCCCATTACTAAAAATAATCCTCCTGAAATAACAGAGGGCTTATCGGTTTCCTACAACTCAGAAGAAGATATTGACACTACTATTTACCTTCATGCAACAGATGTAAATGGTGACTCAATTATATGGAGATGGAACCGTTCAACATCAGAAAATGGTACTGCAACTCTTGAAGGATATGGAGATTCCGCGACTATCACTTTTATGCCTACAAAAAATTATAACGGTGAAGCAACTGTTCAGTTTACTGCAGGTGACGGGATCATCGAAGACACCATAACCCTTAACTTTACCATAGCGGCGATTGCAGATGCTCCAATAATCAACACCAATCCTTCAATCATTGGGCATGCCCATCTTGATTCTACCTTATCTATCGATACCACCGAAGTCTGTTTTGATCCTGATGAAGATGAAATAGCTCTTCACGCATATGCGTGGTATTCAGATACTGATTTATTGGATACCAATGGCACTCTAATCGTAAATGCTACTGACATTCATTACACCATACAACCAACAGATATGGGAAAATATATCTATGCAGAAATCACCTGTAGCGACCAGGAAACACCTTCTCTTGCAACATTAAGAACAACACCCTACTCAACAAATGAGATTAGAGTTAACCGTTCCGTTGGAGACACTGCCTCAAATGGGTTTCAATTAATAGCCAAATCAGCTCTGGGAATCAGCTCAGAACATACTATTTCAGAAGTAACTGATGGAGCACTCGGAATTTTTGGAACAAGTGATGAAGGAGTCATTATTTCTGATAGATCAAATCTGCTACACTCTCAGACAGGCGATCTTGTACCCATTGAAGTCACGGTTTCGAATGGAGACAAATTAACCATTGATGCCACCATTATTTCGGTAATCAAAGTGCTAACCGTTAATAATTTCAAAGAAGGGAGCAGTTATTATTCAAATACTGAATTTCTAGATTGGAATAACCACAATGTGACCTATTTTCATGCTGAAGCAGTAAATGACCCGCAAATAGTCATGCCTACTGAAACTGCTGATGACATTAAAAAAGTGGTTTTGCATATGAAGCAAAGTATGGGTGCTGCCACCGATATTGATATTCATTTACATGATTCTGATTCAGGATGGTCAACAACTAACTTGGGTGCGAATAGTAGAACGCTCGATACGGAATTTACGGTCATTGAGATTCCTCTCGAAGAATTTACAGGAGTAACTGCCGCAACTATTGATTCTCTTAAAATAACAGGGACCGCCTCTCCATTATTAGAATTTGAGATGAAGAGTATTGAGCTCAGAAACTTCTAATGTAATTCGCCACATAACTTATACCGTGACCTATTCATCCGCCAGCAGTGTGCCGGTGGATTATCACATTTAAACATGGCCCACAAAACCTAGACTCCTTGACGTCACCATAGTGTAAGTAATTTCTGTTCAATAAAAAACAGCCGAAGGGACTCCCTCGGCTGCGCAATATAATTAAGTACTGTCTATCTATTCATTATTACACATGTATATCTTACCAACAAATGCACAGAGTTGTTCCGATTTACCTTCATATCGAATATTATCTATATAAATAGTGTGCATATCTCCATCAGTCCAGAATCCGAGTGGATTAGAGAATATCTGAAAATCATCGGCACCAATGTCATCATCAACATCAAGTTCTACAGAGTGCCAGTTACCATCATCTTCCCAAAGAACTTTTTTACCATCCTCATCTTTATAGCCTTCATTCAGCAATGAGTAATCCCTATATGTCGCTCCAGCTTGACCAGTCATGTCGGTACCCCATTGCACTTTGAGTCCTACAGGCCCTTTAGAACGCAATTCAAATTTGATTTTATTGTGAGACCACTTACTTAAATCACGGAGGTCATCATTATCACGTTTTGACTTTGAACCTGCCATTGATTCATCTACATCAATCAGATAGTCACCAAACTGAATAAATGCTCCACCCCAACGAGCAGGGCATGTTGTTTCATCTGGAAATGATATTTTTATACATTCACCGCCATCTATTGATGAGTCACCATTTCCCCCATCACATTCATCACCCGAAACTATCTCAAAATAGGGTTGTATATGATCTTCATCAACCGATTGATCTTTAAGAGGGGGATTACCTTCCGTTCCACCACAATTATAGCGCCATTGAACACCCTCATATTTTTCATGAATCGACTCTGGTATCCCCGAGGGTAAAGAACCTACAGGCATCATATATTCAGAACTATCCTGATATAATTTTTCTTCATCTCCTGACAAACCTGCCTCAGGCAACTGATCTCGAAATACCACAAGCATTCCTGGTGAAGTAGGAACCGTATCATATGTAATTCCATTACATGCTATGAGTCCAAAGCATCCTGGATCATTGCAATCGATTAAATCATCAAAATCATTATCTTCGCCATCAGTACATGTAGTATCAGTGTTTTCCATACAATGTGAAAAATCTTTACAATCTGTATCTTCACAATCTGTTTTCCCATCATCATCATTATCCAAAGAGTCCGTACAAAGAGACAATTGGTTCTCAACCGGGTCCAAACAGTGTTCAAACCGTTTACATTCAAAATCATTACAATCTATACCATTGTTCTCTACAGAATCTCGAGGATTTTTTATTTCATATGAGAGTAGTACTGTTATGTCCTCACCGCTCAATGCCTGAATTTGATACGCTTCTTTATTTATCGTATCACCCCCTATATAATCCCACCCTGCATCTTCATCATTATCAATTTCATCCGAACATGCAATCATAGTGCTCTCACCAGATTTAACTTTTACTGTGATAACCGGATCAGTGTTCTTTTGTAGATTATATGCATCTGTGTTATCAGATATACATGCCTGCAATAACCATAATCCGATTATTGTCAAAATAAGCAGAACCTTTTTATACCCATTCATACTATGACCCTCTAACTTAATGTGTGTGTATTCATGTTAAATTAAATATATAGTTTTAACTGGTAAACGCATAGAAAATACCGAATTAACAATTAATTAAACACAACCACAGCATACCAGTTTGATTAATTAAAGGTCATTTCAGCAATTGGAATAATTCTAACATTTTTACTTTTTAAGATATTTGAGGATCTGTTATTCAAGCATGGGAATTAGAATAATAATACTTTCAGAGCTGCTACCATTATTCAGATCAGAATAAAACTCAATCGACTCATCTGCTACTTCAAAATTCTGTGCAAAGATCCATTCAAGCATACTCATGTATGTCATAAAAATTGTTTTCCGAGCGCCCGTATGAGTTGCCTTAAAATAGCTCCCTTCAGGTATAAAACTTTGGGAAATTATTTCGTTTTGTGATACGTTAGAAACAACAGTATACCCAAAAGAAAACTCACGTTTCTTCATAAGATAATTCCACCGTTGCTTGAATGCACCCTGTTTATAATACTCCAACCAATTGCAGTTATGCATTCTCACAAAAGGTAAATAAATGGGAAGTGCTCCATTGTTCTCGATATGCAATGCAACATCAGAATAGAGCGACGAATATAATTGGTCACATTTTGATTCACTGCAAGTTACCGCCATTTCGAGCGTCATGGAATCTTTACGGTCTATTATGGTTACATTATTAAGCATTGTAGTCTGCACCTCTTCTCATAAGATAGAAAGTGAAACTGCATCATACATAATTTCAACGGAGTTATACAGTGTTGTATGGATATTTTAAAAAGTTGTTTTAAAAATTAAAGCCAGCAATTACGCCGGCTGTTTAATTATTCAAATTATTTTATTCTTCAGCTGAAATCACACATTGCATATTCATAGTGATAACTGCTTGTGATCCGCCAGGCTGTCTTTCTGCAATGAAAAAGTCGATATATGCACTATCCCCCGTAGAGATAGCCTCATCTGGATACTCTTTTCCTATATCTTCCAATGATTGCCAAATATTAAATGATCCAGCCTGTGGCTCATGACGTCCACCTATATCGAGAACTAACCGTTCATTTAGAAAAACAAATACGTCATCATCTCCTGAAAAGAAAAAGTTTTGCTCCTTGGCCGCTTCTTTAACATAAACAAACCCATGCCGAAGGTGAACTGCAAATCCATAATTTCTATCAGTAAACGTCCCGCATTCAGTTCCAGTATTTCCACCCATTCCTGCGGGGCAGTTTCCTGCGGGAAAAAATCCTTGAGCATGAGTTCCATATTGATAGAGAGATCCGCCTGTCGATTTAAATTCCAAAGTAGTTTCTATCACTTCATCAGTCCCATTTGCAGCCCACCACTCATTGATTTTAGCTGAAGTACATTTTCCATTAGCAGACACTGGCAACCCATTGTCTCCTAATTTATTTTCAACCATTCCAAGGGTCACCGAATTGGGGCATCCATCTGTCCCTCCAAGGTTATTTCCCAGTATGGCCGAATTCTCAGGATAATCGTATACAGTCACCGGAAGTTCCCATGTGTTATCAAATGTGTGACCTGCAGGGAAACACGACACACCACCCGTACAAATCGAAAGGGGCATACATCCTTTATCATCACAATCTTTCTTGTCATCACTATCATTATCCAATCCATCCGAACACTCTAATTCAGTATCTTCAGCACACACATCAAACTTATGGCAATCAGTATCATTACAATCTATTTGACCATCGCTATCATTGTCAATCTCATCAACGCACAGTGCTGGTGTATTCTCAATATCCTCGGTATTTTGGCAAGAAGGCTGATAGCGACAGTTGATATCATCACAATCAATAAAACCATCATCATCATTATCTATCAGGTCAGTACAATTAAGCTCAGGAGCGCACACTTCCATAAATTCACAACTCGGATCATCACAATCAGTGAGATTATTATCATCATTATCAATATCATCATTACACTCGCGCTCTGAGCAATAAACTGAAGATTCACAATCACTATCTTTACAATCAATAAGATCATCATTGTCATTATCTTCGCCATCTTTGCAATCATATTCTGGCAGGCAAACAGCAACAAAAGCACACCCCAAATCATCGCAATCAGTGAGCAAATCACCATCGTTGTCTTCACCATCTTTACAGGCTGATTCACTGTTTTCAGGATTTTGACTACACACGGGCGCATTAAAACAGCTCGGATCATCACAATCTTTATATCCATTATCATCATTATCAAGCGCATCATCACAAATAGTTTCTAAACAGTTTGGGAAATATTCACATCCTTTATCATTGCAATCAATGGCACCATTGCCATCATTATCAATATCATCGCTGCATTTTGAGAGAGTATTTTCTTTCAATTCATCATTACCCGTAATAATGGGATCTTTATTTTTATCCATTTCATAGTAATCAGAGCTATCAGAAAGACAGCCTACAATTACAAGTAAGAAAACTGAGAAAATGAGTAGTACGTTTACTCTAGGAATTATATACATGTTTCTCCCCGCGCCTGAATTCCCCCACCTGGAATTCTATTGCATTTTTGTTGTGTTGTTGCTAAACAAGCAGCATTATGTGTTTTATACATTAATTAATATAAGTTTTTACAATTCTAGAGCAAACAAGAATCATTTAACCTGACTCCACACTAGTTTTACTGTTTATAAACTGTTTCTATTAGTGATCCGTACTCAACAAATCATTGATCACCCAAGTAAGATGATACCATATTACCTACATAAATAACAGTAAAATGCATTTCCTGTTATTCTAAGGCATATTAAATGTGTAGCGGAGATTGAAATTTGAATGAGTTGAACCGATCTCTCATTTTTATGATTGGCAACAAAAAAGGGAGTTCGTATTAACGAACTCCCTTTTCCAAAATATTAGTACTAAACTGTATCTTTTTTAGTGGTTTACCCGTCCAAAAAAGATACTCGCACCACCACGAACCACAGGTTCAAATGCTGATGTTTCATTGTTAATAGTCGCACCGAGTCTCAAGTGAAAATCACCCACAAAATTACTGGTATTTACAATAGCTTTAACGCCTGCAGCAAGACCATGTTGACTCAGGTCATCTGAATACACGTGATCTTCATACCAATAAAGTGGAGCAGCCCAAAGACTAATCAAGCCTTTGCTTAACGTTTTCATTTTGAACCATGTTTGCAGTTCAATAAGTAATACGTCATTATTTTCGTTTGAGTAATTATCAACCATTTCATCAAGACCTGGGTGAATTGCTCTTAAAGAATCAACAAAATCATCAAGATCATGTGACCCATTTCCACGAAGCTCTTCCATTCGTTTATCAACAGAATCGCGGCCATAGTTATTGTTTTTAATGTTTTCATCATCAACAATTAGCACACCTTGATTCGCAAAATATTGAACTTTGTACTCTACAACCATATCAGATGTTTGATATGAGTTATACTGACCATCCATTCTTATGAAGAATCCACCAGCAAGAATTCCATCAGTAGCCCAAAGTTTCATACCACCTTCAATAAAGAGAGTATTACCTTCGGCTTCTTGTTCTTCACCAGTCGCATTAAGACCAGCAATCACAAAAGGAATATCCATGAGACTTAACTCTCTACCGATACCACTAAAGAAATTTGGAATGTTCTCTGTCATATTAGGAAAGATGATTCCAACTCGCGTTCCCGCATTACGATAATAAAGATGCGTAGTGAAAACATTATTAGCAAGATGCTGTACATTTAAGCCACCGCCATGCCAATTAGATTTTGTACCACTTACTTTATACGAAATAAGTTGAGTTGCTTTATTTCCTTGATCATCTTCCGCTTCAAATAATAATCCATATGAGCCAACTTGATCAGTACTCAATCTAAAGTGTTTCTTACCTTTTTCAATAAGATCATGATTCATATCATACACTTTATATTTAATTTTCTGACTTGGACCCACTGCCACAGGACGATAATAAGCCGCTTGACCGAGTTGTAGTTTATTAGATGAGAGTGCAGATTTAAACGCAAGTGAAGCAGATTCATCAAAACACACTTCTCTTTCTGCTGAACCGCCAACGGGGTCTTTCGCCTGAATGCTAAAACACTCTTTTTCTAACGCTTTCATCTCGTCTTTAGAGAGTCCAGATTTAAGGGTAAATTGATGCGTATCCTTGTTGAATTTAATTCCTTTAGGAACATCAATCGCTTTAACTTTCAAAGAGTTAATTAAGTGATCCGGGTCAGTGATGATAGGAGTATACTCCCATACTGAACCTTTCGCTACAATACTCTCTGGATTCCCAAGAATTTTTGGATCTTCATTATTACGGATCGTTAACTTAAACACCTGTTTATCAATACGGCCGGCTTTATTCTTAGCTTCAAATTTGAGCTTATAAACGCCAGCTTTTTTTGCCTTACCAGAAAGAGTATGACCACTTCTACTCCAAGTGAGTCCTTTTGGTTCTGGTGATTTAAGTTTGTATTTAATATTACGACCAGGGTTTTCTAAATCAATTGCCCAAAGTTGATGTTCAAACTTTTGACCTTTAAAGGCAACGCCTCTATCTTCCGTAACAATTTGTGGAGAACCTTTCTTTGGTTTTGTAGGAGTTTTACCTCTTTTAAAAACCAATTTTTTCAAAAGCTCTTTCGGTGCCATAAGAATCATATTTGATCCTTCAAAGCGCAGAACCAGTTCCATTGCTGTCGGAGTATACGTAAAGCGGTCTTCCATGGTAGAAAGAAATGCCGACCCGAGTGTATATGCTTTTTTCTCTTCGCCACGCGCCTTACTTGCCCGTGAATTCCAGATACTCGATCGAGCCTTCGCTTTAATCGAGATTACTGGAGCATTTTTTAACAATTTGAGTACCCCAGTACTTTTCATTGTTTGCCATACTTCAGCATCAATAAGCATCATTTTGTTGTCAAAACGGATCATATCACCAATAGCGATACCCCGTTTAATGTTACCTATCAAAAAGAGTGGTTCACCAGTCGCATTAAAGCGCGATGAGAAATCTTTTTGAACTTTCTTGTTATAGATACGAGACAACCCCACGTGATTAAGTGGTTCATCGTATTTTGCCATTGCCGTACTAAAAAACCCGACAATAATCAATATTCCTAGAAACTTCTTGATCACTTATTCCTCACTTTTGAACCTTAGGTTTCATTTTTCGGTTGATGATCCCGCGTTTCTTCGCTACCCATTTCTCATATCCTAACATTTGACGTTTCAATTCAGGATTATCACCGTAAGCAACTTCATCGTTTAGTGTAAACCAGTTTTTCTCTTGTTTACTCCATACAATTTTGCCAAAACGGTAACTGACTGAAGGTGAAAGCTCCTGACTATATATCACTGTATATGTCTTCTTTTTACTGTCATGGACAATCACAGTAATGTTACTGTCAGAATCAATAGACTCAAGAAAAAAGGTGCCTTTGTCTCTTTTTGAATACAGATTAATTTTTCCTTCTAAGTCAAAAGAGTCATAATATTTCTCAAGCGCTTTTTGTGCTTTTGAATTATTTTCCTCTCCCTCAACATAGAGATATATCTTTTTCCAGAACGGATTCTTCAATGCTTCATCGAGATTCATTCTATCCAGCTGAATAAGCGGAACAAAAAGAACTACGAAAAGCACGAATATAACAACCATGATCGATAGAGCATCTTCTAACGATATTGCTGCACCCATGTCCTC
The DNA here is from genome assembly GCA_051531955.1 of Reichenbachiella sp. Lineage (GTDB taxonomy): Bacteria > Bacteroidota > Bacteroidia > Cytophagales > Cyclobacteriaceae > Reichenbachiella. The sequence continues at coordinate 14,818 of JAOPTS010000100.1, forward strand.
TTCGGTTTTACCTCTTCTTCCCATTATTAAGCCTCAGGTTTAAGGTGTGAAGGCACATTTACGCTGCCTTGAGCAGATAAGAATGAACGGTATTGCCTTTCGTATGCTGCAAGTTCTTCCACTCTGTCGCCAAATGCTTTTTGAAGTGGTACAAGTTTTTCCATTTGCTGTCCAGACTCTTGTACAGATTCGCCAAGTTTTGAAACGTTACTTGTAACATTACCCTGCATTTCTGTAATTTTGTTTTGATTTGCAGTGATCTTGCCAGTAGTCTCTGTTTGGAAACCAATAACTTTGTTGTGTAAGTCGTTTTGAACGGTTGAGAAACTTTCGATTGTCT
>JAOPTS010000101.1:0-44668 GCA_051531955.1 Reichenbachiella sp.
GTAGATGAAGTCGTAATGGATATTGGAGGAGGGTATGTGATGGATGATTATGTGTTTGAAAAAGTACTGAATTAAAGTTTTTACTTTTATTAAATATTATCTCTACTAGATTTGCGGAACATAAAATCAACTTAATACCATGCTAAATAAAATAATTAGCCTAATTATTGTCATGAGTGCGTCTGCTCTTATTGCGCATTCCCAAACATTCGAAGATCCAGACACAACTGCAACTGTTGAAGGAGAATACAAATACCGTTTGCCAATGTTAGGACAAAAGGCCTACGAAAGAGGTTATGGAGATCAATTGCAGCTACCATTAGGTTTGAATGTCAACTATGTAAATGCCTACATGGAATTGGAAATGACCGAATTTGAATTGTTTGTTGGTGATCTAGATTTGAGTGGTATCATCAATACAGAGACGCTGAATTTTCAAAAAGTTAGTGCAACCACCAATGGCCTTAATTTTAGAGCAGATGGCTGGATTTTACCTTTTATGAATGTCTATGGTTTGTTCTCCTCTGTTACAGGAGGGACACATGTAGCACTAAAGCCAACATGGAAAGATGCTGAGGGTGAAATAATTTTGGAAATGGACGAGTTTAGTTCGGATGTAGAATTTACAGCCCTCGCATATGGGTTAGGAACGACCTTGGTTTTCGGTTGGGATAATTATTTCTTGAATACGGATATAAATTATTCTGCTACTAAGACGGCATTGTTAGAAGAACAGATTGGTTATTTAACATTATCTGCGAGAGCAGGATATCGCTTCATGCTTTCTCAAAAGAAGCCAGATTTGTTTTTAGCAGCCTATGTAGGAATGATGTACCGTGACTTTGTAGGGGCAAAAGGAAGCAATGGATCTATCAACTTAGATGAAGTGTTTCCAGAAGCTGATGAGGTGTTTAATACGAAAGTAGATGAGAAGGTTCAATCCAATATTGATATCATTGAGGAAAATGGATGGGGCCCTTTGCATCCAGAGAGGATTAAACTAGAGGTTCAAAATGCCACATTGGGGAAAATACAAGATGGAGTGAACGATAGTGGTTTGTTTACAACAGAGATTAATTATTTCGTGTACAAAGAAATGGTACAACCTACTACTTTTCAATTTGGCTTCAACCTTCAGTTGAATAAACACTGGCAAGTAAGGGGAGAGTACGGTGTATCTGGATCACAAAGATTTTTGATGTCCGGTGTGCAATACCGGTTTGGTATTCCTAAGAAATAAGAAGGTTTTGATAGTATAACTTGTCTCCCTATAAGTTGATAGCTTTTATGAAGAGTATGTAGGCCGAAGAGATGTTCTTTTCGGCTTTTTTGTGAAAAATCTGGTGTTTGAGCCTTAGTTTGAATCTTTCAAAACAGAATCTTTCAAAACAGAATCTTTCAAAACAGAATCTTTCAAAACAGAATCTTTCAAAACAGAATCTTTCAAAACAGAATCTTCAAAAGATTAATCTTTCAAAATATTAATCTTTTGAAGATTCTGTTTTGTCATTTGAGGTTTTACCTAGAATATAAGTTCCGGCGATCGTACGCCTGACGAAAGGCCTATGATTCAGAAAGAGAATGAACAATCCTGACGGCTCTGACTCGGGGCTATTCATTTCTTCTTTACCAGTAATAGAATTTCTGCTCTTCGGTTGGCTTGATGAATAGACTCGTCACAAGAGCCTTGTTCTGGGCAATATTTTTGTAGTTGCGATTCTCCAAAATACTGAGTGTTCACTCTGGATTCATTGATTCCTTGACTTATTAGATATTTTTTTACCGCATTGGCACGCTCTTTAGAAAGTCCATAATTATAATAGTTACTTCCTCTGACATCTGTGAACCCATTGATCATGGCATAGTATGCTGTATTGGCCAATAGAAACTGAACTACATGCATGTTCAACATGGATTTAGCTTTTTTATCAAGCATGGATTGATCAAGCTCAAAACTAGTAGTGATCACTTCAGTCACAGAGTCTGATTCTGCTAGCTGATCAAAGGTTTTGGGTACTTTGTAATCAATAGCCAGTGCCTCCTTTAGTTTCATTTTTTGACCATTTTTGTAAGGGGTTATATATGCCCATTGTGAAAGTGATGGTATGATGTTTTTAGCTGAGAAATAGTTGGTGATGCCCGCTATATAGTAGTAATACGTGTCCTCAATTTTTTTATATTGAATAGGGTTCAAGCCACTGTAGATATTTGCTAATTCTGCTTCAGTCAATTTTATTGTGGAATTTGCAATTTGTATTCTATACTCAAAGTCAGTACTCGATAATGTTTTAGACTCTGACTGGTCTGGACTTGTCTCGCTATCAGAATTGCGCTCTACTTTTGTTTCTGCGATTACAGCTTTATTTTTAGGCTTGCGTATTTCTTCTTCCAATACAGTTGTATTTGAGCTTTCTGTGGGCTTGATGACTTCTGTATTAGTTTCTCTTTTAGCACTGTTTGCTATTATTTTTTCATCTTGCACGGGTGGACTAGCAATGATAGGAGGTAATATGAGTTTCGTCTCATTTTTCTTTTGAAATGCCACAGCTTCCTTGAGATTCCATTTAACATCACCTTGATAAGCCACTATAAATGCATCAGGCACACCTGATTCAAGCATAGCCCGCTTAGCCAATTGATAGTCAGGAGACTCAAAAATGTAGTATTTATAATATTTATTCTCTTTGAATTTTTTTACGGGTTTTGGTCCATTGTATTTTCGCTTGATTTCGTCTTGACCCATTGGAGTCAATGCAGCAGAAATTTGCACTCTGAACACCACTTGCATATTATCAATCTTCGGCTCTATAATATCGATATTATCAACACTGTCAATTCTGGCAGGTATAGGTATCTCTATTGCCGTCTGCTCGATATTAACCATCGCTATGTCAGGATCGGGTAATGCTTCCTCTTCTAGCGTAGTGTCAGGGACGGGGGAGATTTCTGCAATTGGGAGGTCATCAACCTCAACTAATGTATCTATGCTGGAAAGAGCCTCTGTACCTGAGGGGGAGGTGTCCGGTATTTGTTCACTCAACGCAACTTGCGTGTTTTCAATCATCGGCTCTATGGGTTCGATATTATCAACACTATCAATTCTGATAGGTATAGGTATCTCTACTTCCGGCTGCTTGGTATTATTCAAGGCTATTTCAGGTTCAGGCAATACTTCTTCTTCTTCTTCTTCTTCTTCTTCTTCTTGCGTAGTGTCAGGTATGGTGGAGGTTTCTGCAATTAGGAGGTCATCAACCTCAACTAATGTATCTATGCTGGCAAGAGCCTCCTTATTTGAATGGGAGGTGTCAATTGAATCTTGTTTCGCTATCAATAATGTCATTTCATCCGCTAACGTGTCAGTGGGCATCTCTACAGCAAGGCTAGGGATATTTACGAGATGCTTAGAAGTATCTAATGGGATGTCAATTACGGGAAGTTCCATTGGAACAAGGCTAGTACTGTCCACTCTTGTGGTAGCAAAGAGCTTATCAGTTATAAACCTGGTAGAATCTTTAAAGAACTCCAGAGACTTGTCATCTTTGGCAAAATACCCAAATACAATTTTATCATCTGCACTGATTAATTCTTCCCTCTCATCGAATCGAATTTTACTTCTACTAGTCTCTTTATTCGATTGGGAATTTGGAATCAATTGGAATATGATCAAATCTCCAGGGCTCACATGGATATCTTGAATCATCTCGTCATTTTTATTTTGAATGGATTCAAGTATTTTTTGAATATGAAAAGTGTAAATCTCACTTTCAGGAAGGTTCATTTGAGGTGTCGATTCACCATCTAACTCCAATTTGAATCCGTTGTATTGATAGTATTCGGTGTGTAAGGTATAGGGAACAGCTGGGGTCAATTCAAACTGAATATGTTTTCCTTTTTCAATAGATAGATTGATGATTCTTCCACTGGATAAGTAAAGGCTCAGATTAGATTCTTCTTTTGATATTGAAGTGTCCTTAGAGTCCTTGACCATTAGATTATTAGAATAAATTTTATACAAATCTTGAGCGCCTAGACCTCCTGGCCTATTGGAAGATATATAACCTTCATTATTTTGGGGATAATAATATCCCAAGTCGTCATAAGCGGAATTAATGGGCGCAGGGATTAGTTCAATGTTGTTTGTTTCGTGATTTAAATTCACCTTATAAATATCAAGCCCCCCAGCACCTCCAGCTCTGTTTGATGAAAAGAACAGTATGCTGTCATTGACTAATTTTGGGTACAGCTCATCAGCGACACTATTAATGGGTGCGATCATATTATTTGGCTTTGACCATTTCCTGCCATTGTAAGCCATGGAAAATAGATCAAACCCTTTTCCATTCGCCTGGTTGTCAAGAACCAGAATTAAACGATCACCAGTTTCATTTACAGTCACCTGATTGATGTTTTGTTCTAGCTTATTCGATAGTTTGATAACAGGGAAAGTCGCAGAAATTCCCTGCTGAAGATTACCAAAAGACAACTGCTGAAATTCATTTTTTTGCCCTTTAGCCTCATTCATTTGAGTAAAAAAAATCTGCTTACTTTGGCTGGCTATGCCAAAATGCTCACCGATTTGACCAGATTTGGACAAATTCAATGATGTGATTTGGTTTTTTTCTTGACCTGCTATTTGATCAGTATAATAAATATCATATTTATTCTCTTGCGACCGATTAGAGGAGAAAACCCATTGACCTTCAAAGCCGTTGAGGCTCATCTCATCATTTTCGGAATTTAGATGTTGTAAATTTTGAATGAAGACAAACGAAGAGTCCTTTAAAAGGGATTTAGAGGGAGTTTTATTTATTAAACTATCGTTGTAACTCTTAATCCAATCATTGAGTATGTCAAATTGGGATGTTGCGACCAATGACTCAATAAAATTTGAAACATGTTTCTGTTCAATGTTTTCTCCGATTTTCAGTGCATCACGGTAGATTATTGCGGCCGACTCCATAGCCCTTGATAAGTAGTACGATTCTGCGAGTAGCAATTTGGAATTCAGGTCATTTGAATTCTCAGATATGGATTGGCGAAGTGTATTTTCTACCTGAGTATAATTATGATAAGAAAAGTAGTATTCGCCCTTAATAGCTTGAATGCCAAACGGCTGACTGTTGGTAGGTGGAGACGATTGGGCATTACTCTTGTGCCACCCAAGGATCAGTATAAGAAAAGCTAAAAATCTAAAAGACATATTATTTTCTGTTTAGCTCATATTAAGAGCACAAGAGTGAAATTTATCTCCCAACTAAAACTAATGACTTTTTTGGGTAAAGACAAGGGTAACTGATCACTCATCTATTAATTATAAGGTACTCTCCAATTGGTACAAGTATTCACTTGTGCTTATCCACCACAATATCGCAAAACATAATCTTATCGATATCCCCATTTTCTTTACTACCCTACTCAATAGGTAAGGAGTGACGATTTTCAGCATCATTTCACTGCTAACTCTGCAGCTTTCAAAAGTAACTCTGGTGCTATTCGAACTTTATAATTTGGATTGACATAGTTGAATTGAACAACTCCTTTGCTGTCAATAATGTATACAGATGGTACCGGAAGTGTCCGGTTTTTTCTATCTATATAGGCGATTCCCATTTTACTCATCAATTCAAATGAGCTATCAGACAGTATGGTGTAGTTGAGGTCTTTTTTATCTAGTGTCTCTTGGATTTTGTCTAATGAATCAGGGGTTATTGCCAGTATTTGATAACCCATTTCAATAAACTCACCTTCTTTTTCTTGCAGTGCGGCCAAATGAACAGTGCAATATGGACACCAGCCACCACGGTAAAAGATCAATACGGTGGGTTTTGAATCTAATGCTTCTGTTATTTTAATGGGGTTGGAATTTATATCAAAAACAGTTGCATCTGGTAGCTGCTCACCTATTTTGAGCGGGCATGTTTCAGCACCGCTAGCAGCTATTTGACTATAACTCATATTGGCAATGAGAAGAAAAGAGAAAATGAAGATTATTTTTTTCATGGTGATATTTAAAAAGTAAGATCAGAAAGTATCGCGTTTCGTAAGTTATTGATTTTGTGCTACGCATAGTTAAGGTGCAGTTTGTTTCACTTAAAGATGTAACCTGTGACGCGCTTAGTTAATAAGTAATGAGGTTAGTTTTCGGATTTTAGAATCTTGTTACTGCAACAAGATTAGGATCATACTGGGGCTTTCGAAATTGTTGAAAAGTATAGTTTGAATTATTCCCATGAAAACCTGTAATTCATTTAGTTAATATTCCACTCATTAAAAAGTAATAAATGGTGGTATCTCCAGTCACTTCAGACCAAGAATAGATCTCATATCTGTTTTTGGAAATGGTCAACCTATTGATGAAACCTGTCAAATAGGAAGTGTGAATACAATAAAAAAAATAATGAAATACCTAGCGCTAAACTACTATCCGCATAGAGGTAACTAGAAAAGTACTTTTGATCAATAAATATATCTAGTCTATTCAATGAGTCGTTTTGAACAAACGAAACAAAATCAACCGAATGCTCATTCGTATCTTCTGATGGATTTTCACATGAAAATAGAAGGAGTAACGATAGAAGTACAGTAGGTGTTTTTGTTAAACGATTGTTCATTATTCTGATTTAGTCAACAATGTTTTCATCTCTTTTATGGTCAACGAATGACTAGGTGTGAATTCTTCCGAACCCATATAGTTAATTATAGATTGATACAGTTGGGTTGCCCCAGCGTTGAGTGTCAACTTGTTTAACTGAGATGTGCAGACTAAAAGTTTTCCTTCACCTACTTTGAACTCAAAAATCATCCCTAGTTTGTGATTTCGCTCCAAATTGTCAATCACTTGTACGATAGGTCGGTAGTCTTCAGTGGTATTGTTCAATAGCAGTGAGTTACTTTCCTTAATTATTGAAAACCATTGCCAATTGGTGTGGTAGTCAGTTGGGAATGAGTTGAATATTGGGTGGTTAGGGTTGGTTAATAGACCCAAAGTGCCAGGTGAGACTGGTTTATTTACGTTTTCGCTAATAGTTTTAAACATGCCGTAGTTCCAGAAATCTGGAGGGAAATGACCTGCAACACTATTTTGTGAAATATCTTCAGTTTGAGGGAAAAGCAATACTTTGGCCCCCGCTATTAATTTGGATATTGCTTCATTATTAAACTTCTCAGCAACTAGAATATTGTTAGGATTCTTGATTATGGCTTGAGAAGGATAAACCCAAATTGGGTATGTGTTCGAGTATTCGGTATTTGGAATTGTTACATCCAACTTCAATTTTTCAGAATTTATTATTTCAGATAAATTGCTCTTAATTTCTCCCACAGTAGAATTCCCACCGTTGATGATAGTTAAATTAGAAAAGACACCCTGATCCAGAATAGTACCATCTTGTCTTTTGATTTTCCATATAACTTCATTGTTGATGGAGTCATTTGAGTAGTTGGCTATTTTAATTTTGGTAGCAAAACTTTCATCGTTAGTCCAACAGTATTTGGAAAATTCGGCCAAGAGGACTACATCGTTGCATGATTGCTTCCATTCTGCTGGCGTCACTACTTCCTTACTATCCATGAATGCATCTAATATACCCACCAGTGCTGTTCCTTGCCCAGGAAAATCTTGTAAATCCAATAATTGGAACCCAGCCATTCCTTCAGTGCGAAGAGCAGCTTCCATCTCTGCCTTGTAACAAAGGGCGGACCATGCGCCTGATGCTTTTTGAAAGATACTGTCCATGTCTGCCATGCCAGCTTTTATCAAACCTTCCTGAAATATTTTTAAATTATTTGCATTTACTACTCCTGTATATTTTTCGATTTCATTGTAGTCGGGATAGATCTGGTATTGCCCGATTTCATGACTGATAACCGGCAAATCCATATTAGCAACAGCATAGTTAAAATTACCTTCTGTAGAAGGCGCTTGCGTGTTGAGAATTCCGCCATCTTTCGAGTCTGCAAAGGCGTGTGTCAAGCGAGTATGTCCCAGAGGAATGCCTCCATTTTCTGGGATGCGTGCTCCAACAAAAAACTCTACATAATCTTGTGGTCGCATATAACCTATGTTGTTGTTTGACCCCATGGTGTATAATGGCCGTCCATCATATTCTTTCAATGCAAGCATTACTTCTCTCATTTTGTCATGACCACCCCATATTTCATTGCCTGGTGAAAACATGACAAATGAAGGGTGGTTGGCATATGCCTTCAGCATGGCCAACCCTTCCTCTTTCATAGCCATAGCCACTTCATCCGAATCTAGACCACCCCAAAATGGGAGCTCGGCTTGTAAATAAATACCTTCTTGGTCAGCAGCAATGAAGGCAGCTTCAGGAGGACAGTAAGTGTGAAAACGATAATGATTAATGCCGTATGATTTGGCAATTTTATAAACACGAACCCAATCCTCTACATTCATTGGGGGATAGCCTGTCATGGGGAAAACGGCAGCTTCATGTTTGCCACGTAAAAATGTGTTTCGACCATTAATGGAAAACTGAGTTTCATTAACACTAAAGTTTCTCAAGCCAAAATCAACCGTCTGAGCATCCTTTATGTTGTTACTTGAAATCACTGCCGTTAAATGATAAATCGGTTGTTCATATTCATCCCATAGCGCCATCGAGTCCTCAAAAGAGTAGGATAGTTGTATTTCAGGTTGATAAGCAAGACTTACCTTCTTGGACTTAAGCTTAGTGGTTTTGCCATTTATAGTTTTCTCAATGTTGAGTTCAATGTCTAATTGATCAACGTTGAGTTGGTTTTCTATTTCTAGTGTGATATCTATCTTTTTATTTTCAAGGTCTGGGACAACTTGAAGGTTAGAGATGTAGGTCTTGGCAGAAGCTTCCAGGTACAGTTTCCCGAGCAGGCCGTTCCAATTAGTTTGAGTGTCATCAGAATAGATGTGAACATTTCCATATGGAGTGAGTCTCAGATCGTTATTAACCATGACAGTTATGTAGTGAAGCCCAGGCGTTAAGAATTGTGTTACGTCTATTTGATGTAGTGCTTGTAATAATTGAGAGCCACCAACCAAAGTACTGTCAATCCATACCTTTGACGTTTTGGTTCTTTCAATGAATAGCTCGATATGTTTGTTTTCAAAATTATCAGGAACGGATATTGATTTTCGATACCATGCTGCACCTTCATACTTATAGCGTCTGTTGAGATGCATAGTAGTGGTGTCTTCATTGATAAACCCTTTTTGATTTGAATCAGTTGTTCCTGGCAAATTGATGCTATCATTTAGATCTGAATGGAACCAATTTTTATCAATGCCTACTTTTGCAGTATCTAAGGAAAATTGCCATTGTCCCTGTAAATCTACCTTCAATCGATATTGGTCGATTGGATTACTACATGATGCAAGTGTAAGTATGAGGGCTAAATAAATGTATTTCATATAATTAGATGTGAATGAAGCTTATGGTATTTACTGGGCAGAGTATCTGATTTTAGTAGAAAGTTAGAAGAACAACTTATGATCACAAAAAAGTAATGTGAATTAGTGTAATAAAACCTTTTAAAGGTTACGATGTTTTTTTGTATAAACCTTGAAGGTTTTGTCTCGATTAAATGTTTGGAGTCACATTGATTCGAAAGTTTTTCTTATCTGATGATGAAAGCGTGCTAGTTGATCGGTTGGCTATGGTTTTTTAGTAACATCAAGAAAATAAGTCTGTTTTCGGGATCATTTCGGCTTGTTTGATGATTTTTATTCGTTTCGCTCCCTCGCTGATTTGATAGCATACATAATCTATCGAGAGGTGAAATGGTAAACAGATTCTTATCTTTTCCACAAAGTTGGGAAAGGCTTTGGTAGTTTTAGTGGAGTGCGTTTTATTAGTTCAAGTAGCAAATAACAAATTAACGCTACATATATCTGGGATTTAACTGCGTTTTCACTAGTGCCTACAAAGGTCTTGATGTCCACACATATTCTAAATACTCATGTCTACTTGGCTACCAAAATACTTCAAATCCTTAGAGTATAACCTTCTTAATTAGGGAAACAACGATTTGTCTTCCCGTTTAGCTTCAAAACCCTTCCTTTTAGCTAATATATTATTGATATATTGAGGGTATAAATACTTTTAGGTTCAAGAATTTAGAGACGCTTAATTCAGTATAATAAGAGGGTAAGTCTGTCGAGTAATATTCGACTAATAAATATAGATCGTTTGTATATAGGTTATAGCAAGACTTACTTCTCTTTTATTCAATCTAAGAGTTAAATAAATATGATAGCAATCGAAGAAAAGCAAAATATGAAAAGAGTAAGCAAAAAAGAATGGAACACTTTGGAATCGACCAAGTTTGAAAAGATCCATGCAGAAATATTTCATGATGCTGATGAGGCATCAAAAATAGTGGCACATGAAATAGCCGCTTTGATTCGATACAAAACTGAAAAAAACGAAAAATGCGTTTTAGGTTTGGCGACAGGATCTTCTCCGATCAAGGTTTACAAAGAATTGATAAGGCTGCATAAAGAAGAAGGGTTGAGTTTTAAGAGCGTTGTTTCTTTTAACCTAGATGAATATTACGGATTGGGGAAAGAGGATGTACAGAGTTATATATACTTCATGCATCATCATTTATTCAACCATGTAGATATCAACCCTGATAATATTAATATCCCTGATGGGGAAGTACAGTTTGAGGATGTGTCCAAGGCATGTGCGCAATATGAAGAAAGAATCGAAAGTTATGGTGGCTTAGATTTTCAACTATTAGGCATTGGCCGTACTGGTCATATTGGATTCAACGAACCAGGATCTAAAATCAATTCTGCAACGAGAATGATCACATTGGATCACTTAACGATTCAGGATAATGCTTTTGCATTCAATACTATGGCGGATGTGCCAACCAAGGCAGTGACTATGGGAGTGGGAACCATCCTAAAAGCTAAACGAGTGGTGATATTGGCTTGGGGAATGAAAAAGGCCGAAATAGTGAATAAAACAGTAGAAGGTGAAATGTCAACTGATGTTCCTGCTACTTTTCTACAATCACATGGTGATGTGTCCTTTATCATGGACGAGTCGGCTTCACAGGATTTAACCAGAATTGAAACTCCGTGGTTGGTAGGGGATTGTGAATGGACCGATACACTTAAGAAAAAAGCTGTAGTATGGTTGAGTCAAAAGGTGGATAAACCGATATTGAAGTTGACAGACCGTGATTATAATGACAATGGTATGTCAGAGATCATGGGTGAAGGCGGTGCTTATGGTGTTAATATAAAAATGTTCAACCATTTTCAACATACGTTGACAGGATGGCCTGGCGGAAAACCTAATGCAGATGATAGTAACAGACCAGAAAGAGCAAACCCAGGAAAGAAGAGAATAATTATATTTTCACCTCATCCAGATGATGATGTGATTTCTATGGGAGGTACATTCTTGCGATTGGTTGATCAAGGGCACGAAGTTCATATAGCATACCAAACATCTGGGAATATTGCAGTAGCAGATCACGAAGCATTGAGATTTACTGAGTTTGCCAAGCAATTATATGAACATGCTGCTGGCGAAGGTGCAGATCCAAAAGTATTTGATAAAATATTCAAGGAATTAAATAGCAAAGGGAAAAAGGAAGTTACATCGAAAGAAGAAAGACAAGTAAAAGGTCTAATTCGAAGAGGTGAAGCAATCAGTGCTTGTAGGTATTATGGCATACCTGATACACAAGTTCATTATTTGGACTTACCATTTTATGAAACGGGACGAATAGAGAAAAATCCATTAGGCAAAGCAGATGTTAAAATCATCAAGGATTTGATCGAGGAGATAAAACCTCATCAAATCTATGCGGCAGGAGATTTGGCGGATCCACATGGTACACATGAAGTTTGTTTGAAAGGTATTTTTGCATCACTAGAGGAGTTGAAACCTGAGAAATTCATGAAAGACTGTTGGGTATGGTTGTACCGAGGAGCATGGCACGAGTTTCCGATCAACGAGATCGAAATGGCAGTACCGATTAGTCCAGAGGAATTGTTAAAGAAAAGAGTCGCTATCTGGAGGCATCAGTCTCAGAAGGATGGAGTGGTATTCCAAGGGGAAGATGATAGAGAGTTTTGGCAGAGATCAGAGGATCGAAATAGAGAGACAGCCAAGGAATATGATAAATTAGGCTTAGCCGAATATGAGGCCATTGAGGGATTTGTGAGATATCATTTTTAATACAAGCATTTTGTTTAGGTTTGAGTTTTTGAGTCAGTAGAAAAAATAGAGTTAAGTATGTTATTAGAGACAATAGATTGGATCATTATAGGGGTGTTTTTTGCCATAGTCTTAGGGATTGGCTGGCAAGCATCTAGGTCAGCAGGTACTAGTTCGAGTGAATTCTTCTTAGGAGGGCGAGGTATGCCATGGTGGTTACTAGGCATCTCAATGGTGGCCTGTACTTTCTCTGCAGATACCCCCAATTTGGTAACAGGTTTTGTTCGAGAAGATGGCGTAGTTAAGAACTGGGCATGGTGGGCATTCTTGATTACCGGAATGGTAACGGTGTTTATCTATGCACGTCTATGGCGTAAGTCTGCCGTGAATACTGATTTAGAGTTTTATGAAATACGATATGGAGGCAAAAAAGCTTCATTCCTTCGAGGGTTTAGAGCGGTATACTTAGGGGTGTTTTTCAATTGCCTTATTATGGGGTCCGTAACCTTGGCAGCCATCAAGATTGGTGGTGTGATGTTAGGTTTAGAGCCATGGGTGATTGTGGTAGGCGCATCTATTGTGGTTGTGATTTATGCTTCACTGGGAGGTATCAAAGGAGTGGTTTGGGCTGATTTCTTTCAGTACGGAATCGCCATGTTTGGAGCAGTGTATGCTGCATATGTAGCATTGAGTCAACCAGAGGTTGGTGGTTTGAAGAATTTGATTACGCACCCTGCGATTGTAGACAAATTGAACGTAATGCCTGATTTTTCGGATCCATCCGTATGGGTGCCTTTGATGTTGTTTCCAATAGCCGTGCAATGGTGGGCAGTTTGGTATCCTGGTGCTGAGCCTGGAGGAGGAGGCTATATTGCCCAAAGAATGTTGTCTGCTAAAGATGAGAAAAATGCCGTAGGAGCAACACTACTATTCAATTTTGCTCATTATGCATTGAGACCTTGGCCATGGATTATTGTAGCACTTGCGTCAATTATTATCTATCCAGATATGGCATCTATCAAGGCGGAGTTTCCAAATATTGATGATACTTACCTTAAAGACGATATCGCTTATCCGGTAATGCTTTCTAAGCTAGGTAAGGGCTGGTTAGGTTTAGTTGTAGCTTCTATTATTGCAGCCTATATGTCTACAATTGGTACGCACCTTAACTGGGGATCATCTTATATAGTCAATGACTTTTATAAAAGATTTTTGAAGCCTGATGCAACCGAAAAACAAATGGTAGCGATGGGCAGAATGACTACTGTCTTGTTGATGATTTTAGCAGGTACGTTATCCCTTACAGTTTTGGATAATGCAACCGATGCATTCAATATCCTGCTCTTGTCAGGAGCAGGATCGGGTGCTATTTACCTATTAAGGTGGTTTTGGTGGCGTATCAATGCCCTGACAGAAATTGTAGCAATGGTAGTTGCAACCATTATGGCTGTTGTATTGACACTGGTAATCTCTGACGAAGCAGTCGCTACCGAGGTGTTAGACGGAATGACCATGAAAATATTGATTACAACGGGTGTGGTGACGGTCGTTTGGTTAGCTACAGCCTTATTGACACCTCCTGAGGATAAAGAGGTCTTAAGGAAATTTTATAAGTTAACTAAACCAGGAGGCCCGGGTTGGAAGAAAGTAGTAGAACAAGCTGCTGCTGAAGGTCAACCTTGTGATGATGGTGAAGGAATCACATGGCAAATGCCAAGACAAGTACTCTTGATCTTTATTGGATGTGTGACCATTTATTCATCGCTGTTTTCTATTGGTGGTTTTGTGTATGGTAGCTATATCCAAGGTTTTACATTGGCAGCAATCTCTGTTGTAGGTGCTTTTAGTTTGTTTAAAGTAATGAGTAAATTGAAATTGGATTAAGTGAGTAAGACAGTAACAGTAGGGGTAGATATTGGTGGTACAGGTTCTAAGTTTGGATTAGTAGACGACCAAGGGGTATTATTGATAGAAGATAAAATCTCAACTTGGGGTAAAGATACTTTTGAGGAGTTTATGGAAGAGATAATCCATAAAATACAAGGGCAGCTGTCCGCTCATCCTGACTATGAGTTGAATGGTATTGGGGTAGGAGCACCTAATGGCAATGCTTATAGCGGTACGATTTCAGATGCCCCGAATTTACCATGGGGCGGTGAACTTCCTCTCATAGACATCTTTAAAAAGCATTTCAACGTGCCAGTCGCACTTAACAATGACGCCAATGCCACTGCAGTTGGAGAAATGGTCTATGGTGGCGCCAAAGGAATGAAGAACTTTGTCATGATTACGCTGGGTACCGGGTTGGGCAGTGGTATTGTGACTAATGGTCAATTGGTTTTAGGTGCGGATAGCTTAGGTGGTGAATTGGGACATGTCTTGGTCAAAAATGGAAAAGGACGTGTCTGTAATTGTGGACGGAAAGGTTGTTTAGAAACCTATGTGTCTGCTACTGGGCTCAAAAGAACAGTATTCAAATTGATGGCGGATACCAATTTGGATAGTAAGTTGAGAGGTGTGACTTTTGATGACCTACAAACGGTAGATGTCTATAATGCTGCCAAAGAGGGAGATGAGTTAGCGCAAAAAGCTTTTGCATATACGGGTAAAATTTTGGGGACACAATTGGCTGATATAGTAAGCCTTTTTAACCCAGAAGCTATATTTATGTTTGGAGGGCTTGCGTTATCAGAGGCTTATATCTTTGAGCCAACTCAGCGACATATGGAAAGCAATATGCTCAATATGCACAAAGGGAAGGTGAAAATTATTCCTTCTCAGCTTGGTAGTCAAGGTGCGGCGATTATTGGTGCAGCGAGCCTGGTTTTACAATAGTCGTGTGATAACATTGATGAGAATCTATATCCCTAAATATGGGTATATTTTCAATTGATTGTCAAATGGTTATCGAATTATGTCTTATTTTCATTACTTTAGGTAGTAGATATACTAACTAGTGATTCCCACTGCATTGATCCAACCTAGAAGCAAGTACGTATTGACGTACACGGGAGATGAGATAAATGTTTAAGACTGTAAAAGAAAATATCGATAAATACGCTCAGTTCTTTGAGATGGCATCTGATGCCGTTTTTATTGCTGATTTTAAGACCTTAAAAATAATTGAGGCAAATACGAGCGCAGTGAATCTATTGGGTTATACCAAAAATGAGCTCTTAAAGATGACACTGCCTGATACCAGACCCTATACAACTTCGGACGATATCAAAAACCAACTGGATTTGGCACGCAATGTTGGAAGTATGGTCAAGGAGTCTAAGGCGGAAAAAAAGGACAAGACAATACTTGATATAGAATGGAGTGGTAAAATAATAGAATTGGCAGGTACGAAATTAGTATACGTGTCTGTTAGAGATATCACAGAAAGGAAAATTTCCGAAAGAATTAAGATATTACAAAATGATGTTTTAAAAGGGATTACCAAAGAAGGGGACATTTATGATGTTCTGGAATATACCTGTCGCGGGTTCGAAGATGTCTATTCTGAAATGATTTGTTCTGTTTTGTTGTATGATCCTGAAAAAAAAGTTTTACTGAAAGGAGCTGGTCCAAGTTTACCCGAGTTCTATATGGATGCTGTTCACGGATTCCCAATAGGTGAAGGAAATGGGTCATGTGGGACCGCTATTTTTAGGAAAGAAAATGTTATAGTAGAAGATATTGCAAAAAGTAAGCTTTGGGATTCTGTACGAGATTTAATTAATAGAACAGACTATCAATCTTGTTGGTCTATTCCTATTATGTCTACCCATTTTGAAGTGGTCGGTACATTTGCGGTTTATCACCGAACTCCTAAAATACCAAAGGAAGCTGATTTAAAGAATATAACGAATTTCACCTATGTAATTGGCCTTATAATTGAAAAGCACCTTCATCAAGAGTCTATAAAGGTTGGTGAAAAACAAGCGAATCAACTCAATGGTTTTTTAATAAAGCAAAATAAGCAGTTAGAAGAATTCACAAGAATAGCATCTCACAATTTGCGTGCACCAATAGCAAATATTAAATCCTTGATTGAATTAAGAGATAGCATAGATGATGATGATTTTCTATGGGAATCACTTAAAAAAGTGTCAAAAAATCTAAGTGAGACAATAAATGAACTTACGGAAATCGTTAAAACTTCTTGGGAATTAGAAAATGAAAAACAAACAATTTCAATTTCTAATGTTTGCCAGCATGTATTAGAAAATGTAAGTAATTTGATTGAAACTTCTCATGCCGTCATTAAAACAGATTTTAGTGCTTTTGATGAAATTGAGTATCCAAAGGTGTATTTTGAAAGTATTCTTCAAAATTTCATTACCAATGCATTTAAATATCAATCTAAAGAAAGACAGTTGGAATTATCGATTGAATCAAAAATTGAAGGAGGACGAAAAGTATTAGAAATTGGGGATAACGGAATAGGGATTGATTTGGACGTCTTCGGGGATAAAATATTTGGGTTAAAAAACACTTTTCATGGTAATGATGATGCAAGAGGTTTAGGATTATATATTACTAAAACTCAAGTGGAGTCACTAGGAGGTGAGGTTTATGTTAGAAGTACCCCTAATCAAGGAGCAATATTTGGAGTCAAATTTTGATTAGTATGTGTTTTCTGGTAATTAAATGATAGCAAATTCGAGTCAAGGGCAGCAAGTTTAGTCGCTTTAGTCTTTTTTTGTAAGAATTTCTCGAGTTCATCAAAGTGATTTTGATTGTTGATTTCACTTTGATTGTATTTTCCTACTTCATATTGTACATCACTCAATTCTTTGAACACATCAATGCTTTCACGATTTTGTTTAGTGTTTGAAAAGTAAATCAAGGCTTTTTTATAGTATCCTTCTGCAATTTCAAGATTATTCTTATTTTTATGAATCCTTGCTAACAATAAAAATGAAGAGAATAGATGCTCTTCAATGTTTTCTTCCTGTTTTATTATTAAGGATTTTTGTGCGTAATCTAATGCTAAACCATATTTTTTATGATGGTAATTTGCCTCTCCTAGCCCTTGTAAGCAAAAGGATGTTATTCTTTGATTATTCTGCGCGTACTCGCTTTCAAGAGCTTGAGTAAAGTATTCTTCTGCTGCAGTGATGTTATTCGTCTCTAGCATTAGAAATCCTAAATTACTTCTACATGAAGCTTCGTATTTGTTTATTTTAAAATGAGTCGCATACTCTAGTGCTTTGTAGTAGGATTCAACACAATTGATATCACTAATCAAACTTTGAGTGTCTGCTAGATTGTAATAGTATGAGCAAATACTTGATTTGTCTTTGTCCTTTACTATGTCAATAGCAGCCTCAAAATATTTAATTGCCTTGATGTAGAGATGTTGTTTTTTAAAGATTAGTCCCAGCATGTTATAACTAGTGGCTTTAAAAAATTCTGAAGACTTTTTATATGAGCTATCTACTTTTTTACTATATTCTATTGATTTTGTATAATAAAAGTAAGCAGAGTCGTACTCTCTTTTATTGTAAAAACTCCTTCCTATTATTCCATATGCTACAACTTTGTTAAATTCATGTGTAGTTGAACTCAACTCTTTTTTCGAATAAAATATAATGGAGTCATATGCCTTTTCTTTTCTAAAGCTAAGGGCATATTCAAGGTCATCTCCAAAATGACTTTTAGGGTCTGCTGCTTGGTTCGAAAATAAAAAATATACTGTAATTGGAATAAAAAGTAAAAGCAGATACAGGAGTTTTCTCATTAAAATAAAGATAGTTTATGCGACGTAATTAATCGCATATATCAGCTCTATTTTCCTATATGTTTTCTAAATCATCTCCTTCATGATCATCTTTATCCGAAACTGTAGTAGACTCTTGTTCGAACTCTACGTCTGGCTTGATGATGTCTTCTTCTTGGCTACATGCGATAGTTCCTAATGCTAATACTAGTGCGAGTAATGTTGCTTTTAAAATTTTCATAATATCGAGTTTACGTTTTGTATCTATTTGATAATCAAATGATTACAGTTGTAAAGGTGCGTAAAAAATATATAATACACAACGGTTTTATGAAAAAAGTAAGAATTTTAGAAGAAATATTTTAATTATTCTAATGAGGGTGCTAATGCATTTACGATTTCCTGCATTTTGGCATCTGAGTAAGTACCTGAAGTGGAGTGTATGATTTCACCTTCAGGATTTAGTATATAGAAGTAGGGTAGTTTGTCGCTGGTGAGGTTCAAGGCATTCTTGTAATGCTTGATGGTACCTTCATAAAAGAGTATGTTGGACCTCAGGAGCGGGTCAACTTTCTCTTTAGCTTTTTTCATAGCAGACTTATAGGCTGATCGTTTTGCGCCAGTAAACATGGGGACGAAATAAGTATGGATATCATAATTGATTCTAAACAGCTGTTGGGTCTCAGGTTTGTAGATGAAGTTGTTATATATAGGAGAAAACCATTGACTCAAATCATCTTCTGCCTTTTTGCTATATGCCAAACATATTAGGGCATATTTATTTCCTAGGTCATCTGGTAAAGAAAGTGTTTGGTTATTGAGCGATTCTGCATTCATTTCGGGGAATTTATCCCCAATTTGTGCTGCGCAACTAAGTGATAATAAGAGTGCTAAGAGTGATAGAGTTGTTTTCATTATATAAAGCTAGACAAAAATTATTGAGACTTATTATCTCTCTCTTGCAAATCGAATGAGAGCAATGCATTTTTGCGTGCCCTAAAGGGTTTTGAATCTTAAAATGATATTGGTATGAATATATGGTATTCGTGTAAAGTGAAATACGGAAAAGTGAATGAAGAAGGTGTAATGAAGCAAACTACTGATAGTTTTTTGGTGGATGCAATGACTTATACCGAAGCAGAAGCTAGGATCTATGAAGCAATGGAACGTGATGTGAGTGGCGAATTTGCGGTGAATAACATCTCTAAAACTAATATCGGAGACTTAGTACAAGTAGAGGAAGGTGATTACTGGTATAAGTGTAAAGTGTCGTACTCTACGGTAGACGGTGATTCAGAAAAGGAAATAAAAGTGAA
Source organism: Reichenbachiella sp. (assembly GCA_051531955.1). Classification (GTDB taxonomy): domain Bacteria; phylum Bacteroidota; class Bacteroidia; order Cytophagales; family Cyclobacteriaceae; genus Reichenbachiella. The sequence goes on from JAOPTS010000101.1 coordinate 19,200, forward strand.
TACTTATTTTCTAGTAAATGCTGAAGACGTGAAAGAGGCTTTTGACAGAGTGACAGAAAGTTTAAACACTATGTTGGTGCCTTTCGAAATACCTTCTGTTACTAAGACGAACATTGTAGAGGTGTATCCTTACAATGCTGATGAAATTCCATCTAACCTAACTCCTGTTTCAGAATTAGAAGACGAGGATTAAAATACTAAAGCTTTGATTGGGAGAGTTGTTCTCTCATTCAAAGCTTTAGTATACTACTTGGAAGTGTAGTAAAGGGTTAGCCTTTTTTGCTCGCATTAAACAATTTTTGTTTTTCTTCAGTACTTAAGCTCTCATAACCTGATTGAGAGATTTTGTCTAATATAGAATCTACTTCTGCTTGATCCGCAATATTGGTTGCAGTCGAAGCTTTGGAGCTTGAGCTAGACGTTCGTTTTGATGATGTCTTCGTTTTTTTATGAGTTACTTTGATCTTGGATTGTTTGGTAAAGAAACTCTTAAAGAACGTCATCACACTATTTATCCATTTGCCCCAATCTGTACCCGACTGCAATTGTGTGATATAAAAGTACCCCATTGCAGCTCCTCCTAGGTGGGCAATATTCCCACCAGCGTTGGACCCCACCATTCCTAAAAAGGAAATAGCGATATAAAATCCAGCGATGTATTTAATCTTGACGGGTCCTATAAACATCAACTGAAAAGTATAGTTGGGTAGCAATGTTGCAGCTGCTACGGTGATGGCATATACAGCTGCAGAGGCGCCAACCATTCCATCAAAATTCGATCTTTCTATATAGTATGGAATAAGATTGTAAACTAATAAGTACAATACGCCACCTGCTAATGCACCCATCACATATAGGTTAATGAGTTTTTGATTCCCAAGATATTCTACAATAAGCTTTCCAAACCAGTATAGTACCAACATGTTAAATAGTATATGAAAAATACTATGAAGGCTATGTGAAAAGGCATAAGTGATGATTGTCCATGGCCTAAATATGAAATCTCCGAATATTGGAGGAATTGAAAATTGGTCATAGATAAAATCACTGATTGTGTCTAATCCTGAAATTTTCCCAAACACATTGAGAATGGCAAGGGCTAAAAATATGATCAGGTTGATTAGAATAATCTGCGGGAGAGCATTATTGGGTTTTCTCCAAGCACCTTTAAAATCATCAAATAAACTACTATTCATATGTGTTAATTCTAATAAAAGCCACGACCATTTCTAGCCCAATATTTTAAAATAATGAATGCTATCAACATTCCACTCAAATGTGCCAAATGCGCGACATTGTCCGTCCCTGATCTGTTGATCTCGGAGTATAGCTCATATGCTCCGTAAAAAAATACGAGATACTTTGCTTTAACCGGCATAGGAGGGAAGAGTAACATCAATTCTGTATTAGGGAACAGCATGGCAAAAGCCATGAGTATACCAAAGACAGCACCTGATGCTCCAATCATTGGCGTGTTGGTTAGGTCACTATATATCTGATTGACAACCGTGACAGCCTGGCTCGCATAGGATAGATTGTCTGGGCGGTCATAATATTCATCCGCAAAATCTCCTAAGGCTACAGCGTCATACCTTCTGCTCATATGGTTATGAGTGAAAATATAGAAATCTTCAGGATTAGGGTTGTCAATGAAGGCTTCCATTTGATTTTCTAACCCTTTGTTTTCAATGGTGTCAACTACGCCATACAATAATCCTGCTCCAATCCCAGTCATCAAATAGAAAGTAAGGAAGCGTTTCTTACCCCAAACTCTCTCAAGCATAGGTCCGAATATCAGTACAGCAAACATGTTGCCGAACAGGTGCATAAAGCTCCCTGTAGAATGTAGCCACATGTAGGTTACATATTGGAAGATGTAAAAATTATCTGAAAATATGTAATGAACACCAAAGATACTGGCGAGATTGATGCTGAGTACAGATTGTAACAAATAGATCCCGATATTAATGATCAGGATATTTTTCACCATGGGTGTTAGATTGAACATCTAATTAATTATTAAAAAAGTCTACAATTTTTTCGAGTCCCAAGATAACAAAAGTTGGCGTTCCCTTGGGCGTGTAATTAGGTTGATTGCATGCAAACAAACGATCAATTAGGCTAGTAAGTTCTAATTTGTCCGAAGAAATTTTAGTTTTACTAGCTGATCGTTTAGCAATTGCCCTCGCAATATTCTCTTGCGTGTTAATGGACAGTTCTTCTTTGTTGAATTTGAACTGTTCAATTAGTCCTTCAAAAAGTTCTTTTTCATTGATATTCTTACTGTCAGCCGGTACACCACTGATGGCGATACTAGAGTTGCCAAATACTTCGAATTCAAATCCCAGTGCGCTAATCTCTTCTTGCAATTCCATAGTTAGTGCAAAATCACCTGGGTTTAAATCAAGGTTGACAGGGAATAAAGATTTTTGAGTGATTCCCGAATTGTTTTTGACCTGATCTAGGTATTGTTCATACAAAATACGCTCGTAGGCAAAAGTTGTGTCAACTATCATGATGCCAGACTTGACTTGCTTCATGATGTAGTGACCATGCATTAATACAGGGATAGAAGATCCTAATTCATGATCAGAACTTTTGAGAATTTCAGTTTGCGTTTCCTCTTGAACAGGGTTTTGTTTTATATCATCAAACCCAGCCATTTCTTCTTGCCTTATTTGATCTGGAGTCAATGAAGATTCATTGATAGCGCTTTGATATAAGTTGTCCCATCGTATGGACGCTCCTTGTTTTTTATCTATTGATTTGAAATTCGCGTAGCTTCTATCGGAAGAAGAGGCCCTGTCAAAATTAATGTTTTTGACAGCTAATGAACTAAAGTTGATGTCGGTATTGAAGTCTAGTGCTGGAGTTACATTATGAGTGCCCAAAGCTTGTTTGACTGCAGATTTTATGATGCCATAGACACTTCGTTCGTCATCGAATTTTACTTCCGTTTTGGTAGGGTGCACGTTGATATCAATGTGCTTGGGATCCATTTCAATGAACAGGGCATAAAACGGGAATTGATCATCTCTAATCAAACCTTCAAATGCACCTGTGATAGCATGGTTGAGATACCCACTTTTTATAAACCGATCATTGATGAAGATAAATTGTTCGCCACGAGTTTTCTTTGCGAATTCTGGTTTACCGATGAATCCAGAAACCTTCAGCCATTCTGTCTCTTCCTGACAAGCAATGAGTTGGTTTTGATGATTTTTCCCAAATAGACCTACTATTCTTTGACTTAGTTTTCCAGACGGTAGGTTATAAACTTCCGTCTCATTTTGAATAAGAGAAAACTTGATTTGTGGATTAGCTAAGGCTACTCTATGGAATTCGTCAACAATGTGACGTGTTTCTACCGGATTGCTTTTGAGAAAGTTTCGTCTAGCAGGGACGTTGAAGAATAAATTCTTAACAGCAAGAGAAGTTCCTTTGTTTTGAGCAAAGGGCTCTTGTTTTTTGACAGTTGAGGATTCTATATGAATAAATGACCCAATGTCTGCATCCTCAGTTTTTGATTTTAATTCTACTCTAGCGACCGCTGCAATAGAGGCTAGTGCTTCTCCACGAAACCCCATCGTACGGATATTGAACAAGTCCGCTGAGTTTCTGATTTTGGATGTAGCATGACGCTCGAAACTCATTCGAGCATCTGTTTCGCTCATTCCTTTGCCATTGTCTATTACTTGGATCAATTGTTTGCCTGCGTCGGCTATAATCAATTGAATATTGCTGCTGCCTGCATCTACACTGTTTTCTAACAGTTCTTTGACTACTGATGAAGGGCGCTGCACAACTTCACCGGCTGCAATTTGATTGGCAATGGCATCTGGTAAAAGGTGAATGATATCGGGCATTAATTACTTGATTTTTTCTTTTTGATTCTGAAATAGAAATATAACGGTGACAAAATTAAGAAAATATATAGGATATCATTGCCTATAAATAACCAGCCTACGAATGTACCCAATAGTGCTGCTGCAATGATCAACTGTACAGTTGATGCTTGACTGGACTTCCTTTCTCTTTTACTGAAAGCAGCGGATATGCTTGACGAGTGATCGTTTTCATCTTCATCGTCAGACGCTCCATTCTTGAGTCTCGCTTTGGCTGCTCTCAACTTTCCGTCAATTTCTTCTTTTACAGCGTCATAATACCTCGGTGAATATTCGAAACGGCTATATTTTTGTGTTTTTACAAAAGAGGGAAATTTCATTTCAATTCTTAATGTTTAATATTTGAAAAGTACTCATTCATCGAATCCTTTTTCAACTTGCTCTAAATACTATACTGTATGTTGGTAAAATACGTTATGTTTATATTCTCTGGCATTGTTTATGGTTAGTGCCTATTATCAATTCTTGTGTTTTCACAAGATTGATTGTTATCCCACCTGTTATATTGTTGATATTGATAACTTCTAAGTATGCAAACTTACGTAGAATATAATTGTTTACGCTCATTTCAGATTGGGGTTAGGACTTTCGTTCTGGCCACCTTGATGTCTATGAATGCGTGGGCAAATATGGACGGTAATGGTGAAAAGGAGTTAGCAAGAGATTCGCTGTTTCAGCGATGGAATAAGAATAAGTCTACGCTGCCTTTCATGATCTACGACTTGCGAAACTTTGATAGCCATTATCAAAGAATAGAGGCAGAGAGCCTAGTGAATATATATGGTATAGGCGGTATTTATTTGAATAATGGAGATATAGATGAATTGATCCCTTGGCTCCAATCATTGAATGCGACTGCTGATGTTGACCCAATGTTGATTGTGAAAGTTACACATGTGTTTGAATTGCCTTTTGACATAGGAATAGAACAGCCTAGCCATTTTAAACTGGAATGCTTGTCTGATACACTACTAATAAATGAACTGGCTATTTATCATGCTGATTTATTGAATTCATTGGGGGTTGATGGCGTACATTTTGAAAATTTCCCCAATCATTATTTAGTGGATGAGAAACAAAAGGTACAGGTCTATTTAAGCAAATTAATAGAACGTGGGATTATGGTCTCTTTGGGTCGCGAAGGGAAACGGAATATCAATGAGATTGGTTGGGACAATATTCAATGGTTGGATTATGACTTAGCAAAAGCGGAAGATTATAAAACAGAGAGAAAATCGAGGAAAAAATTCAGGAAGTCAACGGGGTATAGTGGTTTGATAGTTGCTACTTTGGATGAAGGTACTTTTTATGACGATAAGAAAAATAAAATGGTCAAAGGTGCCAATATGTTGGTACTCCCTCATTATTCAGATCCGCAATTCGTTATCAACAACATATTAGTGTCTGGAGTGTTACGAAAAAATCATGTTAAGCAATCCTCTAAGATTTATTATGAAAAATGGAAAGAGATTAAGGATGAAAAACCCAGTTATCAGATTATTGAATTCCTAGCGTCCATGACGGTTCTCAATCGAAAAATTAATAGCGCCAGTATTACTTTGGTTATGGATCAGAATAACGAGATACCAATACGAAAGCTAAATGGGCAAAGATTTTATTCATTCTCTTCAGGTGTAGATTCTGATAAATTCCGACATCAATTGGATTTGTATAAACAGTTCAGACATTTGAATTTGGACGATATTCAGAATGATTCATTGCTTTCAACTTTGGATGAATATTCTACCGTTATTATTGATTTGACATCTATTCAAAGTGTTACGCAATTGTCTAGTTTTATTGGTCAATTGTCGAAGTTTGATAATGATGATAAGCTAATTGTTATTTATCAAGGGAATCGATTTGCATTGTCTTTGATGCCGGTCTTCACTTCTGTGATTTGGAGTCCAGATTTAAATGAGAACATTAAACTGGAGATGGTTCAATCAATCTTTGGTGCTCATTCGATAACTGGAAAATTGCCTTCTTATCTAACAGATGATACATTGGCACGAGGGGTAGAAAGGGCTTCCTTAAAACGTATAGCATATAGTAATCCAGATTATATGGATCTTGATGAAACTAAGTTCATCGCAATCGATAGTGTGGTCAGTCATGCTATCAAGGATCAGGTTATCCCAGGGTGTCAAATATTGATGATAAAAGATGGGACTGTAGTTTACAATAAAAGCTATGGTTACATGACATATGATAGTCTGAACAAAGTTCAGTGGGATAACATTTATGACATAGCATCTGTTACTAAAACAACTGCTACCGTGCCTATGATAATGAATGAAATTGAGAATGGTCATATTAGTCTGACAGGACATCTTGGAGATTATTTATATGAATATGAGGATTCCGATAAATCAGAATTAGCGATGACGGATTTGTTGACCCATCAATCAGGATTGAAATCATACATTCCGTTCTGGAGACATGCCTCATTTGAGTTCGATAGTGCTATGTTTTATTACAAAAAACCAAAAGGGAAGAGACGTAGGAGTTATGATTATGTGAAAGTGAATTGGTCTGACTCAATTAATCATTGGATTGCAGATTCAAAATATAACAGCTTGAAACAAGAAGACGACAGTTATAAGTATTTGTATAGCGATTTAGGTTTTATGATCATGAAAGAGCTGGTAGAAGAGCAGAATAGTATGTCGTTTGATAAGTTGACCGATAGTTTGCTTTATTCACCTTTAGCAATGGAGTACACGACTTACAACCCTTTGGCTAGGTTTGATTCTTCCATGATAGTGCCTACTTCCAATGATCCTGATTTTAGGGATGTCTTACTGAGAGGACAGGTGCATGATCGAAATGCAGCACTTCTTGGAGGAGTAAGTGGGCATGCAGGGCTTTTTTCAAATGCTAATGATTTAGGTAAGTACATGCAAATGATGCTGCAACAGGGGTTTTATGGAGGTAATCAATATTTTGATAGTACGTTAGTGAAAACATTTACTTCGAAACTAACAGATCAATCTACTAGAGGATTAGGGTGGGACAAGCCTAGAAGGTCAGTTGGCAATGTTTCAAAATATGCCTCTGATGAAGCATTTGGACATTCAGGATTTACGGGGACTTTGGTTTGGGCGGATCCTGAGTATGATTTAGTCTATGTGTTTTTGTCAAATAGAATTTATCCAGACTCCCAAAACTATAAACTCATCAAGCAAAATACCCGAACCGTGATACATGATTTGATGTATGAATCATTTTTATCAGAGGAAAAGATTGTTAATCCATAAGCAATACTACATTTGTGAACTTTGAATGAATCAAAACTGTTTGGGGTTAAATAACGTTCATAGTCAAAAAAATAACTTTATGAAAATTGGTGTAGTATGTTACCCTACCTATGGTGGGTCTGGAGTGGTAGCAACTGAGTTAGGGAAAGCATTGGCAATTGAAGGTCACGAGATACATTTTATCACATATTCACAACCTACAAGATTAAATTTTTTTAGTGAGAACTTGTATTACCATGAGGTAGATATCAAGCCTTATCCACTATTTCAATACCCTCCGTATGAGATTGCATTGGCAAGTAAAATGGTAGATGTGGTAAAACATGAAAAGCTGGATTTGCTTCATGTGCACTATGCAGTACCACATGCTTCTGCGGCATTTATGGCCAGAGAGATATTGAAAACAGAAGGTTTAGACATTCCATTTATCACAACACTGCATGGTACGGACATTACTATTGTGGGTAAAGATGCTTCATTAGAACCTGTTGTCACGTTTTCGATCAATCAATCAGATGGAATAACATCTGTGTCTGCTGATTTGAAAAAAGATACATTTGAACACTTCAAGATTACGAAGGAAATCGAAGTGATACCGAATTTTATTGACCTGAATAGATTTAAAAAACAGAAAAAAGATCATTTCAAAACCGCTATATGTCCAAATGGAGAGAGGCTTATCGTGCACACTTCGAATTTCAGAAAAGTGAAACGAGTAGAAGATGTCGTGAAGGTGTTTTGTAAGATTCGAGAGAAAATGCCAGCCAAACTTTTGTTGGTAGGTGATGGTCCTGAGAGAAATCATATCGAAAATCTAGCTAGAGAAACAGCTTTTGATACTGAAGATATACGGTTCCTTGGTAAGTTAGAGGCCGTGGAAGAGGTGTTGAGTGTTGCAGATTTATTCCTGATGACTTCTGAGAAAGAGAGTTTCGGACTTGCAGCACTAGAAGCAATGGCTTGTGAAGTGCCTTTAATAAGTACCAATGCTGGTGGTCTCCCTGAATTGAATAAAGACGGGGTGTCAGGTTTTCTTTGTGATGTTGGAGATGTAGAGCACATGGCTGAGAAGTCACTAGTGATATTATCGGAGGATAATTTAGATAAATTCAAAGAAGGAGCATTAAACAGAGCGAAAGAATTCGATTTGAGTAAAATCGTACCTATGTATGAAGCCTATTATGAGAAAGTAATCAAAGAATTTAAGGATAAAGGTTGACAACAATGTGTTATTAACCTTTGATAGGAGATCAAAGGACTGTATTTAAAAAAGAAAGCTTCTGATTATTCAGAAGCTTTCTTTTTTAAATCGTCAATATTATCAATTTTTTTCTTTTTTGTTTTGTTTTGTTTGGGCTCTAAAACAGCTTTGAATGTATGATCCCGTATGAACATGAAAGTGCTTTGTACTAAGCCTGCGAATATGGGACGTCTTCCTGCCATGATAGTTTGATTGGGAATGTTATTAAAATTAATGAAAATAATCAAAACCCTAATCTAAAATATCAGTTTTATAAGTGATATGTTCTAAAAAGATTAATATAAATGCAAGGATACCGATTTACAGATTTTGTTCCGGAGGGCAATTCGGGTAGTTCATTCGATGATCTTTGGAAAGTCTTCAAAGAATTGTTGCTAGTTACTTCGGGAGATGTGTCAGAAGCGTTGAGTTGGCTGACTAATTTGGATAAGCAGTATAATATTTCGCCAGATGATTATGGGATAGGAGATTTTGTAGATGATCTTAAGAAGGATGGTTTGTTAAAAGAGAATCCTGCTGATGGGAAATTAAGTGCAACAGCAAAAACAGAAAACACTTTTAGGAAAAACGCTTTAGAAGAAATTTTCGGAAAATTAAAAAAATCGGGTGCAGGTGATCATAAATCTTTTATCTCTGGAAAAGGTGATGAGAAAGGTGCAGATATCCGTGAATTTCAATTTGGGGATACGCCCGATAATATTTCTCTGACAGATAGTCTTCGCAATGCACAAATCAATAATGGCATTGAAGATTTTAAACTAACTGAAAGAGACTTAGAAGTTGTCGATACTGAATTTAAGACACAGACTTCTACCGTGCTCATGATTGATATTAGTCATAGTATGATTTTATATGGTGAAGACAGGATCACACCAGCGAAGAAAGTAGCCATGGCACTTGCCGAGCTCATTTTGAAGAAATACAAGAAAGACACCCTGGATGTCATAGTCTTTGGAAATGATGCTTGGCAAATTGAGATTAAGGATTTGCCATATCTGAGTGTGGGACCTTATCATACCAATACAGTTGCTGGTTTGGAGTTGGCGATGGATATTTTAAGAAAGAGGAAGAATCAGAATAAGCAGATATTCATGATTACGGATGGGAAACCTACCTGTATGAAAGTAGGAGTGAAGTACTATAAAAATAGTTTTGGTCTTGATCCAAAGATCATCAAAAAAACAATGAATTTGAGTGCGAGTTGTAAACGGTTAGGTATTCCAATTACAACCTTCATGATAGCATCTGATCCGTATCTCAAGCAGTTTGTACAAGAGTTTACAGCTATTAATAATGGGAATGCCTATTACAGCGATTTGCAAGGATTAGGTAATTTGGTTTTTCAAGATTTTAAGAACAATAGAAAGAAGAATTTTAGATGGTAAATACATATTTGAAGATGACCAATGAGCAAAAGCTAAAGATTAGCACATTGGGTGAGTTGAAGTCAAGTGGTTATGAATCGTTCTCTATTAAAGATGAGTTGAGAAGAAACTTAATTGCTTCTCTCAGGGAGAACAAGACGATATTTGAAGGTGTTTGGGGATATGAGGATACCGTCATTCCAGATATTGAAAGAGCCATTTTATCAAAACATAATATCAACCTGCTAGGGTTGAGGGGGCAGGCAAAGACTAGGATTGCCCGAATGATGGTGTTCTTGTTGGATGATTTTGTTCCTGTGGTCGTGGGAAGTGAACTTAATGATGATCCTTTAAATCCTATTTCCCATTTCGGAGTAGAGCGAGTAGCTGAATTAGGTGATAAAACACCTGTAAGTTGGTTGTCTAGAGATGAACGTTTTACTGAAAAATTAGCAACTCCAGATGTTTCGATTGCGGATCTAATAGGTGATGTGGATCCAATCAAAGCAGCGACTTTGAAGTTACCGTATTCAGATCAACGTGTTATTCATTACGGTCTAGTGCCTAGGTCACATAGAGGGATCTTTGTAATCAATGAATTACCTGACCTTCAACCAAGGATTCAAGTTGCACTTTTCAATATTCTGCAAGAAGGGGATATTCAAGTAAGAGGGTTTAAACTTCGTTTGCCTTTAGATATTCAATTTGTATTTACTGCCAACCCAGAAGATTATACTAATAGAGGAAGTATCGTTACACCGTTGAAAGATAGATTAGGGTCACAAATAATTACCCATTATCCAAAATCAATAGAAACTAGTTTGAAAATAACTGGTCAAGAAGCGAAAAGTGAAAAGGCTGAAGGTATAGATTATCAAGTCAATGATATATCCAAATTGTTGGTGGAACAAGTTGCGATTGAGGCAAGAACAAGTGAGTATGTTGATGTCAAAAGTGGCGTGTCTGCTAGGTTGACTATTTCTTCGTACGAAAACTTAATGTCCAGTGTGGAAAGGAGGTTGTTGAAAAATAATGAAACGAACGGTCATGTAAGAGTGACTGATTTCATAGGAATCATTCCTTCTATTACTGGTAAGGTAGAGTTAGTTTACGAAGGAGAACAAGAAGGACCTGGGATTGTAGCACAGAATCTAATAGGTAAGGCAATCAGAACGATGTTCACTGATTATTTTGTGGATCCAGACGAAGTAAGAAAAAGTCGCGAAAAAACAGATCCATATAAGGAGATAGCGAAATGGTTTAATAGTGGCAATGTGATTGATGTTTTGTCTGACTATAAAGAGGCTGATTATCAAAGTGAATTGAATAAGGTCCCTGGATTAGCTCAGTTGGTAGATGATCAAATGAAAGTCAAGAAGGATATCAATTTAAAATACTTCTTGATGGAGTTTGTTTTGTTTGCACTGGTGGAATACAGCTATTTAAGCAAACATCCATTGGATAATGGTATGCGGATTAATGACTTATTAGGAAGTATGATGAGTGGTTTTGAGCCAGAAGATGATGAAGACCTTATATAGTATATAACCTATTGGTTTATTGTTAATAATTTGTAACTTTGCGGTCCGTTCGTCTGAATGGGCTCTGAGTATTCAGGGTATGTTAAATTAATGATGCAGGAATAGCCCAATTCTGTGTTGTATTGTAGGGCAACAGAAATGTCAGAAGAAAATAAAGAAGTTACTCCTGAAGTAACAACGCCAGCTGCTGAGGCACCAGTCCAAGCAGAGGCACCAAAAGAGGAGAAGAAAGCTCCAGTTGTTGAAGAAGAATTTGATTGGGATAATGTTCAGCCAAAAGGTTTTGGTGATGGTTATACTAGTCAAGCAAAAGAAGATTTAGCTGCGCTTTACGAAGGAACATTAAACACTATCGAAGAAAAAGAGGTAGTTAAGGGTGTTGTAGTAAGTGTTACGCACAGAGATGTAATCATTAACATTGGATTCAAATCTGATGGTTTGGTTTCTGCTTCAGAATTCAGAGAATTCCCTGACCTTAAGGTTGGTGATGAAGTTGAAGTATTCATCGAAGAACAAGAAGATAACAATGGACAGTTAGTTCTTTCAAGAAGAAAAGCTAAAATTGTTAGTGCTTGGGAAAATATTCAAAAATCATTCGACCAAGATCTTGTGATCGACGGTATGGTGAAGAGAAGAACCAAAGGTGGTTTGATCGTGGATATATTCGGAGTAGAGGCATTCTTGCCAGGATCTCAAATTGACGTTAAGCCAATTAGAGATTTCGATATCTTCGTAGATAAGAAAATGGAAGTGAAAGTTGTGAAAATCAACTACACTAACGATAACGTTGTAGTTTCTCACAAAATCTTGATAGAGAAAGATCTTGAGAAGCAAAAAGCACAAATCCTAGAAAACCTAGAAAAAGGACAAGTACTAGAAGGTGTGATCAAAAACATGACAAACTTCGGTGTATTCATCGATTTGGGTGGTGTAGATGGTCTTCTTCACATTACAGATATTTCTTGGGGTAGAGTTAATCACCCAGAGGAAGTTCTTGAATTGGACGCGAAGGTTAATGTTGTAGTTCTTGACTTTGATGATGATAAGAAGAGAATTTCTTTAGGTATGAAGCAGTTGTCAGAGCACCCTTGGGACTCTCTAGATACTACTGTTGAAATTGGAACCAAAGTTAAAGGTAAGATCGTGAATGTTGCGGATTACGGTGCATTCTTAGAAATTCAGCCTGGTGTTGAAGGTCTAGTACACGTATCTGAAATGTCTTGGTCTCAGCATTTGAGAAATCCACAAGATTTCATCAAAATTGGTGACGAACTAGAAGCAGTTGTATTGACTATCGATAGAGATGATAGAAAAATGTCTTTAGGTATTAAGCAGTTGACGGAAGATCCTTGGACTAAGCAAGATGTATTGACTAAGTATGCTGTAGGTACTGATCACAGTGGTGTGGTTAGAAACTTGACAAACTTTGGTCTATTCATTGAATTGGAAGAAGGAATCGATGGTTTGGTTCACGTATCTGATTTGTCTTGGACTAAGAAAATCAAGCATCCATCTGAGTTTGTAAGTGTAAATGAAGAATTAGAAGTTAGAGTTCTAGAATTAGACGTTGCTAACAGAAGATTGGCATTAGGACATAAGCAATTAGAAGAGAACCCTTGGGATACATTCGAAACTGTATTTGCAAAAGGATCAACTCACAAGTGTAATGTTAACTCTACAGTTGACAAAGGTGCTTTGTTAGAATTGCCATACGGTTTAGAAGGATTCGTTTCTTTGAGAAACTTGAAGAAAGAAGACGGTGCTACAGCGGAAGTAGGTGAGAGCCTTGACTTTGTAGTAATCGAATTTTCTAAAGATGACAGAAGAATCGCATTGTCTCACGTTGCAACTTATTCTGACGTAGTTGAAAAGCCAGCACCTAAATCTTCAGCACCTAAGAAAGGTGGTAAAGGTGGAGGAAGTAATGCTGTTAATAAATTAAACTCTGAGTCTGAAAGGTCTACATTGGGTGATTTAGCTGCATTGACTGCATTGAAAGAGCAAATGGAAGGTGGAGAGAAAACAGTTGCTAAAAAAGCTGCTCCTAAGAAGAAAGCAGAACCGAAAAAAGAACCCAAAGCTGATAAAGCTGAAGGTGAATCTGCTGAATAATATATAAATAAAAAAGGTGCGGTTAACCGCACCTTTTTTATGTTTTTATCGTTCAAAAAAATGAGTTAATTATTATTATAATAAGATGGCTCATTGTTTGCAGGAGATGGAATAAATCCTATTTTTGCAACAATAAAAAGGTCCTGTGGCCGAGTGGCTAGGCAATGCTCTGCAAAAGCATCTACAGCGGTTCGAATCCGCTCGGGACCTCATTTATACCCTGTAAATCATTGATTTACAGGGTTTTTTGTTTATTACTTAACTGTAGTGTCCCAAATAGTGATCCAATATTGCTTATTTAGGAGTATTATTATTTCTTTCATATTGGTGGTTTGTATTTTCATTCAATACATTTGGAATATCAATTGCCTTAAGATGTATTTGTTAAACGTATCCGTTCGGGGCTTAAAGGTGATCAATGCTATGAAAATATTAATAACGGTTGCTTTATTCTATGTTCCTTAGTAGCTCAAGAAATTGAAGTAAATGCAAAAGGTCAATACGAAAGACAAGACGTAATAGAACTAACTGAATATTAAAAAGATAAATTATTCGCAAAGGCTATGGAATGGATAGCAACTAAGTGATAAGAGAATGGGGTAATACCTTGCAAAGGTAATTTCTCTACCAATATTTTCATGAAAACAGGATGGATAAGTCATACTCTAACTCTAAAGTAGGAAGGGATATACATACTGCGTTGGCATGATATTTATCATCAAACTTGCTCTAATCGCAGAACACCTCCGTAAATCAGGAAGGTACTCATGACACATAGCACAATGACATCATTTCAATTTTAAGTTGCTGAAATCAATTGATAAAGGGGCTCTTAATGGGTCACCATCTGTCCTCCTTCTTATAAGCATTACCCGAAATATTGGTGCTTTTTACCGACTAAAACTACTCCAGCCACTGATTTATATCATAGTTTGTTCCATTGGCACCCACTATACTTGCACGATTTAACTATAGAATTGAATCCGTTGGTCAATTCATGTCCTCGTATTTCGTGTATGGTCATTTTTATAGCCTTTTTTTAGATCGTTTGCATAAATGTTCACTGAGATCAAAAAGCTTTTTATCAAATCTAATTCGTTGAATGGATTAGCGGCTAGCATTCTGCTTATAGGCCTAATCATTTCAGTGTATAGACTCTCTGATCTGGAAACAGCCCAATGGCCTGTCCATATAAAGGAGGAGCATTGGATTCGACGATCATTAGATCCAATAGAAAATCCTGATCCCAATTCAATAATTCAACCGAGTAGATTAAAACCACTACGAGTTGTTGCTACAAAGAGCGGAACAAAAGCCTATGTCACCTTGTCTGGAAAAGAAATTATGCCAGGGTCAGAAGTTGCTGTCATTGACATTGAAAAAGGCCAAGAATCAGGGAGAATAAAGGTAGGATCTGGTCCCTCCGGAATAGCACTCCACCCCTCTGGACAATGGGCATTTGTTGCCAATAGATTTTCAAATTTCCTTTCTGTGATTGATTTAAAATCAGATTCTGTCACCCGTGAAATAGCAGTTCCTTTCTACTGTGAGGAAATACTTTTCTCTCATGATGGGAATACGGCTTATGTATCCAATTTTTCGAAGAATCAAATACTATTGATTGATCTTGAAATAAGGGCCGGTAGCATTTTTGGACAGTTGCGAAATATTGGCTTCAAGCCCAGTCAATTTGTTGGAATATCAAAGATTCAAAAAGGCAAGGAGCAAATTAATTCCATTGATTTTTCCACACCCTCTATCAACAGCATCATTCGGGGCTCTTGTGGGACAGTAAATTGTCACTTATATGAGATTGGAAATTTTTATGCAGGGCCCGACAGCGAAAAAACTTATAAAAGTGTTCTTGCTCATGTTTTTCCTGGTGACACGGTAAATAGTCCACTTTTAAAATCAGTTATTTCCAAACAAGAGGAAGGATGGGCAGATAGGCTCGATGGACGTCATCACGCTGGAGGCATTGTTTTTGAAGAACTCAAAGACAATACAGATTATCGGATATTAAAGAATTGGATAGCAGAATTGAAGGTAGGTCCAGGAATCGAGGTTGGAGATAAGCCCAGAGACATGGTCTTGTCACCCGATGGGCAAACGCTGTTTGTGGCGAATACCGGTTCTTTGGATATCTCGGTTGTCGACCTTAAAAAGTTAAAGGAAAGCAGACGTATTTATTCTCGTTCACCGGTCAATGATTTGGTTTGGGTAAACGACCGCATGGTTGCGGCCACTCTTGGGGTAGGTTCGGGGCATCCAAAAAATCATCACGCTGGTCGTGAAAGTAGGGATAGAAACAATCCTGAAACGGAATTTACTTTGTTTCGCGATTTAAAAACGGGTAGACCCTTGCCATTGGATCAGCAAAAACCGCTGGGTCCCTACGATGATATTGACGGAACTGCTCAGGAGAAATTCAGAGATATAACGAATGATATAGTCGTTTTTAAGCCACAGGTCAACAGCATAGCCGCCTATGAGGCCAACCAAGAATTTACTCGGTATACGTCCGATAGTTTCGAATCTCTCATGGGCGATAAGAAAGGTGATGTGTCCCCAGATCTGATGCAAGTGGTAGGTGCTTTTCCGGAGCAAATGGTAGTCTATAATAACCACCTCTATGTCACCATGTCTGGAACCTTTCAAGTGCAAGAGTGGGAGATTAATTTTGTGGCAGACCCGGCAAACCTGCTTATTCCAAAACGGGTGTTTAATACAGGTTATAAACCATGCGGTATAGCGGTTGCGGGTCATTCGTTGATTGTAGCTAATCAACTGGATGAAACCCTGACCATAATTTCCTTGAATAATGGGGGACAACGAAGCATTGCGCTTAAAAGCACCCGTCCTCCTTTTCCATCTACAGATTTTGAAAGAGGTGAATTTTTTGTGCAAACCAGTATATTCTCCGTAGATCAAGATCAAAGTTGCGTGCATTGTCATTATCGTGATGCCTCAGATGGAAAGCGCTGGAGTGTCAGTCAGGTCATGGGACAAAGTCGGGATGGGGCCGAAAGAACCGGTGGTAGCCGCGAAATCCCAGATATTCGGGCACTTTTTCATAAGGTGCCATTTTTCATTGAAGGCACACTTTCTATGGACGAAGCTTTAACCATGATGATGGAACACAATCCGTTGGTGGACTTTCAAAATAACACACCCGCCGGTGACTTTTCCAAGCTATTCGCTGATCAGCAGAAAAAATCAAGTCAGTCAAAATCTGCCGATGCTATTGTGGTTGCCACAGGAAAAAAATGGAACAACACTGACGTTGATTTGGCAGACCTCGTGGAGCGTCGAGAAGAATTTTTTAAAAGGCAATCTCAAAAATTCTTTGGGAAAGCCTTCTCTTTTAGAGAAATACAAAAGTTTATCGGGGATTATCAGGGAGGCGAACCTCGACTTTTACCCAATCCAAACGATCCTACAGATTTGATGGTTTCTCATGGAAAGGGATTATTTGAAAATCCTCTGGTCGGGTGTGTAAATTGCCATCCGGCACCAAGCTTTACGGACAAGGTGCATGTATACAACCAAAACAAATCCTTTCCTCCGCTGGTGACTCCCACAGCAAGAGACAATATCCATACGCTGATCAGTGCCGATAGAATTGATTACCTCGATGGTTATAAGCGCGACTGGGATCCAAATGATACCGGCCGAATCGAAGAAAAGGAAGGTTTCTACGCTGCTCCTTCATTGTTAGGGATATGGGCACGTCCGCCACGATTTCTCCATCATGGTGGTGCCATGAGCCTGCGTGAGGTGCTGTGTGCACCTGGCCACCCAGCGCTGCGTCCCCTTCCCTCCACTCGTGTGATCCCAGAAAGACCGGGCCGCTGGGAAATAGGCTTAAACGAACTTAATGGTGTGCCAGACACGCATGGTGTCACTTCTCATTTATCAGTGTGGGATATAGAATGTTTGGTAGAATATATTAATTCCATCAACTAAGTATTTATGGATATTAAGTACGATATAAAAAAACCAATTTGGATTGCCTCAATCACAGTAGTGATACTGCTCATTGGCGTGTCTATAAATGTGGTGATAGATAGGGATCCATTGATGTATGAATTCAATCTATCCTACAGTCCAGAACATACCTTTGCTTCCTTTAATACAAAGGTGGTTCCTGTGCTAAATAAGCACTGCTCTGTATGCCATGGGGTGGTGGAGGATATCTATCAAAACATTAAGAATTCGTCTCAAAGTTCGGGCTTACTTCGGTGGCCCGTTGGTATTTCTGGTAGAATTGAAACCATTCAACAGGGTCGCCAACTTTATGATGATCTTCTTCAGCGTGACCTACACCCTATTAAAACAAATTTGCTTGAATATGATATTCATCCCGTAGGGAGTCATTTGCTGAGAGCAGGTTTGGCTAAAAGGTATTCGGGAAGTAAACATCATGAAATATTCAATTCCCCACAAGACAAGGATTTCTTGATTTTGGAACAATGGATTAAGAATGTTCATGCTTATGATGTGAAAGCAAAGGTTCTAAAAAGTAAAAGTGAAGTTTTTTTTACTGAAAAAGTGCTGCCTCTATTGATCCGGAAAAATTGCTTTGGCTGCCATGGGCCTATGGCCTTTAATGATCTTCGATTAGATCCTGGCATTCCCGTGTTGGCCGACCCATTTACCCAGGCCATGAATCAACACAATCGAAAAGCTATGCTTGGGGGAAATACCAGAATGGTACACTTGTCAGGCGATGTAGAACAATCTAAACAACTACTCAAAAACATTCCTATTGATCAAGGTGGGATAGTCCATCTTGGAGGTAATAATTTCTTTGAGAAAAATGATCCTGATTACAAAACCCTCATTGAATGGTTGGAATTAGAAAAGTCAGCCCTTGAGCTGAAAACTGGAACAATTCTCGGATTGATGAATGGGATCATTTTTGTGCAGCGTGCTGAGGCCATTCCTGAACGATTTTTTGAGGATGATATTTTTCATCCTGGATCTGATCTTTTATGGTCTAAGAAGGGTGAGATCATAAACCTTACCTTGTCCTTACACCCAGAGGGCTCGGTAGATATTCGCGCCCCTGATGTGAGTTATGATGCCAAAAAAGTCATTTTCTCCATGCGGAAAAACCAAAAAGAGGCTTTCAACATATGGGAGATAGATCTTGAAACAGGTTCGGCTCGTCAAATTACTTTTTCTGAAGATCCCAACATTCATTTTAAAGATCCATTGTATATACCCAATCCAGAGGATAGCAAAGGACATGATTTGTCGACTGTTTCTTTATCCCTTGTATCGAACTTTGCTGGCGAGTACAGCCAGTCAAGCCCTGCTGCTATTCTTGGAGAAGCAGAATATGGGAGTCGGACTCATATTACCGATCATCAGCGTACCGAAAAGTCCGCCACATTTGACCATCATACGATCAGCATTGTACGGGGAACGAATAAAGGAGAAGTTCGGGAAATAGTTTCTTATACTCCTGGTCATATCAAGGTAAATAAACCTTTTTCCAAATCCTGCAATTCAACCACTCACTATGAGATCAAAGTCAAAGCCAGAATGGCTCCTAAATACGATCTGTATAGAATGCATTTAGCAGAAAAAAGCGATGAGAAAAAAGTGTTTCAGGAAACCCTGACCCGCATGACTTATTCGGTAAGTCAGATACGCAGACCGACGATGAGATCAGATGGAGAAATTATGTTTACCGCCTTGCGCACGGGACACCAGGATGAAAGAGCATTTTTTAATGGCGCACTGTTCCGAACTCACGTTGATGGATCGAACTTACACACGCATAATGGCAATCGATCAGGCATTCCAATATTTGCGGATGATAGAGAAATGCCAAATGGCCTGGAGGTGAGAGTAGGTAGAGATGCCAATTCTTATTGGGGTGGAATGCTTATTCTTTCCGACCATCAGCTTGGGCCGTCAATAGAAAATAATAATCCCACAGACAATCTGGATCATCCTTACCAAAATGGAATACCCGAAAATTCCAAAGTACGATTTGTGCCAGGGTGGATATCTTTGGATACTCTGGTAGGATATAGTGGTATTTCGGCTGGTGGAGTTTATAGAGATCCATATCCACTACCGGATGGTAGTTTGCTTGTCTCTTATGCACAAGGGCCCATAGATTTGCACGATCCAAATGCCAATCCAAATTTTGATATTGTAAAACTTATTCCTGATCCATCATTCCAGTCTATAGATGGGTTCAATGTCGGAAATATGAAACGAGAAGTTATTATTTCTGGAGCTGGCGTCCAATTATGGCCAAGACCAGTTGCTCCCCGATTGAAAGAATCTGTTCATAAAAAAATAAAACCAGATCTAGGCTTATATGGTGCACCAAAAAAACAAAACGGGTTTACTCAATATCCGGATAGTATTGCAGCGTCTCTCCAAGTGTCGGATTTGGTGCTGCTGGACGCTTTTTTTGAGCAAATAACTCCAGTTGGTGAAAAATATATCGCCTCGATGGATGTCAAATATGCACGTATAATTGGTGCACAACCCCAATATAAAGGGGACTATGGAGCGGTTAAGCGGTTTATAATAGCCGAAGTTCCTATCGAGGAAGACGGTTCATTTTATGTGCAGATACCCGCTAAAACCAGTTTTGATATTCAATCATTGAATTCGCTAAAAATGGCTTTGTGCATGCCCAATCGTTGGCTTTACTGTCTACCAGGGGAAAAACATTCTTTGTCAACGCCAAGAAATTTGTTTACGCAAAGTTGTGCAGGATGTCATGGTAGTTTATCAGGATCCAGAGAAGATGTTGTTCGCAGACCCGATGCAATTTCTGGTGCGTCTCGAACCCAAAGTTTATGGAATGCTGAGCAGCAAAAATCATTATTACCCTCCAACTTTTCTGAAGATTCAAGAGTTTCTACTCAATTCATTTCATATGAAAAGAATATCAAGCCTATTGTTCAAAACAAATGTATCAGCTGTCATCATGGAGGAAACAAGTCCACTAACGTTGATTTATCTCAGGGAAATGGATTTAATTCTCTTAGGAAATTTGTCGAACATCAAGAAGCATTAGCCATCAAAAGTGAATTAATCGAAAAGTTATATGGTAAAGAGTTTCTAGCACCACAAAAAAACTTGAATAAATCACCACACCCTTCTAAAAATCCCCTGAGTGAAGATGAAATATTGACCTTCATTCGTTGGATTGATTTAGGTGCAATACAATTTGAAGGAGGTAGCTTATGAATAAAATAATCAACCTATTAATATTATTGTTTCTACTCTCCTTTGGGTATTCCATCTCCCATTGGGCCAATAAACCTTTTCAGGGCTATACCCCTCATCCTAGCAGTTCAATAAATTGTATGACGTGTCATCAAGGTTCCCTCACACAAAAAGCATGGAAGGGTGTACCTGACTGGCATGATACAAAATTTCTTAATCCTCTATTAAGTTCTGAAAATCGAGAAGAACATCGTCGTGTAGCTCATAGTCATCGCAACGAATGCATGATCTGTCATGCTTCTAATTTTCAGGCCAAATGTGCCGACTGTCATACGCTAAATGAGTGGGGATATTGAAAGTTCCGAAGTTAAAATATCAATTACACTCGCCTATTCAAAGAATAGATCCACCTCAATCTGTGCAATTACGAATTGATGGGTGTACGCCACAAGTTAAAATAGATGATGTGGTAGATGCTGGTACATTGATCGCCAAATCTGCCAAAGTCGGTGATATCGAAAGGCGCATTCACTCTCCATTCAATGGAAAAGTCGTATCTGTAAATAATAGTTACATAGGCATTGAAGGAGAATGGCCAAATCCACAAAAGGTTGACTCACCGTATGACACCACTGGCATCGAAGCTGATGAAATCAGGGAGAAATGTCGTTTGGCCGGAATAGTAGGTATGGGCGGAGCGATGACTCCTACCCATGTTAAACTCCATACGGATTGCCCAATTGATACGGTGCTGGTCAATATTTGTGAAAGCGAACCCTTCTTAACTTGCGATCATCGCGTATTGGCAGAATATCTCGATGAAATTGAATGTGGACTGAAACTAGCCATGATTGCAGTAGGAGCAGAAAACGGACTTATTGCACCAAAGACCAACAACTATACTTCGGGTTATGAGCGCTTTTTAGTAGAGGAGACTTTAGGTCGAAAAGTATCCATGAATCGTCGTCCAACAGACGTGGGTGTATTGGTGATAAATTTGCAAACGGTACGTGCGCTTTATCATGCCGTATTTGAAGACCAACCTTTGACCCAGCGAGTTCTCACAGTGGATGGAGATGCCATAAAGCGACCAGGGAATTATTTAGTTCCCATCGGAACGAAGGTTGGCCATATTTTGGAATGCTGTGGATGGGATGAAACCATTTCAAAACAGACCATCATCGGGGGGCCAATGATGGGCGACATTGCTGATAAAAATACCTCCATCACAGCTGGGACTGGAGGAGTACTTGCGTTAACAGCCGAGCAAACGGCTGAAATTCAAGACAACCCATGTATACGCTGTGGAAAGTGCTTAGAAGCATGCCCTTTAGACTTGTGGCCTGGTCAAATGGAACGAAATCCATCCTCTGCACTTCTGGATTGTATTGCTTGTGGAGCTTGTCAATTTGTCTGTCCAGGTGAGCGTCCGTTATTGAAAAATATTCAAAAAGCAAAAAATTCTTTTCTGAAAAAAAGAGACTCGAATATATGAAATCAGCAACTATTATTACGCTCGTTTTTTTGCTTCTGGCCGCTCTGGCCGAATGGGTGGTGGATCAAAAAAGTACCAATCATGTTATTGCTGAAACGTATATTGGCGAATGTAAAACAGTTACGTTTCCAGGAGCTGATGCTTTTCAATCCTCCACTAAGACAGCAATCCTTTTTAGGAGCAAGGGCTTTCAAGGGCCAATAGAGACCTTGATCGTGATATCAGATGATGCAATCGAAAAAGTAGTAATGTTAAAATCAAATGAGGGTTTAGATAAATCAGTATTGAATGATCCTGATTTCTTAGCCTCCTTCAAGCGAAGCATACATGATTTGCCCATTGATGTAGACGCCGTCTCAAGTGCTACCATCTCAAGTCAAATTGTTATTGATGAGATGAATCGACATATAAAGGAGTGGAATAAAAGGAATGATTGATATTAAAAACATAAGGGGCGATTCGGTGATTGACCAAGTTCAATCTTATTCCAAATATTTATGGATAGTTGTTGCTTGCATCCCATTCTTGTTCCAATTGCCTTCAACTGATGTACCGGTCTGGGCTTTGGGATTGGTTCTGGGTGGAGGGATTGCAAATAAATATCCATTGCGATGGATCTCACTAGCCTGGCTTATCTCTGTTTTTTTTCCACAGCAACCCTTCCTTCTTCTTGCCTGTTGTGGTGTACTTCTAAGGAATTGGAGAGATTGTATTTATGCGGCATTGTTGGGTTCTGTCCTTACATTGATTCCCATCCCCGGAGAATTTAAGAATATCGGGACGGTTTTTATCATCGTCGGTTTAATTTCAATTATTTATGAAAGAGTAAAATGAGACCTATCGACACCCTATTTATCCTCCTTTTGTTTAGCTCTTATCTAAATAATTCCAAGAAAAAATATTTTATTTCAATACTACCGATTTTAGCATTTACGCTAAGTCTATCAAATGCTTATATCCCGCCTTCTATAGCATCCTTCGTGCTTCCAGCCATGGCAATTCTTGCCTGTATTATTTGTATTGAGCTTGCTCCGTTGAGCTTGTTATTGCTTTTTTCTGATTACACTCATTTTTGGGAGGTATTAATGATCCCTTTCATTTGGTTCCTTGTCACAGCGCTATTGAAAAACTTGAATACGAGAATAGATGAAGAATCCATCCCTTCTGATATCCGTGGCTTCCCAATTCGACTGATTAGTCTGGGGATCCTTTACCATATTATTTACCCTTTAATATACTTATGAAAGCCGGACCATTTTTACATAGTGGGTTTACTACGCAGAAGTTAATGCTCATCACCACACTGGCAATGATCCCGATGATGGTGGCATCGATCTGGGAAAGTGGTTTAGACGCGGTGATCCTATTTGTTGTATGCATTTTTTCTGTTTTTGGAATGGAATTTATTTGCAAACGAAGATTCATTTTTGAATATAGTGCCCTGATTACAGGAATACTTCTGGCGTTAATGCTACCAGCAAATGCACCATGGTGGATTTCAGTCATTGGAGTAATAATAGCAGTTGGAATGGGCAAATACTTGTATGGAGGATTTGGTCAAAATATATTTAATCCGGCTGTATTATCACGGGTGCTACTCATGGCCCTTTTCCCTTCCATTTTCATCATGCCCAAATGGATCGTTGATGGTGCTTCCGGAGCTACCCTACTTTCCAAAGAAATTGGAACCACAATGCCCACTATCAGTACGCTGCTTTTAAATTCAAACTCAGATGCTTTAGCTCAAGCCATGCCTCTAGCGGTATTGTTGGGCGGAGTAATTCTTTTAGTTTATAAACTGATTGATTGGCGTGTCCCCCTTTTTTATTTGGCCACGATATCATTGTTGGCTATACTTCTTCCCGGAAGCGACAAAATATTAGGACATGCTCCTCACTTGCTTGGCAATCCACTGGTGCACCTCGTTGCAGGTGGTTCACTACTCACTTCTTTTTTTTTATTAACAGATCCCGTGAGTTCCCCCTTTTCTTCAAATGGCAGAGTTCTTTTTGCAATTATTGCCGCTGTATTCACCATGATCATTCGATACTATACGCCATATCCAGATGGAGCTGCATTCGGCGTTTTACTGGCCAATGCAATGGTGCCTACGATAGATAAATATATGTTGAAATCAACTGGGGCTTCCTCTTAATTGGTAATGTACTCGACGAAAAATCGTTGGCCTCCAACTATTAATCTTCAGATTAGGGTGTTACCAATATCGGTGTAGAAATATACGCTAAACGAAAATAGGGGCTCTCATATTCATCATAGTGTATAAATTTATCATCAATGTACCACCATCTAGCATCAAAAACACAAGCCTGGGCTATCTTCAACCCACAATAGTCCGGGGTTAAATCGGTGCTCTTATTTTACTTTAGTAAATTTTGTTGTGCTCAACTGACGTTTGATCACCTTGCTAGGTGAAAATGTCATTTTTACTTTGTTGACGGTATGGACGTTGATTTCACTGGGATTCTCTTGCCCAACGCCTGAGATATGCAGGCTAAAGATTCCAAAATCATTAAGTTTTACATTTTTTCCTTCTTGCAATATATCTGTGACTAACTGGATGAATGATTCGATCATACCCATTACATCGGATTCAGAAAACGACGTTCGCTGACTTACCTAATTGTTAATTCACGTGCATCTACAACACTCGATTGATGACTATTGGGAAATACTTCGGGGTACGTTTACCTGCTATTCCTCATGGTCTTTTATTGACTACTTTGTACGAAACTGGCATATTTCCTTTTTGGTTAAGGGTCGTGTATAATATGTATCTAGCTTAGTTTAAATAGAAAGGTACGTATATAAATAAATTAAGATACGTATTGTATTTATTAAATTAGCTTAGTAAAAAAATGTTAGGTACAGTGATAGGTTATATTTTTCGATATCGAAATTAAGAAAAGTATTGGGGACCTCTATTATTTTATTTTTAGTTTTTTGCCTCTCCTCAATATTTTGAGATTGGAATTTCAAGTGAGGATATCTGATTAGTTAAAGTCTACGGGCTTGGAAAAAACTTAATATCAGGAAGTTGCGTTTTTCATTATTCCCAACTGGACATACTTATCCTGTTTAACCTTACTACTTGTTCATATCTGAATAGGTTATAGGTCAAATTTACCATGCTCACATAGCCGCTTGCTCTTTTCTTTCCTATCGATCGTACATAAAGCTTGTTCATACTTTGCTCCATAAAACCAAATACGTGTTCAACTCTTGCTCTTATTTTTGATTTCTCTTTGTTGGATGATTTTTGTGTTTCAGTCAATGGTTTGTTTTTACACCAATTTAACTATTAAAGTTC
>JAOPTS010000102.1:0-28883 GCA_051531955.1 Reichenbachiella sp.
CGTAACTTATATACTCACCCTAAAACGTATTGTCATGGTAAAGAACTATCGAGGCGTACAAGAGCTTAAGCCTGTTGTCGTCAAAATTCAGCCTATTTCTGTTAAAGATTACATGTCTAAGAGACTTATTACTTTTCATCCAGATCAGACGATTATGGAGGTGGTAGAGTCCTTATTGAAAAACAAAATATCTGGTGCCCCAGTGATCAATGATATGAAGGAGTTGGTCGGTGTGATTTCGGAAGGTGATTGTCTCAAAGAGGTCGTCAAGGGTAAGTACCATAATATGCCCATCATGGACGGTCAGGTTAAAGACCATATGGCAAAGGATGTGATTCGGATACATCCAGAGACTAATATTTTTGAGGCGGCCAAGATGTTTTTAGAAATGAAGATCAGAAGGTTTCCGGTATTGGACGATTATGGTCACTTAATCGGACAGATTAGTCAAAAGGATATAATGAGAGCGGTCAAAAACATCAAAAGTGAAAATTGGCATTGACCTTAGAACTGGAGTTCTTGTCTGAGTGGGGTTTTACCTTCCAGGTGTCGGTTTTCTTGCTTTTGTGAAAGGATTGAGCCTGAACACCAAATACCAAAAGAGCTACTACTGCCCAACTCATCGCCATTATTTCTAATACATTCATACCGTCTAAGATTTATCATTTAGATATACCCTAGACAAAACCGTACCAAGTTTTAAATCATGGTGATAATATAACTATTGCCTATTAGATTAGGTGTGAATTTTATGTGCTTTAAGCGATGTTTAGTGTCTTGGTAAGTTAGGAATGACAATAGAGAATTTAGTTCCCATACCTAATGTAGACTCTACTGCAATGCTTCCTTCTAGTTTTTGAATAGCTTCTTTGACTATATAAAGCCCCAAACCTGAGCCTTTTGAATCAGGACTGGCACGATAGAACATTTCAAATATTTTGGTAAGGAAAGTTTCTTCAATGCCTATGCCATTGTCTTCAATATCTACCTTCATCTCATGTTCGTCAATTTCTACTTCGATATTAACGAAACTATCAGTTAGGTCTGGGTTTTGATACTTGATAGCGTTCGAGATTAGATTGTTAAAGACCATATTTAACCTTCTATCATCACTGTAGAATTTCTCTTTCTCATCGATGTTGATCAATTTGAGCATGGAGGAACATCCAGGGAGGTAGTTAAGATGTTTGAATGCCTCATTGATGATCTCACTAATACTGACCTCCTTTTTCTCGATGATCAATCTAGAGTTTCTAGAATAATCAATGATATCACTGATGAATCTGTCGAGTTTGACTGTGCTATCTCGCATTAATTTGAGATAACCTTCTAAGTCATATTGCTTATTCTCTTTTTCGATGATATTTAATAAACCTAAGATAGAAAGGAGTGGTGCTCTTAGGTCGTGCGAGGTACTGTACACGAAGCGATCCATTTCTTCATTGATTTTTTTTAACTCCTGATTAGCGTCTAATAGGTCCTCAGAACTTACATTCATGACTCGTTCAACTAACTCTTGATCTCTTTCAAAGTCATTGTAAGTCTTGTTGATGTCATTGAATAGCGCATCTAGATCGGAAGGTAAATTGTCTTCAATCGTGTACTTTTTCAATTGACGCTTTAAGATGTCGTTGTAGTCCTTTTTCATTATTTCTCTCTAAACGCTGCGATTACGATTGACTGATTATGTAAATGGCACTTTTCATTTTTATTGACTGGAGATAATTCTCCTTGAGAATAAAAGCCCATTAAAGGGGTGTTCTCCTCAAATTTCGAATTTACATATTCTATTTCTTCCTTAGACCAATCTTTCAAAACATTTCTTCTACCTCTGCAATTAATGATGAGTACAAAATCCATAGGTTTATTATCCAAAGATTGAATGCAAGCTTGGGCAGCATCACCTGCTGAGTTGATTAATTTTGTTTTTGTAGTTTTCATCATTCTGATATTGTCACCTACTTTAAGATTTCCAGCATACAAAATGGATTTTTTCTCTTGATTAACTTTTAGAACTGAACGAATCATTCTACGTTCTTGGTTCTCTATTTTTATACCTATGGGATAAGAGATAATGTGCTCTTTCAAATCAACTAATCCATTCAGGTATTGTTCGTAAAATGAATAAATAGGTTTACCATCTACTTCGTATAGCTGCTGGTCTTCCACCCTGGTTATAAATTTTTCTGCACCAAAGGGTGACCATCCATAATCTACACTGTGACCAATTTCGATATGATCACCACTGAGGCCTATAGCTACTACTTTGCCATTGGATGGCGGTTCGTTGAGGCCAACTAGTGTCATGTCATTCATACCCTGACCACTAGCCATGCCGCCCAATATAGGGACGTGATCTGATAAATTGAAGTTAATACCAGTCAGTAAATGATCTGCATTGAAGGTGATATTACTTGCCATGACTAATAGCGCTTTTATTTCGTCTTTGATAAGATCAGCTGAAAGATGTGTGCCTGCATCAAAACTATCCTTGACATCTGTGATATCTACTTGAATACATTGCAAAACTGTTTTTTCAAAGTATAAGGCTGAAACAATGATTGCGCTGTCATGTACTTCATCATTGATTATTTCACCAGCGCTAGAGCAACTAACAATATTGGCATTGGGGTAGAAGGCTCTCAATTCATCAAACCGGTCTTGCCTCTTGATTAATTCATAGTTCCCGAAAGCAAGAACCAAATTGGCATTTTCACCCAAATTATTGTCTGAGATGTTATTCCAACCATGATCTACGGTCCATTTCTTTTGTTCAACTTTCATCTATTGATTGACAGGAGGTAATTGGTACTAATACTAATTAACAATATATGATATGGGAGGATAAATAAAAAGTTTTGGTATCAGTTTCATGATTGCAATTGAAATAGAGATTTTGAAAGAATAGAAGTGTTGAGTACTATTTCTTTGTCTGTCATAGAGGTGAAACCCAAACGGCAACTGTTGATCCCTGAATAAGTGTCTATGTCTAGGCTCAAACCATTACTAAGGCATTGTTTTACCAATGAGTCAATATCTAGATCAACAAAGCTTGCCCATATAGCCATTCCACCATCTGGAATTTTAAATTCAATATGCGCACCAAGTTGGGTGTTTAGCTCACTACAGAATAGATCTCGCCTTTGTTTGTAGGCTTGTACTGCTTTTTTGATAGATCTTTTGATTTCATTTTCCTCAATTAATATTGACAGTGCCCGTTCAATGATTGGGTCTCCTCTCCGGTCAATCAGTTTCCTGAGGTTGATACTATTTTCGATAATGGTAGGGTGCGCATACATGTACCCAATGCGAACAGATGGTGCAAATATTTTGCTAAAAGACCCAATGTAGATGACTTTTTGTGCCTGATCTATACTGGCAAGTGGAAGGATGGGCGAGCCCAAATAATGGTAATCATAATCATAGTCATCTTCTATGATGTAGAAATTGTAATGGTTGGCTAGTTCGAGCAGCTTTAATCGATTTTCTATTGGCATGGTCACTGTGGTGGGGTAGTGGTGATGAGGAGAAATATAAATAGCCTTGATCTTATTCGATTTACAAACCGTTTCTATTTGCTCAATATCTAAACCCGATTCGTCAACCTTTACGCGGCTTAGTATTCCACCTAGAGCTACGATAGTTTTGTTGGCGGTATGGTAATTCAATTGACCTACGATGACGTGATCTCCATTATTGATGATGTAGCTAAGTGCCAAGAATATGGCCATTTGAGAACCTCTTGTCACCATTAGTTTATCCATGGATGCGTTCAATGCTCGAGTCTCAGATAGATATTTGATCAGTGAATGTTTGAGGTGAGGTTCACCTGAGAAATGCTCGCCCGACATGACAGATTTCGCCAGAGGACCACTAGCAATCGATCTTGCTGTTTTATAGAGAGACTTTAAGGGAGTGATTCGATAATCAGGTATACCATCATTTATAGAGCCAATGATAGGAGGATGTACTTTTTGTGTCGGTATGTCTATTTCATGAGTTGTAGGACTGCCTAATTCATGAGGTCTTATGATGGGTAAATTTTGTTTTACAAAACTTCCTTTAGAGGGTACGATTTCAATCCAACCCTGTGCAATCAGTTCGTCATAGGCCTGCAAAACTGTTTTCCTATTTAATCCCAGTAGATCTGCCAAGGACCGACTACTGGGTAGTTTGTTGCCAGATTTTATCCTTTGCCCAATGATCTCTTTTGTAATAGCATCGGCTATTTGTAAGTATTTGGCTCGATTAGAATGTAGGTCGATTTTAAGAATGGTTTTCCATGGAAGCATGACTGGACCAGTGTTTAGTTTGAAAATGGACTGCTAATATAGTCCAGATGCTCACTAGTATTGTAAAAAAATAAAGAGAATAAGATGTGTGAATTTCAAAAAACAGAAAAAAACAAAGTCGTTCGTGGAGCCAATAGAGCAAAATACGAGCACAATGATATCCATGAAATATTGGATGATGCCTTTCTATGTCATATTGCTTTTAATCTGGATGGAGAGCCATTTATGATACCAACTGCCTATGCTAGACGAGATAATAAATTGCTGATACATGGCTCGTACAAGAGTAGATTCATTTTGGCTGCTAAGGCTGGGATTCCTTTGTGTTTCACTGTGACACATTTAGATGGTTTGGTGTTGGCGCGATCAGCTTTTCATCATTCAGTCAATTACAGATGTGCGATTATATATGGAGTGGCAAAAGAGATTCAGGGTGATCAAGAGAAAAATGAAGCGCTAAGATTGATTACAGAAAACATGCTTCAGGGGAGATGGGATGAAGTACGTCATCCAAACCAGAAAGAGTTGGACATTACCACTGTCTTAGAAATTGAGATTGATTCTGCCTCAGCGAAAGTTAGAACAGGTGGTCCGGTAGATGATAAAGAGGATTACGAATTGAATCATTGGGCAGGAGAATTGCCTATTTTAATGAATTATGGTCAAGCGATATCGGACGAAAAATTAAGAGAGGGTATTGATGTTTGCCCATCTGTTAATCTTGCAATACAAAATTCGAAAGCATAGATTTGTTCATGGCATTAATTAGAGAAGTACAAGGTAAGAAACCTGAGTTTGGAGATAATTGTTGGTTCGCAGAGACGGCTACAGTGATAGGTGAAGTAATAATGGGTGACAATTGCTCCATATGGTACAACGCCGTATTGCGAGGAGATGTTAATTCGATCAAGATTGGAAACAATTCTAATGTTCAAGACAATGCCATGGTACATTGTACCTATCTAAAAGCACCTACAACTATTGGTGATAATGTGTCGATAGGGCACAATGCTATCGTACATGGTTGTACTTTGGAAGACAATGTGTTGATTGGAATGGGTGCTATTGTGATGGATCATGTAATAGTGGGTCAAGGGTCGATTATAGGAGCCGGAGCAGTGGTGTTGGAAAATACTATTATAGAACCCGGTTCTGTGTATGTAGGTAACCCCGCTCGCAAGGTCAAGGATATTGGAGACAAAGGAACAGCTGAAATTCAACGTATTGCAGGTAATTATTTAAAGTATTCTAGTTGGTATAAAGAGGATTAACATGATAACTAAACCAAAATCAGACGAGTATCACGAGTTCTATCAAACCTATGTGAGTTTGGTACAAGATCAAGAAGATATAGTCAATTTTCTATTGACGCAGCGTGATAGCCTGGTTGATTTGTATCAAGGCCTAGACGCGAATAAGTTGTCTTATGCCTATGCTGAAAGTAAATGGACTATGATGCAAGTGCTAAGGCATATCATAGACACAGAAAGAATCATGGGGTATAGAGCGCTATGCATGGCTCGCAATGACCAAACCTTTATTCCTGGTTTTGAAGAAAATGAATATATTGAACAAGCAGATGATTCTGGTAATAATTTACAGGACTTGATTACAGAGTTTATTCAAGTTAGAAATTCCAATATTAGCATGATTCAAAATTTTAATGAAGGTGTGTTAGAACGTAAAGGAACTGTAAATGGTGCGCCATGGACACCCAGGTCAGGCGTGTATATTATGGGAGGTCATGTTGAACATCACCTTGGGGTGATCAAAGAAAGGTATCTTTAGTATGTTTGAATTTGACTCAAGTAAAAAATATTTAAAGACTACAAAATCTAGGTCTGTTATTCGATTCCAAGATTGTGATCCTTTACAGCATTTGAATAATGCTAAGTATTTTGATTATTACTTTAATGGTCGTGATGATCAAGTTCCACAATTATATGGTGTTCAGAATACTGATATTTATCGAGCTTTTGATGCGGTATGGGTAGTCTATAGTCATCAAACTTCATACTTGAGACCAGCCGGGATGGGAGAGTGGGTGAAGCTCTATTCGCGAATCATTTGGCATGATGAAGGTTCTGTATTGATTGAATACTTCATGGTAGATGATGATGAAACGTATTTGAAAAATATTCTATGGACCAAATTGAAGTTTGTAAACCGAAAGGGTAAATCTCAAAATCACCCTGAACAGCTTATGCAATTTTTGGGTGCTGTTTCCTTTGATGAATTTAAAGGTGGGGAAATAGATTTTGATTTGCGTCTTAAGCAGGTGAAAGAGGAAGTGTCATCTCAGGAAATAAAAGTGTATTGATCAGAAATCTACTTGATTTCCAGCAATTTCATTAAGGTGTATGACAGACAAAGGTTTGCTTAAAAACCTTTCGATCAATTGGTTTGATGCAGCTCTATCTTCATCTTCCGGGTTAAGAGATGAACTTAACATGACTATTTTTGTGTCCGATACGATATTCAATTCAGCATATTTTTCTAGAAATTCCCAGCCATTCATTCTTGGCATATTGATGTCCAAGAATATGATTTCAGGAAATGTACTGTTTGTGTCTTTTAAATCACTAAAATAAGTCACAGCATCTTCTGGTCTTTCAAAAAACTTAGCATTCTCACAAATGCCAGAAAGGTTCAATACTATCTTATGGAAGGTATTAACCCCTTCATCATCATCAATAAATACAACAAAATCATATTTGTTAAATTCCGTATTACCCTCTTTCATATTCATCATTGATGTAAAACTATTTAATGATCATCTTCTTTTGAGCTTAAACGAAATTAAATATACTAAAAAAATGGAAGAGACTTTTAAATGGATTGTGGTTGTAGTCTTTAATTAATATTCACGTTTTTAAATGACAATTTAAAGCCAATTGCTTTTCCATGTCCCGTGCATGATAGAGATTAGCGGTTTCCAAGAGAATTGAAGAATGAAGATATTAGCGATAGGTAGAAATTATGTTGAGCATATCAAGGAATTGAACAACGAACGGCCTGATGAGCCAGTGGTGTTTTCAAAACCCGATACAGCACTGCTTCGTAACAACGATGCATTTTATTATCCTGATTTTTCAAAAGATATTCACCATGAAGTAGAGTTGGTGATTAAGATCTGCAAGGTTGGATATAATATCGAACAGAAATTTGCACATAAGTATTATGACGAATTTGCGATCGGGATTGACTTTACTGCAAGGGATCTTCAAAGCATGGCGAAGAAAAAAGGGTTGCCTTGGGATTTAGCTAAAGGATTCAATGGTTCAGCCCCTATCTCATCTTTTAGATCTAAAGTAGGTTATGATATTGGTAATTTAGATTTTAGTTTGAACATAGATGGTCAGACGGTACAAAATGGGAATACTAGTCATATGATGTTTGACGTTGATTATATCATATCATATGTGTCAAAATATTTTACACTTAAGAAAGGTGATCTTATCTACACAGGGACACCAGAGGGAGTTGGGCCTGTTGTAATAGGCAATCGTTTGGAGGTATTTTTGGGAGAGGAAAAAGTGATGGATTTTGAAGTTAAATAACATATTAGTAATCTTATTTTTAGCGATCATTTTTCCGGCTGTTGGGCAAAAAGCACCTAGCCGTGGAGATTTTATGTTTCCGATCAGGCCCCAGCAGGAGAATTATCTGTCTGGAACGATGGGCGAATTACGCTCTACACATTTTCATTCAGGGATAGATATCAAAACCAGTGGGATTACGGGATTACCTGTCTATGCCACAGCTGGTGGTTATATTCAGCGAATTCGAGTCTCGCTTGGTGGATATGGTAATTGCCTCTATGTTTTTCATCCCGAAACGAATACTATTTCGGTATATGCTCATTTGACAAGTTTTGACCCAGTTATTGCTGAGTATGTCAGAGAGCAGCAGTATAAGAAGAAATCATTTGAGGTTAACTTATTCCCGAAGAAGGATCAATTCGTATTCCAAAAAGGTGATATCATAGGTAAATCTGGTAATTCAGGCTCCTCCTCAGGACCTCATTTGCATTTTGAAATCAGAGACAAGGACCATACTATTTTGGATCCTTTGGCATTTGGATTTGATGAGATTATCGACAATATAGCACCGACCATATCTAAGATAGCATTTGTAGCACTCAGTGATGATGCACGCATCAATGGTGTTTTTGGGCGGTACGAATTTGATGTCAACCTGGATGAACAAGGCAATGCCGTTATTGACTCTCCTTTGTCGTTGTTTGGTGATATTGGAGTAGAAGTGTATGCTTATGATCAATGTGATGGCGCGCGTAATAAGAATGGAATACCTAGGCAGGTAGTGACACTAGATAATGATTTGGTTTTTAGCCAAGATATCAACTCTATGGAGTTTAGTCTACAACGTAATATTTTGGTGCATACCAACTACAAACGATCGACACAAGGAGGAAGGCGATTTAACCGCTATTATGTTGTAGAAGGGAATGATTTGGGACAATTCTATCAAACCAATGAGTTTGATGGGGTACTTAGAATATATGATAAAGAACTGCATGACTTAGATATCAGACTAGAGGATAGTTATGGCAATGCAAGTCAGTTCAATTTAAAAATAAACAAGGACAATACTGCTGATATCAAGGCTTTTCAACAGCTGGCTAGTAGTAAGAAGAAAGAGGTTAATCTACATGCAAACTTCTTGGAAGTACGAGGTGATATGACAGGTTATTCTTATTGTGAGGCAATTTTTTATATCGATTCGAGTGCAGTCTCTATTCAGTTGGCATACGATGTGTTGGACCAAGGTTACTACATATATGATATGAATTGGGGTATCCCTGATTCTGCAATAATTTGTGATGATACACTGCAATTCAACTATGAAGAACGTATCGTATCTGGTGTCAGGAATGATTGGATTGGTGAAAATATTGTTATGTCCTTTACTGATCGATCTATGTTTTCGGATATTTATCTGAAGTATGATTATCTAAACGATAGTCTTACTGAGCAATTTAAAATTGGTAATAGGGAAGATGCTTTACGTCAATTTATTGCCATAGATTTAATGCCTCAACTAAGCTATGACTATGATAAAGCCGCTGTTTATAGTGTTATCAAACCTGGGAAGTACAGTTATTATGGTGGAGATTGGGAGAATGGTTTAATTACTTTCAAGACAAGAGAACTACAGGTTTATACGATTTTGGAGGACACTACCAAGCCAAGAATCACAAAGAAGAAATCCTATGCGGGCAGTGCCAAATTTAGATTGACTGATGATTTGTCAGGTGTTGGGAAAGTAGAAGCTTATCTCAATGATAAATGGATTATGATGAATCATGATGCCAAATCAGGAACAGTATGGACGGATAGAAAAATAGTCTTGTCCGGCAGCTTTGTTTTGAAAGTCAGTGACAATGC
This sequence comes from Reichenbachiella sp., assembly GCA_051531955.1. Lineage (GTDB taxonomy): Bacteria > Bacteroidota > Bacteroidia > Cytophagales > Cyclobacteriaceae > Reichenbachiella. The sequence goes on from JAOPTS010000102.1 coordinate 9,701, forward strand.
TCAAAATCTATCTGAATTCAAGGCAGAGTATTGACTATAGGTCAATAGAAGTAATAATTAGTTGGCAGTTTTGATATGTAGGCAAATGCTGCTAATTTCATCTTTGTAAAAATCAACGACTTATGAAAATCAAAATAGGAATAATAATAGCAGCACTTTTTTATACGAGTGCCACATTTGCACAGGTTCCTGTTGCATCCATTCCATTCGAGCAATATGGCTCACATTCATTTATCAAGGTAAAAGTTAATGAGTCTAAGGAGTTAGATTTTATATTTGATACGGGTGATGGTTTGTGTGTGTTGAATATTGCCAGAGCAGCAGAGTTAGGGATGACCTCAGGTGCTGATGCTACTACAACTAGTGCAGAAGGAACTATCAGTGGTAAATTGGTCAAGCACAATGAATTAACAGTGGGAGGAGCACCAATTCATAATGTCAAAGTCTATGAGACTGATTTGACACACTTAGAGACCAGTATAGGTAAGGATATAGATGGTATCATCGGATATGACATATTGAAAAATTATGTAGTATCGATGGATTATGATGAAATGAAAATTGATCTATATGCTCCAAATAGCTACGTATACATGGGAGATGGCAAGGCGTTTGATATCAACTTAACTTCTTTCATTCCGCATATCAAAGCAAACGTTGTATTGCAAAATGATGAAACAGTCACGGGTGAATTTTTTGTTGATACTGGAGCAAAAGCCACTGTTGATTTTAATACACCTTTTGTAGAGCGTAACGGATTGACAACTAAGGTTGGAGATAGTTACATTTATTTGGTGGCAGGATTGGGAGAGAAAGAATACGAACATCATAGAGGCGTGGTGAAGGAATTTTCTTTTGCCGATGTCTCGTTGATAGATATGCCTGTAGGATTGAGTCATGCCAAGAGCGGTATTCAGAATCATAAAAAAGTTGCAGGTATCATTGGTAGTGGTGTATTGAGAAAATTCAATATTGTCTATGACTACCATAGCAAAAAGATGTATTGGGAAAAGAATGAGCATTATAATGATGCATTCTTGATCAATGCTTCAGGAATAGAATTGCAGTTGAGCAAGGACAAGTCAAAAGTTCTGGTTCACAAAATATTTAAAAATAGCCCCGCATCAGCTGCAGGATTGAAAGTAGATCAACAAATAGAGTCTGTTAATGGAAAGCCTGCTGTAGAAATAGGGTTAGCTGAATTGAGACAAATGTTTGGTCAAGACGGAGAATCAGTAGTCGTAGTAGTAGACGGAAAAGAATCTACCTTGAAGCTGAAAAAAATGTTGTAATCAATGATTTAAGAAATATGATTAATGGCTTGTAATATCGAATTGCAAGCCATTTTTATGTCCTCTTCTTTAATGGTAAGAGGGGGGGCAATTCTCATCGAGTTGTCACAGAATAAAAACCAATCAGTCAATATACCAACGGTTAGAAGATGATCAATCAATGATTTTAAAATGTCAAATGATTCAAATTCAATAGCGAGCATCAATCCTTGACCTCTTATATCAAGGATCTTATCATGAACCAACAGCGCTTTAAAAAGTGCTCCCTTAGCATTGGCTTCCTTAATTAAATTTCCATCTGTCAATATTTTGATAGTAGCCAGAGAAGCTGCAGCACTAACAGGATGACCACCAAATGTGGATATATGCCCTAAGATGGGGTTGTGAGTCAATACATGCATGATTTGTTTACTAGATATGAAAGCACCAATCGGCATGCCACCCCCCATTCCTTTTGCACAGAGTACAATATCCGGTGACACATTGTAATACTCGAATGCCCAGAATTTACCACTTCTACCAAAACCACATTGCACTTCATCAAATATCAGCAGCGTTCCAGTTTTATCGCACTTCTTTCTAAGTGCCTCGAAATATGATTTGTCTCCCAGTCTCACTCCTGCTTCACCCTGAATCGGTTCTATGATCACTGCAGCAGTTTTTTTATCAATTAGACTTAGTTGATCAATGTTATTGAATGCTATGTTGTAGGTCTCTGGCATCAACGGACGATAGGGAGCTTTTAGACTTTCATCACCACAAACTGAAAGTGCACCAGATGTAGATCCATGGTAAGCATTGTTGCATGATATTATTTTGGTTTTACCGGTGTAACGTTTGGCTAATTTTAGCGCTCCCTCTGCAGCTTCGCTACCTGAGTTGACTAAAAATACATTGTCCAGATGATCAGGTAATGTGTCAACAATGGCTTTGGCCAATTGCACTTGTGGTCCTTCTATGAACTCACCATAGACCATGAGGTGCATGTAGTGATCTACTTGGTCTTTGATTGCTTCGACTACCTTAGGATGTCGATGACCAACGCTACTGACACCAATTCCCGAGATTAGGTCTAGGTAGCTCTTACCATTGATGTCATGCATGTAGAGGCCTTCAGCCTTAGTTATTTCTAACTCAAGTGGGAATTCGGAGGTCTGACCAAGATGGTCGTTGAAGAGCTGTCTGTTGCTGATCATATGCTAGTATAGTGTTAAACAATCTTAAATTTGACACAATTTACAGCCATTCCTGAGCATTTTCCGTAGTTATACTTCTATATTTACTAATTCGAGAATAGAAGATACATTTGATGAGAATAATATTGAAGGATTATAGAAAGACCGTTCTGGTTTTCTTACTAGGATTACAAACTACTTTATTAATTGGTCAAGGAACCCAGGATTCACTGATCGCCTTGAGTCCGGCTCCAAAGCACTGGAAAGAGACCTATCTCGTCAATAATTTATTGTCCAAAAACCATTATCGAAAAATGAAGTTGGATGACTCTTTGTCATCAGTTATTTTCCATGATTATTTCAAATCATTAGATTTCAATAAAACATATTTCTTACAAGCAGATATTGATTATTTCAGCAAGTATGAATTTTTGTTGGATGATCACATCATTAAAGGGAATGTAGATGTTGCCTTTCAAATTTTTAGGATATTTAGAGAAAGAGCCAATTCTAGAGTTGATTATGTAGAAGAGTTAATAGAAAAGGGGTTTGATTTTTCTATAGATGAAGAACTGCAATTGAAGGAAGAAGAAGTCGCATGGGCTCAGTCTACAGATGAGGTCAATGAGAGATGGAGAAAAATCATCAAGAGCCAAGCTTTAAGCTACAAGCTGAATGATAAGTCAGATTCTGTAATACAAGAATCACTTTCAAAAAGATATGTTCGGTACCGAAAAGGTATTAATCAATACAATTCAGATGATGTGTTTCAAATGTTCATGAATGCTTATACAAGCTCATATGATCCACATACGAATTATTTTTCACCAATTTCTTCCGATGATTTCAATATTTCTATGAGTCAATCATTAGAAGGTATTGGTGCTAGACTAACACAAAATTTGGACTACACAGTAGTAAATGAAGTGGTGCCTGGTGGGCCAGCTTATAAGAGTAAATTGCTGCATGGTGATGATAAGATTATTGGAGTAGCACAGGGTGATGAGAGTGAATTTGTAGATGTGATTGGATGGAGATTACGTGATGTAGTTCAATTAATTAGAGGGAAAAAAGGAACTGTAGTAAGGCTGCAAATTTTAAAGCATGATGCCGGAAGTAGTGCTGTTGCTGAAGAAATAAGATTGGTAAGGGATAAGATCAATTTGGAAGAGCAAAGAGCTGAGTCTCAGATTTTACCTATCTATAATGGAAGTAAACTGTACAAACTGGGGGTTATTACGCTACCGAGCTTCTATATAGATTTTGAAGGGGCTAGAACTGGTGTTAAAGATTACAATAGTACTACTCGTGACGTTAATAGAATTATTAGTGAACTGAAAGCAGAGAAGGTTGATGGTATCATGGTCGACTTGAGATACAACGGTGGTGGTTCATTAAAAGAAGCTATTGATATGACTGGGCTGTTTATTGACGAAGGGCCAGTAGTTCAAGTTAAGAGTTCAAATGGTGAAATAGAAGTCCAAAGAGATAGTGATAAGAAAGTGCAATATGACGGTCCGCTAGCAGTGTTGATGAACAGGTTTTCAGCTTCGGCATCTGAAATTTTTGCAGGTGCGATACAAGATTACAATCGAGGGATAATAGTAGGTGAGGCTTCTTTTGGGAAAGGTACGGTTCAGAATTTGATTGATCTTAACAGGATGTTTCCTAATGACAATGATAGAATGGGGCAGCTCAAATTGACTTTGGCTAAGTTCTATAGAGTAAATGGACATAGTACACAAAACATTGGTGTTACACCTGATATTTATTTTCCGTCTGGGTATGAAGCTACAGAGTTTGGTGAAAGTTCAAGGCCAAATGCATTGCCATATGATGAGATATCGTCGGCATACTTTAGACCTACGAATGATATTTCTCAAAAGATGATTGATAACCTGAATACTTTATATCAGGGGCATTTGGATACAGATATGGCATTGGGCTATTTGGTGAATGATATTGAAAAATTAAAGGAGCAGCAAAATTTGAAGACAGTATCTTTGAACTACGATGTTAGAATTACTGAAGTGAATGAAGAAGATGCACGTATTGAGAAAAGAGAAACACTATCAGAATCAATGGGGTCATTGAGTAAAGAATTGACAGATTCCACTGATGATAGAAAGAAACTGGATGATGACCCTTACCTCAAAGAGGGGTTGGTTTTGCTTTCTGAATTAAGCAAGGTTTCAAAGGATTAAGCATTTTCTTAAAAAAAATCACATAATCTAGAGAGATAATTTGTAAAAATTGTATCTTTGCGGTTTCCAGCTGTGATATTCTTTTTATTGTCAACAATATCATTTTCAATTGAATAATTTAGGATTTAAAAAAGCACCTCTTTTGGTGGTAACGTTATTTTTGTTTTTTGCGTTTCAAGCGAAAAGTCAGGATCCAACTGTTTATGTGAGTCCTCACAATGTAGAAGCGACACTATCTAATATATACTTTAGTATAGATAAAGGAGGTCATAAATACATTACAACCAACAGTGTCAAATCTCAGAGTTCTGAAAATGGCGAGTTTTCGGGTAAAGTGGAATTGGTTGAATTTCAAATGAAAGATTTTAATAAGATCATGTCATGTGAGCCTACCATTGCTTTGGAAATGCCAATGAAAATTATGGTATGGGAAGAAGATGGCGATGTATATATTGCTTATATAAGTCCATTTGTATTCAAAAGAAGATACTTTGTCAGTGGGTGTGATGATTTGTTGAGTGGTATCAATAAGTCTATGATACGAATAATCAATGATGCCATCCGGACACATTGAGCTAAAAAATGAAACCTTTTCGTAGTTGAGATTGTATTATGTATGTCAATAAATGATGTATTAATCAATCAACTAATTATTATCTATGAAAATAAATGTAGTCGCATGGGGTGTTCAAATTTTGATGGGCATCTTATTCCTAATAGCAAGTGCTGGTAAAGTAATCTCTCATCCAGAAGCAATTCAGAATTTTGAAAATTGGGGATATCCTCCAGGGTTTTATATGATAATCGGTCTTTTAGAATTGATCGGGGGAGTATTGTTGTTTTATCCTAAAACCGCAGGATATGCAAGCATCATCTTGTTCAGTGTAATGATAGGAGCAGTGATCACCCATATCCTACATGCCGAATGGATCATTTTATTGAAACCTATTATTCATATTGTAGGATTGGTTATTGTATTTTATGTGAGATTTATTGAGGATATAATTAACGATGATGCGGAGCAGTTCCCGCTTAATCAAGCGTTGTAAAAATGTTGATATTAAAAGAAAAAGGAATTGGTGATAAACTGATTCCTTTTTTTTATTCATAGCAGGTATAAATTTGATAATATTGCCCAAGCAATTTCAAGACAATGGCCAAGCAATACCAAGAAATACTTACCGATCTAAAAAAGAATCAATACGCTCCTGTTTATTTCCTACAAGGAGAAGAAGCATACTATATTGACGAGATAGTTAACTATATAGAGAAAAATGCCATAGAGGAAAGCATGAAGAGCTTTAATCAGGTGGTCGTCTATGGCAAGGATATAGATATGATGACCATCATGAGTCAGGCCAAGAGCTTTCCTATGATGTCAGATCGAAAAGTTGTGATCATTAAGGAAGCACAGGATTTGGCAGAATTGGGTAAAGAATCCGGTGAGAAACAATTGTTGCCCTATCTAGATAACCCACAACCTTCTACGATTCTAGTATTTGCACATAAATACAAATCTCTAGACAAGAGAAAGAAGCTAGGTAAAGCATTTGATAAAAAAGCAATTGTAATGAATGCGGCCAAGCTTTATGATAATCAGGTACCGACTTGGGTAGAGGGTTATATCAAAGAACAAGGAAAAAAAATAGACCATAAGGCGGTACAACTCATTGCTGAGAATATCGGTAACAATTTAACTCGAATTGCAAACGAGGTAGACAAGATGTTGATCAATGTAGGGGATGAAGATACCGTTACTACAGATCACGTTTATAAGAACATTGGGATTAGTAAGGAGTATAATGTATTTGAGCTGCAGAAGGCATTGTCATTTAAAAATGTGATCAAGGCCAATGAGATTATTCATTACTTTGAGTCCGACCCAAAATCAAACCCAATTATTCCAATTATTGCTAATATTTATACTTTTTTCAACAAGTTACTGCTGCACCATCACTCCGAGAATAAGTCGGATAAACATTTGGCATCTTTATTGGGTGTACATCCATTTTTCGTGAAAGAGTATAATATGGCAGCACGCAATTATCCTGTTGGAAAGGTGATGGCAAATATTGGATATCTTAAAATTGCGGATATGAAATCTAAAGGCATTGATTATCCATCTCAATCAGAGGGAGAAATATTAAAAGAGTTGGTGTTTAGTCTCCTTCATTAAGGAAGCAAGTGTTAATTTTAACAAAGAAGAAATATTGATGCGAAAGCATTGTTGACATATAATCCATATTCCAATTGAATACGAATCAAACTAGAAGTCCGCACCGTAGTAAACTCCTCCTTTGGGTATTTGTTTTATTGTCTTTTGGCTCGTTGCATGCGCAAGAGTTTAACAATGATGCTCGATTCAATCATGCCAAATTATTGTATCAAAAGCAGGCTTATGTTGCGGCTCGACAAGAGTTTGGTTTGGTTACTAATGAAAAATATAAGGAAGAAGTGCAGTTCTACATTGCTTCGTGTGCGGTCAGGTCAGGGCAAAATGATGGAGAATATCTCATCAAGCAGTTTGTGGATCAACGTCCATACCATCACTTTGCTATTACTGCGTTTATCGATTTGGGTAACTACTATTATGAGCAAGGAAAATATGAGGAAGCGATAGAGAGTTATGACAAGAGTAAAAATGAGTATTCCCTAGAGTTATTCTTCAAAAAAGGGTATTCGTATTTTAGCATTAAAGAGTATGAGTTAGCAAAAGAATCGTTTAGCAAATTAGAGGGTACGTTTTCTAGTTTAGAAAAAGATGCAGCCTACTTTCTAGGGTTCATCCATTTTCTGGAAGAAGATTATAAGAAGAGTATCTCATATATCGAGCTTTCTTTTGAATCCAAACTGTACCGTGAGTATTCGGTGGAATTATATATTACGATTCTCTATAAGGCAGAAGAGTATGAAAAGTTGATTGAATTTTTGACTAAGGAAGGTGCGGATGTTAGAACACAAAAAGTAATGAATTACTTAGCGGATTCTTACTATGCAACAGGTGATTACAGATCAGCCGAAGCGAATTATGACAAGCTGTTGAAAAAGTATTCTAGAGCGAGGAATGAGCAGAATTATTTTAAATCAGGGTTTTCAAGTTATAAAATTGAGAACCTAGATCAAGCGACGAACCACTTGAAAAGATCTGCTGTGGCAGATGACACGGTAGGGGCCTATGCTTCCTATTACCTTGGTATTATATATTATTCTCAGGCCAACTATCCATTTGCGGTTACTTCCTTTACCAACACCACCAAATATGAAACGCAGTTAACCGAAGGGGCTTATTATCAACTAGTGGTTTCATTATTGGCGATACCTAGCTATCAGAAGATCATTGAGTCTACAAATCAGTATTTGACCTTGTATGCAGATGGTAAGCATGTAAGTAAGATGAGAGATATCCTTAGTATCGCATATGCGAACACGGATAATTATGATTTGGCGATTAGCCATATAGAGAGTTTGAATCAACTAACACCACAGATGAAAGAGACTTATCAAAGAGTCTCTTATCTGAAAGGAATGAATCTGTTTAATGATAAGAAGTTTGGATTGGCGACCGAAGTATTCAAAAAGGCATTGGTTTACAATCCTGAACAAGAAATAACACAGCGTACTTATTATTGGATGGGAGAGGCTTTGTCGATTTTGAATAAAGAAGATGATGCTTTATTTTATTACCGTAGTGTGATCAATGATGGTTCACAATTATACGGTAAGGCTATTTATTCACTTGGTTATGCTTATTTTAATCTTAAAGATTATCGCAGATCACTGGAGAGTTTTAGTCGATTTGTCAAGTTATATGATGAGAGTATGAGCAAACGCTATTTGTCTGATACTTACATGAGAATTGGGGATTGTAACTTTGCTTTGAAGAATTATGAAAAAGGAATAGCTAATTACAAAAAATCTTTAGGAAGTGGTAGTAAAAAATTAGGGGAAATATATTTTCAAATAGGGCTGCTTAATAGGTACCTAGACAAAGATAAAGAGGCGAAAAAGTATTTTAATAAATTGATTAAAGAGGTTCCTAAATCTACAAAAATCGATCATGCCTATTTTCAAATTGCTCAGATGGAATATGAGGATGGTAATGATAAAAAGTCAATAGAAAGCTACCGTACATTTATGTATAAGTACCCGTCAAGTCAATTCATTCCGTTTGCTATGCTTAATCAAGCAGTAGCCTATGACAATATTGGAGAGTCAGCTTCTTCTATTGGTAATTACAAGGAGATATTGGAACGATTCCCACAGCATGAGGTGGCCAAAAGTGCCTTGTTAGGGTTGCAGGGTAAAAGTAATGATGGTGATTTTGATGATTTTGAAAACTACCTTTCGATGTACAAAGCTGCCAACCCTAATAGTGAAGCATTAGAGAATATCGAGTTTGAAACTGCAAGGTCCAACTACTATAATCAAAAATATACGGTGGCCATCCAAGGTTTTAATGATTTCTTGGGTGATTATAAGAGTAGTTCACTGAGGACAGAGGCGAATTACCTTATTGCAGATTCTTATTTCCGTTTGGATCAAATGGGCAAAGCTTTGATTCACTTCAAAAAACTGGAGAAAAATGCAGATTTTTCTAAGTATGCCAAGGTGCTGTATCGAATAGCTTCTATCCATGCTACCGAAGGCGAGTTTGAAGAGTCGAACAAATATTATCGCAAGATGGAATCGGCATCTACTTCATCACGAAACATCATTTTTATGCATGCGGGGTTGATGGAAAATTATTACAATTTGATAGAATATGATGAGGCTATAAAATATGGTAAAATGTTGCTCAACAACGCACGAGTAGGGGTCTTGGTAGAGGCCAATGCCAATCTGATCATTGGTAAGTCTGAATACTTTAATGACCACCTTGATGAGGCATTGATATACCTGTTGCCACTAGTGGGTAATGCGCCTGATGAGAGAGGTGCAGAGTCGTACCTCTATGTGAGTAAGGTTTATTATGACCAAGGAAACTCAAATAGGGCATTGGAAAGCTTGTATGTGATGACCAATAATTTTTCTAGTTATGAATTGTGGCAGAGCGAGGCGTTCTTGTTAATGGCGGATATTTTCATAGATACGAAAGAATACTTCCAAGCCAAAGCGACATTGAATTCGCTCATTGAGCATGCTACCATTCCTGAAATTAAGGATAGGGCAGAAAGAAAATTATTGTCAATCGAGAAAATGGTTGAGGAGAATGAATAGTCGAATGAAAGTAAATATGAAAGCAACTGTTATAGCCTTTGTTTTGGGTATAGCCTCATCATCAGTATGGGCACAGGAATATAATGGAGATGGCGAAATAGAAGATACTGAGATCGTCATTGAAAAAGATCGTCAGATTGAACTGAATAAAGAGGTGAAACTCTATGAGTTCATCAAATGGAAGCCGGAGACGAAAGAGTTTAAACCTGAAGAGGTGGATAATAAAACGTCATTTCAATATGAATTGACAGAGGAGAAAAAGGTGTACAAGCCTGCTTCTAATACGGTAACGGAGGAAGAGGAGGTTTATCTACAGTACCTCAAAGCTGGAATGGGTAATTATGCCAGCCCTTTAGTTGATTTGAATTTAGTGACGCCAACTGATGCTAATCAGGTATTGAGTTTCAATTTCAAACACCTGTCCTTCAACAAAGGTGAGGTAGATGGAGAGAATAGTGCTTCGTCGACTAACCTATTGGCCTTGAAAGGAACCAAAATATGGGATAAAGTAAAGACTACAGCTGATTTGGGTTTTCGATCTGACCTGAATTACTACTATGGTTATCCAGAAGGAAGTGTAGTGAATAGAGAAAGTATCAAAAAGGCGAACAAGTTCTTTAATGCCAAATTGAGTATTGAAGACAACAATCTCGATGATGATTGGAATTATGAGTTAGTGGGAGAGTATAAGTGGTTTGGTGACAACTTGCAGAATCAAGAGAATACATTGGTTATTGATGGATTGACAGCCTATCAGGGACGTTTCTTTATTGACGGTCAGTTCTACATGTCTGACCTAAACTCGGTAGTGAACGCTAGAACTGCCTATCGCGTGATGCCCTACTATAGCTTTGAGTTCAAAGGTGTGAGCCTACATGGTGGAGTATCCTTTAGTGGTCAGAATGACCAATTGGGTTCTATTTCTAATTTCAAAGTGTTCCCATATATATCAGCTAGTTATGATTTAACTGAAGATTATCAGGTTTTTGGAGTATTGGATGCAGGGTATGATTTCAATACCATGTATGATTTCTCAGATTATGTTCCCTATTTGAATGGGACCAATACAATCTCAAATTCAGAAAACCTAGTAGATATTTCTGCAGGTCTGAGAGGTAATATCACAGAGAGTTGGTATTCTGAATTGAAGTTTGGATATAAATCAGTTCGACAATTACCAATATTCCTCAATGATGTAACGGATCAATCATTAATAAATATCAAGTATGACAATGGAGAGAAGAATATCTTCTCAATTGGTGTGACCTCACAGTATTACCTTAATAAGAAGAACGATTTTATAATGTCTTTGACCTATAACAGTTATTCAGGTGGTGAATACCCTTATGCTTATCATTTGCCAATATTGGACCTAAGTGTAAGAGGTGATCACGAATTGTACGAGAAATTTACTTTGCAGTGGCAATATCAACTTTTAACTGGGATTAAGGCTTATGATTCGATCAATGTTGAAGATGTAGACTTGGACGCTATTCATAAACTGGATCTAAGTTTTCACTATCAGATCAAAGAGCGTTTAGGAGCATTTATTTCTGGCGAGAATTTAATTGGACAGACCTATTCTAGGTACTTATATTATCCACAACGTAGTATTCAATTCAAAGCAGGGATAACATATAGATTTTAAGAAAGCAAGAAGCTTGACATTCTCTTAAATTTTTGATTACTTGATTTCGAGATAAATTAGAAATTATGAAAGTCATAAAATTGACAGCTATATTATGTTTGGTCATCTTCACAGTCAAGGGTCAGCCTGAATACAAACACAATGGGATAAACCTTGCTCCATATTGTCAATCTGAGTCTTGTGTCTATTCGGCATTGGAAAACCCAATTGTTCATGTAGAAGATGAAGTTGAGCACTGGAAAATGTATAATGTGGAGTTTGCGGCTAAGAGGTCAGGTGATTATTTGATAACTGGAGATTTGGCTGTCTCAGGGCAAGAATTGGGTGCTAAGATTGTTGTCAATGTCTATTTCTATGATGAAAATGATGTGGTGTTGAAAGAAATTCAGTCTGGACTAATTGAGTTTTATTCTGAACCAGGGCATGCCGAACCGTTTTATGTGAGCGGGAAATTGAACAAAGCAATTGGACCGAAAGTGGCCTTTATCAATATTGATATTAGTAGCAGTGAAGTAATTCCTTATTATGAAATTTCTTCTGATTGTTATGTAGCTTGCAAGGAGCATCGTCTCAACGAAGCAATAAAAGTGTTCAAAAAGGCCAAATAAGATTCACCCCTTGAAAAATATACTTATCCTTTGCGTATTGTCACTTAGTCTAGTGCAATGCCAACCATCATTCAAAGAAGCATCTCAATTAGAATTAGGAGTAAGTGAGTCTCTGGCTACCCTGAGAGCATCGCAACTCAAAGATGTCCATTATGATTTGGTGTTTGTGATATCAGATGATCTACAACAATCGATTACTGGGTCTGTAGTGATAGGCTTCAAAGTGAAAGAGGAAGAAGTAGACGTAATACTAGATTTTGATGGAAAATCAATATCCAATCCACGTCTCAATGATCATCCAATTGAAAGTGACTTAGTGAACGGTCATTTAATTTTACCAAGCACCGAAATAAAAAAAGGCTATAATGAAGTAGTCTTAGATTTTGTAAGTGGTGACAAGGGCGTCAATAGGTCTGAGTCTTATCTCTACACCTTATTCGTGCCCAACAGAGCTTCTAATGTCTTCCCATGCTTTGATCAGCCCAAAATCAAAGCCAAGTATCGATTAACACTACAAATGCCTAAGAATTGGGATGCTATCTCTACCACTGATATTATAGATCAAAAGATTGATGAACAGTCAACCGTAACTTTTGATCAGACTGCAAAGATGAGTTCTTACTTGATGTCATTTGCAGCAGGCGAATTCGAACGAGTAATTGATTCAAGTGGTGAGATAGAGCTCCTGCACAGAGAAAGTGATGTGGTTCTAGTAGAAGCTAATTTGGATCAAATATTCAAGGAGCATCAGCAAGCAATTAAATGGTTAGAGGATTATACCAAAATAAAGATGCCATTTTCAAAATTCGGTATGGTGCTCATTCCTGGGTTTCCATTTGGTGGGATGGAGCATGTAGGTGCTATTCAATATCGCGCAAGGAGTTTGATGTTATCACCAGATGCCAGCTTGTCAGAACGTATGAACCGATCAAAGTTAATTGCGCATGAGACGGCTCATATGTGGTTTGGGAATTTGGTCACTATGCAATGGTTTGATGATGTTTGGGTCAAAGAAGTATTTGCCAACTTCATTGCTAATAAGATGATTAGGGAATTATATCCTGCTGTGGATCATGATTTAGAATTTTTGTATGAGCATTATCCTGCAGCCTATGCAATAGATCGTACAGAAGGTACGCATGCTATTCATCAGCAACTGGATAATCTAAATGATGCTGCACATATGTATGGTAGTATTATCTATCACAAAGCGCCAGTGATGATGTATCACCTTGAGCAATATATTGGAGAGAAGGCTTTTCAAGAGGGGGTGAAAGAGTATTTAGAGAATTACGCTTATGAAAATGCCAGTTGGAATGATTTGGTATTGATCCTTCAACGAATATCTGGAAAAGATATATCAATGTTCAGTGATGCGTGGGTCAATCAAGCTGGGATGCCATATGTTGAGATGAATTTTATTCAAGATGAATCGGTAAGCGAATACGATATTGTTCAATTGGACAAGTCAGGTTTGGGTAGGGTTTGGCCTCAGTATACCAGTGTTACATTTTCGGATGAATTAGGAGATGATGTGACCAAAGAGATATTTATGGACAGACATCACTACATGATCGAAAAAAGTCGTGTTGGTAAAAGTCATAAGTTCCTTTTGATGAATTCTAATGGTAAGGGCTATGGCGTGTTTTCTCATGGGCTTGATTATGAGAGGGATGAATTTATATTTAACCAAGCAAGAGTTGATTTGAATAATTATAAAACAGATTTAGCACGAGGAGCCGCCTATGTTAATTTGCATGAATATGTTTTACAAGAGGGGTTTCATCCACAATTGTATATCATGTTTTTAGGTAATTATTTGAAGACTGAGCAAAATGAGTTGATTATTGAATTTCTTCTATCCAAGATTCAAGATGTGTTTTATCATTTTCTAAATGAAAAAATGAGGGGCGAAAATGCGATGATTATAGAACAACAATTGCTGGATAAGATAGAAAGCAGTGAAAATAGTTCTGTAAAGAAGATGCTATTTGATGCCTATGTAGGGTTAGTGAAAACTCCAGAAGGCATAGACAATCTTAGATCGTACTGGAATAATGGTGAGCTACCTGAGGGTATTTTATTATCCAGTTATCAAAAGGAACAACTAGCAATCAACATTGCTTTCAAAGCGAATGATTCATCCATTATAGAGGAGCAGATTGCAAGAATGGAGAATAAAGACAGAATAGAACGTTTGCGTTTTATCAAGCCTGCCTTATCAATTGATGAAGTAAAGTTGACTGAGTTTTTTGAAAGTCTAAAACTACCTGAGAATAGGGTCAAGGAACCATGGGTGTTAACTGCTATGTATTATTTGCATCATCCTTATCGAAACGAATCTATAATAATTCATTTGCCTTTATCAATTGATATGATAGAGGAATTGAGCGAAACGGGTGATATTTTCTTTGTGAAAAGATGGTTAGACAACTCCTTGAATGGGTATCAGTCTCAAGAGGCTTTGAATATCATACTCACCTATTTTGATGATAATCCTGACCTTAATCCATTTTTGAAACGGAAAGTTCAACAATCTATGGACAGGTTGATTCGATCCGAGAAGAACCTCCGGTACTATTATGGTGAATAAATCATTTTGGTCATAATCATACCTATACTGTTAATCAAACAAAAAATATGAACGATCCATTTGACCTAGAGCAATTGTCAATTGATAAATTGGAAGCGCTACGTTCAATTTGTGACCCTCTTGCAGATGATGTTCTAAAAGAGGTTATTAAATTGAATCAGGAAGACAATATCAATAAAATATTTATGACATTGGTCTCAAATCATTCAATTACAGACGGTAGCTTTTCTGAATTGGGAGAAGAGATAGCTCAAGTCATGAATGATTATTTTAAGGAATCCGCTAAGCTTCCCGAATGGGCGGATATGACTAGAATTAAAAATGGAGAGTCCGTATTTGCGCTATATGGTCCTGAGATATTTATGATTCTTAACATGAGCTCATTGCCATTATGTTATTCCTGTGCCAAGGGAGCCGAAGTGCTCTATCGGACTGGAAGGCTAATGTCACATGGTGGTGATATAGATCCTTTATCGAGGAGATTGATGGAGACTGCTCAAATGGTGACTGATGTGTTGTCTCCAGGAGGCCTGTCCGAATCGGGCAGTGGTACTGTGACCATGCAGAAAGTTCGATTGATTCATGCTTCGATACGTTATTATTTAACTCAGAAGAACGGTTGGGACCAATCTGAATTTGGAGAACCGATCAATCAGGAAGATCTAGCGGGTACGTTAATGTCATTCGGTCCTGTGATCATCTCTGGCTTGAAACAGTTAGGCGTGCCGTTAACTAATGATCAAATAGAAGATTACATACATACTTGGAAAGTTGTTGGTCATATGATGGGAATTAGGGCTGAATTATTACCTGATAACTTTGATCACGCTTTTTCTCTAGCTAATAAAATATTGAATCATGAAGCGGCAAAATCAGAGGCTGGTGCAGCACTCACCAGTTCATGTATCTTATTTGTTCAAAATATGATTCCCGGCGATCTGTTTCAAGAAGTGCCAGCTTTCATGACTAATTTCTTCCTAAACGAATATTCAAAGGCAAGTGGTAAGGATTTAAGTGAGTGTATTAACTTGTCTGATATGGTGAAAAAAAGGGATAGTCACCTTTTGTCATTTACCAAGTTCATTGTAGGAGAAATCAGCCATTTGGAAGATATGGAGATAGTAAGAAAGCTTGCTAAACCATTTAATAAAGCATTATTAGCGGCTATTATCAAACATTACAATTTTGGAAAGAAGGTGAATTTTTCAATTCCTAGTTCTCTAACTAAGAATTGGCAACAAGAATAGTTATGATAGATATCAACAACAAAATAGATGGATTAGATAGTCAAACCACCAAAACGGTAGTGATATCCTCTGGGGTATTGGTGCTATGGTCATTTTTAAGTTCTATATGGGTTTTCGGGCCTGTGACTGCTAGTATTATTACCTATGGATTGTATATCTTTTATTGGGGATATTATTTTAAGACTAAAAATGCACTAATTCTAAGATTGTTGGTTTTTGGGACTATTGCTGGTGTTTTAGAGCTAGTCACTGACCATTATTTAGTAGATACGATCAATAGTCTGGTGTATCCTGGTGGGGAATTGATGATCTGGAGCAGTCCTGCATACATGCCTTTTGCATGGTCCAATGTGATACTACAACTTAGTTTCATTGGAGTGCTATTAACGCAAAGATTTGGCTTACTCAAGGCTTCCATTGTTTTAGGTATAGCAGGAGGGATGTACATTCCCTTGTACGAACATCTGGCCAATGGTGCTGATTGGTGGTCCTATCATGACAATGTTAAAATGATATTCAATGCGCCATTATATGTGATCGTTTGTGAAGCACTTATTGCACTTTCATTACCTCTTTTGGTTCAATATTCTGAGCATAATAAGGTGGGGAAGACCTTGTTTTTAGGTGTAATAGAAGGCGTATGGGTTTATTTTGCAGCTGTCCTAGCGTTTTATATTGCTGCTTGAGCAACTTGATTAAGAATTGATAATTACTTTGAAAGCCAATAAGGGACCACAAATAATGAATTAAAGTAAAAGGCTCATTCTACACTTATATAATGAGCCTTTTTTGAACTATTGAATCAAAAGCCTACAAAAACTAGTTGGTAAACTTCATTGCATGATGAGTACCTATAGGTGCCTCTACTATTAGTCCTTATATGATTCCAGTGTTTATATTTTAGCCTGATAAGTATACAATTCGAAGTATCTACCTTCTTTGGCAATCAACTCATCATGATTTCCTGACTCAAATATTTCACCATTCTCAATAACCAGAATCTTATTAGCTTGTTTGATTGTACTCAATCTATGGGCAATTACAAAGGTTGTACGTCCTTGCATCAGTGATTTCAAACTCTCTTGAATCAATGACTCACTTTCTGTATCTAAGTTAGAAGTTGCTTCATCTAGGATCAATACTTTAGGATCTGCTAGGATAGCTCTTGCAATAGCTATTCTTTGTCGCTGACCTCCAGAAAGTTTAACTCCACGTTCACCAATCAAAGTGTCCAGTCCATCTTCGAATCGATCCGTAAACTCACCCACATGCGCTGCTTTGACAGCATCTTGTAATTGACTATCCGTAGCATCAGGTCTTGGGAATAAAATGTTTTGTTTGATAGTGCCTTCGAATAAGAAATCGTCTTGCAAAACCACACCTAACTGGTGTCTATAGCTAGACAAAGTCACCTTACTCAAGTCCTGGTCATCAATTGTAATAGTTCCTGACTTAGGAGAGATGAACGTTGCTACCAAACCTGCAATGGTAGATTTTCCTGATCCCGAGGTACCTACTAATGCAGTTACACTTCCTTTAGGAGCTTCGAATGAAATGTTATGCAATACCTCTTTTCCTTCTTCGTATTGGAATGTAACGTCTTTAAATGAGATGTCACCATTTATGTCCTTCAGCTCAATGGTTCTGTCGGGATTGTCATCTTCTGAATCCATTTCCATGATCTCTTCTGTTCTATCGAGACCAGCAAATGCTTCTGTCATTTGACTACCAATATTACTCATCTGTACGATAGGAGCAATCATGAAACCTAGTAAAAATGTGAAAGCCAAAAACTCACCAAGTGTCAAATTATCATGGATGATCATGTATCCACCTATTCCCATGATGCCTGCAGATGCCAATCCTAACAAGAATGTTGCAGATGAAGTAACGATGGCTGTAGAGGTAAGACTCTTCTTTACATTGTCATACAGTCGTAAAGCACCTTTTTCAAATGACTTAATTTCTTGTTCCTCTGCATTGAAGCCTTTGATGACTCTGATGCCATTGAGTGTTTCAGTCAACCTTCCGGTTACTTCTGCATTGATTTCTCCTCGTTTTCTAAATATGGGTCTGATGTAAGCGAATGCTTTCATCGAGATGACTCCAAATATAATAACGGGTACCAATACATAAACAGTCATTAAAGGACTAATCCTAATCAATAATACTAACGAGATGATAGCGGTCAATGTACCTCCAAAAAGCTGCACCAATCCAGTGCCAACTAGGTTTCTAACTCCCTCTACATCACTCATGATACGAGATACTAGCGCTCCACTTTTATTATTATCAAAAAAGTTGATGGGCAATTGAATGATTTTCTTTTGAACCCGTACCCGTAGCTGTGCGATTAAATGTTGAGCTTCTACACTCAATAATTTTGTCAATGCAAAACTAGTAATAGCTTGGACCACAATAGCACCCACAACTACAGCAATCAAATACTTTAGCATATCAACATCACTATTCACTATGACATCATCTATAAGGTATTGAAGTGTCAGAGGGGCTATTAAACTCGCAAGTCGACTAATGATGATCAATACAAGACCAACTAAAATGAGATTTTTTCGGGGGAGGATAATCGTTTTAAAAACGTGACCTAATGTTGCTTTCTTTTTTGCCATAGTTTATAGATAAAAAAATAATCTTAATCTAAACGGTCTTGAGACCAAATAGATTAAGATTATCTAAATTATTTTAAAAGAACCTTGAATTAGTATGCCATTGTATATCCTACAGTGAATACGAATGATTGTACATCCATATAGTTCAATGAAGATTGGAACGCATGATCATATCTTGCACTTAATTTTAATCCACCACCTGCTAAACCTACCGGCATGAATACACCTACTTCAGGTGCTAAAGTGAAGTTGGTAGACGTTTGAGATATTTCCCAAAGACCGAATTGCGTTTTTTGGTGGATAATAGATATACCTATACCCGTACCAATATAAGGTCTGATACCTCCGTCTTGTCCTAAGTAATAGAATGCATTTCCCATAATAGGGTAAACACTCATATATCTTTGTTGCTTGCCAAAAAAGTCAACACTTTCATTGATGTTGTCTTGACCAGTTTTAGTTCCGTAAAATAATTGCCATCCAGCATACCCGCCAACAGAGACTGCATCAAGTACGAATACTCTTCCGCCAATGTTAAAACCTCTAAGAGATACATCAGAAGTGTAATC
>JAOPTS010000103.1:0-8935 GCA_051531955.1 Reichenbachiella sp.
ACTTATTCATTTGGATACAATAATGACCATGCAAACAATCATACATTATCAACATCATGGTATTTTGAACTAGAAGCGACTGAATATAAAGGTGATTTATTTGGATTAGATTTAGGTTACAGTTTTGATGCAAATCAAATTACCACTTCAGCTAATGGGGTAATTCAACTTCCTGAAACCCCTTTCTTTTTTGGAATTGCGCCAGGATTTAATTTTGACGCTGAATCAATATCACCATACTTTAAAACTTGGATTCAAATATTACCTATACATATTGGGGTATCTTTTTCCAAAGTGACCACATTTGATATTGGTGCAAGTATCCCAGTATATTTTGATATGTGAAATAGAAGAATTAGTTCTTATTAGTGAAAGTATCTTACTGTATTCATTATAGTGTATTTGTGGAGGGGTTGGTATACGACTTTGAGTTGATTGGTATACGATGCGCGGGGCGGGGTATCTAAGTAAAATGCCTTACGGAGGGTTACGTTTCGAATCTGCCTGATTTTTTTAACTATTCCGACAATTGAAAATACAGGTGATTACGGGTTACTACAATATATTTACTAGTTTTTATACGAGAAGTTTGGGTATAAAATGACTATGAATAAACAATGTGTCGCAATCTTAATACTAAGTCTTATGGGATCTTTCCTATCTGGATGTTCAATTAATTCTAGGCAAATAAAACGGGAAAATGCGTATCTTGCTGCAAGACCTGCAAGCGAGAGAAGCATTGGGAAAATGAACGTGCAAAAGTCTATATCGGGTAGTTATGTCGATTCACCGCAAATGCTTTTTCAATTAGATGCACAAGATAATTCCGCAGAAGTGAAAGACAAAACCCGCCTTATTCACTATGAAGGATTCATGCGTTTGAAGTCTTCAGATCCCCAGGGTGTTCTACAACAAGCTGAAGAGTATGTTAAGAAAATTGGAGGCTATGTAGAAAGTCTCGATAATGGCACCGGTATGTTTCGGGTTCCGGTGGCCAGTTTCAATACAGCGTTTAATTTTTTACTCACTCTAGCACCAGTAATGAGTAAGAATATACATGCGGATGATATTTCAGATGCATTCAAAGATAATGAACTCCGTATTAAGACTATTGGGGCAGCGATAGAACGACTCAAAGAGGTATTAAAACAAGCTAAAGATGATAAACAGCGCCTGAGACTGCTTAAAGAGTTAAAACGATTAAGTGAAGAACTTGAATCTCTCCAGACTGAACAGAAACGACTTTCAGGTCTTGCTACATTTTCAAGAATTACTATCACCATTAAAGGGATGTCACAGTCTACTGAACATCTGGCGACCAAAGATATCAGAATTCTGAGGTGGATCTATTCACTGGGACCATTTAGAACTAAAGAACCGTATTTTGGTAGAGCTTTTACGTTAACGGTACCCGATAAAATGCTTAACCTTGAATTGGATAATGGATGGTTTTCGGTTACAGACTGGGCTGCAAGTAGTCCGGGGGGCTCAGAGGTTTGGACACATGTTCAAGAGAATAACCCGATGGGTGATAGTCAGTTTTGGATACACACTTTGAAAAATAGATTTGAATCTGAATTCAGTAAAGTAGATGAGAAGCAACTGGGGAAGTACAAGGTATTAAGAATGGTATCTCACGGTGTTGCGCCGTATATATTCTGGATAGGAGTAACTATTAGTGAGGGCAACATATATTTGGTTGAATGTTATTTTCCAAACATAGATGAAGAGAAAAAATACGCATCAACTATTGAAGCATCAATAACAAAAGGAGCACAATAATGGTGAAGGTAATGATTGTGCTCTGTTTGATAAGTGCTCTATATGGTTTTGCAAATTCACAAATAGAGTGTACGCTTGATATACGAGTGAATGATAATGATGTGACACTCTCGCAGCTCGATAAAAAAGCCACCGAAGTTGGAGGCTATTTTCAGCAGAAGAGTGATAACCAAATTGTAGTGAAGATTCCCTTTAAGCATTTCGACGCGTATGTTGAGTATGTTAAAACATTGGGGCTCTATTTAGGGAAAAGAATTTCTACCAACGACTTGAGAGATGATATTATTCGGAGAGAAACACGGGTCAGCGCTAAACAAAAACTTTTAAAAGATTATCAGAGTGTGATGAAAGGTGCAGATAGTGAAAGCATCATTGCAGTGCACGAAGAAATCATAAAGCTTGTTCAAGAAATAGAGAGAGAGAAAGGGGCGCTGGGCAAACTGATGCATTTGTCTAGGTATGCCACAGTAACAATTGACTTGAAGTTTTTTAAAAGGACACCACCGGTACCTCAGGGAAGTACACCGTTTGAGTGGATCAACGAACTTAACTTAAATGATATGATCAAGGGGTTTAAGCATGAATAAGATACTACTCTTTTTACTACTCATAGCGTCGGTACTCCTCATTGGATGCACTAGTTTTAAAGCCAAAGCACCTAAGAATTTTGCTGAGTATGATATGCCATGGTATAAAACAACATTTAAAGCAATAAGTCCAGAGGGTCTTCTATACAGCGCCTACTCGGTTGATAATTCTCCCTATGCTGATATTGAGTTCTGGGCAGAGGCTATGACTAATAGAATGAAAAATGCAGGATACCTAATTGTGAAAGAGGACTCCATAATGGTGCACAACCATAAGGGGACTCTCTTAGAAATGGCGACTCCCGTTGGTATTAAAGATTATACATACATTGTGGCAATTGTACCGTATAATGATGAAATTCTAATTGTTGAATCCGCAGGTGAAATTAATACTCTTCAAAAAAGCAGAGAGAATATAATTGAGGCCATTCAAGGGATTGAACTGTAGTATTACACGAACAACATTAATAAGGATATCATGCCAGAACCAAGCTTACTCATGCTACACATTCTCTTTGGAGCGATAGGGTGCGCCTATTTTATGTATGGAAAAAAGAAGCAGGCGTTTGTTCCTATTCTGGTTGGCTTGAGCTTATGTGTTGTTCCATATTTCTTACCGAATATCTATTGGTTATTTGGGGTGGGTGTGAGCCTCGCTGTTATTCCTTATTTTATAAGAAGTTAATGAATCGCAACTCTTGAGAAACAGGGGCTCTTGCCTAAAGAAGAAGAGTACTGTTTTAGGGAGAATTAGCTAGATTACTTGGTATAAAGCAACCATCTGTATAATAATAATTCGACTTGCAGAAACAAACAGCCTATTAGGTTTTTAAAGAATACGCATTATGAAAACATCAGACTTTAATTACGCCAACGTAAACGAATATTTCAGCATGGGCGGCCCGTATTTAGGAAAACTATTTTTCCGGGGCAAATCTTTGAGCGGACTATTTTTGGCTAACAACGAGAAGATATCAAAAGATAACTCTCAAGTAGTATTTTCTAAATTAGTAGATGAGCATAACAGAATTTTTAAAATAGTATTGTTTGATGAATCTTCTGACCTGTTTTACCAATCTATTGATAGCTTTAATGTTTTAGCAATAGAATCGATTATCAATAACACGATTATTTATCATCTAGCTTTTCACACTGACTTACCTGAATTTGAACGAATGATTGAGTTCAATGAAGATAACTTTAAACCAGTATAGCTAGCAAGTCTAACAAACTGTGTTAAAAACCTAATATTTTCTACACAAAATTTGGATCGTATAGTTTATTGGTTTTCGCTGAGTATTTACAAACACGAATAAAATAAATGAGGATATAATGCCAGAACCAAGCTTACTCATGCTACACATTCTCTTTGGAGCGATAAGGTGCGCCTCGCTGTTATTCCTTATTTTGTAAGAAGTTAATGAATCGCAACTCTGGAGAGACAGGAGCTCTTGCCTGAAGAAGAAGGGTACTGTTTTAGGGGGAATTAGCTAGATTACTTGTTATAAGCCAACAATCTGTATGGTAATAGTTATACTGCAATAGATAGGAAAAAAGTATTTACATCAGATACATCATTATATTCGTATTAATCTGCAATTGCTATAGTAATGAAGCTAATGTGATTGGTAATTGGTGTACCGCCGACTATCCTAAAGCTCATGACGCGTTAATAATAAACCCAGATTCTACATTTATTTCTTATAACTGTGAACAGACAGAATTAACATATGGTAGTTACTCAATTGAAAGCGATACTATTTATTTTCACGTTGACTCAAGCCAGTACAATCACCATTTTTCACCGCACATCATTGCTTTCCACTTGATTAATGATTCCCTAATTTTCCTTTGGCGAAGCGAGAAAGATGGCTCAAATATTTGGAAACCAAGTTATGATCCGAAATCACATTTTGTACACAAAAAAAGTAACTGTTCTAAACTAAATAAAGATGAACTCAAAATTTTAGAGATAGACTAGGCCCACAGGAGCAAGCTGCATAACAAGCCGTTCTTTAAGACACTTAAATCAACCGTTATGCCGCTCTGGAGACATTAATTTTGAAAATAACTGTAATCACAATACTACTGATTTTGGTCGGTGCATACATTCTTTATCCAAGCTATTTGGCAGATTTTAGGGAACATGAAAAAGAAGTAGTTAATCTTGACCTCTATACTGATTTTGAATGGTACGGTGTTACAATATACAATCCTACAACACCTTTTAAAGAAATATATCACTATGACTCCAAAGAAGGCTATATCCCAGAAGACAAATACCTCTTAGTGTTTTTCAAGGATAATGAAGTAGTGAAAGAGGTATGGCACAATTATAAGTATGGTGTATTTGAAATTGATAATGTGAAAATGCCATTGCATAAAGATAATGCGAAGTTTGAAGTCTCCGAAATAAATGAAATCGGGTTAGTATATTTGATATACATTGGTGATCAACAGCATAACAATCCGGTAGAGGCGGCAAGTCCACGCCCTTTAAAAAAATAATTCACTCCCTTCGGTCAAACAATAATTATTATTTAAATAACGCGGCCTTGCTCTCAACTCAACCGTTATGCTTCTAGCTCACTAAGGATACTTTTTATGTTAACGCCCGAAGAAAAAGCCAGCATAGATATAAAGGTACCGCAAGAAAATGCTGAATTTTGGAAAACGTTACGAATGTTGAAGCGTAATACTTTAATATCTTTTATAGGCTTTGTTCCTTGGATGTTATTATGCAGTACAATAATTGAAAAATTCTCCCTTCCTTCTTCAATATTTTACCTTGGCTTTGCTTTAATTGTTTTACCTACGTTTGTGTTCGGCAATTGGTTGGCATATATAAAATGTCCGCACTGTAATAAAGCTTTTAATATTAAAGGATTATTTGTTAATGGACTTTCAGTAATTTCGAATACGGATTGCCAAAATTGTGGCTATTACAAAATAATGCATTTGGAAAAACGTTAGCACCCTTTTTATATCAGCATAACAAACTGTGTTAAAGCCTAATACTTTCTACACAAAAGTTGGATCGTAAAGTTTATTGGTTTCCGCTGAGTAAATTCAAACTCGACAATGTAAATGAGGATATCATGCCAGAACCAAGCTTACTCATGCTACACATTCTCTTTGGAGCGATAGGGTGCGCCTCGTTGTTATTCCTTATTTTGTAAGAAGTTAATGAATCGCAACTCTTGAGAGACAGGAGCTCTTGCCTAAAGAAGAAGGGTACTGTTTTAGGGGGAATTAGCTAGATTACTTGTTGTAAAGCAACCATCTGTATGATAAAAGTTATAATGCTTATGAAACATCTACCTCAGGCCCGAAAGCTCACATTGATGCTCTTTTTATTTTTAACTTCATTATCTGCATCTCCCTATTTTTCCTTATCCACAATTCATAATGACATTAAGAAAGCTTGTGAAAGCAAAGGTTTTTTGTTAACTGTTAAATATAAGAGTATGAAATATTTAGGCGACTCATTAAAAACGTTTCCCTGTAGTGATAACCGCGTTAATTCAAATACACCATCATGGCCTGCAACGCATACCTGTGGCGAAAAACCTATTAGTGTTAAAGTTTATGAAATTGAATATGAAGTCATAAATAATATCGTGAACCGTATTGACTCTGCACACCTAAAGCTAATGATTAACCTGCAAGGCAGTGAGCGTTTCAGCCATTTTTTAAAAGAAGTAAAAAGAAAATCGGTTAAAGTTATAGCATTAGATAGTTCTGTGAATTTAAAAGCAACCTATGCTTTACATGCTGAAATACCAGACACTAATGATTTAGTCAGAAAAGTTTATGATGTTGCCTTTAGTTCATCCAAAAGTTTGTTGTCTGACCCCCAATTATGCCCACGTGGAAACTTTTTAGAATTTGAAGAAGTTCTAAATTCACCAGCCATTAAACGAACAAGACCATATAGAATAAGTCCAAGAATACCAACAGATTTCGAACAACTTGTTATTGATGAAAATATTTTCCTTGAAATCGTCTTAGCAATTTCTTTATCAATTAATACATTATTCATTTGCATTTTTGTTTGGTTAAAAAAGAAGAATAAATAGCTATCTATTGTAGAATGACGCTCTATATTAAGCGGGAATCCCATGGGTGTCGGCATAACGCCGATAGTCTTTTATACAGTAATTCAGCTAAATAAAATATATACCACTAGAGGTATGCAGGTTATGTTGGATAGTGATCTGGCAGACCTTTATAATGTGGAAAAAACACCTTAATAAAGCAGTAAGTCGAAATTTGGTGCGATTTCCAGAAAAATTCAGATTCAAGGTAAGTTTAGATGAACTGAATTCTTTGAGGTTCCAAATTGGTACCTCAAAGAAGGGAAGAGGCGGCAGAAGGTATGCCCTTTGTTTTACTGAATAGGCCTGTAGATGTCTAGAAAATGAAAATTAGTGCTAAATAGTGTACTTCTTCGATGTAAAATATTGTATTATGATAAAATAGAGTGTATATTAACACAAAATCTGTTAAAAATAGGTTTATTATGCTGATTAATTTCTCAGTAAAGAATTATAGAACATTTAAGGATAAGGCATCATTGAGTCTTGTTGCATCTAATTATGATAAAGTAACGAATGTTTCTGATAATATTATGCAAGACAGTGGCACAGGCCTAAGCGTACTTAAAAGTGCGGTTATTTATGGTGCAAATGCTAGTGGCAAAACTAAACTCTTTGAAGCATTAAGTTTTATGAAGGCTTTTATTTTCTCATCCTCAAAAGAAAGTCAAAAGGGAGATGTTATTGAGGTTGAGCCATTCATGCTGAATAGCGAGTCAGAAGATTGTCCCAGTGAATTTGAAGTAATTTTTTCACAAGATGGAACAGTATACCGCTATGGTTTTGAGGCTGACGAAGAACAAATCGTGGCAGAGTGGTTGTACTATAAGCCAAACACAAAAGAGGTAGAACTGTTTTATCGTGATTATCAGGATTTTACTGTTCACTCTAAGCTGTATAAAAAAGGTCAATCACTTGCAAAAGATGATTTTGTAAGAAACAATGCATTGTTACTTTCAGTTGCGGCACAGTTTAATGATTCTGTATCAGAACTTGTCTTGCAGTGGTTTAGAAACCTACGAGTGATTTCTGGTGAAAGAGAAGAAGGATATAGAGAATTTACAATTGCCAAAGCTCAGAAATCAATTGATAAAGATAAAATTTTAGAACTTCTTAAAGCAGCGAGTCTTGGTATTCAAGATCTAAAGATTGAAAAGATTGATCTTGAAAACTTGCCAAAAGATATGCCAAAAGATATTCAAGAAAAAGTTCGTAAGATTATGAAAGAGGATAGTGCTGAGCTTTACTCTGATATTCTAACGCTTCATAAAAAATATGGTCCTGATAATGAACAAGTGGGGCTGGTTAATTTTTCAATGGATGACCACGAGTCTGCGGGGACAGCTAAGTTTTTCTCATTGACTGGTCCAATTTTAGATGCACTAGAAAATGGGCGGACATTAGCTGTTGACGAGTTGGATTCAAAACTACATCCTAATCTTGTAGCAAAAATTGTTTCACTCTTTAATTCGAGTCAAATGAATCCCAATAACGCGCAACTCATTTTTAATACGCACGATACAAACCTTCTTAACTCTGATCTATTTAGAAGAGATCAGGTATGGTTTACTGAGAAAAATAAATATGGAGAAGCGCGACTTTATTCTTTAAATGATTTTTCTTCTACCGAAGTGAGAAAAAATGAAGCATTTGAGGGTAACTATATTAACGGGAAATATGGCGGTGTTCCTCACCTTGGGAAGTTTGATAATTTAATGTATAAAAAGTTGTTGTCAGCTAATGAGGAATAAAAAGCTAGAGCAGGAGGCCAAAAGGCTGGAGCATAGATTGCGAATGCGAGAACAGCGAAATAAAGAACCATCATTTGATCGCCCTTCTAATATAGAAATTGAAAAACCAACAATACTTATTGTGTGTGAAGGTAAAAATACTGAGCCTTCATATTTCAATCAGTTTGAACTTTCTTCAGCCACCGTTAAAGCAGTAGGTGAAGGGTATAATACTGTATCCCTCGTAGAACGTGCTAAACAACTTGCAGATGCTAAAGAGTATGATCAGGTTTGGTGTGTCTTTGACAAGGATGATTTTACTGATCAAAACTTCAATGAGGCTATAGTTAAGGCACAGGCATATGGGTTTCACGCTGCATGGTCAAATCAAGCCTTTGAATATTGGATGATTTTACATTTTGATGACCATCAGGGTGGAGCAATGCACCGTAGTGATTACAATGATAAAATAAATGCATTGGTTGGCCCTTTGGGGGCAACATATGATGGCGCAGGTTGTAAAAATATATCAGAAGAACTTTTTTTACTCATGGAACCAAGGATTAATCTGGCAATCAGTCGTGCAATTCGCAACGAAGGACATCATACAGGTGTTACAGACGCTCAAGCGGAGTCGGTAACTATGGTATACAAATTGGTTGAAGAACTTTTGATGCACATGCAGCAAATTAAACATTGCTACTTATTAGTGAAAGAATCTTAATGTATTCACCATAGT
>JAOPTS010000103.1:8980-12589 GCA_051531955.1 Reichenbachiella sp.
CATCTGTATGATAATAGTTATCACTTTAATTATGAATGAAACACCGCAATACTCAACATATTCAACACCTCAGCTACATGATTGCTTAAAGAACATTAACAAAGATGTTGCTCCTGAAAACTACGCGGCATTAATTGAAGAATTACGTAATCGTAATGATGAACCTGAAACACTTGTTTCGGAACCTTTTTTTGAAAGTAGACCAAAACTAGTTCGTAACTTGAAGGCTGTCTTCTGTGTTTTATGATCCTTAATGGGCTTTTGTTGCTATGGCTTACATTCAGTTTTGATGATTTACCCTCTATAATCGTAACCGGTGTATTAAGTGTCGTTAATTTATACTGTGGTGTAGGTATATTAAAAGGGTGGAAGTATGCGTACCCAGTTTCTAAGATAAATCTCAGTTTGCAAATTATTCGATTTAGTGTAGCAGGTTTCTTTTATAGCTATAAACCCTTCTTCAACATAACGTTTACCAGCGGTGACAATTTTGGTTCCAATGGATTTAGTTTAATGTATGGTTTAGAGAATTACCCTAGTTTTTTTGAAGTTGATTTCCTTTCAATTATTACACTTGTTGTATTGACAGTATCTCAGAGGATAGAGCGTGAAAACAAAACATTGCAGTCGGCAACCTTCACTTCAAAAACAATTAATTAAACTCCCTTCGATCAAATAATAATTAATTATTATTAAAGAAAACCACTGTCTAGTGAGGCAGGGTCATATCAATTTGCTTAGCTCATAAGGAAACCTAGAATGATTCGACCAAATCAAACACTTGCGATATTATCAGGCCTTTGTGGGGTTTATAATATTATCACTATAAACCTAAGCGGCGCCTATTTTGCTATAAGCTTAGGTGGTACAATTGGTATGATTGTAGATAACATGATGTTCGTTGTTATGCTTATCGCAGCTTATTATCTTTATAATAAAGTCGCCTATATTAGTAGTGGACACTTAATTATAAAGAATATTGTGCCCAAGCAAAAACTTGTCACTATACCGATTAACGAAATCACCGAACACACCTACAACTCCTTGTCCGATGAATATGAGATAACGACGACCTCTGAAGTTTACAGAGTGCCTGCTAAAAACAGTTCCAAACTATATAATTTCATCGATTCTAATTTACCACGCAAATAACAAACTGCTAAGGATCTCACAATGCCAGATGATGATTGGTATAGAAACACTGAATGGAATCAAGAAGTTGAAGACCATTTTAGAAAGAAGCTAAATCGTTCAAGATCTCAACGTGATCAATATTTAGTAATACAAGCATTAACCATTTCAGAAAGACACCCCGAAACTAGTCTTAAATTAATTGATGAGTATTTCGCATCTAAAACAAGTGATTTTGAAGATTTACGTGCTTTGCATACAAGAGCTTCAGCACACATAAATTTAGGGAATATTGAAAATACTATTCAAACTTATGTTGCCATGCTAGAATTAGAGAAAAGAAAACCAAATCAAAGCCTTAATACTCAAATAGAATTCCCATATTTCGTAGCATTTTTAAATTTAACAGAATATTATGGCCAAGCGGATTTAGCCTTAACTAATAACCTTGATGATATACATTGGCCTATCCATTTATTTAAATGGCATGCCGCAAAGGCAATATTTCACCAAGACAAAAACTATGCAATCGCCGCCTTAGAAGCCGCAAAAATCGATAGGTCAAAGTTCACGTTTCATCGAAAGCTGGGAATTGTTGGGGAAGAACACAAAGATATGGTTAAGCAGTTGTACATCATATGCAAATAACAAACTGTGTTAAAAGCCTAATACTTTCTACACAAAATTTGGATCGTAACGTTTATTGGTTTTCGCTGAGTAAATACAAACACGAACAAAATTAATAAGGATATCATGCCAGAACCAAGCTTACTCATGTTACACATTCTCTTTGGAGCGATAGGGTGTGCCTCGCTGTTATTCTTTATTTTGTAGGAAGTTAATGAATCGCAACTCTTGATAGACAGGAGCTCTTGCCTAAAGAAGAAGGGTACTGTTTTAGGGGGAATTAGCTAGATTACTTCTCATAAGCCAACCATCTGTCTAATAATAGTTATTCGGTAATTAATCTTAGGCCAAATATTTTTATTATGCAAACACATAAATTCAGCAACATCGCCAAAGCAACCCAGTCTGATAGCGAACGATTAACCACTATCTCCTTTACAGCAAAAGAATATTGGAACTATCCGCAGCACTATATTGATGTATGGAGTGATGAATTAACCATCACCAGCTTGTATGTTGAAACTAATATCGTGTACAAATACACCTTGAATGGTTCGATTGTTGCTTATTATTCATTGGTTAATATTGACGAAGACTTAGAATATAAAAATGATGTTTTGCCTAAAGGATTGTATTTAGATCATATGTATATTATGCCTGAAGCAATTAGAAAAGGCATTGGAACAATCATGTTTCAGCACCTAATCGAATATTGTAAATCACTTCATATTAGTGAGTTTGGCATTTTATCAGACCCGAACTCAAAAGATTTTTACATGAAATTGAGATGTGAATTTATAAAAGAATTCCCTTCAAATATCCCTAATCGTACAACTCCCTATCTACGGTACACAATTGAGGAGTAGATTTGTTTAGGATCTCGAATAACAAAGCGTTGGAATCGGCAAGCAAGCATTTGCCAAAAAAAGTAATTACTTGCATTCGCTTAAACATTGATCCATGCGCTTGACATCAAAGGACCTACTATTAATGAATAATTCAGACTACTTACAAGTATTTAAGCCTAATGACAATTCAGTGTGTAATGATGAAATGATAGCCGGAGCCTTAGAATGCTTAGAGATATTTGGTGTAGCATTTAATAATTGTGATTTAGTTGGCATGGATAATCAGTTGCATTTTCCACACACGTTAATCAGTGCTGAAAACAGTATCATATGGGATAAACCAGGCCAACTCCCCGATGCGTTTTTTGAAGACCTCAAATCACAAGGGTGGTGTAAAACTGAAGTTGTGTATCAAACACCAATACTTGTAAGTAAAAACAAAGTTCATTTCAAAGTCAAATATACTCGAAACCATATAAATGGCTCTATCATAAGTGAACATGAAAACATCTGGATACTCACGCTCATGAACGACAATTGGAAAATACTTATCCGGTCTTACTAGATTTTGATACTGCACCGGGCTATGGACTCGCAGAAGAATTAGTTCTTGAAAGAGTCCTACGAAACCCTACTTGAAAAACTGTGTCGAGACCGGAAGAACCGGACTATTGATCCGCATGGTGTTTTTGTTAAGAGAGGGGAGACTCTGTTACGCTTCTATCTATATGTGTTATAGAAGGGTACTGTTTTAGGGGGAATTAGCTAGATTACTTGTCGTAAACCAACCATTCGTAAATTATCACAACATATTAAATCAGTTAAATAATGAAATCAATTGTACTAATATTATTAATCCTTTCTTTGCAGAGCACCCTTTTTTCTGAGGGGCAAGACATTCGATATAATGGCCCTTTTGTTTCAATAGGAGCTAGTTACACTTTTCATTTTGGTAGAAAAACATATCACTCAATCGGCCCTGATTTTTCCTATGGCTATGGGT
>JAOPTS010000104.1:0-19245 GCA_051531955.1 Reichenbachiella sp.
CAAAATTAAATTTACAGTCTGGGTCACTGCAGTCTATACCTGTGTGAATGGTATCCATTACTTTCGACTCTTCGTCAAACATTTTTTTCGATTGTTTATTGAATAAGTCCCAAATAAATGGACGCATATCTACTTTGAAAGCGTCATAAGTCTCTCCATCTGGCATCACCACAGAAATTTCTGTGAGGCTTTTCATTGTGGTATCCTTTTTATAAAACTGCGCAAATGTTAAGAAGCTCAATGCTTTTATGCTTACGGTATCAGAAGCGTTTATGATAAATAATGTATCTAAATCATTATCATTATCAATGCCATCCTGACAAAAATCTATTGTATTTTCACTATCAGGAATACATGCCGAAATACCACTACAATCACTATCGTCACAATCAATATCGCTATCACCATCATTATCAGATCCATCGGTACATTTTAGATAGGTATTTTCACCCGGTGGCAGACATACCGACATCCCTCCACAATCAGGATCATCACAATCAATGAGCGTATCATTATCATTGTCTAAGCTATCAGTACATTTAAGAAATGTATTTTCCCCAAGTGGCAAGCAATGAGCCATAGCTTTACAGCCATCATCGTCACAGTCAATATCATTATCACTATCATTATCTAAGCCATCACTACAATCTGCAAAAGTGTTTTCTCCAGCAGGGAGACAATGTGCCATACCTGAGCAATCACTATCTGAACAATCCGCCGCCAAGTCGTTATCATTATCAGCTCCATCGCTACACAGATCTATTGTATTTTCAACAGCCGGTAAACAGTGCTGCATTCCTGCACAATCAGGATCACTGCAGTCTATAAGGGTATCATCATCATTATCTATAGTATCAGTACATTTTGGGTAAGTATTCTCACCTTCTGGAATACAGGCAGAGACACCAGCGCAATCAGTATCATCACAATCAATCAGAGTATCCCCGTCGTTATCCTCACCATCGGTACATGCTGGGTAGGTATTTTCACCTGGAGGTAAACAAGCCGTCATTCCACTGCAATCAGCGTCATCACAATCCACTGTAGCATCGCCATCATTATCTACTCCATCACTACAGAGCACAAAGGTATTTTCACCAGGGGGAAGACAGTGGGCCATTCCGATACAATCTTGATCAGCACAATCAATCGTGCCATCATTATCATTGTCTAAACTATCTTTGCACAACGTTTGAGTGTTTTCGACAAGTATTACAGGGAGACATACGGTAAACAATCCACAGTCAGGGTCTTTGCAATCAATACCGCCATCGAGGTCATTATCAATGCCATCGGTACAATACTCTATTGAACTTTCAAATAGCTCTGACTCGCTACATAGTTTAAAAAATATGCACTCAGGATCTGCGCAATCAGTCAGTGAATCACCATCATCATCGAGACCATTACGACAAAGATTAAAAGTATTTTCTTCATTTATTTCACAAAAAGTTTTACACTCAGAGTCGTCACAATCGATGTTGCCATCCGCATCATTATCAACCCCATCTCTACAGAGTATTTCGTTCTTCTCTCCTCCCTCGAGGCAGAAGAACACACACCCCGGGTCGCTACAGTCAATGAGCATATCAAAGTCATTATCCAAACCATCTCCACACAATTCCTGACTATTTTCTACGGGGAGTTCACAGATAGCATTTCCAAAACAGTCAGGGTCTTCACAATCAAGGAATCCATCTGAATCATTATCTGCTAGGTCTGAACAGTTTGATTCCCAGCTACAAATATCAATTGATGCACAATCCTCATCATCACAATCAATAAGGCCATCTTCGTCATTATCAATTAAATCTGAACAGGTCTGAACATTGGATTCTTTCGATATGATATCTTCAAGAACAATATCATCATTCTTAGTGAGTTTGAAATTATCTGCATTGTCTGAAATACAGCCATTAAGAGTGATCCATAAAAAAAACCATAAACACAATAGAGCTAATGTAATAACTTTTTTTTGCATACTATTCCCTGCAGTTAGAAGGCAGTATACGCATTATATCCGCCTCATGTTGATGTGTCCCAATTGGTGAACATATTTTAATCTTAGTGCCTGAACAGACAAAAAGAGAGATACCATAATTCACCGCATATTAATAATATGTCTTATTTTTTGACCATACGTATCACGGAAATTTTAATAGGAATATATGTGCTTACAAATGTATTCACTTTTTTTAGAATTAATAAAGATCTATCTTAATGTGAAAAATACATATCCGCTCTTTTTACAATAAAAACAACGATACAGTGTCGATAAGACACTAATATTTAAACCAAAGCGCTTCACGTTAAAATTCTTGATCAAAACAATGTTAACTTAATTTTACAATAGACAGTAAAAAAACACCGACCAGTGGGTGCTTATTACACCTTAAACTGCCCCACAAGCTTATGCATATCCTCGGCAAGTCGTTCGAGCATGGCAGCCCCCTCGCTTACTGTGGTAATTCCTATAGCCGCATCGGTCACGCCTTGGTTCACACCACTGATGTTACTCGATACTTCTCCAATACCTTTTGCCGCTTCTTGAACGTTATCAGCAATCTCTTTTGAGGAGTGCCCTGCATCACCAATTGTTGATGAAATTTCGCCAACCGTTGCAGATTGCTCTTCTACTGCCGCAACAATTGTCTGTGAAATAGAATTTACTTCTTCGATAACAAGATTAATTTTTTCAATATCCGACACGGCTTCATTCGTAATAGATTGCATGTTTTCAATTTGTTTTCCAATTTCGCCCGTTGCATCAGCAGTCTGTTTCGCCAATGCTTTCACTTCACTCGCAACTACAGCAAACCCTTTACCTGCATCACCAGCTGAAGCGGCTTCAATTGTTGCATTGAGTGCAAGTAAATTTGTCTGTTCAGCAATGTCGTTAATAACTTCTATTACCTTTCCAATTTCATTTGCAGCGGTACCAAGTTTACCCATCATTTCACGGGTTGATTTGGATTGAACATTTGCATCGTTTGCAATTTGTGATTCTTTTTGACAGTTTGATGCAACCTCATTTAATGATGAGCTCATCTCTTCTATAGCTGCAGCGACTGTATTAACTGCAGATGAAACACCTTCTGCATTTTGTGATACTGTATTAATTTGTGCTGCTACTTGCTCAGCATTTGTGGTAACAGCACTCGATTGATTTGCAACATTTTCACTATTCGATGCAATCTTTCCTGATATTGCGACCTGTTCTTTTGAAGCTCCTGTGACATGTTCAGCGGTTTCAACAAGGTCTTTTATTATCGTCTGCAATTTATCAATAAATTTATCAAAGTATCCTGCCATCACTCCAATTTCATTTCTAGAATCAAAGTTGAGACGACTCGTAAGGTCCCCTTCACCCTCAGCAATATCTTTAATTTTTGTGGTGACCGTAATTATAGGACCAATAACCACCTTACGTAAGGTTATGATTATAATAAGTGCAATCAAAGCATTCATAACCACTATCGTAGTCACGATAGAAAATAAAACTGTAGACTGCGAAGCAGCTTGTACTTCTTCATTTCTTTTTATTGTTCTTATCAAACTCGACTTATCAATTCCAATTTTTACCGAGCCAACTTTCTTCTCTATTCCTAACCGTTCTTTATCGGTAATAATATCTGCGTCATATACTTTCATCTCTGGTACATCAGTACCCAATTTGAAGAGAGCACTACCATCACTATCCAAATATTCAACAGTTGCTACTTCTTTATCTTTAAGCAGTTCCTCACCATACACTTTCAATACATAAAAATCTTGACTCAATAATGCATCGGGGGTTACTTTAGATATAAAAATTCTTAAGAAATTACCTTTGTCCTCTAACGTAGTTTTCAACGTTTCTTCTTGCACACGTGCACTATTCTCTAAACGCTGTTTCGTTGAATACCCAACAAACAGACCTGCAATAAGTATCATTAAAGACACTAATGGTATGGATATCACAATAAAGCGTTTTGAAAGGGAGAGGTTTTTCATTTCTTATCCTACGTTAATTCATTTTAAAAAGATGCCCCTACCTCAGTAGAGGCATCCATACTACTTAGTTTATATCTATTTTTTTCACGGTCGCATCAACATCTGCCGCTGGTACATATCCTACTGCTCCAGGAATCTGTGATACCAATGCTTTAATTGCAGCAGAATTTGCTTTAATCATGGGTGCAGTACCTTTACCCTTAATCATCTGCTCTACCCAATATTTTTTGTATTTATTAACATCTTTACCTGTCACCTCTGGTATAAAAGCTTGGGCAGTTGCATTA
The DNA here is from genome assembly GCA_051531955.1 of Reichenbachiella sp. Lineage (GTDB taxonomy): Bacteria > Bacteroidota > Bacteroidia > Cytophagales > Cyclobacteriaceae > Reichenbachiella. The sequence goes on from JAOPTS010000104.1 coordinate 4,281, forward strand.
TCATACGCAAAATTAATTGGAACGGCTTTCTTGCCATCCACCTGTTTCATTTTTCCAGTAAAAACACGCTTTAACTCACCTTTACTCAATGATGATAAGCCATTAGACGGATTAACGATAACGACATAGTCACCGGCAAAAGTTACGCCAGCAGCTATGAGAGCTATTAAAATTGTTTTTTTAATTACATTAGAAATTTTCATTTTCATACCTCCTTTAGAATGCCATTGTTAATTGTGTTTGGAATCGCGCAAATGTAAGATCATCACCTGAATAATTATTCGCAGTAATTGCTGGATCCTGCTCATCAATGGTGCCATAGACATATTCGACTTTCCAATGCAGATTTGAGAACAGACCAAAATTAAGCCCGAACATATATTGATCCCATGCTATAAGTGGGTACGATGCTAGAGTGCTATATGGCTGATTCTCCGGATCTTCCCACCCAATATGCTCATAAAATGCATATGGAGTAAGAGAAATATTATCAGTTAAACGTAAATCATAGGAGACAAGTGCATAATATGCAAGATACGTTGTTTCTTTACCATCAAATGCCTCAGTACCTGGCCCGCCGAATTCATTGGTAACAGCACGATAATTGAGTTCACTCTGCAGATTGATATTCATATGAGAAACTTTTAAGTCAGCTCCAAGAGCTATTTCTCGACCCTCATATTGAACAACATCGTTATGCATTATTGCAACCTTATTCGGGTCAGCGAAGTCAACAGTAATCTCCATCTCCATATATTTGTCTCTCAAGGTACCACCATATCCACTCGCACCAATTTCTAATTTATCGATAATCTCTTCATTTTTAAAAGAGACATGTCCACCAACGGCAAAATCAGTTACTTTTTCAATAGCCCCTATTTCACTACCTGGTTCATCTTCTCTACCTGTTGAAATATATCCGGTATATCCGAGTTCATGATCACCAACCCAATGAGCCCCATAAACCATCACCCCTGTTTGTGCAATTGGAAATATTGGGAAAAAGTCAGTTTGATTTGGCTGACCTATTGTTGTAATAATTGGCGAACCATGGTCGACATTCCATATACCTGCTGGAGTAATAAATTTACCACTTCTTAAAGTAAAGTGGTCATTAAGATAGAGCTCCAACCATGCGCGTTCAATGGTAACTCCACCGGTTCTTCTGGTATCTTTTGCCTCTGAATCTGAAAGTCCGGCAGCGCCTGCAGCTAATCCGACCGCAGCACCGTCATATTGATCAGCTCCTGCATTTGCCTGAGCTGCTAAGCCCGTATAGTAAGCTGCAGAGTCAGTCAAACCGAAACCAGCAAATGTTGCGGCACCTGCTGTTGCCGCTGCAGCTTGTGTACGTAGCCCTGCAGCCTGTGCTTGTAAACCAGCTATTGCAGTTTGCAAGTCAACGCCATTGTAGAGCGTAACAAATTTTGTGCCGTTACTGCCACTATGGTTATAGGCTCCGTCATTGAATCCCAACTCCACTAAACCACGAACATTGTCTCCCGGTTTAAAATCGAAATATGCATTTACATTTCCTAAACTAAATGAATGATCCTTACTACCAAACTGCCGTACAAAACTCTCGTCCTTAAGAATGGTGTATTTAATATAGTTCACATCCATGAACCCATATACTTTAAATTTGTCTTCCTGAGCCCAAGCTCCCGATGTGATCAGTAGTACTAAAAGTACTGCAATCCCAACCTTCCACATATTTTTCATACTATCCTCATATCTTGTTTTTGTATTATACAATCATCTTACCACACATTTTTGAAGATTTGTGAATAAAAAACATCAAGTTTTCCAAAATACCCCTTTTTTAAGGGTAATTTGGATCATTTGACCATAACATGGCAAAAACGGGCGATATATTAAGTATATTTTGTTCCAAATCACGATTTTTCACCCAATTTTAGGAGATTACATGTCTGAAATAAAAGATAACTTGAAGTACACTGAAGACCATGAGTGGGTATTAATAGAGGGTGATGTTGCAACAATTGGTGTTACTGACCATGCACAAGGCGAACTTGGTGATATCATTTTTGTAGAACTCCCAGAAGTTGATGATGACGTTGCAAAAGGTGATAGTATTGGTACAATAGAAGCAGTTAAAACTGTTGCTGATATTTATTGTCCTGTTACCGGGGTTGTTGTTGAAGCTAATGAAGCACTTGCTGATAAAGCAGAGTCAATGAATTCTTCTCCGTATGGCGATGGATGGATCGTAAAAATTAAAATTTCTGACCCAACAGAGCTCGAAGGGCTTATGTCGGCAGAAGAGTACAAAAACCACATATCATAAATAAAAAAGGTGTAACACGGTAACAACAATGAGTAAGAACCTCGCAATCATGGGCGCTAGTGGCGCCGTAGGACAAGAACTCCTAAAACTCATCGAAGAAAGAAATTTTCCTTTTAGCAGTTTAAAATTGCTTGTAAGCAAACGCAGTGCTGGCAAGAAGATAACTTTTAAGGGCACCGAATACACGATGGAAGAGTTGACCCATGACTCGTTTGAAGGTGTTGATATTGTTCTCTCTTCTGCTGGTGGTTCAATCTCAAAAGAATTTGCTCCTTCTGCAGTTAAAGCAGGGGCAATTGTTGTAGACAATACTTCTTTTTATAGAATGGATCCAACAGTACCCCTTGTGGTTCCTGAAGTGAATCCTGAAGCCATTGCACAACACAAAGGAATTATTGCAAATCCTAATTGCACTACTATTCTTATGCTTGTTGCACTCGCACCATTACATCGAAAAATCGGTATTAAACGTGCCGTTGTAACGACCTACCAATCTGCATCAGGTGCAGGCGCTATTGCAATGGATGAACTGCGTGATGAAGCTAAAGCACTCGCTAATGGCGAAGAGTATGAACGCTCAGTAATACCACATCAATACGCATTTAACCTTTTTCCTCACAACTCACCCATGCAAGAAAATGGCTACTGTGAAGAAGAGTGGAAAATGGTACTAGAGTCTAAAAAAATACTTGATGATGAAACGTTTAATTGTACCTGTACCAGTGTTCGAGTGCCCGTACTCCGTGCTCACTCAGAAGCAATAAATATTGAATTTTCAAAAGAGACCACTGTTGCTGAAATTTATGCTATACTAGAATCTGCTGAAGGACTCGAAGTATTAGAAGATCGTGAGGCAAACAGATGGCCAATGCCTATTGACGTAACTGATAAAGACCCTGTCTTTGCCGGCCGCGTTCGTAAAGATGTAACACAAGAAAATACATTTGACTTATGGATTGTTGGAGACCAAGTACGTAAAGGTGCTGCACTCAATGCAATTCAAATTGCGGAGAAACTATAAATGTTAATATTTGTCAGCATAGTACTGTTAGTAGGATTTACACTGTTTTTCCTCGCTATTTTCTTTCAATTCAATAAGATTGAAAAGACACTTGATAGTACAGTGAGTTTTGTAGAGTCATACCTTCTCAATAAATTTGGTGAAGTTAAAGAAAGCGTTCGCGAAGACAAGCTTTTTTAAATACAAACACGCAGACAACACTTTTACCGGTAGTAGTTTTGAGGTTTCCCTACAGACTACTGCCTTTTTTTGTGCCCAAATCCCAACTTTCAAAAGAAGAGACCAAGCTACACTCAGCAAAATTGTTATTTTATCAGTATCTGAATAACATCAATGTTTTATGGAACAACAATGCTAAGAACTCCTAATTGGATCACTATAAATCTCGATAACCTCAAGCATAATATTGATTTTATCCGTTCGACCGTAGCCGAAGATGTTAAAATACTGTTTCCCGTTAAAGCACAAGCATACGGACATGGGATCCTCAGTTGCTCCTATGCAGCTCAGAAATTAGGCGTAGACTATCTTGGTGTTGCCCATGTGTTTGAAGGTATAGTATTACGAAAACACGGTATTACCATTCCCATTTTAGTTCTTGGCCCCATTAAAGAACAGGATTTTGAAAACCTCGTACAACACAACCTTACTCCTACCGTTAATTCGTTTAAAGCAGCTCATGAACTCAATGCCTATGTAGGCTCTTCAAAAAAAACGTATAGCATCCATGTTAAAGTCGACACAGGAATGCACCGCTACGGGCTCTATCATAGCAATATAGAACAGATTAAAGAATTATTTAAACTCCCCAGCCTTCATATTGAAGGACTTTTCACCCATTTTGCAACGGCAGATGAAGTAGATGAGTCTCATATGAAGATGCAGCTTGAAAACTTCGATACCCTTATCACCGCACTCAATGCCGATGGATTTGAACCTGACCTAGTGCATGCAGCAAACTCTGCAGCAATATTCAACTACCCCAGAAGTCATTTTAACATGGTGCGCCCTGGACTTGCACTATACGGCTATCACCCAATGGGCATGCCTGAATCAAGCTCTCTAAAACTCGACTTAAAACCTATCCTAAAAGTACATGCAAAAGTACAGCAGATCTCAAATGTTGAAACAGGTGGAGCGGTCTCCTATGGAGCCAAATGGGAGGCACCAAAAGAGACGCGTGTTGCCGCTGTCTCAATTGGATATGGTGATGGGTATTTTAGAGGGAAGCCGAATGAAGGGCACCTATTTATTAACGGAAGACCTTGTCCTATATTAGGACGTGTGTGCATGGACACCACAATGATAGACATATCACATATGCCAGAAGTGAAAGTGGGCGACGAGGTTACCATTATTGATCGCGATACTCACTCGGATATTTCAGTGGAATCACTTGCGGAACGTTTTGATACCATCTCTTATGAGATCACCTGTAAACTTGCACGTCGACTATACCGACACTATATCTGGAAAGGATCTGAGTGGTGCTGGGATGATTTAAAAACTGAACTTGGTGTTAAATTCTAAGAACTGTTTCTTAGGGTATCACAAATGTATGTACTCTAGAATCCTCTTCCATTCTCAATGTGTCATTCTTAATATGTGAGAAATAAAACTTCAAACTATCACCTTTCGAATACCCTTCAAGAGTAACCTTCCAAACAGAATCCTTGATCATGCTCGTTGGTTGTGGAGTATAACAATAGAGCGAATCTAAAGTATTATCTGTTTTAAACTCTAAAGATATCTCACCTGTCGAATCAATGGTATTGCCCGTTGCATGATATCGAATAGAATCGTTTGAACCTGTGGTATCTACAAATGATTGATCAAATACAAACCACTCATTTAAAGGTATGAATTGTGCCATAAGGCGGCCATATCGTTTCATTTCAACATAAGTAGAGTCTGCCAAAGTATCACCTACTACAACCTTTCCACTGGGCTCCCACATTTTAAATGCATACCCACGATTTGGAATTGCCTTAATAGGAATTCTCTGTTTTTGTGCAACTTTAACAGTCCCCTCAGGAATGGTCTTTCCGTTTCTGTGTTTAGTAATTCTCAAAGAGCTAGAAATATATGATCGTTTCCAGTCAGTGCTGTTTATGTTCACTGTCTTGGTATGATGGTGCTGCAGAGATTTATCAAAAAGAGTTGTGCCTCCAAAACTATTGTAAGAATAATCAACGATGAGTCCTTTTTCATCCCCGGTTAATTTTTTATGCATTAATGCCTTAATAGTATCAACAGATAGCGCGCGCTGCCAAATTCTTGTTTCATCTAGTTGCCCATTAAAATAACGAGCGATGCTTGCTTCGCCATTGGTATCTGCTTCTAAGAGCGATGCACCAATAGCATTTGTAGTAAAGATTGTTTTAGGAAGAGTACAATCAGTTACAATAAGTGAATCGATAATACCATTTTTATACAAGGCTACGTTTGAATCAGAAAATACGAGGGCTACATGCGTCCAGTTGTCAGTTATTACAAAGGGCTTGTTGGAAGTAAGTTCAAAACGCTGGGGAATTTTTGAATGAGCACACTGCATATTTTGAATAATTACATTGATATTCCCCGTAGAATCATTCACTCCAGAAAGCTCAATAAACGGAGCGTTTTGAGTAGTGTCACCATTTGATAGTTGTAATAAAGTAGATGATACATCAACAATGGTATCCCATCTAAACCATGTTTCAAGAGTAAGACCATTCGACCCATCAATAGTCATTTCTGGAAGAGGTACATATTGACTATCTGCTGCAGTAAAATCGATACTATTAAATGGTTCGCGAATAAAGCGTGCTATTATATCAGCCTCACCGCTTCCCTTTACTGTTGTCTTATATTCTGAACTATCAGCTATAATCGCATTTTTTCTTTTTCCATATTTCCATTCATAAAACGAATACCCTTTCTCAGCATGTGCCTCAAGGGGGTACCAACTAGAATCAGATGAAAGATATGCAATGGGCTCTTCGGGAAAGAGTGTGCCATTATTCCGAGTAGTCACTCTAATATTTCGTATCATAGTTGCCCCACCTTTTAAATAAAGATTTCCAAACTCTCCATCAAAAAGTGCCACGGGTACTTTATTACCATTTCTAAACACAAGATCATCATCATCTGCTAGTGGAATTTCGGCATAGGTAAAAATTGAACCGCGGACATAGGCATCACGAATATTTGCAATCAGGTTATCTATTGAATCACTTTTAAGTACATAACTTTTATGTGCAGAACGAAGTGGGGGTGTTTTAAGGTGGATACTATCAATACTTTGACCCAAGAAGAGGTCACCATTGTTATCGATAACAAATATTGATTTCGAGCTATCTGGCGCATGAACCGCATACCACGGCTCATTAAAGGTAAGACTATCTACAATATCGCCATCTTTTAACAAATCGGAAAATGATGACGAAGCCATGAATAGAATAATTGTAAACATTATCTTAAGGGGGTGAAACATCTAAGCCCATACCAGAAATATTGTAGCCCTAATATAACAAAATACACTCTCCAAATCAGTGATTTCAGCGCAAAAAAGGGAGCAGACTCACAAAGCTAAAGAGTGTAACCAAATTTACAGAGTAAAAAGGGAGGTAACTCTGTCTTAAATGAGTTTACGTAGGACCTCACTTATACCCATTTGGGTATATTCTTGAGTAAATGAATCATGGGTGGAACAAGGAGCCAATTATGAAATCAATAAATGTTGTAGTATCTGTGGCAGCGCTATTCTGCTTTCTCGTTATACTTAATCTTGCAATACTTTCGCATCTCAATAGCGAAGCAAGAAATGCAGACCTACTGACCTCTATTAAAACATATAATCAGTTTATCAATACACAGGCCGTAAATTAAAGGCAGAGTACATTTCTCTGTGTATTTGCTATTACTTAACCACAACAGTCTGATTATTTGTAACGGTAACAACAGCCGAAAAAGCTAAACTACCGTCATTCTTATGGGCTATGGACTCATACTGATTTAACACTGTCCTTACAATGACCCCGTTAAATATCTCAACACCTTGATACTTAACGGTTACCGGTTCATCTAAATCCATCATCAAATCATTTAATGTTATCTGCACTTCTTCATAATCATTGTTTAAAATGTCAATTTCATTTAATGCTGAATTATAGGTTATTTCAATTTTATCATTCGTATGAATAAACTCTTCAGAAACCTTAAGCCAATAAAAGCTCGTATGTTTACGATCATCCTGTTTCCATAGTATTTTTGTAGGTATTGCATTACGATCATATTGAGCCATCCAAGAAAGTGCAACAGCATCGGTTAATTCCATCCAATGACCATAGCCCTGATGCAACTGCACATCGTGAATATATCCTTCTGAATCTTGTTCTTGGAGAGAATCAAGTTTCTGCCCCCACTGTTCTGCAACTACATTCCTATCATACCCATCATCCAAAGAACCAACATGAATAGCGAAGGGAAGATTTCTTAACCCGAGTGGCGATGCTTCGTTAGGGTGCCCGGCCATCATAGAAGCCGCAGCCCAACGATCTGCCATGCGTGGAGCAAGTTGATACACACCATCACCACCTGCAGAATACCCCAGTACATATACTTTATTTGGGTTAACCCCTTCTTTGATAATCGCCATCTGGATAATGACATTAAAAAAATCATCAATATGATTTTGGTGCCACAAGTTCCATTCATTGGTTGGTGCTCTTGGAGCGAGGTATACACCCTCAAGCGTTTCCATTGTTGCATCATATAAATGCTTCTGATTTTGATACTGTTGGTCATTCGTAGCCGCAGTCGTTCCACCACCTCCATGCATTGAAATAAAAAGACTTCTGCCCTCATCAGGTTTCTCACCAAATGTCTGGTAATAAAAGGGCATTTCGTGCCCATCTATATTCAGAAGCCTATTTTCCCATTGTGCATCATAAGCCTCTGCCACAGCTGCCTGTTTATCAGCCATAAGTAAATTAAGTGCCTGAGAAGCCTCTTCTTCGGTCATTGCTTTCGTTGCAAAAGACTCATTGTTTAAAGGAGTTCTGGACTGTGGTACTTGCTTGAACCATTCTTGCAATTCATAAATAATTGAAACCCCCGATGAAGAACTATTTGCAATTGATTCACTCGATTCTGCCACAACACTCATTGAGCTAGTATGACTTACTGATGAATTATTTTCTATTTCGAAAGACAGACTCATTTTATTAGATGATTGAGCCTGTATTGTATCAGAAGAACTCATATGTTCAAGTGAGGAATCACTATCTGATGAATAGGATTGGTTTTGACTAGATTCGACAACTGAACTTGAAGATACGTTTCCTTCTGAACTATTTATCTGAGCATCGGTAGAATCTGTACTTGATGGAGTTTGAATGCCTGTGCATGCTCCCAAAATCAATGCTAAATGTATCACCACTAATCTGATGTGAACCATTATCTGTTATCCTTTGTATTCTCTATTAATCTAGAAACATCAAATACTTATTTAACGATAAACATATGTTTTTTTTCGAGAGCACCACTACTATACCGAGCAATCCAAACGCCATGGGGGATATTAAAACCATCAGGATTAAATACTTCCCCAGCCAACACCCAACCCTCAGCAACTTTAATCCCATGTACCGAATAGATAGAAAGATACTGATCTGTTTCTAGCGTTAAAAAAATAGTTTCAGCGGCATCTATGGGAGATACGGCAACCGAACTCACTCTCTCTTCTGAGGATACTGAAAAACTATCTATTCCTGAAGAAGAGTACTCTATATTATTTGTAGAAGAAAAATAATTGCTTGAGACCGAACTACTCTGCTCTCTGTTATTTGAACTTTCAGATTGTATTCCTGACGAAGATGATATTGATGAAGAAATCTCTACATGTTTTTCAGACACATCACCAAAAAGGCGGAACTCTGCTACTGAAAATTTACCTGCACCATTTGTTCGTTGCACTCTAATGTATCTATATGAGTCTTCGTCAGTTATAGAATGTGTCCACACATTATGCACCCCCGAAAAAACTGAGTTGCATTCAGCAAGTACTGTATACTCATTAAATGTTTCATCAATTGCCCCCCACACCTCAAAATTATTTCTATAAGCCTCATCAGTACTTTCTTGTCTAGTGACTAGTTCTATTTTAGAAAGGGCATAGGTTGTATCGAGATCCACCTGAAAATAGGGGTCTGGATCAGCAGGGTCAGATAACCAATACGATTCAGGATCTCCATCATTTCCAAATTGCTTTTCTCTATCTGGGGAACTAGACGCTGTTGCACTATTAGACTTTTTAAGCGCAATATTCCCTTCATTACTCACCTCAAGCTTACCCATAAAATGATTAATTCTTTGTACAAAAACATCTGGAGTTACCACAAGAATATTTTCATTGAGGAGCCCAATACATGCTACAATGGAATCGAATGGCATCGACCATGCATGAACAGAAATAATACTGTACCCCGCTTGGGTATCGGCAGAGATGGTTTGTGTATTGAGTTTTTCAGCGAGTTCATCTGTACTATTAAACCCATCCCACAATCTATAGCGTGCCCCTATCACGGGCTTATTATTTATAAACGATATTTCTTCACCACGAGCAGCGTAATTTGCATAATCCATATAAAATATCGCATCGATATTCTCTTGATCGAGATACGGCTTAAGAAATGTTTCATCATCACTGTTAGATAAAAAATTAACAATTCCTAAATCCGCCTTCTCCATATATTTATTCAATATCTCAGGAGCAGACGCGAGTACTTCTGGCGAAAAATAATCGGGAAATGAGTAGGCAAATCCTGAAGGCCCCGCAATAAAATAGTCACGAGCAGTGTCTGATTTACTAGCATTTTCATACAGATACTGCATAGCTGTAGGCGCGAGTTCTGTTAATGCTGGTGACATCGTCCATCCTACATTTACCGACCCTCGTTTTGGGTTACTGTACCACTTGCCCTCATTGACGAAACCACCAAGTAGCCAACATATATTATCTCCATCACTCACCACAAACGTCACAGTATGTACATCCGCTTGCAAGGGCGTTGTGTTTGGATCAGGGTGAAACTGAACTGTGGGTGCACTGAGATTAGAAAGAGTAGAGAGATCACTTTGCCAATCAGCTGGATGCACGAGAACTCCATTCTCTGATGTTTTTTTAATCACCTCATATTCATCATCTCCCCAACCATACATTAAACTATTATCATTCATTCTTTCGAATGCTGACTGAGTCACGGTACTTGAAATATTGTCATAGAAAAAGAACGCTCCCGTGTAGGCCGAATAATCTGATAAATAATGCAGTTTATCAGGCTTTTGATACATTACAATATCACGACTAAATAAGTCCCCATAATTATCTAATGCCCACTGCTGTGTTTTAGAACTTACATCTGCAAGAAGTGGAATACCAAGCGCATTCATCAGAGAGTCTGATTCGGGTGTTACCGTTATAGCGTTGTTTATACCACTCAACGATATAGCAACATGACATGATTCACTAGACGGTTCTGTATTATCTGGTATCGTACACAAATAATACCCATCAATTTCATCTTTAAATTTTGTTATCAATCCATTGAAATCCAGAAGGTAGGTAGAATCCGCAATAATTCCATGGTTCTCAACTAAATCCTTTAACCAAAATTTTCCTCGAAAGTCTATACGCGGTTTCGTCTTGGCAAGAAGTCCTTGAAGTGTCATCACTGTGACACTTTTGCCTTGGGATAATTCTCCAGATTTTATGGTATAGAGAGTATCGGGAATTTGTGAAACAGGAAAGGGACTTCCTTCAAGCCGTGATGCAACTGATTGTGCACCAATTGATTCAACAAAAACTATTAAACAAATGCATCCTAAGAATAGTATTTTCAAATTACCTCAATGTCCCTAAGTTACGATTAGGACTTACCCTACTGATGTGTTGTTATAAATCTACCCAAACACACCGAACTGTATAATACACGTTATGGGTCTCTATGATTTTGCGATCGCTTAGAGCGACCGAACAAGACCTCAATCAACCCTTGGTATCAATTGTTTGATTTCATATCACCTTGTATCGATCCATGATACTTTCCAGAGTGTTGATCTTGTAATTCCGAACCGATAACTTGATTAAAGTCCCAATAGGCAATGAGATTTCCATTATTTATCAACGTTCTATAACTCGTATTCATATCAGCTTTAATTTCAGGCTCTGTCCGTACATCATTCCATAGACGTACCATTTGGATTTGTCCATTAAATTTTGCGTTAGAAGCCCAATTCCCAAACCCAATTTTATTTGCAGTTCTATTCACCGAGTTCGGTAAATTAACGGTCCCTGTAGCTACAGGCGTTCCGTTTTTATAGATAATTGCAGAACTATCAGGTGCAATCGTTGCAGCAATATGAATCCACACGCCAAGCACAATTACATCATCAGCAACAACTTGTGTCCAAGTGCCATCCCACCCACCCAAGCGAACTTGAGTCGTAGCATCTCCACATCCAATCGTTATATTTTCATCAAACTCCTCATTTCCTAAAGCAATAATTCGATCAAACCCACCAGTACTATTCCAGTATACCCAGGCTTCAAAAGTAATACCCGACGAAAAATCAGGGTTCATAGCAGGTAATTGTATGTAGTCATCAATACCATCAAATTTGAGAAGATTAAGGGGCGCATTATCAGCAGTTATAGAAGAAGAAGAAGAAGAAGAAGAAGAAGAAGAAGAAGAAGAGATTGTTGATGTAGAGACTGAAGAAACCATTATATCTGTCGATAAAGTTTGCGGGACAACAGAGGATGAAGAAACTGTATTCGCTGAAGAAATCAGTACTGTATTTGAAGAGGCAATGACACTTGACACTGTAGGTTTTAATAATTGACTTGAAGATAGTTGCGTAACAGCAGATGATTCTATGCTATTCGAAGTCCCGGTATCCACAGAATTAACAGATTGTTGTGCTTGCTGAGAAATGATATCAGAAACAGTTGTAGAAGAAACTCCGGCAAGTAAAGGTGAACTCTGATTACCTGCTAAAAGTGCCTCAGCTATAACTGGGTTATAATCCTTGCTATTCACATCAAGGGGGTTGTTTCGGTCTACTTGAGTACACTGAGATATGCCAATTATAAACCCTGAACAATACCCAATACGCCAAATCAATTTTTTCAAATTCATCACACTAACCATGCCTGAAACACCCTATAGATAGACGAATTGAAATGGACCCACCGCCTATTTAGTGTTTAAAATACACTATATTTCACATAATGGATCTACTATTTTATTAAAGCACTATACCGCGCACATTTTTTAGTTATTTGACAGAAAAACACATCGCATTTGAGCCAATCCGACCAGGATAAAAGCGGACTAATACCATTCACCAATAATCACATGGGCGATCGAAGCTATCCAATTCCCCCCCGACCCTTCAAGGCAAACTTCGCCTCTTCCACTGGTACTGGTGAACCCTGCAGTAAGCTCCGCACAATCACCGGCCCACGCACCACAACTTGAGCCTGTAAGATTGAACGTAGCTTTAGTAGTTCCATTATATTTTAAAAGGAGGTTGTCTGAATCAGCTTCGCCTGTTGAGTACATTACTTTAGCATACGTTAGATTATTAACCAATACATTATCCCAACAAATTTTATCACCCGATGATTGTAACAATACATAGGTAGTATGGTAGGTTGCACCGGTGAGCTCTCCATCTGCGATTTGCAATGTATCCAAGCGCAGTGGCCATAAGTCCCACCAGTCACTGTTCCAGTTAATACCAACAAATGTTATTTTAAATTCATAGGTACCTGTAGGGAGTACAAGGGCATCATTATCAACTTTCACCTGCCAGCTTGTCCACCCTCCAGTATGCCCATGATAATCACGCGCTGATTTCCAACTATTATTTACCCATAAAAGCATTTGAGTATTATAGGTTCCATCATTACTTGCCATTCGGTCTGCAAACCTATACACCCCTCCGTGAGATCGTCTATTTGACCATGTTAACCAATCTGAATTTGTCCCGGCATCATCATCAATATCTCCCACATAATACCCATCATACACATTAATATCATATGAATTATCATACGATTCTGACTGAACAAAATAAACTGGTTGTGAAGTATCTGACTCATTGCCCGCTGCATCGTATGCAACAACGCGCCATCGTCTAAATCCCGTTGGACTTGAAACGGTATAACTCGTATCTGTTTGATCTGACATTTCAGTATTTCCACGAAAAACCTTATAACCAGTTACTCCAACACTATCGTAGGCAGAGAACCACACAAGATCAAAACTTGAAGAGCCGTCGGTCCATAACGTTTCCGGTTTTTTTGGTGCTGTTATATCGCCAGTTGGACACACACTCATAAGGCAATCATCGATACGTTGATTCATATAGCTCAATTTAATCCAATCAGTAGATCGAGTAGCACTCGCAACTCTCACTTCATCGAGTCTACCCTGCCAATAATACCCAGGAGAGGAATCCCCTGAACGACCCACAGAAACGCGATCAACTCCAGAACTATATGATACACTCGTCGTGCTGGTGTCGACACTCACACCATTCACATACAATATACGCGTTGTTGCGTTAGTATACACTGCAGAGTAATGATACCAAGTATTGATTGCCAACACCCCACTTTCACTATACGTTTCGGTTGTGTTTCGTGCACGCATAGACCCTAGATTCGTAGAGGACCACCGCACTTGGTAATTAACATTTGACTCACTTTTATCTGCGAACATCAAAATGGTTCTTGAATCATTTAAATCTGTGATATACCCCCAGCCCGAAACAGTGAATGGGTAGGCTGAGACTACTTGCACATCTGATTGTAAATATTCATCGGTCCCATTAAAGCCTGAGCCAAATCCAATAAGAGATGTTTGCCCATCAGCAGCATCCATATTAGTACCGGTTAAATCAACATTATTTCCGGTTGCATCTCCGTATCCACCAGTAGTAGTATTCCCCGTTTCACTTAAATGCCATACACTTTCAAAATTATTTGACGTTTCAAAAACATCTTCACCACTACTCCTACTTGGTGCACCCGTTTTATTCCACCACATTTTTACTGTGGTCGTTGCGTTACCGGTTACCGTTGGTACCTTGACCCAAACCTCAGCCAAGCTACTTCCAGCATTCCACCGTTCTATCTCGTATCTCAGGTGATTTCCTGAACCATCCTCAAATCGTAAATCTTCGCCATTAGTTTCTGCATCAGCGAAAGTGAGATCACTACTCGTTAACCTAAAGACCACAGGAAAATTCGTTACATCACTTGCTACATCTGCATACGTTGCAGTGGTATTCAATGAAAAGGTTTTGCTATTTGACCAACTAGAATAAGTTTCCATATCAACAAGAGTATTCGCTGCTTTTTGATTTTCATAAGCAAGTTTTATCCAGGCTGCTGAACGTTCAGTATGTTCCACTCTAATTTCATCAATTACCCCATCAAACGGTTCAGAAGAAAGATCTTCTTGTATAGCAATTGTTGCAGACCCGGTAGTGGTATTATCAGTGTTTGCATTAGTAAAAGCAGGAGTCCCTGAACCAACCAACACTCCATTTATATATATTCTATGTTCATCATTTGCGATATC
>JAOPTS010000105.1:0-67835 GCA_051531955.1 Reichenbachiella sp.
CCTAACCCCTCCAAGGAGGGGAGTTCTTTATTTGAAACAGAACCTATGCTTGACCTATCAAACCTACTCATCATTGCCAAACAAGCAGCCAAAGAGGCTGCAGTTGCTATTTTAGAGATATACGAATCAGGAGATTTTTCTATTGAAGCAAAGTCAGATGATTCTCCTTTAACAAAAGCTGATCAAGCATCTCATAATGTCATCGTGAGTTTTTTAGATAAAACAGGCATTCCGATTCTAAGTGAGGAGGGAGCTAAAATTCCTTTTTCTGAAAGAAAAGATTGGGAATACTTCTGGATGATTGATCCTTTAGATGGAACAAAAGAGTTCATCAAAAAAAATGGAGAGTTCACGGTGAACATAGCGTTAATCTATAAAGGAAGATCAATACTTGGTGTTGTTCAGGTGCCTTGTACGGACGAGTTATATTCTGCTATTGATGGAAAAGGAGCATTTAAAGAAGTGAATAATGTGGAGAGTCAAATATCAGTTAACTCCTTCTCTATGACAGATGAAAATCTAAAAGTCGTGGCGTCTAGAAGTCATATGAGTGCAGAGACGCAGGACTTTGTAGATGAGCTAAACGAAGCAGAGATCGTTTCAAAGGGCAGTTCATTAAAGCTTTTGATGGTGGCCGAAGGTGCTGCTGATTTGTACCCAAGATATGCACCTACTATGGAGTGGGATACAGCTGCGGCACACGCAATTGTTGAAGCTGCAGGCGGAAAAGTATTACAGAAAGGGCAATCTGAATCAGTTCAATACAACAAAGAAGATTTATTAAATCCGCATTTCTTAGTTACAGGAAAGATCAAGTAAGTTAAATTCTTTAACTTGCGACAAATTTGTGATTTTATGAGAAGAATATTTCGATTGTGGGTTATTGCCACAGTTCTTTTAAGCTCCCTTCCCCAACTATCCTACGGACAGCAGTCTCCTAGTTTACAGAATATTGCCACAGTTAACGTAGACAAGTTGTCTGATGCACAGATAAAGCAATTCGTGAAAAAAGTTGAGTCAAGTGGCTATACCGAAGATCAGTTGATCATGATGGCCAAGTCTCGTGGAATGAGCGAAATGCAAGTTCAGAAACTTAGGTCTAGGATTGCCAAATTAGAAAGTGGTTCTTCATCAGTGATTAGTCAAGAGAGTTTGAATAGAGTGAGAGAGGAAAACACAGTGTCAACTATTTCTCAAGACCCATTTGGGTCGTTCAAAATAGATTCAACTGGGTACCTTAATGGATTGCCGATTTTCGGGTTAAAGTTCTTTGAAAACACGCAGTTGACGTTTGAACCAGGTTTGAATATGCCAACACCAACGAATTATGTGTTAGGACCTGGAGACGAAATCATTATTGATATATGGGGAGCTTCTGAGCAAACATATCAATTGATGGTCAGTCCAGAAGGAGCAATTAGAATCCCTAGTTTGGGGCCTATTTATGTTAATGGTTTAACTGTTGAAGTCGCAAAAGGAAAAATCATTTCCAGGTTAAAGAAAATTTATAGCACTATAGGTCGAGGATCTAATGCGGATGTGACTTTAGGTCAAATTAGATCAATTGGGATACATGTAATTGGCGCTGTGAAAATACCAGGCACTTATAAGTTATCTTCATTCGGAACAGCTTTTAATGCTTTATATTCCGCAGGAGGGCCAAATGAAAAAGGTTCGCTTAGAAAAATAGAAATATATCGATCAAGAGAATTAATATCTACATTAGACGCATATGCTTTTTTAATTAGAGGTACTGGTGAGAACATCACCTTACAAGATCAAGATGTTATCATTATAAGGCCTTATGAGAATCGAATTATTTTTGACGGTGAGGTAAAGCACCCTGCAGTTTATGAAATGATTGAAGGGGAAACTATGGATGATTTACTGTTGTACTCTGGAGGCTATACTAACCAAGCATATAAAGGCGTGGTTAATTTGAGACGAGTTGAAGGTAATTTTAAAACAGTTAAATCAATAGAACCTAATGACCCAGCAGCTGTAGCCTTATTCAATGGTGATGAAATAAAAGTTGGAAAAATTACCAATGAGTTTATTAATCGTGTGACTATTGAAGGCCCAGTATTAAACCCTGGTGAATTTGAGTTGCAAGAAGGGATGAGTTTACTTAAACTCATTGAACAAGCGGATGGGTTTAGAGGAGATGCCTATATGGGTAGAGGTGTTATAATTAGACAAAATTCAGACTTTTCATTGTCTTCTATCATGTTCAACCCAACGAAAGTTTTGAATGGGAATGAAGAAATAGTATTACAAAGTAATGATGTCATAAAATTACAATCCATATATGATTTGAAAGAGGATTATAACTTGGTTGTTAGAGGAGAAGTTCAAAACCCGGGTACTTTTGCGTATGTAAAAGGCATTACAGTAAAAGATTTAATATTTTTATCGGGAGGGTTTAATGAGTCTGCAGCTAAATCTTTTATTGAAGTAGCTAGAAGAATTGATCCAGATAGTGCTAAGGATACTAATAGTATTGCTGAAATTTTCAATTTCCCAATAAGCGAAGAACTATTGGTGTCGAAAGAGGATGCCTTTTTTGAACTACAACCATACGATTTAGTAGTAATTAGAAAGAGTCCATTTTATAATGATCAAGAGTTTGTGGAAATTGAAGGAGAAGTGAATTTTCCTGGGACTTATGTTTTAGATCGAAAGGATGAAAGAATATCCTCAGTATTGAATCGTGCAGGTGGAGCAACTGATTTTGCATACATAAAAGGGGCAACGCTCATTAGAAAATCCGAATATTATAAGAAAAATAGTGAGGACCCTGGATATGCAAATGATGCTGTCAGAGTTCGGAAACAAGATTTAACAGAGATATTTAGGAAAGATACTTTGTTCACTAACGAAGAATCCATATTTAAACAAGAAGAGGCAATTGGAATTGATTTGGAAAAAATATTCTCTAACCCAGGGTCAGAAGATGATATGATCATGAGAAAAGGGGATATTCTATCTATACCTAGGCAACTACAGACAGTACGTGTAAGAGGAAATGTGTTATACCCTTCTAATGTTAGGTATAATGGAAATAACCTTAAGTCTTACGTCTCATCTGCAGGTGGATTTGATCAACAAGCAAAGAAGTCAAAATCGTATGTGATCTATGCAAATGGCTCTGCAGCGCAAACAAAGTCCTTTCTCGGAATAAAGAATTACCCTAAAATAGAAAGAGGGACTGAAATAGTAATTCCTGTTAAACCTTCAAGAGAACCGATGTCTCCTCAAGTTTGGATGGCCTTGGCTTCAACTATGGCAACAATTGCATTAGTGGTATCTCAAATAGTTAAATAATCAAAAATGTCTGAAGAGAGAAAATTACAGGAAGACGAGATTGATTTAATTGAATTGGCCAAGACCATATGGGCAGGGCGTAATTTTATTGTTAAAGTGACAGTTGGGTTCATACTGTTTGGTCTTTTAATTGCATTTACAAGTCCCGTGGAGTATGAAGCATCTATTAAGCTGCTACCGGAGAGCCAAGAGTCAGGTCTGAATGTAGGGGGATTGGGAGGTCTTGCAGGGTTGGCAGGTATTAATCTTGGAAGCATATCAACTGGGGGTGGAGTTCTTTCTCCACAGTTATATCCTGAAATTGTTAATAGTTTACCATTAGTATTGGAACTGTTTAATGATACTTTGACATTTGAAAATGAAAAGGTAAGAACTACATCAAAGATGTATTTTAAGGAGTATCCAAGTGTTTCATTTTTAGGTTATGTGTTGAAATACAGCATTGGCTTACCTGGATTGATTAAAAATGCTTTCATCACGCCACCTGAAGTATTAGGTGCAAAGTTGAAGGAAGAGTTTTTAAGATTTTCTAGAGTAGAATGGAACATGATTGAAGGTTTCAAAAAGCGAATAAAGGTGAGTCTTGACGAACAGTCTGGAATAATAACAATTTCATCGAAAATGCCGGATGCTTTAGCAGCAGCGCAACTAACAAAAAAAGTCGAATTATTAATTACAGAAGCCGTTATCAAATATAAGACGGATAAGGCAATTTCAAATTTGAAATTTATTGAAGAAACTTTTGGACAAGCTAAGGCTAAATTTGAATACGTTCAATTGAAATTGGCAAAGGCAACAGATCGAAACAGGAACGTTTCTTCTTCTACTGCCCAAATAGAGTTAAGAAAAATGGAGAATGAATATGATGTCGCTTTTGAAGTTTATAAAGGGCTGGCTTCTCAAGTAGAACAAGCTAAAATTAAACTGAAAGAGGAAACGCCAGTATTTACAGTTTTGGAGCCAGTGCGTATTCCAGAGAAGAAAAGTGAGCCAAATAGGCCTATAATATTAATTTTGTTTTCCTTTATCGGAATTTTGACTGCATTAAGTTTAACTCTATTGAAAAATTTTTTGAAATAATTAGTTGTGAAAATTAAGAATTTTTGAATGAAACGTATTGCAAAGACTAGTTAAAAGTATAATTGGTTTTATGCGTTATAATTATACGGTAAAATTAAATATATCCAATCCGAAAAACTTGTTTGGACAGTTTGCTTTGTAGGAGAGGACTTTACTGATGGGGAGTCTTTACTTTATCATTTTCTAAATGAAAGAAATGAGTGCGTTATTTATTTGACTTAGACAAATAGGGTTGTGGTAGAAAAATATTTATGCTAATGGTATTATATAATTTTACCAATGTAAGAAGAAGGAAGTCTTTCAAAAAAAGAAGTTGGTTATTTCGAATATTGTGTTAAATGAGTATGAAGTAGATTTTAGAAATACCGTAGAAATAAGACTAGTTATTAATTGATTTAGATTTTTTAGAAATGGAGAGAAATTATGAAATGGACTATTTGACTTCATTAAGTCAATTGTCCCAAAATACTGAATGTCATTATAATGATGCGAAGCTTAGTATTTCAGAGAGCATGTGTAAAGTTGTTGAACTAACTCAAGACCTTCAAGAAAGAAAAGGAAGAATGTTTATTGTGGGGAATGGGGCTAGTGCAGCGTTTGCAAATCATATGGCATTGGATTGGTCTAAGAATGGAAAAGTAAACACATATTCTCTTAGTGATAGTGCGTTATTATCAGCTTTAGCGAATGATTTTTCATATGAATCAGCCTTTGAAGAGTTTCTTAAAATTGAGCATGCAAATTCTAACGATATTGTCATTACAGTAAGTAGTAGTGGGAACAGCCCAAACATTGTTAAGACTCTTGAGTATTGTGAGGAAAACGGTATTACAACGGTTGGTTTTTCTGGACTGAAGGAATCTAATAAAACAAGAAGTTTAGCAACTCATTCATTATATGTCCCTGCGAAAACTTATGGAATGGTTGAGTGCATACATCAAATACTTTTACATATGTGGTTAGATAAGTTTATGGGAATCTATGAATGGGATAGAGATACTCTTCAGAATATGAATGATAGTGAATTTAAACTCTAGTGAAAGTATGATTAAAGTGGGAATCGCAGGTTTTGGGAAAATTGGTCAAGTTAGGGCTAATCAAATTGCTAATAATCCAAAGGCAAAAGTAGTGGCTGTGTACGATATTAACGAACCAGAAACTCTGAGTAATGAGATAAAGTTCTGTACTTCTTTCGAAGAGTTGTTGGAGCAAGATTTAGACGCAGTTTTTGTTTGTACTTATAATAATGTGTTGGCTGATTTTACTGTAGCTTCTTTAAGCTCAGGAAGACATGTGTTTTGTGAAAAACCACCTGCGAAGACTACGGAAGAGTTGAAAGTGGTAATGGAAGCAGAACGTTCTTCTGGCTTGGTATTAAAATATGGGTTTAATCATAGGTACCATTATTCAGTTATGGAGGCTAAAAAGATAGTAGACTCTGGTGAGATGGGTAAGTTGTTATGGTTGAGGGGAGTGTATGGTAAAGCTGGGAGTATCGATTATGATAAGAATTGGCGGAATTATAAGAATTATTCAGGAGGTGGAATTCTAATGGATCAAGGAATTCATATGCTCGATTTAATGAGGTACTTTTCAAATCAAAAATTTACTAAGATAAATAGTTTTGTTACTACGTCTTATTGGAACATTGAAGCGGAAGATAATGCTTTTGCAATCATGCAATCTGAAGAGAAAGTCACAGCAACTTTACATTCAAGTGCAACTCAATGGAGTCATAAATTTTTATTAGAGATGTGCTTCGAAGAAGGGTATATTAACTTGGATGGAATACTTTCTAATACCAGAAGTTACGCACCTGAAAAATTAATTGTGGGAAGGCGAGAATTTGAAGATATTACTTTTGCCATGGGTAAACCAAAAGAAACTACAACTTATTTTGAGAATGATGATTCTTGGAAATTGGAAGTGGAAGAATTTTTGAACGCGGTAGATGGTTCTGGTGAAATAACGAATGGTACAAGTCAAGATGCCTTCGATACTTTGAGTTTAGTTGAAAGTATTTATGAGAGTTCAGGATTTTAGTCTTATGAATGATATTAAAGTTGCTGTAACAACGGTAGCATTTTCAAAAAACCAGCAATTAGTGGATTGCTTGGGGCACAGTGGCTTTGGTTCTGTGAAAACAAATGTGGCGGGGCAGAGATTTGAAAAGGATGAGTTAATTTCATACTTGTCTGGTTGCGATGCTGCTATTGTAGGTCTAGATAGAATCGATAATGATCTTTTGAAAAAACTCCCAAATCTAAAAGTTATATCAAAATATGGAGTTGGGCTTGATAATATTGATTTGCAAGCTTGTAAAGATAATAATGTAGAAGTACTACATACGCAAGGCGTTAATAAAAGGTCAGTGTCTGAAATGGCACTTGGTTTTATGTTGTCTTTAAGTAGGAATTTGTACGTGACTTCAAATCAATTAAAGTCTGGTGTTTGGAATAAGAATGGAGGACAACAGTTGACGGAGAAGACAGTAGGTATTATTGGAGTTGGGAACATAGGTAAGGATTTAATTTCTCTTTTGAAACCATTTGGGTGCAATATTTTAGTTAACGACGTTATTGAACAATCTAGTTATTATGAAAACCACAACTTGGAATCGGTTTCTAAGGAGGATCTTTTTAAACGAAGTGATATAATCAGTATTCATACCCCACTTACAATTGACACTAAGTATTTGATAAATACGGATAGTCTATCCAAGATGAAACCGAATGCTATTGTCATAAATACAGCAAGGGGGGGTATTTTTAATCAAGATGATTTGAGAGTAGCATTAGAGAATGGAGTAATTGCTGGTGCAGCTATGGACGCATATGAAGTTGAGCCTCCTGAAGATAATCAATTATTGTCTATTCCAAACCTTATGAATACACCTCATATTGGAGGCAATGCAATGGAAGCGGTGTTAGCCATGGGTGATTCAGCTATTGATAATCTGATTCAGTATTATAAAAGTGTATAATGGCAATAATAGGAGACTTATATAAGATTGATCATTTATTAATTGATAAGAAATTGAATGTTGTATTTGACTATTTGAAAGATGCAGCTAAAAAAGGGTCAATTGTTAATAAAAGAATATTCTCATTACCAGTTGGATCATTTGAAAAGGTATTTTTGTCTGAAGACATATTTGCATTAGAACAAGTCTACTATACAAAAGAAAGGAATGATTGTTTTGTGGAGTCTCATTTAAAACACATTGATTTCCAATTGCACTTAGAGGGGATAGAGCAAATGGAAACTATAGATGTGGATAAGTTGGTAGTGAAATCTGCTTATGATGAACAAAATGATTTAATTACATATGAAACAGTGGATGAGATGTCTAAAATTATAATGGGACAAAATAGTTTGGTAATTTATTTTCCGGAAGATGCACATATGGGTTTGCCTCAATATAGTAATACGAAAAGTTTGGTTTACAAAACAGTAGTTAAATTGCCAGTAGGTAAATATTAATGTATAAAGTAGAATTCAGTGTGGCTAAGGAATTGGCACAGGATGTTGGCGAGTTTTTAATAGATCAAGAAACCAAGTTAATAGACAGCTTGGAAGGTAATGATATCAAGTTGCAGCTAGACAAGGAAGCTGAACGCTTGATTATAGATAGGTTGCAGTCTAATTTTGGTTATTCCATATTGTCAGAGGAAATTGGTCTGCTTGGAAGTATTGAAAAGGGAAAGCCATATTGGATAATAGATCCAATAGATGGAACAATGAATTATAGTAGGAATTGTCCTTTAGCTTGTGTTTCAATTGCTCTTTGGGTTGATGATGGGCCTATTTTAGGAGTGGTGTATGATTTTTTCAGGCAAGAATTGTTTTCAGGTTTGATTGGTAGTGGTGCATGGCTCAATGGAGTTGGATTAAAACCTTCTAAAGTAGATGAAAAATCTCAGGCTATTTTGGCGACTGGTTTTCCTACATATTTGGAGATTAACGACACTAGTTTGACGGAATTTTTAGACCAAGTTAAGTCGTACAAGAAAATTAGAATGTTTGGGTCTGCTGCTTTATCGCTTTGCTATGTGGCTTGTGGGAGAGTGGATGCCTATAAAGAAAATAGAATAAAATTGTGGGATGTAGCAGCAGGCTTAGCTATTAATGCCGCAGTTAATGTTAAATATAGAATGAGAGAACATGGAAATTATGACACAGATACTTATGTTGGGGTCTAATTTCTTAAATAAAATTATAGATGAAAGAATCTGAAAAAGAACAACAACTACGAACTGAAATACTAGAGAAAGTTGCGGAATTCTATAAACTGGGTCAACAGTCAAAATCTGATTTTGTTCCCAAAGAGACTAATATTACTTTTGCTGGTAGGATATATGACGAAAGAGAGATGGTCAATTTGGTTGATTCATCTTTGGATTTTTGGTTGACAGCCGGTCGGTACGCTCAGAAATTTGAAACGGAGTTTGCTAAATTTATGGAGCAAAAGAATTGTATTCTAGTTAATTCTGGCTCATCAGCGAACTTAGTAGCGTTTTCTGCATTGACTTCACCTTTACTTAAAAAAAGACAGTTAAAGCCAGGTGATGAGGTCATCACCGTTGCGGCTGGATTTCCAACTACTGTTAATCCAATTATTCAAAATGGGTTAATTCCTGTTTTCGTCGATGTAGAATTAGATACCTGCAACATTCAGGTCTCTCAGTTGGAAAAGGCGCTCTCTGATAAAACAAAAGCAATCATGATTGCCCACACCTTGGGCAATACTTTTGATATAGATGCTGTTATGGCTTTTGCCAAAGAGCACAAACTTTTTGTTGTAGAAGACTGCTGTGATGCTGTAGGCTCAACATATAATGGGAAAATGGTTGGTACTTTTGGAGACATTGCCACAACTAGTTTTTATCCCGCTCATCACATGACGATGGGAGAAGGTGGTGCTGTTCTTACCAACAATGCGTTATTGAATCGAATTGCTACATCCTTTAGAGATTGGGGTAGAGATTGTTACTGTGAGCCAGGTGCAGACAATACTTGTGGTAGAAGATTCACACAACAACATGGTGAATTACCTTATGGGTATGATCATAAATATGTCTATGGTCATGTAGGTTATAATTTAAAAGTGACTGATATGCAAGCTGCTGTAGGTGTTGCACAATTAGATAAACTCCCTGGTTTTATTCAAGTGAGAAAGGATAATTTTAAGTATCTGAAAGAAGGTTTAAAACCTTTTGAGGAATATTTAATTCTGCCAGAAGCGACTGAGAAGTCTGACCCTTCGTGGTTTGGGTTCCCCATTTCAGTAAAGGAAAATGGTAAGTTTACGAAAAATGAGTTGACTAATCATTTGGAGTCAGCGAACATTAAAACGAGACAACTTTTTGCTGGTAATATGTTAAAGCAACCGGCATATGTTGATACTAATTATCGTGTAATAGGTGAGTTACCTAATACTAATTATATAATGAGAAACACTTTGTTTATTGGTGTATATCCTGGTATCACTACTGAAATGAATGATTTTATTATTCAAGCATTTGCTGAATTCTTTAATAATTTGAAATAGTAATGTCAGTAGTTTCAACAGCGATTGTCAAAGATATTATTGTATATAGTGATAGTGTAAGAGAATATTTACTTGATGTTGAAGAATATGATTCTTATGAGCCAGGTCAATTCTTACAACTAACTCTTGATAAGGTGGATGCCTCAGGGAACTGGCCTGAATCAAGAACTTTTAGTATTGCTTCTTATAGTACTGATGATAAAACAATTCGTATAATAATTAAGAAAGCAGGAAATTATACAGAAAAAATATTTAGCGAGTTTAGTATTGGGACGGAATGCACTATAAAGTATGCTTATGGTGATTTTATGTTACCGATGTTTGACGAGGAAGAAGCTATTCATTGTATAGCTGGAGGGACTGGTATTGCACCATTTCTGTGTTTTATGGAATACCTTAAGAATGAGGGCCAGATTGATAGACTATATATTTATTATTCTATAAGAAAGGAAACTGAAATGGCCCATTATGAGGATATGTTGCATATCCTGCCTAAAGGACATCTAAGTGTTTTTTGTACGCGTGAAAAAACGGA
Source organism: Reichenbachiella sp. (assembly GCA_051531955.1). GTDB lineage: Bacteria > Bacteroidota > Bacteroidia > Cytophagales > Cyclobacteriaceae > Reichenbachiella. The sequence goes on from JAOPTS010000105.1 coordinate 10,491, forward strand.
TAGAGGTAGTAATAGAAGAATGGAATTAAATGATGTCGTTCAAAATGTTAAAAACATTCAAGAGGAACATTTTTATATCTGTGGATCATCAGAATTAATAAAGAAATTTAAAGTTGACTTAGAATCTCAAGGAGCAGATAATATCTACCTTGATGAATGGGATTAAAACATTATAAGTATGAAGGCAGTAATATTAGCAGGAGGTTTTGGTTCGCGACTTAGCGAGTCTACACAATTGGTTCCTAAACCGATGGTGGAAATAGGAGGTAAACCTATACTTTGGCATATTATGAAAATTTATTCTGCACATGGGATAAATGATTTTGTTGTTTGCCTTGGGTATAAAGGGTATGTTATTAAAGAATGGTTTGCAAATTATTTCTTACATACCAGTGATGTAACATTTGATTTGGCAAAAAATGAGATGGAAATTCATAATAGTCAAACAGAGAATTGGAAGGTGACATTGGTAGAAACCGGACTTAATACAATGACCGGAGGGAGGATTAAGAAAGTTAAGAAATTTATTGGTGATGAGTCTTTCCTGTTAACTTATGGTGATGGAGTTTCAGATGTAGATATCTCTAAGAGTATTGAGGAGCATAAAGCTAAAGGTAAAGCTTTAACAGTTACTGCTTATAAACCTCAAGGGAAATTTGGGTCATTAGAAATTGGACATGATAATCAGGTGACCAGTTTTACGGAAAAACCAGCTGGTGATGGTATTTGGATCAATGCCGGGTATTTTGTATGTGAGCCTAAAGTATTTGATTATATAGGGGATTCAGATGATGTTATCTTTGAAAGAGCACCATTGGAGAATCTTGCAAAAGATGGTCAAATGAACTCATTTACTCACCGTGGGTTTTGGAAACCCATGGATATCTTGAAAGATAATGTTGAGTTGAATGAAATGTGGGATGCTGGCAAGGCTCCTTGGAAAATCTGGTAATTTTAGGGATAACTTATGGAAAGATACTATAACGGAAAAACAGTATTAGTTACTGGTCATACAGGATTCAAAGGATCATGGCTTTCTATCTGGTTATTAGAAATGGGAGCAAAAGTAATTGGTTATGCTCTTGACCCACTGACAAAAAATGACAATTTTGTACTTTCGGAGGTGAGTAATAAATTAGTTGATATTAGAGGCGATATTAGGGATTGTGCAAAGTTAGATAGGGTTTTTTCGGAGTACAATCCAGAAGTTGTATTTCATCTGGCAGCTCAGCCACTGGTTCGACTTTCTTATGATATTCCGGTAGAAACATACGAAGTGAACGTGATGGGTACTATCAATGTACTAGAAGCCATTAGAAAAACTACTTCGGTGAAGACTGGAATATTAATTACCACCGATAAATGTTATGATAATAAAGAACAAATGTGGGGCTATCGAGAAGATGATCCTATGGGAGGGCACGATCCTTATTCGTCTTCAAAAGGAGCATGTGAAATAGCTATAAATTCTTGGAGAAAATCATACTTTAATCCTAAGGATTATAAAAAACATGGAAAGGCAATTGCATCAGTGCGTGCAGGAAATGTCATTGGTGGTGGTGATTGGGCGTTAGATCGAATAATTCCAGATTGTATGCGGTCAATACAGCAGAAAAAACCTATAGAGATTAGAAACCCATATGCTACCCGTCCATGGGAGCATGTTTTGGAACCTTTAAGCGGTTATTTGTTATTGGCTTATAAGATGTCTGAAAACCCTGTGAATTATTCAGAAGGGTGGAATTTCGGCCCGGAATATGACGCAATAGTTACAGTGAAAACATTAGTAGAAAAAATTGTTCAATATTATGGAGATGGCCAACTACTCTTGGGTACTGAATATGATGGCCTGCATGAGGCTAATTTATTAGCGTTGGATGTTACTAAAGCAAGGGTGAAGTTAGGATGGACACCAACATTGGACATTGATCAGACAGTGGCGATGACCGTAGATTGGTATAAAAATGCAAATGAATCCTCGACTTACGAAATTTGCAAAAACCAAATTGATAGTTTTAAAAGGCTAAATTTATGAATTTTATTGAATCTAAAATAGAAGGCTTATTCTTGATAGAAAGTAAGCTTTTGACAGACAACAGAGGCTCTTTTTCGAAAGTTTTTCATAAGAGTACTTTCGATAAGGTCAATTCGGATTTAAATTTTCAAGAAAGCTATTATTCCATATCTCAAAAAGATGTGATTCGTGGAATGCATTTTCAAGTGCTGCCAGAAGACCACAGCAAATTGGTTTACGTTCCCAAGGGACAAATTTTAGATGTTGTTCTAGATCTGAGAATGGAAAGTAAAACTTATGGACAATATAGTAGCTTTATTCTTTCTGATAGTAATGCTAATTCTTTATTGATTCCAAAAGGTTGTGCTCATGGATTTAAAAGTCTTGAGGATGATACAATAACAGTCTATGCGGTGACTTCAGAATACAATAGTCAATGTGATTCAGGAGTAAGATGGGATAGCTTTGGCTTTGATTGGGACAATGTGAATCCTATATTATCAGATCGTGATAATGAGCTAATACCTTTGAATAAATTTATTACGCCTTTTTTATGAAGTTTGATATATTAATAACAGGAGCTACAGGTTTTCTAGGTAGAAGTTTGATCAATGATCTTTCTAAAAATAGTGATTTTGTGGGAAAAAGGATTGCCCTTTACGTAAGAGATGTAGTAAAGGCAAAAGAAGCAATCGGTAGTCTCCCTAGTAATATTTTATTTATTTCAGAAATAGAAAAAGATATTCAAGTTCATACCGTAATTCATTTGGCTTCTTTTTTATCGCCAAAAGATGACAGTATAACTGCTAAAAACCTGATTGATTCCAATATTGATTTTCCAACGCGCTTACTCGTAGAATTAAGGGACTCAGGAATTAGAAACTTTATTAACACAGGGACATTCGCAGAGTTTCATGATAATAATAAAATTGATAAGCCGACGTATCTATATGGTGCTACCAAAACAGCATTCAGAGCTATATTGAAATACTTTAAAGAAGCCTATGATATTAATGTAATTAATGTCATCCCATATACAATCTATGGGTATGACCCGTCAAAGGAGAAAGTGATTGATGTACTAATAAAAAGCTTTCTAAGCGGTTGTGTGAAAGAAATGTCCTCCGATGGAACGCAAAGGTTTGATTTTATTCACGTATCTGACGTATCAAGTTTTTATATTTATCTATTACAGAATATAGACAAGATAAAAACGGATGATTTGTTAGAAATAGGTTCAGGTAACTCATTCTCCTTAAAAGAAATCGAGAGTATTTTATCTGAATTGACTGGTTTATCATCTCCCATAAAATGGGCTGGGGAATCAGTAAGAATTATGGATACTAAAACAGCAATTGCTGATTTAAGCGCTATACAAAAATTTAGTTTTACGCCGAAGCATACTATTCAAGCTGGACTATTAGAATTGGTGGAGGATCATAAATAGGGAAATTTTTTTGTGGTTTGTTTTCGAGGTAAATTATAACCTATCATAGTTATGCAAAAATTAAGTATTGTTATTCCAACTGTACAATTCAAAGATATTCTAGATGAGACAATAAGTTCATGTTTGAATCTTGATCAAAATTGTATAGAAATTAACATCCATATTAATAACTCTAGTAACTCTTCCTATCTTGAATCCAAATATTGGAATAGTCCATTAGTAAAATGGTACGGTGGAACATATCATAGCATAGCTCCAATAGAAGAATCATTTAGCATGGCGGTAAATACTGCTTCACATAATTGGATATTTGTATTGAGTGATGACGATGTTTTGAAAAATAATTTTCTTGACTTTTTCAATCCTGATAAATTTGATCAATCAACTATTTTCGCCAATAGAGCTGATATAATTGATGAAAATTCTCATGTAACCCGTTACAACCAGGATGAAATGGGAAGGAGAATTTTTAATACGAAAGAATCAGTTGAACTGTTTTTTGACCTTAAAGTTCATCATCATTTGAGTCTCTTTATCTTTCATAAGAGTCTATACTCACTTTGTGGGCCTTTCGAAAACGCAGGTTACCCTAATGGATATTATGTTGATACTGTTTTACATGCCAAACTCATGGCCAATTGTTCAAGGTTGGTAATTTCACCAGAATCAAACTTCCTTAGAAGGGAATCAAATAATCAGGCAAGTGCAAAATTTTACTTTGACCATGTAAACGAATATTTTGACATTATTGTTAATTCAATGATGAAAGATAATTCATTTAAAAAGGAGGTGAGTGATAAGTATAAAACTCGAAAGAAATTTAAGACTCAAATGATGAGAAATAGATTTTTTAGTGAGTGGGCCAAGTTAGGAAAACCTGTTTATAACAAAAGGACCTTATTGAAATGGGAATTTATAAGGAAGCATATTTGTAATTGGGGTACTGGATTTTATTTTAAGTTATTCAGTTTAGGATACATCTTGTTAAATCCGCTGGAAAAAATAATTCCAAAATCACTTAAGAACGTTTTGAAGTCTTTGATAAGATGAGAAGTTTGTTTAAAAAACTTTTTCGATCTGCTATTTTTAATACTTGGTTTAGTAATGTCGTAACCCTATTTAGCTCTTTGATAGCGATTCCAATTGTTATTACTAATTTGGAAGTGGGTGAAATTAATATTTGGTTCTTATTTTCTTCTATTGTAGCAATGACCCAAGGAGTCCTTTTTGGTTTTAATGGTACATTTACTCGTTTTGTTGCCTATTCGTTTGCGGGCGTTAGAATTGCTGAATTCCGTGAAATATCAGCAAAAAAAAACATTCAAGAAACTACTTCAATGGATAGTGTAGAGTTTACTCGTATATACTTTTTAATGAAAAAGGTATACTTAGTGCTATCTGCCTTTTATTTTTTGCTACTCCTGTTTATAGCCAAGTTTGCCCTTGCTGGACCTATGCTTGAACTTGGTTCTGTGAATGTAGGCTGGTTGTCATGGGGTATCATAATGATAACCACCACATTCAACTTGTTCCTTGGTTATCATCGTGTTTTTTTAGCAGGAATTAATCAAGTCGCTTTAGTACAACGGGTTTTAGGAATAGTAAATTTGGTTGGCCTTGGCCTTATCATGCTTGTATTATTGTTCTATCCGACATTGTTAAGCATTGTATTTATATATCAGTTAGTCAATTTGGCTGGTACATTAATGGTGACATTTTTTGGCAGACGTCAATTTTTAGAGATTAAAGATCCTTTGGTTAAGGCTAAAATAGATAAAGAGTTATTTTCTATTGTATGGGATAGTGCATGGAAGAGTGGTATTACAACCGTACTGGGTAATATAATAAAACATATATCAGCAGTTTTGGTTGCGCAATTATTTGTAGCGGCTGAATCGGCAAGCTTTTTGTTTACGAAAAGAATTTTTGATATTATTGAACGATTTACCATGGCAACATTTCAAGCTAAAATACCTTTAATTGCTAAATTCAGAGGGAATGGTGACTTTAATAAACTATTTCCAACGTTAAGAAAAACGCAATACATAAGTTATGGTATTTTTATGTTTGGTTATATTATTTTCATTTTGATAGGTGAAAATCTATTATCCTTTGTAAGTAGTAATGTGAAATTAGGGTCTGTAAGTATGATTATATTGTTTTCTTTTTCCAGTTTCATTTCTCGGTGGGGTGGTATGTCGTTGTCTGTCTCGAATCAATCCAATAAGGTAGTAGAGCATTTGAATATTATGGTTATTGCAGTGGCCTTTTTTATATCAATTTATTTGTTTTATGATGTGGTAGGGATATTGGTGTTTCCGTTATCCCAAATTATAGCTATGATAATTTCTATGCCATTGATTGCTTATTTGGTTTACCCAACATTACATACAAACTTTATTAGTTATGAAAAACGGATGATGTTACCCATATTAGCTTTACTTATTTTGATTAATTCTTTATTCTATTACTTTACTTTATGAAAATAATAGCCATGATACCCGCCAGATTGGGTAGTCAAAGACTAAAACAAAAAAACCTTCAATTACTAAAAGGCTTACCATTAATTGCCCACGCGATAAGAAAGGTGAAATCTTCAGGACTGTTTGATGAGGTTTGGGTAAATAGTGAATCACCTGAAATTGGAGAGGTCGCCAAGCAAGAAGGTGTGTTTTTTCACAAACGTCCTGATGAACTAGCGAATAATCAGGCTACAAGTGAAGATTTTGTCTATGAATTCATGAGTAATCATCGGTGTGATTACCTCGTTCAAGTACACAGTATTGCGCCATTACTGAGTTTATTGGATATAAAGTGTTTTACAGAACAGATAAAAGAAAGCAAGCCGGATGCATTATTGAGTGTGGAGAATATACAGATTGAATGTGCTTATGAGAATATGCCAGTAAACTTTACATTCGAGGAAAAGACTAATTCTCAAGAATTGAAACCAGTCCAAAGGATTACATGGAGTATTTCAGGATGGAAGACTAAGACATACTGCAAGGCGTATGAAGAAGGGGCTTGTGCTACTTATGCCGGTATTGTGAGTTTTTATCCAGTGGGTAAATTAGCTGCACATGTGATTAAAGAACAGGAGGATTTAGACTTTGCAGAGGCATTATTTGATATGGTTCATAATGAAAAGTAATTATATCAGAGTGTCATCTCAGGAAGAATTTGAGGTCGGTGTGTGCGAACGAATATTATATCAGTCAGAAGTTAGCATAGCCCAACGAGGCAAATTTACTTTGGTTCTGTCAGGAGGAAACACCCCTAAGTCAATATTTCACAGGTTGATTGAAGATTACATTGACCTCATAGATTGGAACCACACTCATTTGTTTTGGCTTGATGAGCGGTGTGTCTCTCCCAAGCATACAGATAGTAATTATAGGCTTGCAAACGATCATTTGATTACGAAATTGACTAATGTAGGCTCTATTCATAGGATGAAAGGAGAAATAGACCCTGATCTTGCTGCTATTCAATACAAGAAAGAGATATTTGATTTTTTTGGTAAGATAGATCCTGTATTTGACTTCATTCTTCTTGGAATGGGGGATGATGGTCATATTGCTTCAATATTCCCAAACCCTGATAATGTTTTGTTGAATAAACCAGTTTTTGCCACGAATGAACCTAAAAATGGATGTAGAAGGATAAGCCTGAACTTGAGCTTGATTAATAGTTCTTTGGAGAAATTGTTGCTGATCAACAGTGATCAGAAGCTTAAAGTTTTTGAGTCTGGAAATAAATCGTATCCAGTTAGTCATGTGATTAACCCTACACCTATTGTTTTTTCTAATGAGGAATAATACTTTTAATAGTTGTTAACATATTTTTCCAGCTTTATCTTCGCGCTAAACAAAATTGGGAATATGAATTTAGGTAGCATGAAAATGTCGCTTGTTAAAGCGCCGTTTCGATTTATAAGAGCTTTAATATCAAAGAATAAATTCTTCGATTATCCAAGCGTAAATATTTTCTCAAAAGGCAGCAATGGAAAAATGTTTAGCCATGAAAAAGGGTATCAGTCAAGGCTAGAACAATATAGAAATAAATACAAAGGGCAAAGGTGTTTTATCATTGGAAATGGACCTAGTTTAAAGAAAATGGATTTAAGTTGTTTGAAAGATGAAATAACGATGGGGTCCAATGGTATTTTTAAAATGTTTGACGAATTAGGTTTTAATACTGATTTCATATTTTTTGAAGATAGAGAACAAACTTATTTGCGGAGAAAAGAAATTAATGCGCTTGAAGGGGTGACCAAATTAGTATCACTTACGAATTCATATTTTATCAAATCGTCTAAGGATACTCTTTTTTTTAATGAAAGACTAGGTTCTAGATTTGAGGAAAATAAATATGCTCCTAGATTTTCATATGACTTTGCTTCGGTCGGGTTCGTAGGGGGGAGTGTTACCTATTTGATGCTGGAATGGGCATATTATCTAGGTTTTACAGAAGTAGTTGTCATAGGTGTTGATCATAATTATGGTGAATTACCCAAATTATTTCCTCCAGGGAAGATAAAAATAACAGAAGAAACGCTTGAGAAAGTGAAAGGCCTACATTTTAATGATGGTTATTATAAGGTTGGGGATGTGATTGGAGTGCCTCATGTAGAGTTTCAAGATGCTTCATATGCGCATGCGAACGATGTTTTTCTTAAGGGAAACAGGAAGGTAGTAAATGCAGGGCTTGATTCTAAACTGAAAGCTTTCGATTCAGTGATATTTCAAGATTTATTTAAATAAATAAAACAATATTGTGATCCATAAGGTATCCAAGAACAATCTGGCTGTAACCTTATTAGTCCTATTATTGTTCATTAATTATTTCGGGTTTACGTCCTTCAATTTTTATTGGTGGTCGTTTTATATCTTCGTTAGTTTTTACTCATTCATCTTACTTCTCAATAGAAGTTTCTTAGCAGATTGGGTGATTAAAACGAAATTTAAGAGTGAATTATTTCTTATTCTATGTTTTTGTGCCGTTGGATTATTTTCAATACTATTAAATTCAGCAAATATAATTGACGGAATATATGCGTTAATTATGAAGCTAATTCCATTGATGTATTTCATTATATTCTATGACGCGTTAATTTATGGAGGAGACACTTTTTATAATGAAGTGAAATGGAATAGGGTGCATCTTGGTCTTCTTCTCCTAATGTATCCAATTGTATTATTTCAAAAATATTATTTAAACCTTCATGTGGACATGCTTTCCGCATTGACCGCTCATGCTCATAGTTTTGGTTTCATTTCTCTTTTTAGTTCTCTTTATTTTTTCACTTTAAAAAAAACATGGACCTATCTTTTTTTACTACTTATAGCATTGTTTTTTGCTGTGATAGTTGATTTTAAGATTGGATTGATCTCTTTTATAATCTCTTTGGTTTCCGCTCATATTCTTACGGGAACAAGGAAGACGAAAATGATTGCTTTATCATCAATATTGTTAATTCTAGTTTTTTTTGGTTTTTTGTTTACCAACCCACAATATTTGCCTGATAAGTTTAGATTGGTAGCATATTTCTTTGCAGGTAATAAATTGGCTGGACTATTTAATTTGAATTCCACTTTCCCAACTGAATTTGAACTTATACGAGGATATATACAACTCTATACAGAGGTCTTGGATAGTAAAATGAAGATGCTTTTTGGTGTTGGCCCTGGGAATTATGCTTCAAATATCGCACTGATTAAAGAAAAGCATTATGCCGTTAAATATGTTCTTTATTATCGTGATATAATAGACAGTAGAGGTATTGGGAATGGGTCATTGCTATCAAGAGACGGAGTCCTTATCAATATTATAGCAGAATACGGATGCCTTGGTGCAATACTATATATGAGCTGCTTTATAAAGATTGTTTTGAAGCCAATCACAATAAATTTCAACACTAATATTGGCAGTCAAAAAGAACAGAAGTATTTGTATTTATATTATGCAATTTTAATATCATTATTTATGGAAGTTCCAATATTCCCTATTCTCAAAGAAGGTTTGTTTTTAGTTGGCGTATCATATTTTGGTATGTTACTTATAAGAGTCAAAAAAGACGTCTAAGTATTTTTTGTAAATTGTTTCGCTTCCGAAGTTTTTTATCCAAAGATCACTATCAACCATTTTCGGGTTTTGGAGTTGTTCATTAATCAATTGTGTTAATTCTATGAAATTCCCGACCTCAAAGAGAACTCCATATTCTCCATTGTTTAATACTTCGGAGTTACCTCCGTCACAGTTAGAGGCTATGACAGTAGTGTCAAAAGATATTGCTTCTACTAAAGCATTAGACATACCTTCGTAGAGAGAGGGTAAAATGAATAATTTAGAGTGTCTTAGAAATTTATAGGGGTTATCTACAAACCCAGGTATTATCACTCTATCTCCCAGCTTCAATTCTTTACACATTTCTTCTAATTCAGTTCTTTTTTCTCCTTCACCCAAAATGACTAGAAAACTAGATTTATCATCGATATTGGCAAACGCCCTAATCAGGGTCTTATGATCTTTAACCTCAGATAATCTGCCAATTGATATAATCACATTTTTAGCTGTGGGCCACCATTTTTCTTGAATAGTTTCATGGCTCTTATCTATTTTTTCTTGTGATAGAGCAGGATTCCATATTGTGGTAGTATTATGTATTCCATAGTTTTTATTCAAGTCATTTTCTGAGTTTTTTGAAACGCATATAATTTTTGTAGCTCTTTGGAAAAGAAAAGGGAAAAATATGATTGCAATTCTCATAAATTTAGAGAAAAGAGATTTGTCATTGATTAGCTGAGTGGTATTGTTCTCTATTCTTAAGAACGTTTTTTGAGGGTGTTGACAAATAAGGTTCACTAGTGACAAAGCAATATTAGCTTGAAATAATGTGGACATCATTATATAAGGTTTGTGTTTTCTACAGTATAGAAATAGGCTGTATATAGAAAAGATGGCTCTTTTGGCCTTTAAATCATGAACCTCAATATTATTATTAAGTCTTTTAAGTAATGGGCCCTTTTTATTTACTACAATTAATTTTATATCAATACTTTTGTCGTCTAGATAGTTTGCAAAGTTAACTATCATATTTTCTGCCCCCCCACCTGTGAAATCAGGTAGAAATATGTGCAATGTTTTATTATTCATGTTGAGATGATTCAAGAGAAAGAAAAATTATTTATATACGACTTTTGTGGTACAATTTACTCTTCAAATACAAGTTTAGATTTTATATCTTATTATTTCAAAACTTGCTCAATTATTAAAAAAACAAAAAATCTTTTCTTCTGGATACTAGCTAAATTTCTGAAGGACTTAAAGTTAATTTCAGGGAATGGATATATGAAGATTAGAGTAAAAGCTTTAAGGAATGAGAAGCATATTGACCTTGACATTGCAGCAAGTATTTTTATTAAAATATTGGATGATAGCAAAAGGATAGATTCTGTTTACAATGATATAGTCGATCGAATTGATAGTGGAGAAAAAGTAGTGGTTTTATCCAATACGTTTGATTTTTTGCTACCACATTTTCTTCCAGGTAAAAAAATATTAAGAGTAGGGTCAAAATTAAAGTTCGAAAACTCAATATTTTCTGGTAAGTACATAGACTATGTCAATGAGACAGGCAAGCTATCAACGCTAAGGAATTATTATTCTGACGAAGTGATTGCTAGGTCGTACTTTATAACAGACAATATGAAAGCTGATAAAGAGCTCTTCGATTTTGTAAGTGAAGCTGTTTTTTATAGCCCATCAAATATTTGAATAACAATGAATATATTCTACTTTCCTGCCCAATACTATTTGGAATCGCGGTATAAAAAAAAGTACAAAGCGGTACTGTATCTATTAAAATATCATGGCTTTTTTGCGGGCTACCTTTGGTTGGTTTCACAATACAGTGCGTTGATGATATTTTCAACAGCGGCCATTTTTTTATTGTTTTATAATGTTTATGATTTCTTCTGTTTTCAGAATGATCAGGGAGAGCCATCTATTTCTTATGGTGTGGATTTGCCAGTTCACAGACAAACTAAAGTAGTTGTAGTAAAGAAGGGTTTTATCTATCTCAAGTTGATTTATTTTGTAATAATTCTATCTACTTTAATCTATCTTGATTTAAGTATAGCCATAGCCAGTCTTATATTGATTGGCTCTCTCTCCGTAATTTTTCTAACACATAATAGTGTCGCAAATACCTACAAAGGGTTTACTCTATTTGGTTTGTATATGACAAAGGCTTTTATTTTCTTGATCCCGTTTTTAGGGACTTTGTCTTCAGAAAGTTTAAAATTATGCGTAATTATATTTTCAATTTTCAATTTTTCTTACGTTCCGAAATATGTATTTCGAAAGATTTATTTTTTTAAAAAAATAGCTCCTGAATTGTATAAAAAATCTTTTATGAAGCCAATTATTTTAAAAAACATCATGCTTATTCCATTGATTTTAGTGGACGTTAAGGTTTTGTACTTATTGGTGTACATAAACATCCTTACTATGTTGGAATATGTTTTGGACAAAAGGTTAAGTAGCAATTCACTATGAATGAGCAAAACGAATTTAAATTTTTGGGAACCAAAATTAACCCCGCAAATATTGTGATGTTGCACCAATGGATGAAGAACGTTATTGATGCAGGTCAAAAGTCTTTGTTTATCAGTATTAATCTACACGGTTTATATCTGCAATTCAAAAACAAACAATTGAATGCTATTCAAAATAATGCTATCGTAAGAGTAGATGGCATGCCAATTGTCTGGCTTGCACGTATATTCGGGAATAAGACCATTACCAAAGATGATAGAGTTACCTGGATGGATTGGAAAGACCATTTCTTTGATTTTTGTAACTCAAATTCATACAAGCTTTTTTACGTAGGGTCAAAACCGGGGCTTGAGTCCAAAATAGAGAAGTTCATTAAGTATAATTATCCAAATATTGTCTTTAAAAATGCGAATGGTTATTTTAAGTTTGATTCCAATGAGGAAAATAATTTAATTGATGAATTAAATGCTTTTAAACCTAATATTTTACTTGTTGGAATGGGAATGCCAAGACAAGAAGTATGGTGTTCTGAGAATTTACCGCGATTAGAAACCAACACTTTGATCACTTGTGGAGCTGCTATGGAATATATTATTGGGGAAGTAAAAGTTCCTCCAAGGTGGATGGGAAAAGTAGGCTTAGAATGGTTGTATCGTTTTATGGAAAGCCCACAAAGGTTTTTCTTTAGGTATTTTATAGAACCATGGTTACTACTTCTATATATTGTTAAAAACAGGAATAAAAAATAATGGCTGCATATTCAAATACAGAAAGGATTATTGCCAAATTTTTGGAGAAAGCTCCATGGTTAAGAGATCTAATTAGATGGTCATACAAAAGGCTGATTTATTTGAAACATAAAAAATCAGGGTTCAAGTGTCGATGGATCCAGATTATCAGATACGCTCACCTTACCAGCTTATAGGCAAGCCTGACGTTGATGGTGAGGTACTGTTCTTTGGTTACTATGACAAATCACCATGGAACCCATCAATGTCCAAAATGGTGTTTCACTCATTGACATCTCATGATACTATTGATATTAAGGTGTTTGATTTGGAAAAGAAGGATGTCGTAACTGTAGCCAGTAGTCAGACATGGAACTATCAGCAAGGTGCCATGGTGCAATGGCTTGATAATGATCGTTTGATCTACAACGATATGGTAGGCACTGATATATCTGGTTCCAAAATCCTAGAATTGGCATCTAACAAGTTTCAAGAGTTTGAAATACCCATTCAATGCATAAACCCTAATAATGAGACAGCAATAGGTCTTAATTATTCTCGTTTGATGTGGCTCAGGCCAGATTACGGTTATCACCAGTCATTTTCTAATTTTAAGAAAGACATGGCTTATAACCAAGACGGTTTGTGGATGATAGATTTAAAATCAGGTAAATTTTACTTGATGATATCAATCGCTGAACTCATGGAGAATAACACAACGGAAGAAATGTCCAAATGCGAACATAAGGTTAACCATGTTATGTATTCACCTGATGGGGAAAAGATTATTTTTATGCATAGATGGTTGGGCTCTGTTGGTAAGTGGTCTAGACTATATGTGTATGACATAGATAGCAGAACGTATGAAATATTGTTGGATGACAAGATGGTCTCACACTATTCTTGGCGAAATAACCATGAAGTAATTACTTGGGCCAGGTATGGAGAAAAAGACGGCTATTATCTTATAGATGTAGCTACTAAGAAAGTAAATCATATTCAAAATGGAGCTTATGATAAATTTGGTGATGGGCACCCTACTATTAACCAAGTAGATCATCAACAAATCATTACAGATACCTATCCAGACAAAGGTAGAGTGAGACACTTACTGCTTTGTGAGCTGGAAGGAGAAGCACAAATAGAGCTAGGGCAATTCTTCTCTTCATGGAAATACGAAGATGAAAAAAGGTGTAACTTACACCCCAGATGGAGCTCTGATGGTCAAATGATTTCAATAGATTCTGCGCATGATGGCTTGAGGAAGAGCTATGTTATAATTAGAAAGGTAGTTAAATTTAGTTCTCAAATAAATTCATAATATGAAGTGCTCTATTTTTCCAAAACTTGGATTTTTAATATTCCTTATATCGTTTATATCAAGCTGTAAAGATTCCGAAGATAATTCTTTTGAAAAACACAAAGTTGACGGATTGGTCCAAAAGGGCCCATATGTTAATGGTTCTTCTATAATAATTTATGAGTTAAGTAGTGATTTATTGCAAACTGGAAAAGTCTTTAGTACAAAAATTCTGGATAATAGTGGCGCATTTTCATTACGATCATTAGACCTCCAAAGTACATTTGCAATTATAGAGGCAGATGGATTCTATTTTAATGAGATCACGGCATCTGTAACTGAAACAGCCTTATCTCTAAATGCCATTGTTGACCTATCTGAAAGTGATGATTTTAACGTAAACGTTTTAACCCACATGGCTTATGCAAGGGTACAATATTTAGTAGACAATGGAATTTTCCATTGCTAAGGATACTTCGGAGTCCGAAGTTTATAAGGCATTTGGATTTCAAAAATCTACAGATACTGCCTTAGAACAATTAGATCTCAATGGCTCAGATCTTGACAGCAAGATTCTTATTACGATTTCTTCCATCTTACAAGGTGATAATTCTGTAGCCCAATTGAGTGAGCTGTTGGCCAATATTAATACTGATTTTCGTACTGATGGTACACTGGATTCTGATATTATTAAATCTACGCTTTATAATGCTGCTCAAAGGTTGGATGCTACAGGGGTCAGGGATAACCTTAACCAGAGGTATGAGGAATTGGGACAGTCTACAGATGTCCCAGATTTTACTAATGAATTGGACGAGTTTATTGGAATAAACAAACCTTTTGAAGTGGAGATAATCTCAAATGATATAATCTGCTATGGAGAGAATGATGGGGAAATAGAATTGAACGTGTCAGGAGGTACTGAGCCATTTGAGTATCTATGGTCCCATAACTCCAAGACTATAAGTTCAAATGTGATTCAAGGTCTTGCTCAAGGAAGTTATAGTGTTGTCGTGACCGATGCGAATAATTATGAATTGAATATAGACGGTATTGAGATTAGGAATGAAACTGTTCAGATAGAAATACTAAGTGATATTACAAATATTTTTAATCGTGGAAACGACGGTCTAATTGATATTACTCCAAATTTTGGAGTAGAGCCTTACATTTTTGAATGGTCAGATGGTTCAATAAATGAGGACTTAACTGATATATCGCAAGATGGTGTCTATTCTGTTAAAGTAATAGATAGCAATGGTTGTAGTAATATAAATGAATTTAGAATTTATAATTCTATGGTCGACATAGAAGGTAATTTATATAGGACCGTTACAATTAATGGTATAGAGTGGATGGCTGATAATTTGAAGACGGCCACTTATAATAACGGTAACCCAATAAATTTAATATCCGATGAGGGTACCTATTATGGAGTGCATTGGTACAATGATGATGAAACATATCGTGATGTCTACGGTGGCCTTTATACGTTTAGTGCTATTTCAAGTAGTGATATCTGTCCTACAGGGTGGAAAGCAGCTACTTATGGTGAATGGGCCTCATTGGATGATTATTTAGGTTATGAAATGCATGACTTAGATGACACTGAAAAGATCACTTTATCTGAAGATTTTGGGTTTGATTTTGTCTTTTCCGGTTATTTAATAGGGAGTAATTTTTCTGGTTTTGGACAGGAGTCTTACTACTGGTCAAACCGGACCATACCTGATTCAGGTGATTCATGGGGGTTTTATATTGGGTATCAAAATTCAAATGGTGATAGAGATTATAGTATTTGGAGAGGTTCATTTAGCCGATCATCGGCATTTTGTTTACGATGTACCAAGGAATAAATTTTAATGGCTTTGCCCTTATTTAGGTTTACCATCTAAAACTTTTCAAAACTTGCCCTAACTTAAAACAGAAACCATTTTTGGTCAAGAGGTTATTTTGTGAGTACGGTAGGATTAGACGAGGCTATGATAAGGCGCTATGTGAAATATCAAGAGCATAATGATTCGAAATAAGTGTTATGACCCTTTGGGTCTAATCTGTAAATCAAAGCCTCCGTTTTTAACGGTGGTTCTTTACTCATATTTTTAAGATCGGCTAAGAGGGGTCAGTTTAGTCCGGAATATCCACCTACCGATTGACCAACAGGTTCTTCTTGATTTGAGTTCTTAGAAGGGTAAAAAACTGCTAAAGAATTGTAAAGAAAGGCTCAGTTATTATCAGTCATCTTGTTAGCGGTATTCCTCATATTTCGTATTAATTCTGCCAATGCGTATTGCTCTTTGGTAGCTACGAAAGCTAAATTCATTCATTAACTTTCTCTTTGTTCTAGCTTCTAAATTCATTTTTTCGTGTTAGAATTATTATCTTTTACTGGATATGGCTAACACAATACCTGTAATCGGTTACATGTGAACAAGAGAGCACTATATAAATTAATGATTTTTATAGTGTTAATAGTGGTATGCTCCTGTGAGAGTGATATTCCGGTATTAAAAGAAAGGCATAATTTATATGACTATACTGTGGGGCAAGCTAATATTGCTGACAAGTATTGCATTCCATTGTGTGATTTGTATGGAGAAAGCGGTATCAATTTAGGAAATAAAGATCTATATATATCGAAAGATAATTTACATTACACAAACGATGGTTATGCTTTTATATCAAGTCTAACAACCGAATTTATACGTCAATATGGAGGGACAAGTGACTTGTTTGGCAAAAGTATTGGGGTTTTTGGAGGCTCGTTTGCACTTATACCTGCCTCTTCTTATTGTAAAGATGTTTGGGTTAATAAATTAGGTGTTAAGTATACAGATTATGCAGTAGAAGCAGCTGGTTTTTCAACACTAACAATTAATACTATCGATTCTCAGGTTGATGAAGCCGCTATTCATGATATTTATATATTATGGTGCTCAACAAATGATTGTCTTAAGAATGCTCCGATTGGTAGTGTAGATTCAAAGGATCCGAATTCGCAGAGTTTTGGGATGTCAAAAACTATAGATAAACTTCTACAGAAAAACCCCATGGCCAAAGTTTTAATTTTTAATTCTATTAAGTCATATAAATATGATTATTTATACGACCAAAATGCTGAGAGATATTGAAAATATGGTTGTGTTTTGTGAAAAGCAGTCTTTTCAATCAATTGAGTCTCTTAAAATTTCCCCAAAAAACACACTTCCATCATAATTTAAGTGAAATGCATCTGAATATAAACTATCAGGGTAATGTGCACGGGTAAAATCTAAATACTTCAAGGATGGATTCTGCACCAAACGATTATCTATTAGGCTATCAAAAAAGAATTTGTGTATATCAGGCACGCCATTATAGAATGCTTGAACAGTAGGCATGCCAACTAGTATTAATTCGACGTTATTTTTTACACATATATCAATGATCCTATCAAAGTATTTTGCTTGTAGAAATGAAAAATCTGAAACTTTCTCATCTTTATAGAATATTTTTTCGATTAGATGCTCTGTTTGTAAATTGGAAGAAAAAACAGGACTATATCCTCCCCAATTAGGGTGAGCCTTAGTCAAGGGCTCTCCTTTAAAATAATACTGCAACATCGCGAACCATTCTTCTCGATTGGGAGGAGTAATTCCAAATTTATACTTGTTTCTTCGCTTAGTGACGAATAAATCTACCTCAGAAAATTCACCTATTGAGTCATCTTTCAGCAGATATTCATAAGTAACATTTTTTCCTATTAGTGTTTCCTTATTGAATTGATGTTCCTCACGATTATAAGAAAAAGTCACGATACTTACCGGCAATAAGACTCTTTTAATATTATTGTTGCGCGACAAAATCAGTTTAAGTTTTTTTTCAGTAAAAAGCAGAAATTCTCCAAGGACACACAAGTTCTCCATGTAGTCAAATGTGTCAGGATTTATTGCTAATCTACCCTGTGATGGCCCAATTACAACATCTTTGGTATTAGTTTTTAAATGCAAGTTATCTGGATCACCCAAAATATCATAGATCAAAAATTTATTAACTGAGATATAAACTACTATCGTTACTAGGATACCTGATACAAACTTTTTTGATGTCATAATAATTCTAATTGTCAAAATTGAAAATATAAAAAGTCGCCAACTTTATCAATAAAATACATAGAAGTAATAAATAGGACTACCAAATAAAAGAAGTAAAGAATGTTTGGACGCATCTTTGCACGTATTTCATTGCTGTTGGGGAAAAAGACAGCCAGTACACCGCCACCGATAATCCATAATAATTGATCATAGCTACTGAACTCATTATTGCTTAGGTGAAAACTACTGATATCGATTGCTGCTGATAACACATTACCTACTTCATCGAATGAATCAGAGACAAAAAACACTCTTGTAAGGACGATTCCCATGAATGTTAAGAACCAAGCGAGTAGATAGGGGAGTTCTTTATTTGCCCTTGTCATCATATGAGACATAATCACAAAAAGGCCATTGATGATGCCCCAAACTATAAAAGTCCACCCAGAGCCATGCCAAAAGCCCGAAACGAGGAAAGTAATGAAGATCGCAAAATAGAAATTAAATGGAGTACCATTTTTCTTCTTGATGGGTCTAAATATATAATCGCCTAAGAATTTTGAAAGTGTTATGTGCCATCTTCTCCAATAGTCAGCAAAGTTGCGAGCTTTATAGGGGGAATTAAAATTGATAGGGATCTTGATATTAAACATCAATCCCAAACCAATCGCCATATCTGCATATCCAGATAAGTCAAAATAATAGGATATGGTATAACCCAAAGAGCCAGTCCATGCATCAATCATTGATAACTGATCCGTATTTTCGAAAGCCAGACTGGCCATTGGTGTGATTGAATCTGCAATAACCAACTTTTTAAAGCATCCAAGAAAAAACAGGAAGAGACCTACAGACAAATTATCCCAATCGATTTTTCTGTTCTTTACATTTTCATATTGAGGGACAACATCTTTGTGATGTACAATTGGACCTACTATCAGCTGAGGGAAAAATGTAATAAAGAGTAAATAATCGATTATCGTATACCCTTTGGTGTCCCCCTTACTAGAATCGACTAAGTAGGCTATTAATTGGAAGGTAAAGAATGATATCCCAATAGGGAGAATAATGTTTTTTAGGGCGTGAGATTGTTGAAAAAGAAAGTTATAATTTTGGATAAAAAAGTCAGTATACTTATAATACCCAAGTAGAGTAACATTCGCTAAGATTCCAAATGTGAGTACTACCTTATTAAGGTAATTAGGGTAGCTATCAAACCCATAGACAAGAATGTTCCCAATTGCATAATTAAAAATGACGCTCATTAAAAACCAAATAATGAAATTGGGAGAGCCATACCAGTAGAAAAAGATAGAGGCAAAAACCAATAACCACTTACTGAAGGTTGGATTCACATTGTTAATTAGGAAGTAAAGACCAAAAACAACTGGGAGGAAAAAAAAGATGAACTCTACTGAGGAGAAAATCACTATAGTTTATTTTGAAGGGTTCCAAAAATAATTTTAAAACGCAATTATATGATGAATATTCTGTTTAAAAGGATTTCAACGGAATTAGTTATCAAGTAAAAGTTTTAAAGCCTTAATTGTTAATACAAAGTTTTGTAGCTTTAATATGAAGGTTATTGGTCATCAACAAGGGCTCATGATATTTCGGGAGAGCTATGAATTGATTCTTGAAATGATTTTCGTTAAAAATAATTAGACTATTGGGTCAATCATTTCGTAGTAGCACAGAAGAATTCCTGTATGATCATAAATAGGATGAACTTACTACCGACCATTGTTTATTTGAGTATTACTTTACGCTTGATGAGTAGATGATTATCAGAGTCATGAATTACAACTATATAAATTCCCTTTTCAATATGTGACACATCTAATGGTCTATCCTTTGTCCAATTATTTTCTAATTTGACCTTACCAGCTAGATCAATAAGTTTGAATTTGCCATGATTATATATATCGGATGCAATATGGATTTGATCATTTGTGGGATTTGGGTATAATAATAATGCTTCTGAACCTGCCGCTGAGAGAATGGAGAGAGCTTCACCAGGATCAGAACATTGCTCACCAGAACTGATTAGTGAAATAGGGCTCTCTATTGAAAATAGTGTTTCATTTATAAAATTTGAAAAATATAATTTAGGGTACTTCTCGCTCTTAATCGATAATCTTACACTTTTTGGTTTATCACCTAATGTGATAGTAAGAATGGAGTCAAGATCTGTGTCGAACTTTTGCCCTGAATAATAATCTTCCCAAGTATAACTGAAGTGCTCATCAGTATAAGGGGAGGATATATGGGACTCCCCTATACAAAGAGTGTCTGTATATCCAGGAATGAGTTGAGGGAAGAGGTAGAAATTATCTGCGGTCAGCATAGGCTTCAAAGAAGTGTAATCAATCCTATTGTATGGTAGATATAATGTCTGAATATTGGACGAACTAAAATCAGGTATAGAAGAGATTTCGTTTTGACCGAGAGAAAGTACTTTAAGAGCATTCATATCAGTAACTTCATTTGGGATTCCTCCTTGTAAGCCACAACTAGTTAGCCGGGCTACTTCTAAGTTTTTTAATTCTGAGAATTTAGCGGGAAAAGAGCTGGATCCTTTTAGATTGTATACGAGCAGTGTTTTTAGACCGGACAAAAGATATAAACTATCAAAAAATATTCCTTGATCAAGTGCGCTCAAATGGGAGTTTTCTAATTGAAGAATTTCTAACTTTTTAAGAGAAAAGAGAGAGGTTGGTATTTCTCCTGTAAATGGAGAATCAGAGTACCTGGTATTTTGAAATTTTAGGCTTCTAAGGTTTGTTAAGTTTCCAATATTGTCAGGGATTGTAAAATAAAAGCTGTAACGATATGGGTCAGCATCAATATGAAGAGTTTCTAAACTGCTAATACTGCATATTTCTGCTGTTAAGAGAAAGTTGCCAGTGATGGTCTTCAGAGATTTTAAACTTCCTCCTCCTTCAAAAACCCCTTGTGGAGCTAAAGTGTAAAAGAAATCGAGCTCCGTCAAATTTTTCATTTTGGATATGTTGAATTTCATATTACCGGGGCTTTCATAAAACTTGAGTGATTTTATCCCTTTTAATTCTCCAATTTGTTCAGGGTAATCTAATAGATAATTATTACCAATAAACTCTAGAATTTCCAAATTCTGAAGATTTCTGATGGAACCTGGAACCTTTGCAATATAATTCCCCCAATCTCCCACTATCAAATGTTTCAATTCATTTAAATTACCTAGAGCCTCCGGAATATTTCCTTTTACTCCGGTAATCCTACCGAAATCCAAATATACTACACGGTTGTTATCCACCATAACTCCAGCATATGTGTTTATTCGTTTTGTCAAATCCCAAGGTGCAGTCCAATTCTCCCCATCCAGACTATCATAGATAGTTAACAATGCTAATGAGTCAGTTTCTCTACTGAACTGAGCGGCAGTAGAAAACGGTAAGGAATATATGAATACCAGGAATAGGAAAATGGTATATTTGAATCTCATAAATATGTTTCTAATATTGGAGTAAAGGTAACTAAAAACGAATGTATGAAGTTTCTCTTGATATTTATTTTGACAATGTTTGGTACACATGCCTTTGCTCAAACAGCCAGTATCCAAAGTTTGATCAATGCTTCTTCAAATGGGGACACTGTATTGATTCCGTCAGGAATGTACTATGAAGACGTAGTAATTGACAAATCGATAGTACTGTCAGCTGAAATTCCTGGAAGTGTAATTTTGTCTGGATCAGACCCTACTATGCAAGGCTTATTATGGAAAGAGAAGCTGTACATTAGTAACAAGGATCAAGAAGAAGTAAAAATTTTTAGCACACAGTATGATGAAAATATAGCTCAATTAGTTTATGCTGGTCAACCACTACTAAAGTACGCTTCTTTGAAAGATTTGATTGATTTAAACTTATATCAAACAACAAAAACGAAAGACGGCATTGATTCTACTTTATATAGGAGTGTGAAGAGGTCTTGGAAAAGTGTAGATGGTTTTGTCTTAGAAAAAGGCATGGTTCATGTGTATATCAAAGGAACTTTTGATCAGAGTGAAATCGAGTTTCCGAGACATAAAATTGATCAAATAAAACCAAATCTAATTACTGTTGTTGCACCTAACGTTAAAATACGAAGTCTTAGGTTGGAAAACGCAGCACGTTATGCTATCAAATTAGATGAAGCTAATACTGAAATTTATAACTGTCATTTTAGAGCATGTCTTTTGGGTGTAAAGGACTCTGAGGATTCGGGTTATGATGGGTATAAGATTATAAATAATGAATTCATCTATGGTACTATTTGGGATTTATCATATAATAATCAAAGCTCAATGGTATTCTGGGAAGTTCTTTACGATCAAAACCTTCATTCTTTTTTTACATCAATCAGGGGTAGTGATAAAGTGACTATTTCTAATAACTATATCTATGACTCTTTTGATTGCATTGAGATAAGAGGTTCTTGGGGTAACAAGTCTGATCGACCAAGTATTATATCATATAATGTTGTGAGAAATATTATGGACAATCCCATCGAAATTGATTCATTTAGGAAGAACACCAAAGTCAGAGTACATAATAACTTCTTTTTTGATAGTTTTACTTATTTATCCTTTGCGCCATTTAAACCATTAGATGGCTATGCTCTCGTGGATCATAATATTTTTTATAACTCACCTGAGGAGGGGCATAGAAGCCCTGTTTGGTTAAAAAACTGCTTGTCCGGTGATAGACATCCAGAGCAAGCTCAAAATAATATGACGCTGGTTCATAATACTACTGTTTTTTTTCATGAACAACTAGCTTATAATCATATACCGATTGCTCAATTGTACACTGAGTGTGGAGCTGGAGATTATAGCAAAGTAGAATGGTTTAAAAACTCGATTATTGAAAACAATATTTTTTATTTAAATGAAAATAATAAATGGAAGGGTACTGAAGAGTCATTTTATTTTAGTGAAAATAATATTGTCTATTCTAAAGGGGGTAACCAGATTAATGGAGTTGGAAATTCAGATGTATTAAACGCACTAAATAGTCCTCAAAGTTTATTTTATCTAGATGCTTCTTCTAAAGCTATAGGGTATGCTAACAATGTAGATGATGAATATTTTCATAAATCATTTTTTCAGACTGATTTAGGAGCAATTGAATATGGTAGTGAGTGGTATATGTCAGAACCAGGTCCAAATTGGATTGAAAATGTACAAGTTCTATTACAATTGAGAAGAGAATTACCTCCTTCTTTAGGAAGTAATTGGGTGGGCTTGTAGATGAAATATTTTGTTTATCAAATTATTAATAAGTGTTTTATTGGGGTAAATAGAGTAAGCTATTATTCTGATTTATTGAAATATCTATTTGCTAAGTAATATTGTTATTAAATTTGATTAATAATTTCATAACTTCGCTTATTAGCTACTTATAAAAATGCATAAGAAGAGGTTTTCAAGATTCTTTCCTGCCCTATTTCTATTCATAGACTTATTATTTTTGAATGTAGGATTTCTTGTGGCCAATTATATTAGGTTCAAGACTTTCTGGTTCGAAGGTGACCAATATCCATTTCTTTTTGTATTCCTTAATATAGCATGGGTAATTATCTATTTTGTCACTAAACTAGATAGAGTAGAGAGAGAGAAAAGCATTGTAGATTATGTGTCTCAAATTCTATTAGGGTTAACAATTAATTTGGCTGTTGTTTTCGCCATGTGGGCTTCAACAAGAGCATATTTTTATTCTAGAGAGCATTTATTTTACACCTATCTAATTTTTTCTTTTTTAATTATTGGATGGAGAGTTGGCTTTATTCATATCCTTAGATACTATAGAACTAAAGGTTTTAACACTCGAAATGTAATCATAGTAGGGTACGGGCCAATTGGAAGAAGTCTGAAAAGGCATTTTATTCAAAATCCACAAATGGGTTATTTGTTTAAAGGGTTCTTTGATCATAAGTCTGATCACCCAAGTGTAACTGGAACCGTAGGGGCAGTTGATTTATTTGTAGGCAATAATGGTATTGATACTATTTTTTGTTGCTTACCAAAATTGTATGATGAAGATGTGAAGCATTTGGTGGATTATGCGGAAAACAATCTAGTACAGATAAAGTTGCTTTCTGATTTCAGTAAGATTTCAAATAAGAAATTACAAGTTCAGCAGTATGGTAATATTCCTGTTCTGAATGTTAGTTCAATTCCATTAGATAGTACCATTAATCGTTTTGCTAAACGAGCATTTGATGTTGCTTTTTCATCTTTTATGATGGTGTTTGTATTGTCATGGATGGTTCCGCTAATTGGTCTTTTGATTAAACTAGAATCTCCTGGTCCTTTATTCTTTATTCAAAATAGACACGGTCGAGGGAATAAATATTTTCCATGTTGGAAGTTTAGAACGATGGTGGTTAACAATGATGCAGATTCTAAACAAGCAACAAAGAATGATGCAAGAATAACCAAAGTAGGAGCGATTCTTAGAAAAACTAGTTTGGATGAGTTTCCTCAGTTTATCAATGTTTTTATGGGGAATATGTCTGTAGTTGGTCCACGACCTCATCCGATTAAATTGAATGATGAGTTTAGACCTAAAATTGATCGCTTCATACAAAGACATGCTGTGAAGCCTGGTGTGACAGGTTTGGCTCAGGCAAAAGGATATAGAGGTGAAACTGCTAAGTTTAGCGAAATGTATGGCCGGGTGAAGTTGGATCGATTCTATGTGAAGAACTGGAGCCTTTGGTTTGACATTAAGATTATTTTCTTAACGGGGTATTCAATTATTTTTGATAGGGATAACGCATATTAGTATTGATTGAATTCCTATATCTAACCTTTCTTCCATTTCTCGCTTTCTCAAATTAACTTCGCATCTCAAGAGAAACACTATGTTTGATAAAGTAGAAGAGTACAAGGCATTGATTCAATTAGCTGAAGTAAAAGTTGCTGATGAATTGGAGCAATTCAGAATGAAGTATATCAGTAAGAAAAGTGTGGTTACTGAATTATTTAATGATTTTAGAAATGTACCCAATGAACAAAAGAAGGCATTTGGTCAGGCATTGAATGAACTGAAAACTCTTGCTCAAGAGAAATTTCAAACATTAGCAGATAGTTTGGATCAAGGTGGGACCTCTACATCAGACCTTGGATTAGATATGACGCTTCCAAATATCCCGAATGAGTCAGGTTCTGTTCACCCATTGACCTTAACTAAGAATAAGATCAATGAGATATTTGAGCGTATGGGTTTCAATGTTGAAAGTGGCCCTGAGATTGAAGAAGACTTTTATAATTTTACAGCGCTCAATTTTCCCGAAAATCATCCCGCTAGAGAAATGCAGGATACTTTTTTTATTGAGAAAAATCCGGATAAAGTTTTAAGAACGCATACCTCGAATGTGCAAACTCGATTGATGGAAGGTGGTAAACCTCCTTTCAGATCTATAATGCCAGGTCGAGTGTATCGAAATGAAGCAATTTCTGCAAGATCACATTGTTTCTTTCATCAAGTTGAAGGGTTGTATGTTAATAAGAATGTTGGATTCAAAGACCTGAAAGATACAGTTTATCATTTCGTTAAAGAGATGTTTGGGCCACAAACAAAAGTGCGTTTTAGACCTTCATATTTCCCGTTTACGGAACCAAGTGCTGAAATTGACATCAGTTGTTTTATCTGTAATGGTAAAGGTTGTAATGTTTGTAAGTATACGAATTGGGTTGAGATTGGTGGTTGTGGAATGGTGGATCCAAATGTATTGGAGAGTTGTGGTATTGATCCACAAGAGTATACTGGTTTTGCATTTGGAATGGGTATTGAACGAATTACGATGCTTAAATATCAAATCAACGATCTCCGATTATTCTCAGAAAATGATGTGCGATTTTTAAGCCAGTTCAAAGGGACTTTTTAGTTGTAGAGGGAAAATTATTTCATCATTTCCTGAATTGTGTTTGAATTCAAGCATTCTTAATATGCATTTCCTAATTTTAAGTTTGAAACCTAAACTACGAACTTGAAAAAAGCATTTATAACTGGCATCACTGGTCAGGATGGAGCATATCTGGCAGAACTTCTTCTAAAGAAGGGATATGAAGTCCATGGTATGAAGAGGAGGTCTTCTCTTTTTAATACAGATAGGATAGATCATTTATATCAAGACCCTCACGATAAAAATCTAAAGTTAAAGCTTCATTTCGGGGACTTGTCTGACTCTATGAGTGTTACCAAATTGATTCAAGAGATTGCTCCAGACGAGATTTATAACCTTGGAGCCATGTCTCATGTGAAGGTCAGTTTTGATACGCCGGAATATGTTGGTAATGTTGATGGGCTAGGTGCATTGCGAATATTGGAGGCGGTGAAGTTGTTAAGGCTTTCTAAGACTAAAGTTTACCAGGCATCTAGTTCGGAGTTGTATGGCATGGTGCAAGAAGTGCCACAGAGAGAAACAACGCCTTTTTATCCTAGATCACCTTACGGTGTTGCCAAATTGTATGCTTACTGGATGACGGTCAACTATAGAGAAGCATATGGGATGTTTGCTTGTAACGGAATTTTGTTTAACCATGAGTCTCCAAGGAGAGGGGAAACCTTCGTCACACGTAAAATAACAAGAGCAATCTCAAAGATGGCTTTGGGTATGCAGGATTGTATGTATATCGGAAATTTGGAGGCTAAGCGTGATTGGGGACATGCCAAAGATTATGTCAAGGGGATGTGGTTAATGTTGCAACAAGATGTGCCGGAAGATTTTGTGCTGGCTACTGGTGTGTCTACTTCTATCCGCGACTTTATTAATATGGCTTTAACTCAAGTAGGGGTGACGTTAGAATATCATGGAGTTGGGCTAGACCAAATTGGTGTTGTCTCATCTATTTCAAAAGAAGTCTATAGTTTTGTTGTTGGTCAAGAAATCGTAAGGATTGATCCTAATTATTTTAGACCAACAGAAGTAGATATGCTTGTTGGAGATTCGACCAAGGCTCGTACAAAGTTAGGATGGGAGCCAGAATATAATTTGACTCAAATCGTAAACGAAATGGTCGAAGCAGATTTGAAACTTGCAAAACGAGATAAACTGTTACTTGAAGAAGGTCATCGTATTTTGAATCCCGAAGAGTGATGGAGCTTAAATCAAAAATATATGTAGCTGGACATAGCGGAATGGTTGGGTCTGCAATTGTTCGATTTTTAAAAGGAAAGGGCTTTAAGAATATATTAGTTAAACTTTCATCGGAGTTAGATTTAAGAAATCAGCAGGCAGTTGATAATTTCTTTGCTGCAGAAAAACCAGAATATGTTTTTCTGGCAGCTGCTAAAGTGGGTGGGATTCAAGCAAATAATACTTTTAGAGCTGAGTTTCTGTACGAAAATTTGATGATCCAATCAAATGTCATACACTCATCTTATACTAATGGTGTCAAGAAGTTATTGTTTTTAGGAAGCTCGTGTATATATCCAAAATATGCTGAACAACCCATTCATGAAGATAGTTTGCTGACGGGAGCTTTAGAACCGACTAATGAACCCTATGCAATTGCGAAAATTGCAGGCGTGAAACTTTGCGAAACTTATCGGGACCAATATGGAGTAGACTTTATTTCAGCTATGCCAACTAACCTTTATGGGCCAAATGATCATTATGATTTGAGTAACTCTCATGTGTTACCTGCTTTGATTAGAAAATTTCATGTAGCTAAGATGAATAATAATGCAAGCGTTGAAATTTGGGGATCGGGAAGCCCACTTAGAGAGTTTCTACATGTAGACGATTTGGCAGAAGCGTGTATTTATTTGATGAATAATTATTCTCAGAGTCAGACGATCAATGTAGGGCATGGGTCCGACATAAGTATTAAAGATTTAGCATCCTTGATCAAGGATATTGTAGGTTTTGAAGGTGATTTAATTTTCAATTCCGAAAAACCAGATGGTACGCTAAAAAAACTAATGAACAGTGATCGAATCAATGCTTTGGGTTGGTCTCCTAAAATTAGCTTGCGAGAAGGCGTTGAAAATGTCTATCACAGCGTCGACAAATCATCTTGGTAATCCAAAACTATTCATCATCCAAAATATCAATATCTTGAATCAATACTTTTCTGGATATGGCTTTTCCTGTTTTAGTGGCGGCTAATCCTCCTTCGGCGGTTTCCTTATAGCGTGTTTCCATACTTTGGCCTACTTCTCCCATGGCTTCTGCACATTCATCAACTGGGATGACGGCATCTACGTTGGAGATGGCAATTTGAGCTGAGGAGTTGGCAATCGCTGCGGCACTGGCGTTACGTACGACGCATGGCACTTCTACCAATCCTGCGACTGGGTCACATACCAATCCTAACATGCATTGTATTGTAATCGCTACAGCATTGAATGCTTGGTCGATAGCGCCATCAAGGCAATGAACGATCCCAGCACTGGCCATCGCTGCTGCACTGCCTGTTTCGGCTTGACAACCTCCTACTGCTCCTGATAATGAAGCCTTTTGCTCTAGGATGAGGGCTACTCCTGCTCCAATCAATAATGCCTCATGTATCTTCCTATCTTCCAGGTTATGGATGAACTGCAGGGTGGTTAAAACGCCTGGTAAAATGCCAGATGCACCAGCTGTGGGTGCTGCCACTACTCTGCCCATGCAAGAATTGACTTCCTTAGCCCCAAGAGCATTTGAGATAAGCATTTTGAACTCAGGAGATAAGACCGTAACGTCAGAGGCAGCTACTTTTTTGCCACCATTTTTTATCATGCCCGACCTGGAATTGAGCTCCTCCGTTTGGCCGGTGTGTACGGCATCCTTCATGACCTGATAAGCATTGGCTACTCCAGTCCAGATGGCATCCTCATCTGCACCTTTTTGATCAACCTCATACTGAACGACAGGCTCGTATAGTTTTAAGTTGTGCGTTTCGCAATGACTTTTCCAGCCAGCGAAACTTTCGAATAGAAATGACATGTTGTAAAATGATGTTTCTCGACTAAGTTAAAGAATTACTGGTACCCGATTAATGCTATTGGCTTTTTGCCGTTAGCCTTTAGCTTTCTGAATCAATTTTCATACCTCCCTATGAAGATTAGGAAAGAAGCCCAAATCAGGGAGTATTTTTCAGATAGGGGACGGAAGTTGGCTCTTATGAGTTTAACCCGAAATATGCAATAGAGAATCTATTGCGTGTTTAAACTACTGCAAATCAGCCGCTTCGCTTCGTTTGTCTTTTTAACCATAGCGGTGCTATGCTTGCAAAGCCAAACTTCCTGATTCCTGCCTGTCGGCAGACATGGTATTGCACTTTAAACCCTCATCACGAATTCCATTGCATAATCCGTGTTTAAAGGGTATTTGTTTATGGAAAATAATTTAGTAGGATGACAGTACTAAAGAATCACAAATGCAGGTACATAGTATTGGAAACAAAAAAAGGCTCCCATAATTGAGAGCCTTTTTAAGGAAGCAAATGGCGAATGGCCAAGAGCTAAAAGCAAAACCTTAAAACTCAGCATTACCTGGGGTTCTTGGGAAAGGGATGACATCTCTAATGTTCGTCATACCTGTTACAAACAAAATCATTCGCTCAAACCCTAACCCGAAACCTGCATGTGGTGCAGAACCGAACTTACGAGTATCCAAATACCACCATAGCTCTTCTTTTGGAACTCCCATTTCGTCCATTCGAGTTTCTAGTTTGTCCAACCGTTCTTCACGTTGTGATCCACCTACGATTTCACCAATACCTGGAAATAGAATGTCCATTGCAGCTACTGTTTTGCCATCATCGTTTTGACGCATGTAGAATGCTTTGATGTCTTTTGGGTAATCGGTCAAGATTACTGGTTTCTTAAAATGCTTTTCTACTAAGAAACGCTCATGTTCGGATTGCAAATCAGCTCCCCAAGCATCAATAAGGTATTTGAATTTCTTCTTCTTATTCGGTTTACAATTTCTCAGTATTTCAATGGCCTCTGTATAAGTGACTCGTTCGAAATCGTTATCCACCACTGATTGCATCCTGTCCAACAAGTACAATTCAGGTCTTTCGGCCTCTTTCTTATTCTTATTTTCTTCAACTTCTCTATCATGGAGGAACTTCAGATCGTCACCACAATTGTCCAATGCATATTGAACCAAATACTGCAACATCTCTTCTGCCAAGTCGGTATCATCATCCAAATCAGCAAAAGCCATTTCTGGTTCTATCATCCAAAACTCCGCTAGGTGACGGGTAGTGTTAGAATTTTCAGCTCTAAATGTTGGACCAAAAGTATAAATCTGACCTAATGCCATAGCAGCTAATTCTCCCTCTAGTTGACCAGATACGGTTAAGTTAGTTTCCTTACCAAAGAAGTCTTTGCTATAATCGATTCCGCTTGCTTCATCTTTAGGGACATTGTTCAAATCCAAAGTTGTCACTTTGAAAGTCTCTCCAGCGCCTTCCGCATCAGATGCGGTGATGATGGGTGTGTGAATATTGTAGAAGCCTTTGTCATTAAAGAACTTATGTACCGCAAAAATCATCGCATGACGAATTCTGAAAATAGCGCTAAACGTATTTGTTCTTGGTCTCAAATAAGCGATTTCTCTCAAAAACTCCATTGAATGCTTCTTAGGCTGCAATGGATATTTCTCAGGGTCGGCTTCTCCCAATATCTCAAGTGAGGTCACGGTCAACTCTACAGACTGGCCAGAACCTTGAGAAGCTACTATTTCTCCTGTGGCAGCTACAGCTGCACCGGTGTTGGCAAGCTTTAATATTGATTCGTTGATCACATTTGGATCAGCAACCAATTGCAAATTATTGATAGTAGAACCGTCATTGAGGGCAATGAACGCTACATTCTTATTTTGCCTTTTGGTTCTTACCCATCCCTTAACGATTATACTAGACCCAACCTCTCCCGATTGCAATACGTCTAGTACTTTGGTGCGTTTTTCCGTACTCACTTGTGTGTGTTTTTATGAATTTTTAATCCGCTCTGATTCAAAGTGGAACGCAAAAAAAAAGTATTTTATCTTGCTATGCAATTAAATGAATTTTCATTCTCTTTGCTAACCAAATAAGTGGACCCGTGATATGAAAAAATACGATATATATGGCATTGGAAATGCCTTGGTAGATTTAGTCTTTGAGGTAGAGGACAAGTTCTTGGATGACAATCAAGTCGAAAAAGGATTGATGACGCTAGTAGAAGAAGATCGTCAAAAAGAATTGATCAGTCAAATTGATGTCAGTGAAAACATGATGAAAGGTGGCGGGTCTGCGGCTAACACTGTGGTAGCTACTAGTCAGTTTGGTGGTAGTTGTTACTATTCATGTAAAGTGTCGAATGACAAATTCGGGTCGTTTTACCTCAAGGATTTGGCCGCCAATGGAGTGGATACGAAATTGACTCCTGCTACATCACCAGAAGGGTTAACTGGTAGATGCTTGGTCATGACGACACCTGATGCTGAAAGAACCATGAATACATTCTTGGGTATCACAGCTGATTTTTCAGTAACTGAGATAGATGAAGAAGCCATCAAAAACTCAACTTACATATATTCAGAAGGGTATCTAGTGCCTTCTCCGTCTGGTAGAGAGGCAATGAAAATGGGAATGGAAGTTGCTCGTGCCAATGGTGTGAAGGTATCTATGTCATTCTCAGACCCTAGCATGGTGAAGTTCTTTAGAAATGAAATGGTCGAAGTGGTCGGTGATGGAGTGGATCTTTTATTCTGTAACGAAGAAGAGGCGATGCTATTTACAGAGAAAGACAATTTATTGGATGCTCGAGAAGCATTAAAAGATGTTGCCGATCGATTCGTGATTACTTTGGGTAAAAATGGTGCAATGATTTTTGATGGAGATACGTTCATCGATATTGAATCTTACGAGGTAGATGCAATAGACACCAACGGTGCTGGTGATATGTTTGCAGGTGCTTTCCTTTATGGAATTACACACGGACATAGCATGGCCGAATCTGGTAAACTTGCAAGTTTGGCCTCATCGAAAGTGGTGTCACAATTTGGCCCAAGATTAGAAGGGAAACAAGCTAAGGATGTTTTGAGCCATTTGTTGGACGCTTAAGATTCCATTACAAGAATTATCAAAGCCTGTGAATTTCACAGGCTTTTTTTGTTGGTACTCAATTAGAGTTAAAGCGGGTCACTTTTAAAATCATGAGTCATCAAGTGTTTGCACACCTAAAATCTCTAAACTCTAATTTTTTTAGTCTAAAATCTTGGTTCTAAAATCTAATATCTTAATTGTAGTCAATAACCGCTCATATAATTCTTGATCTCAAGATTGAGGATATAAATATATATTTGTGTGTAGTCAAGTTTAATTCAATCAAATGAAGATGAAACAAATATTAACTCTTGCGCTGGCTCTCTTGGTCACGCCATTGATCGCCCAACAAAAAATCACAGTAGGAGACTTTACGGAGAAAGGAATTTTCTATCCTAATAATATTGCTAGTCTTAATTGGATGAACAATGGGCAGTATTATTCTGCATTGGAAAGCAATCAAATCTTGAGATACAATGTCAGTACGGGTACCACTGACTCGGTGCTTGTGGATGGCAACAGTATGAGCATTGTTATTTCTGATTATGAATTTAGTGATGACGAGAGCAAGATTTTGTTATTGACTGAAAAGAAAAGCATCTATCGTCGATCGTTTACTGCGGAGTATTATGTTTACTCATTTGAGGGAAGTGAAATCAAAAAGCTTTCAGCTAATGGACGACAGTCTTACGCTACTTTTTCGCCAGACAATTCTAAAGTGGCCTTTGTACGCGACAATAATTTGTACTACGTCAAGTTGGTCAACATGGCAGAAACAGCGGTCACGACTGATGGCAAGTTCGGTTCGATTATCAATGGCAGCTCTGACTGGGTGTATGAAGAGGAATTGTATTTGACCAAAGCATTCGCTTGGTCTCCTGATGGAAAGAAGATCGCCTTTTACAGATTTGATGAAAGTAGGGTAAGAGAGTACAATCTCCAATATTGGGATAATGGCTCTATCTACCCAAGAGACTATCGATACAAATACCCAAAGGCTGGTGAAGACAATGCAGTTGTTTCAGTGTTCATTCATCATTTAGAGACTAATGTGAATGTTGCTGTCAAAACTGGAGAAGAAACAGATGTGTATTTCCCAAAGATGCAATGGACCAAGAATGCCAATACTTTATCGTTGATGAAGTTGAATAGACTTCAAAACAGGTTGGACATCTATCATGTCAATGCCAAAAGTGGCAATATGGATTTGATCTTGACAGACAAATCAAAGACCTATTTGGATGTAACCTATGCACATGAGCTGATCTATTTGAATAATGGTACACAGTTTTTATACTCTTCAGAAATGAACGGTTACAAGCATTACTACTTACATAGAATAGATGGTCAAATGATCAATGCAGTAACCAAAGGTAATTGGGGAGCTGAAAAATTCGTTGGCCTTAATCAAAAGATGAAAACCCCGATACTTTATTTTGTTTCGACGGAAGGGTCCTCAATGGAAAGACATTTTTACAAAGTGGACCTGAAAGGGAAAGGGAAATTGAAGTTGAGTACCAAAGCTGGGATCAATGCTGTAGATATGAGCAAGGATTTTAAATATTATATCATTAGAAATGAATCTAGCGAAAGTCCATTGGAGGTTTCGTTGATTGCTACAAGGGGTAACAAGCTGACTAAGGTATTGGTAGAGAACAGTGGGTTGAAAGAATTTACAGAAGCATACGGTTTTGTGAAGAAGGACTTTTTCGAGATTGATGGTGCGGATCAGACTACTTTGAATGCCTACTTGTTGAGACCAGCGGGTTTTGACAGTACCAAGCAGTATCCGGTTGTGGTCTATCAATACAGCGGTCCAGGTGCACAAGATGTGAAAAATACATGGTCAGGCAGGCATTATGCTTTTCATCAGATGCTGACTCAGAACGGTTACATAGTGGCGGTTGTGGATACTAGAGGTACTGGTGGGAAAGGGGAAAAATTCAAGAAGCAGACCTATTTGCAATTGGGTAAGTATGAAGTGGCCGATTTGATTGCAAGTGCTAAATATCTAGGTAAGCTAGATTTTGTTGATGCTAATAGAATAGGTGTTTGGGGATGGAGCTATGGTGGCTATATGTCTTCCTTATGTATGGTCAAAGGTGACGGTATCTTCAAAGCTGGGGTTGCAGTGGCACCAGTGACCAATTGGAGGTTTTATGACACGATCTATACGGAGAGATACATGCGTAGACCGCAAGAGAATGAAGAAGGGTATGATCAAAATTCACCCTCGACATTTGCTCACCAATTGAAAGGAAACTATTTGATGATTCATGGTACTGGAGATGATAATGTTCATTTTTCTAATGCGACGGCATTTCAAGAAAGTTTGATTCAGGCAAATAAACAATTTGATTCGTTTTACTACCCTGATAAGGCGCATTCATTGTACGGAGGAAAAACCAGAACGCATTTATATTCCATGATGTTGAATTGGTGGTT
The DNA here is from genome assembly GCA_051531955.1 of Reichenbachiella sp. Taxonomy (GTDB): domain Bacteria; phylum Bacteroidota; class Bacteroidia; order Cytophagales; family Cyclobacteriaceae; genus Reichenbachiella. The sequence continues at coordinate 45,107 of JAOPTS010000105.1, forward strand.
AGAAAATTTGTAATAAAGTCTTAACTTAGTAGAAATCAGCGTAATCCTTGATCATCTAATTACTGCTTGGGGGCTATATTAATTCTATGGGTAGAAAATTTTTTATTGTATCCAATCCTTATTCTGGGAGTGGCGGTTCACAGAACGCGATGCATAAACTCAAGGAGAGACTGGATCGTGAAGGCTACTATTATGCGATATTTTTGACGCCAAGGAGTGAAAACTTAGATGAGTTCATCGAGGAAAATCTCTTTACAGATACTACTGATGTAGTAGTGATTGGAGGAGATGGGACCTTCAATGCTGCGCTTAATGCTATCCATGACAAGGAGATGTGCTTGAGTTTTATCCCTGCAGGCAATGGCAATGATTTTGTAAAGGTGATTAAGATTGGAACCAGTATAGAGGATCAAATCGAAACCATTATCAATGGACGAGAACGATTCATCGATATTGGTGACTGCAATGGCAGAAAATTCATCAACGGTGTTGGGATAGGTTTTGATGGTCAAATAGTACATGACAACCTTTATGGGAAAAGTTTCCTCTCTGGTCATGCCAAATACTACTACTATGTTTTAAAGATTTTGGGTAACTACCAATCCAAAAAGTTTGTTATTGAAATGGATGGCCAAAGGTTAGAGATGAAACTGATTTTAATGGCGATCCATAATGGAACAACTTTCGGAGGAGGATTCAAATTGAATCCAACAGCCAAAATTGATGATGGTTTTTTGGATATCTGTACCATAGGCAGAATGTCAGGAATCAAACGTTTTTTGAATATTGGCAGACTCAGTTTTGGAACACATGGCAAATTGAAAGAAGTCAATTTCTATCAAGCCAAGCATATTAAGATCTATGAAAATGATTCGCTGCTCTCGCATTTGGACGGTGAATTGTTTGGTAGCCCTCCCTTTGAAATTTCGATCTTAGAAAAGAAGCAGATGATTAGAGTGAAGGCTTAGTACTTTTCGTTCTGTTGACATAGTCATCCCTTTGGAAGTGATACGAGGGTATATTTAGCTATTTTCATAATAATAGCTTGTCCTTTAACCTAATTTTTGACTCGGTTGAAAGCAAAATTATTTCAAAGCACTATTAGCCCGATTGTTTCTGATTGGTAACCTTGTTGATAAAGAGTGTTTACTAAGTATATCTTACTTCTTACTTCAGAGGAAGAGTCCCGAAAAATACTTTCGGGTAAGCCACAAGAAAATAGCTGTCGAGACCCAGTAAACCCAAAATCATACACCTCAGCAACAATACTCTAGACTAGATTATTTATCAATAGGGACTTGAATTTCTGTTTCGTCCCATGATAAGGATAAGTATAACTGGTCGGTTTCCTTAAATGAGATATCGAAATTTTCCACTACTAATGAAAGTGACTGCACTGGAACTGTAACCTGAATAATATCTTGATCAGGGTCACGAGTAGTTTCCTTACCACCACTTATTAGCGTTACGCCCCATTCAGGTATTTTTTTGTTTATAATAATTTCCCAGCTGTCTTTGGCAGGAATGGTCCATACCGAGTAAGTACCAGCGGGTAATTCTTTATTTAAAACTTTTATTGAAGTTGAAGTTGTCAAAGTAGTAGGTTCATTTGCACCCGTACGCCACACTCTATCAAAAGGCACTAATTCACCAAAAATCACTCGATCCTTTTTAGCAGGGCTGGAGTAAGAAACGGATAAGTCAAGTCCGTTTTGATTATATACAATTGTTTTTTGTGGGCTTATTTTCTTAGTCTCCACTTTCATCATTGGCCAAGCAACAAATTTAAAGAGCAGAAATAAAATGCCGACAAAGATTACTAGACCTATTAATGATTTTTTGAGCATGATGCCTTTAGTTATTGGGTGAATTAAATCGAAGTTACTAAAGTAATTTTTCATTCAAAGAGAATATTTCTGAAAAGTACTTTCGAGAAATTGTCAAGAAGATAGCCGCTGAGATCCCAACAAAATCGAAAGCCATACACATGACCATGATCCGATACCGAACGGCGATCATTATCACCTCACACCTCACACCTCACCGAGTTAGGTTCCATTTGCTCACTAAAAATTGATTTTAGGTAACTAAATTTTGTCTAAGATTCATAAGATTTTAATTAAGGAGCAGTAATAGGTGTCTTTATATCACTAGCTTGTATCATTGCGTCACTGAAATATATGATTGTATCACTAGGTTGTATCATTGCATCAATGAAATATACGATTGCATCACTAGATTGTATCATTGCGTCACTGAAATATACGATTGCATCACTAGGTTGTATCATTGCATCACTGAAATATCCGATTGCGTCACTAGAATATATCATTGTGGCAATGAAATATGTGATTGCGTCACTAACAAGTGCCATTGCGGCGTCTACACTGGACAAAGCGGTGCTGCAATCATCATTGATGTGGAAGTAGTCGGGATCATCAATACCAAGGATGAAAGAAGTTATCCAGTAACACAAGTATTCTATCACTGCTTCAAAACAGCTCAACCCATTGTAAACACAAGGCACTGAACAGGCTCATTAGATCAAAGAGAAGGCTTAGATTTTTTTAGTTTATTGACATAGATCATTGCCATTATAGAAATCAAAACCAAAGCAATCGCTTGGGAGTGTGATACCCAATTATCTATCACATAACCTCTACTTACATCTCCTCTGAATATTTCTATAATGCTCCTACCCACCGAATACAACATGATATAGAGTAGGAATATTTGTCCTTCAAACCTTTTGTGTCGCTTGAACATCCACAATACAGCAAAAATGCTGAGGAGTAGTGTTACACTATAAAGTTGTGTGGGATGTAAGTGAACTCCTGTTGGGGCAATCGAAATTGGGTCAGAGAAACTAATAAAAATAGGGCCGTCAGTTTCTTTGCCATAACAACAACCTGCCATGAAACATCCTACCCTTCCAAATGCATGTAGGATCAAGGCTACAAATGCCATCAGGTCCATCAAGGGCCAAACGGGCACTTTCTTTTTCCTAACATACCATATCACCAAAGGAACTACAGTGACCAATGACCCATAGAATACAAATCCATTTCTGAAGTCATGTTTGAGATTCTCGAATGAGGCAAAGTAAAAACTTGGGTTCTCTAAATAGAAGAAGAATTTGCCCCCTACTAGCGCACCAATGATAATGATTCGCGCTAAGGCTTGGATAATATAGGGGTCTATGCCTAATTCATGTTTGGCCTTATACTGTGCAAAAAAGTAGACGGTGATTGCCCCCAGTGCAATCAATATGCCATAACTATGAATGTTGATATTGTCGAATGAGAAAAGTATTGGATGCATGAAGATCTAAATGGTTGAACTTCAAATATAAGGGATAATACCAAGTAGGGTTTCATTAGGCTATTCTTTACACCATACTTGAAATATAAATTGGCACCCTTTTTTTATTATATGACAAAAGTCATATCTTCTATTCCTTTCCTATAATAAATAGTGCCGAGTAGGGTTAATAGCTGAGGTATCGTTCTATTATGGAAATGACTTACTTATTAAGAAAAATTAACTAGCATGAATAAAAACAAACAAGTACTTAATTGGATGCTTTCAATTGCGATGATAATGATCGTGATGATTGCGTGTAAAGAAGAAACAAGTGACCCGCAAGATGATGACGGTCAAAAAACGCAAGACTATTCGGTTTCGATATCTACCGACCAGAGTAATCTTGAAGAAGGTGAGCGTGCCTTAATTACCATTTCATTAGATGAAACGAATGAATCTGGTGCTACTATGAATTTGAAATACAATGTTGGAGGAACAGCAAAGTCCGGAGATGATTTTGAGAGTCTATCAGGATCGGTTGATATCAGTGATGGTGAGAAATCTGTCTCTTTTGATTTAGAGATTATTGATGATGAAGAAGTAGAAGATAGTGAAAGCCTAGATATTGCGCTGGCCGCTTCATTGCCAGAAGATGTGAGTTTGGGAATTAACTCATCTTTGTCTTTTGTTATTTCTGATAACGATGAAGACGAAGTTGTTACTTATATATTAACAGTAACTGCTGGTCTAACAGAAGTAACAGAAGGGGATGGTCAAAAAATAGAAGTTCTATTCAGTCTAGATAAGGCAAATGAATCTGGTCAAGACATTGCCATCACTTATACTATGAGTGGCACAGCATCAAGGGGTACAGATTATACTGGATCACCTGGGAGTACTTCAATTGCAAAAGGGGCGATTAGCGCAACTGTCATGATAACGATTGTAGATGACCAAGATGTAGAGGGTGATGAGACAATAGGTCTGGCTCTGAACACACCTGCTGACGACAATATATCGTTGGGTCAAGACTTGTCAATCGAAGTGAAAATTATTGATAATGATGAAGAAGATGTAGTAGAAGGTTCTAATGATATTTCGGTATTGGCGAGTCAATTTTATCATACAGATGCCGTGACAGTGACTTATGATGATGAGTGGGTAACCATTACTTCCAAAGATCTTCCTGATCATAAGAGTATGTATTATGATGAGAGCAATGATTTGTATGAGGCATACGACGAACCAGACAACGCTGATTTCAAGAAGAATCAAAACACGATTGGGGAACAAAACATAGTATTCAAATTGCCAAGATATCCTGAAGAAGCGACTAATAAAGAATCTCCAGGAGGAGGGCCGATGGGTGTTGCGATCAATAGTGTAGTATTCTTCAATCAAGAGGCTGCTGGTGACGATGATATTTTTGAGGAGTTGAACACATTTGATCAGTATGAAGGTCATCCAGCGAATACTACTTATCACTATCACATAGAGCCAGTTTGGTTGACTGAGTTTAAAGGTAACGAGGCGTTTGTTGGATTTCTTTTAGATGGGTTCCCTGTGTACAGCACCCATGAAGACGGTGTTGAAATTACAAATGATGATTTGGATGATTATCATGGTCATTTTAGTGTAACAGCAGATTTTCCTGATGGAATTTATCACTACCACATTACTGTAGAGTATCCATGGATTAACGGCGATGGGTATTATGGTACACCAGGGACTAAGACACAATAAAGGAAAAGGTAGGGTTCTGATGAACTTGTTGGTTTAATAGATGTAACAACAATTGAATTATGAAAAATTTAAACAAGGTATTGAATCAAGTTGGCCAGTTGTCATTAGTTATGGTCTTTGTATTCGGGTTTGCATGTCAAGAAGAGAATGTAGATGATGGTGTTGAGGATCAGGAAGAAAATACGAATGATGGGATGGTTGACATTTCAATTCTTGCTGATAAATTTTATAATTCAGATGCGGTGACAGTAAGTTATGATGACCAATGGGTGACCATTACGAGCAAGGATCTCCCAGATCATGAGAGTATGTATTGGGAGACCAGCAGTGAGTTATACGAGTCGTATGATGAACCTGACAATTCAGATTTTAAGAAGAACCCAGGGTCTATAGGAGAGCAAAACATAGTTTTCAAATTACCAAGGTATCCTGAAGAAGCGACTAATAAGGAGTCACCAGGATTGGGGCCGATGGGAGTTGCTATCAATAGTGTCGTGTTCTTTAATCAAGAAGCTGCACCGGGGGATGATATTTTAGAGGAACTCAATACTTTTGACCAATATGAAGGTCATCCTGCTGGAGATATCTATCATTATCATATAGAGCCGGTTTGGTTGACAAGTCTTAAGGGATCAGATGCATTTTTAGGGTTTTTGATGGATGGTTACCCTGTATATGGAACCCATGAAAATGGTGTAGAAATCACTAATGATGATTTAGATGATTATCATGGTCATTTTGGAGTGACGGCAGATTTTGCTGAAGGTATTTATCATTATCACGTTACGGTAGAGTATCCTTGGATCAATGGTGACGCATATTATGGAACGCCAGGAAGCAGGTCTCGATGATATGAAACGAATAGAATCGATATTTATAGGGCTCCTATTATTAGGGAGTAGTATGAGCTGTTCTTATTTTAATTCAGACGAAACAATGATAGTTCCTGCTGTCATTGTTTCGTTTGATGAATTGAGTCATGATCATACGGGGCAGTATTATTATGAGGATAGTCTTTTTAGCGGGTATGCAATTACAGCTTACTCAGAAGGAGATATAAAGTCAATAGCTTCCTATTATGGCGGAAAGGCAGAAGGGGATTATGTAGGTTTTTACCAAAGTGGGGATACCGCTTTTGTTCGACCTTATCATTTTGGTGAAAAGCATGGTACTCATTTGGGCTACTACCGCTCGGGTCAAAAGAAGTTTGCCTATTATTTTGAAAACGGATTCAATGAAGGAAATCATAAAGAATGGTTTGAAAATGGCAGCCTCAATAAGGATATGAATTATGTGAATGGTAAGGAATTAGGTGCACAACAAGTCTGGCGTATAGATGGTAAAATGAAGTCAAATTATGTAGTCAAAGAAAATGGACGGAAGTATGGAATGCTAGGCTTGAAAAGATGTTCCAAAATCGATAGTGAGACTCAGAATGTAGATCCTTATACTGGCATACTAAACAAGTGAAAATGAAAAATGGATATTGGGTATTGAGCTTGCTGATCATGATGAGTTGTGCCAAGAAACCTGAACGAATGAATACGGTGATTGAATTACCATTTTTTACAGAAGAGACTTTTACTCCGGAGTGGATAGAAAAATCAGATGATAGGTATGAGTCGATTCATAGCATTGCAGACTTTTCTTTTCAGAATCAAAATGGTGATACCATTACCAGCAAGGAGGTTGCTGGAAAAATCTATATAGCCAATTTCTTTTTTTCAATTTGTCCTGGGGTGTGTCCTAAGATGACGAATAACCTTCATTTGGTACAGAAAGAATTTGTTGACAATAGCGAAGTGAAAATTTTGTCTCACTCCGTGATGCCGTGGGTGGACTCTGTTGGGCGATTAAAGACCTATGCCAAGCGCAACGACATAGATGCCAAGCAATGGCACCTTTTGACGGGCGACAAAAACACGATTTACAAATTAGCACGTCAATCTTATTTTGCTGACGAAGGGTTTGGTAAAACAGTCACTACAGAAGAGGACTTTTTACATACTGAGAAGTTGATATTGATTGATAAAAAAGGAAGAATTAGGGGGGTGTATAATGGAACCTTGCCTATCGAAGTGAAACGAATGATAGAGGATATTCACACCTTGTTGGATTAGCTTTGGGCTATGAAGACGATTCAAAAAGAAATTGTATTATCTGCTTATTCAAGAGGATTTCATCTGATCACAGATGAAATATTGGATAAGTTCCCTGAACTCGGAGACATCAATATTGGACTATTTCAAGTCTTTATCAAACATACATCTGCTAGTCTGACAATCAATGAAAATGCAGATCCAACAGTTCGTACAGATTTTGAAAGCCATATCAATGTCATGGTACCAGAAGACGCGCCATATTATCGTCATACTTACGAAGGATCAGATGACATGCCAGCTCATATCAAAGCGTCTTTGATGGGTAGTTCGGTTTCTATACCGATTACCAACGGTAGTTTGAATATGGGTACTTGGCAAGGAATCTATCTATGTGAGCACCGTGATTATGGTGGGTCGAGAAGTTTAGTATTGACTGCCATGGGGTCATAAATAGACGAAAGGTGAAGATTTCTCCTCACCTAATTCCATCTCCACTACCTACCAATTTCTTGAATGTTATAAGGTCATGCTAACCGTGAGCACCAATACCGCAGTGACCACCAATACCTTGATAAAACAACTCTCTAGACCTAGTATACTGTTAGAATTATTGCTCGATAGGGTTAAAGTCGTTGGACAGGTAGTTGATCAAAGGCGCCTGAATTAATAGACCTCTATAGTCTAAGAAGGAGATATAAGCCATTCTGATTTGCGATTCGAGGGAGATTTTTTTGTCCTCTAGATCATACTGATAATTTTTAAGTTTCAGGATGTCTTTCCATTCTATTTGACGCGTATTAGATATCGAAAGATTATTGGCGAGTGCTAATCTCTCTTTAATCAAGTTGTATTGATCGATCAATTGAGATAATGATAAATCATTCAAATCCTGTTGTCGTTTGACGATAGTTATAGTGGACTGTAGTTTGCTTTTATCTTTTATTAATTCGACTTTTTCACGATTGATATTTGGTTTTTTTGGGTTCACTATTGGTATTCTTACCCCGAGTTGAAACCCAAGCTGTTCGTCAAGACTGCTACCTCGATCAGTGTCTATGTTAGTTTGTATGTAGCCTATGTTGCTCCATGATTCAGCCTTTTCTAGTCTTAGTTTTTGTTCGCTCAGCGCGTATTTGTTTTCGGCATTTTCAACATTGAGGTTATGCGTTTCTTCTAGCTTGAATTGATCGATATAGTCAATGATTTTTTCTACACTTATGATCTTTTCATTCCCCCAATTGATAGCTTGTTCAGATTGATAATCTAGTGAGATGTAAAACGTCGTATAACTGATAGCAGATTCATTTTCTTTTCCATCTAACAGGAGGTCTGTTTGATCTGACTGTAGCCCGAGCATATCGCTAAAACCAATTCCTTGGTTAACATTGGATTGTAGGTGTTTTAGGATCTGTGTCTGAAAACCTTGAATTGAATCTAAGGAAGCTTTTGTATTCTGCAAATAGGCGAGTTGGACGATCAAGTTGTACCGGTTTTTCAAGGCATCATTGAGTGCTATTTTGTGCTGGTGATTGATGTTCTGAACATGCTGATTGTAATAACCTTTGTTGGCTTTTATTTCTCCAGGATTGGTAGCACCCAACCTGATACGGTATTGGTTGAGAGATGCATTGGCATCTTGACTCCCTATTCTGAACTCTACTTTGTTGAGCCAAGGAGAATTATAATTGTTGTCTCCTAAAAACTCAAGCTGGGATTGATATTGCTCCAACGACTGATCCGCTAAGGCACTACTCAAATACTGCTCCATATTGAATTTCTCCTGCGCACTGACATTGGCAAAGAATAGAAATTGCCCCATGACAAGTATGAGGGCATGGTATCTGATATTACTTAGTCTTAACATATACTTTTTCTCCATGTAAGAAATTGCTTGTTTCAGGTATCGAAATGAATATTTCTCTTCCAAAAGCAGGGATTTGTTGTAGTGGTTTAAGACGACTTGGGTATTCGATGATTCGTGAGCCTATCTCGGCAATAACACCTTCTACCTGATATCTTCGGTTTGTAGATTCTACAAATACTGTAGTGCCGGCTGCCATATTGAAGGGTTGGTGTTCGCTGACAATCGCTCTGATGACAGATGGATTGTGGTCATATATCGAGATTAAAGTAGAAAATGCAGGAATTAACTCGTCTTTTTCTACCATGACGGTTCCAATTGTTCCTTCCTTGTGAGAGATCTGTACTAGTTGACTTTCTTCTGTTATTAACAATTTCAATTCATCCTTGAGTTGAGTCATTTGAAGTTGAAGATCTTCAATTTTCAGCTTAGAGAGCGCTTTCAATTTTCTGCTATTCAATGATTTTTGACTAGCCAAATTAGCTTTTTCAGCCAAGAGCAATTCTATTCTCATGCTGATGTAAGATTGGTCAGTAGTCGGGATTGAATCATTCCATAGATTAGATTCAGCGATGGATTTGGACATCTCGTTTTGATGATCCCTCAGCAGTTCCAATCTCTTGAGCTCCAAATCAATATTATTAGATTTTGCATTGAAATCAATTTTAGCCAAGTCACCTATATATTGATTTTCAACTTGGATCATTTTGATCTGAGTGTCTAGATTTTGAATGTCATTTTTTTTCTTTTCAACCTCCAACAAAAGGTCTTGTCTCTCTACGGAAATCAGGGTGTCACCTTTGTTGATACGCTGACCAGGAATCACATAAATATTAGTTACTCGAACAGGTTTATGAAAACTGATGGCGTGTTTTTGAGGTTCTACTTGTGCTAGAATAGAAGATGTAGAATCATATGTTTGCGTTGCGATATAGACCAAAAAGCCTAAGACGAGCACCCATACGATTACGATTATATTTTGCTTGATCATAGTTGTCCCAAATTATCACTTCTTTCTAGACTTACATTGATAAATGCCGCTTGCTCTTTGAGTGATGCATAAAATGATTCTTTGTCTACATCTGCCTTCAAAGTGATGAAGTATTCATATTTAGTTCCCCTTGTTCTATCCGCGATCATCATTAATCTGAAATCTCGGCAATGATTTTCCAAGTATTGCTCTACCAAAGAAGCTGCGTGTTCTTCCAATAGCAATAGTTCGAGATTGAATTCCTTGTCTAGGACTTTGCTGCCATATGGAGAGACATGAAGAATCAATGACATGACACAAAAGACAATAGTACCTGCCACTGCAATAGAATACCCATATACACCTGCTCCTACCCCTACAGAGAGGGCCGCAAATATGAAAATAATATTTCTAGGGTTTTCTACTTTTAGCCTGAATCGGATGATAGCAATCGCACCCATAATACCAAATCCAGCGGCGACATTGTTACCAACAGCCATGATGACCATGCAGGTAACGATCGAACTCAAGACCATCGCCTGTATGAAATTACGGGACAAAGAGCCTTGGCTAGTCAGGTGATAAGTAAAGCTAATAGCACTACTTAAGACAAATGCCAAGAGTATAGAATATAGTGCTACTTCAAAGGAAGGAAACTCGTAATAGTTTCCTTCTGTAAGATTATCGAACATAATTATTGTAATTGATTTCGGTTATAACGGAATGGCATTAAGAAGCCCTCCTAATATTTTATTATTCTCCTGATATAGGAAGTTTCAGCTGTCATGATCTTTAGCAAAAGTACGCCAGTATCAAGCGTTCCTAAATCCAATGTTTGAATGTTGGGTTGTGCAACATCAAGCATGATTCGTCCTTGCATATCATATACCAAAATTTGATGAACAGGAGCGGTAGCGCTTAAATGAATTAGATTTTGAGTCGGGTTAGGGAAAATCTCTAACTCAGTTGATAACAAATCTACACTATTGAGTGTTAAGTCTACATCTTCTTCCAAACCCCAATTTGCTCCATTGTTGTTGTCAGTATTTGCATCATTTAATACCAAAAACGAACCATTCCCATCAGCATCTGGCCATGGAGCCTTGTCGTTGTAAGTGACCTCATCGATCAAGTTGCCCCAAGCATCTGCGAGTCGAATGGTTTCTCCATCATTCGATAGGCTTCTGGTGAATTGCCCAAAGGCAGGCTCTTCGTATTTGAAGTTGTAGATAAGTTCATTACCTGCTAAGGTGATTGTGGTATTTGCAGCTAAGCTAGACTCAAACGGAAATTGATAAACCAGTCCTGTACCTGCAAAATAAACGCCCGATAAGTCTACAGCTGTTTCGCTGTTGTTGGTAATACTGATGAACTCTTGGTCTTTCTCATTAGTACTTTGGGTGTCAATAGGGTGGTAATGAATTTTGGAAATGACTAATGGAGGTGTCGTGACAGCAGAACAAGCATCCGTGTCACCTAATTCGTCCGTCATCCATGTGACTCTTTGACTGAGAAAACTCTTTAAGTAGTCTACCTCACTTTCAAAATTGACCGCCGTGCCCCATTTCTGATCTTCTCTCTCGATGGCCTCTGATATATAATCTGCTGTTTGGTCAATAAAGGTGTTCATGCTGTCCAAATGGAGCAGTTGACCTTCTGCGGTCAGTTCATTCCATCGCTTGGACCAATAGCATCGGTATTCATCGTTTCTGTAAAGATCGAGCCAAAATTTGGAACCCACATTGTCACCATTGTCGAATTGCCATACATCTGGCTTACTCCTGTCAAAAATCGACCCCCAACGAAATCCTAAATCGCGACCGTATGCTAGGTTGAGATCCCAAAGTGGTCCAGCACGTAGTTTACCATTTTTGTCTTTATGAAAATAAGTACTCAATTGGTAAGCATCAACATTAGAACTCAACTCATTGATCATCATGAAATCTATGAAAGAAGGGATGTCAATGATGGAAGGGTATCCATTGCTCAATGAAGTATTGTTAGAAGCAGCAGCATTATCTAAATTTCGAAATACATTTTTGATATAATTCGTTTGCTGACTTTTTGATTCGTCTGGTTTAGGGACAACATGCACATAGTCAATATTACCCCCTAAGTAATCTGTACTAGACCATGCTGGGTTACCATCTGCTCGATCAGCTTTGGTGATATAGCCTCCGGATAGGTTGGGTAGAGTCAAATCTAACTCTGTGATCTTGTCGATGTTGACCCGATTGTCATCGGCTTTTATCTTCTCAACCAATACATAAAGCCCTCTATAGTTTCCATTGAGGATTAATTCACAGTACTTGATGCCAGGGGCATAATTGCCCATTTGGGTAGACCAGGTATAGCTGATATAATCTCTCATAAAAACCGAATCGAATGCTAGGCCTCCCAAGATCCAATCATTTTCTTTTGGCATACCAAGAAGACTCACATTGTCTTTGTCAACTCCATCTGCAAGGTAAGTCGTGAAGCCATATGCTTTCTTGTCTAAAGCTTGGGAGCTTGACCCTCTTGTTTCTATTTTGACCTTACCAGCATAATCCTGGTGGTCCGGGTTGTTTTTATCCACAACAAAATTGCGACTACCGTCTTTGTGATAGAGAATAATCATGTCTGCAAATATCTTCGGGTCGTCGGAGATTTGCTCTCCTCCATCTGTGTTGATGATGACGATGGGTAAATTGGAATCAGTTAGCGTCTGAGCTGATGCGATTTGTTGGAAGGAACACAGAAGCGCCAACATGAAGACAGTGTGAAGTAGTAATTTTTCTTTCATGTATGCTTATTTTAATTGTGCAATATAATTGATTCTGTATGGTACTTGATACTGCCTTATGAAATTTGAGTAGTAATTGCTGTATTTATAGGCAGTTTGTCCTGCCGGATGAGTTCACTAATCAAGCGATGAGATATAAATGATGTAATATTATTTAAGTTATCTACCTTGAATTAAGTTTCAGACATAACAAAGGGTAGTTACTTTATTATTAGTCGCTTAGTATAGGTTTGTTGATCGTAACTTATTTTGATTAGATAAAGCCCTGAATTGAGATTCAACTGAGAAGTGTTTAGCCTTATGACGCTACCTTCGTACTGATAACTTAGCTGTTTGGTTCTACTTGCTGTAACATCAAATAAGCTAATTTTCAAAGTGGTTTTGTCTATCGGATTAGCCCGGACAAAAACGTCGGCATTATGATTAGCAGGCGAAGGATAGACGATGTCTACAATTCCCAAATTAGAATTAAGAGTGATCTTTTTTGTGTTAAATATTTCACTTTTGCCATCAAAATCTACTTGCTTCAAATAGTAGTAGTAGGCCCCACGTCCTGTAACTTGGTCAACATATTCATAATTGATGATTTCATTTGTGGTGCCGTAACCATCGAGTGTAGCCAAGACATCAAAGTGAACCCCATCAGTTGACTTATATAACATGAAGTAGTCGTTATTGATTTCCGAGGATGTTTGCCAAGCTATTTTTACCTTAGTTTCGTTGACAACCACCAACTCAAACAAGTGCAGTGTAACAGGTAGCGTAATGTCATCTTCAGAACCTATCCCACAGTTATCATCCGGGCAATCGGCTGTAGCGGCTGATACAGTTCCTGTACCGGTAATTCTATTGCTCTCATATTGTAAATATAGATCTCCAATAATTACTAGTGCGCCATCCACATGGGCACGTCCACCATTGTACATATTCATGTCACCACCAATAATTGCTGTACCCGTTGGGTCACTAATATTTAAGGTCCCTGAGTTCGTCATGGTAAAATCACCATCAACATTCAAGGTACCACCTGCTCCAATTTCATAAATTGGATTTCCTCCAGTTACATTGATACTGCCTACATTAAGCGTTCCCGTTACGGTAAAGTGTTGTGTAGCAATAACAACTAAAGAATTGATAATGTTAAATGTAGCGTCATCACCAACTATAAAAGTAATATTATCCCCACCGGTAGTCATCGTACCAAGGGTAACATCTCCAAGAATATTAATGGTTTGGTTACTGTGGGAAAAAATGAAATTACCACTAATATTGAGTGCACCATTAATTCCTACGGACATTGTCGAGTTGAGGCCGTTTGTGACGGTGTAGTCTCCGTTTTGTACATCCAAGCTTCCATTGATAGTAACTGAGGCTGTTGCGGATACTACAAAGTCTCCATTGGTTTTGATCATGCTTGCTCCCGCATCAATAGTCAGTGAGTTTCCGTTCTGATTGAGATCTGTAGTTCCAGTTGCAATGGTTAATGTACTGCTGGAGCCTACGACTAAGGTTCCAGTATTCCCGAAAGTTAAAGCGTTTGCTGTAGAAGAATTACTAACAGTTATGTCATGTAGAATAGTGACATCATCAGTGTTCCCAGGAATGATTCCGCCTGCCCAGGTATTGATGTCATTCCAAGCACCGTTTTGTATAGAAGATATGGCTGTAGCGAAGACTACACTTTGACTAAAGAAAATGAAAACAATGAGTAATGTTTTTTTCATAAGATAACCCGCATAATTCAGTGGAATAAATAGTTGAGTACTAGCGGTAAAAGTTGGTTGTAAGGCTTAACGTTCGATCACAATGATATTGCAAGCCAATTGATTTGTAAGGCATTTTTTTTTATAAGTGCATATAAAAGCCCTAAAATAGGTATTTCTCTTAATGAAATTGACTGCCACTAGGAATTTTACTTACTAGCTCATTGATAGAATACGCGATCCACCTTATTTTCTATCGAAGGGATCGATTGCAAGTATTTGAATATGGAAGCAACTTCATATTCTGTCAAGTGTGTGTAGGGTAACATGGGTCTACGAAGTGGAGGAGAACCATCCTTTAACCCGAATCGTACTGCTCTGATGAATTCCTTTACAGTCCAGCTACCAATCCCGAATGCTGGGTGGGGTGTAAGGTTGGCTGTAGCGATTACCTGTCCTTTGGCATTGATCGTCTGAGTTCCGCCTCCGAAATACCCCTCACTGAGTTCTGGTGTGTAGTAGTCGTTGGACTTGAAATCCGCCGAATGACAAGCAAAACAATCCATGTTTTGCGCATAGTATTTACCCAAAGCAAGTTGATCGGTCGTGTCTGGAATGATGATGGGCTCGGTTGGGTATGGATAAGGTTTCCAGGCGATGTTGGTGAGTGCCTTGACCATAAAGGACAGCTCACTGTCTGGGTCCGGCGTAGGGTCAGCCGCTACCAAAGCATCATCCGATCTTAAAAATGCGATGATCGCATTGACGTCTTCATCTGCCATGACGGTTAATTTCATCATGTAGGGAGGGATGTATTGTCCATCTTTTTTGATCCCGGTTCTGAGTAAGTACAATATCTCAGCATCCGTCCAGTCTCCTATACCATGTACTTTGTCTTGGGTGATATTTTTGGATCGGATGATGCCAAACTCTTTTGGGGATTCTAACATCTGGTAACCAGTGAGCTTGCCAGTCTCTCTATTGGTGTGGCAAGTCGCACATAGCATCAAGGAAAGCTTTTTGCCTCTTTCGATTATTTCTGGACTGGTGGTGTGTTGGTAGCTAGGAAGTTTTACTTCGTAATACGGTATGCCTTTGTTGTCGATGTATACAATCAAAAAAATTAGGAATAGTACCAATGATGCAGCTAGAATCAACAGACCCTTGAATGTGTTTTTCATGATTCGTAAATTAAAACTATGAATACTATTTGCAAACCTTACGGTTCAGCTCATCAGTTAATGAGGTGAAAAAAACGAAAAGCACGTCGTATTTCTTGTGCTTTTCGTTTCCAAAATCAGCCATTGGTAATAGTTAGTAAATAGTCTGCTGCTAAGATTTAGGTTGAATGTTTTGATTGACTTTAAAGAGATTATTGGGGTCGTATTGTTTCTTGATTTTTGTCAATCGATCATAGTTGTGTCGGTAGCTAGCTTGGACACGTTCTTGTCCCTCATCCATCATGAAATTGGAATATGCACCACCGGAAGAATAGGGGTGAAGGCTTTCCCAATAGGCTTTGCACCATTTAGTTATTTTCTCAGCATTATTAGGGCTAGGGTCTACTCCTACGATGACGCCAGCATATCGGGCATTTCGATAAGCCCATGGCGTATCTTCATTGCTAGGTCGGCTGGCTGCTCCGTTGATGGGGTAGAGGTGCATTTGTGACAATGGTGTAGGGATGCTAGAACCGTATTTTAGATGCTGTGTACGGGCTTCTGCACTTATTTCATTAAAGAAATCTGCACGCCAATACCATTGTAAACCTGGAGGTAGCATACCGTCAAACATACTCTGAATGGCAGGGTAGGGCATCTCTCCAACATGTTCAAATAATGGGTTTTTATTTTTTACCTCGGCAAAAAGAGAATCAAACTTATTGGGATCTCCAGAGTAGCACCATATAATGCCACAAAATTGTTTGTTGTGTAATGCTGCTGGAAATGGGTCCCCTGGGATGATCATGGTAGCGATGAAGCCGTTGAGTTCATCTGGAGCCTTCTGGATGAAATCATCATACCATTCCATGATTTCTTCTGTTTTTTCTATAGGCCATAGTGTTGGGCCACCGATGACATTTTTAATCGGGTGGGCTTGAAACTTAAATGAGGTAGCGATACCAAAGTTCCCTCCTCCTCCACGTATGGCCCAGAATAGGTCGCTGTGATTGTCTTTACTGACGGTGACAAAAGAGCCGTCTGCCAAAACCATATCAGCTTCCAATAGATTGTCAATGGTCAAACCATATTTTCGTGATAAATATCCAATACCACCACCTAGGGTAAGACCACCGACTCCAGTGGTTGAAATGATTCCTGCGGGCACGGCCAAACCAAAAGGATGAGTTGCATGATCAACTTCACCCCATAGGTTACCTCCTCCAACTCTTACAGTACTGTTTGAGGTGTCTACTCTTACGAATTTGATTCCAGACAGATCGATGACTAGCCCGTCATTACAAAGGCCTAGTCCACCACCATTGTGGCCACCGCCTCTTATAGCAACTAACAGTTTATTATCTCTGGCAAAATTGACAGCAGCGATTACATCTGCGACATCTACACACATGACAAATAGCCCCGGTTTTTTGTCGATCATACCATTATACACGGTTCTGGTTTGATCATAATCAGGGTTGTCGGGTGTTACGATTCGGCCTCTGATATGAGAGGCAAACTCATTTAGAATTTCGGGGTTTAGGTTTGTCATGGCTTTTAAGTAAAGATAGAAGCTATGACAAAAGTCTTCAACCACGTTTGATGCATAAATCTTAACTATTGTTTCATTTATTTTTGAAGCATAGATGGCGCATATCCATATTGTTCTTGGAACCTTTTGGTAAAATAGGAAGGGTTAGAAAAACCATTTTTGAGAGCAACTTCTGCGATGGTTACATCACTGGTATTTAAAAGTGTGTAAGCATTAGAAAGTCTGATTTTTCTAATCAAATAGTTGGGGGAGCTTGTGGATAGTTTTTGAACTTTTCGATAGAGTTGAGTTCTACTCATCGCCATGTCTTGACTTAGACTCTCTACTCCATAGGACTGTGAAGACAGATGATAGTTGAGGTTGTCAAATAGCTTGTTTAGAAAATTTTCATCCTTGCTACTAAAGGTTCGGATGTGATAGTTGGCTTCTTTAGCGTGATCATCAAGTCTTTTAAATAAAAGATTTGATAATGAAGATACATTGATGTTTCCTTCTTGAGATAAGTCACATAATCTAATGGCTAGTTCTAGTCCTTTATCAAAGAATTCATCATGCTCAGTAGTCAGTGGCTGACTGGTAGCGACACTCTGCTTTGGAAAAATACTTGGACATTCAGCAAAAAGGTGTTGTATAGCGATGGCACAATTGATCGCTTCATAAGGCTTGTTAAAGACTCCTATTAGGCTATTAGTTTTGGTGCATATTTCTCTTCCATTATGTTTTTTGATTTCACTCAATATTTGCTTGGTCTCTTTAGAGAGAGCGTAATCGCCAATTTTACCATTAGTAGCAACCACTTGTATTTCGGTAACCACAAAGGTTCGGTATACGCTATCTGGTTTGCCGGATTCTTCTTTGGTCAGTCCATGTTGCCCACCTGTTGCCATTATGAGTTCGTAAAAGCCACTTTCTACTTCTGATAAATTGCAAGCAACATTGCCGTGTGCCAATTGGTGGACTCTTTCACAGGATTCCTTGTCCGGGCCTTCTACCAAACAAAACACAGTGCCAGATTCGCAATTGACCCAAAACTGCCTGTATGTCACACCAAATTTGGCTTGTATCTCTAGGTCAGCGGTATGCGCTTTTTTGACCTCTTCAATGGTAACGCCATGCATACCATTGTGAAAATCCATGAATAGTGGCATGAAACTAATGGTTTAGGTAATAAGTGTTATAGAAAGATACGGAGTCTATCAGAAGAAGTCAAGTGAAACCACTTGTATCCATCTGGACTTAAGTCACTTGTAGGTCTTGAAAACCCTACAACGGGAAAACATATTCCTACCTGTCTCTATCATCGGCTTGAAAAATGCAGAATTGGGTCGTAATGTTTTGCTTCGAGCAACAATCCAATTCTGGATATATGCTGATCAAGGAAGTGTGAATTATTCAGATTCCGTTTCAATGTTAGAGATCAATGCAAATGAATCTCATCAGTTAAATTATCAATGGAACCTTTCTGGTGATGGGGTCTGCTTAATCCGTTTTACAGATCAGGGCAAAACTAGAGAGCAATACGTTGGATATTTCTCGAATGGTTTTAAAGTGGACTTATTAGAAATCGTAATAAAAAGTGATTCTATATCGATTGAAGAAAAAACGGATTCATATAATAAGTAATCTGAAGATGATAATAATAGATCTGGATGTTTGAAGGCGCCAAAAGTCTATTTCATAAGCTTTTTTATGTTACAGTTTTTCATCTTAATACTCAGAACGCTACTGCAGTATATTTTAGCTCAAAAGAATACTGTATTGAGTAATTGAATTTATTTTTGAAAGGATAAGTTCTAGTGAACTTATGGAAAAATATTTTTCATATCTTCGTTTTTCTCTTTTCATAAACAGTAATAATAAGATGAGTATAGTAGAACTCAATTCAGAAAAAAAGCCTCAATCTCAGTTTCAGACTTTACTTCTGATACTTTCCATATATGTGGTCATAGAGCTTTATGTTAGTTCTGTAATTGATTATCCGCACAATATCGCCTTGATACTTGAGCGGATAGATTTTGTGATTTGTTTGCTGTTTCTGTATGATTTTTTTACAGGAATTATTCGGGCAGATGACAAATGGAAATACTTCAAAACTCATTGGATTGATCTAGTTTCGTCTATTCCAATGGTAGGAGTACTCCGAGTAGGAAGGATATTCAGAATCATCCGAATTCTTAGGGTGGTAAGGTCTGCAAAATATATCCTAAGTTTCTTTAATCAGAAGAGCTCTTTTAATACGCTGAGAAATTTAGTGTTTGTGAGCATAATTATCATTGCTCTTTTTACGCTTAGTTTTTATCAACTCGAGAAAGGTGTAAACCCAAATATTACTTCCATGGGGGATAGTCTTTGGTGGACCACTATTACCACTATCACGCTTGGATTTCTTCAAGATTTGCCTCCTGTGACTACCGAAGGGAAGTTCTTAAGTGTATTGTTGATTTTATTGGGAATGGTTCTTTTCTCTACCTTGACAGGTACTATCACGGATTACTTTATTGAAGATGAAGATATCCAAGAAAAAATAAACGAGCTGAAAGGCCAAGTAGATACACTGGAAAAAAAGATTGACGCCATCACTCAAAAATTAGATGAGAAATTGTAAGGTATACATTCAACTTTTGCTAGACCTCTCCTAGCGTCGAGATGACAAAAGTGTATTTAGAATAAAGAATGGCTGTCACTGCGAGGTGCGAAGCAGTCTGTATCTTGAAACAGATCGCTTTGTGTCTCGCGATGACGTTTACCCAATCACCTTTTCACTTTCTACTTTAAAACTTTCAACTCACCATTCTAGTGCGCCTCCAGCCAGTTGTCACCCACACCCATTCCTATTTCCATCGGGACTTCAAGAGGGAGCGCATTTTTCATAAATTCCTCCACTTTCGTCTTGAGTAATTCTAGCTCGTCCACATGTGCGTCGAATACCAATTCATCATGTACCTGCATGATCATCTTGGATTGTAACTTTTCTTCTTTCATCCATCGGTGGATGTTGATCATGGCTACTTTGATGATATCCGCGGCACTACCTTGGATAGGTGCATTGACAGCATTTCGTTCGGCGAAACCTCTGACCGTCGCGTTCCTAGAGTTGATGTCTCTCAAATATCTTCTGCGGCCCAAGATGGTTTCTACATATTCGAATTCTTTGGCTTTGTTGACCTGCTCGTCCATGTAGCGTTTGATGCCAGGGAACTCCGTGAAGTAGGATTCAATGATCTCGGCAGCCTCACTTCTACTAATACCGATATTTTGCGCTAATCCAAAAGCGGAGATACCATAAATCAAACCAAAGTTGATCTCTTTGGCATTTCGACGAATGTCGGGCGTCATCTCATCCATCGGTACGTTGAATACCTTGGAAGCCGTGGTAGCATGAATGTCCCTTCCGTTTTTGAAGGCGTCAATCATGCTTTCATCCTTGGCGAAATCTGCGATGATACGTAATTCTATCTGAGAATAATCCGCTGCGAATATCTTGAAGTTTTTGCCTCGTGGGACAAATGCCTTTCTGATTTCCTTGCCTTTAGTAGTCCGAATCGGAATGTTCTGAAGGTTGGGATTGTTGGAGCTCAATCGCCCAGTGGCCGCTACCGCTTGACGGTAATCCGTGTGAATAAAGCCATCCTTTTTGCTAATCAAAAGCGGTAATGCATCTACATAAGTAGACTTGAGTTTTTGATATTCTCTAAACTCTAATATCCTATCTGCGATCGGGTGCTCGGGTGCTAACTTGGATAAAATTTCTTCTCCAGTCGCATACTGACCCGTCTTGGTCTTCTTGGGTTTTTCAACCAATTTCATTTTGTCAAACAAGATCTCTCCCATCTGCTTCGGTGAATTGATGTTGAACTCCTGTCCTGCCAATTCAAATATTTTTTCCTGAGCAGTCAAGCTGAGGCCATTCAGCTCCTCACTCATTATACCTAATGCTTCGGTATCTATTTTGACCCCTTCATATTCCATGTCAGCGAGTACGATACTCAACGGTTCTTCTACCTCATGGAGCAATTTCTCTAAACTGTTGGCTGCTATACCTGGCGCCAAGGCATGTTTGAGCTGTAGGGTGATGTCCGCATCTTCCGCCGCATATTCTGCTGCTAATTCAACAGGCACATCGCGCATGTTCTTTTGATTCTTGCCTTTTCCGATGAGGTCTTCTATAGGCTTGGCGATGTAGTTGAGATAGTTCTCCGCCAAGATGTCCATTTTGTGCCTAGAGTCTGGATCGATCAAATAATGCGCGAGCATCGTATCAAAGAGTTTTCCTTTGACTTCTACATCGTAGTTTTTCAATACTTGGATGTCAAACTTTAGGTTCTGACCAATCTTGATGATGTCATCATTTTCTAGAACAGGCCTGAAATCTTCGACAATGGCTTGTGCCTCTTTTTGATCCGCTGGAACGGGGACATAATAGGCTTCCCCTACGACATAAGAAAAGGCAATACCTACTAGTTCGGCTTCCTCAGGATTGATACTGTTGGTTTCTGTATCAAAACAATATTCTACTTGTTTGGACAGGAAATTGGCCAGTGACTTCCTGAGTGCTGGAGTATCTACCAGATGATAGTCATGCGCCTTGGTCTCTAGGCTTGTCTTCTCTATTGGTGCTTCTTGTTGCTCTTCCGGCGCAATAGTTTCAGTAGCACCAAATAGACCTAATTGAGCGGTAGGAGATGCTGCTTTTTTGGGTGCCGATTTGGTAGGTGTTGGTGTAGCGGTATTCGCACTAGATTCCTCTACAAATACTCTTTTGAGCATGGTCCTGAATTCCAGCTCTTCAAATATTTTGGTCGTGGCTTCTTTGTCTGCTGCAGAACATAATAAAGCCTCTTCGTCAAAATCAACAGGTACGTCCAGCTTGATAGTCGCCAACTCTTTGGAGAGAATACCTTGCTGACCGAACTCCTCTACCTTCTCTTTCATCTTGCCTTTGAGGTCGGCAGTGTTTTCGAGCAAACCTTCTACAGAACCATATTGCTTGATGAATTTGATGGCAGTTTTCTTGCCAACACCAGGTATCCCCGGGATGTTATCGGCCGCATCACCTTCCAAGCCCAAGACATCTCTAATCTGATCTACATTGTCAATTTCGAATTTGGCTAATACCTCAGGAATACCCAATACATCAACGCCATTGCCCATGTAGGCAGGTTTGTAGAGGTAGATATGCTCCTCTACTAGCTGCGCGTAATCCTTGTCAGGCGTCATCATGAACACCTCAAAATCTTTTCTAGCCGCTACTTTGGCCAAGGTGCCAATCACGTCATCCGCTTCGAATCCATCCATTTGCAGGATAGGAATATTCATGGCCCTGAGAATGTCTTTAATGATAGGAGTAGAAGAGCGGATGTCTTCAGGAGTTTCTTCTCTGTGGGCTTTGTACTCCGGGAACTGGATGTGTCGAAATGTAGGCGCACTGGTGTCAAAGGCCACACCGATATGAGTAGGTTTTTCCTTACGTAGGATCTCCAATAGCGAATTCATAAAACCAAAAATGGCAGAGGTGTTAAATCCTTTGGAGTTGATTCTAGGATTTTTGCT
>JAOPTS010000106.1:0-23809 GCA_051531955.1 Reichenbachiella sp.
CATTCTTCGACTGTTACATAATCTTCGAATTCAGATAGATGCTCGGTGATGGTGCTTAGCACTTCTCTTTGATCCTCGATGCACAGTATATATAGCTTTTCCATTGTTAATTAGATTTAGGGAATTCAACATTAAACATGGTAGATCCCGGTTCGGAAGCTACACTTATATTACCTCCATAGCCCGTTACTATTTTTTGGACGATGGATAGGCCGAGACCTAACCCAAATGAGAGACCACTAACTTTGGTGGTGACATTAGGTTGGAAAATCTTGGATTGAAGTTCCTGAGGAATCCCAGGGCCGTTGTCCGCGATTTTGATGACGAAAAACTCTTTTTTCATCTCAGATGAAATGGTAAGAGTTGGATTCGGAGTTTTGGAATTGATCAGGCTCTCCAGGCCATTTTTTATCAAGTTGACCCATATTTGTATGAGGTCGCCCTCTTTTGCAATCAGTGAAAGATCTTTATCTACCTCAACGTGTATAGTTGCTTGCTTAACCAGGTTGGAGAGTAGAGATAGTGATTTTTTTACTGTCAATCGCATTTCACATTCTATCAGGTTGTCTTGGTTTCGTTGACCAAGGTCTTTGATAGATTTGATGACATGTGTAGTGTGTGTAGAAGCAACACCCATATCATGCAGTGTGTGACCTGTTTCCCAATATCGGTTGAGCCGATCTATAAATCCCTCATCACTTTGTATGGAAAACATCTTTAGCTCATTATCAGATAGGTTGAATCGAGCAACTTTTTTGGCTGCCTTATCACTCAATCCAAAGTCCGAGACCAGTACTTTTCTTCTTCTACGAATTTCACTACTGGAGATGGTTTGCCCTTTTTCAAGACCTCTTGTAAAGAATTGATAAGCACTGTCATCTTTTCGTTCCAAAATATAGCTTTTAAGCATCTCTGTCATCCATTGCGTTTTGTTATGAATGACACCAAGGGCATTGTTCAATTCATGCGCTAGACCTGCAGCCAACTGCCCCAACGTTGCAAGCTTTTCGGACTGCAATAGCTTTTTGATAGCAAATTCTTTTTCCTTCGCTTTTTTGACTACCATCATTTGTCTGAGGTAGATTTCATTGGCAAGGATTGGAACCATATGTTGTAGATACAAGGTGTGATCCGGATGACCTTCCTTAGGTACCTGGTCTTTTTGGGCATAATATAAGACCGTTTCTTCTTCTGCAATAACAGTCGTGTACGAATGACCATCTGATGAAAAAAAGCTATAAATCCCTACAATCATGTGTTCGCCACTAGTGAATATCCCAAACTCACTATCTTGAGTTTTGGGTTTGTAGTGTCCGTTGAGGCGACCGCTCTCGATATAAAATACCTTGTTATTCTTTTGGCCTTGCTTCAATAGCACATCTCCTTTTTGCAGCACCATCATTTGGTCTGGGTTGGAGAATAGCTTTGATTTCAACCAATCAATATTCGTAAGATCCGATAGCTTTTTTTGATTTGCTTCCATGGGTTGATTAGAAGAAGTTAACCATGTTTAAAATTTTCATAGTAACAAACACTAGTGCCAATCCAATCACCCCCATGATGATGCCAACCTTAGCCATATCTTTGGTTTGAATCAATCCTGTAGCATGTGCCAATGCGTTAGGAGGAGTACTGATTGGTAATGCCATTCCTAGAGATGCTGCCATCGCAGTAGCTAATATTAGCATTTTAGACCCTCCAAGAGGTTCCAAGCTTATTACTGATACACCCACCGCTGTGATGATCGGCAATAGCAAGTTGGCCGTTGCTGTGTTGGACATGAAATTGGCCATCACAGTGGCAAGAACTGCTGCCATAGCGATGATCACATAAGGAGAGTATTCTCCAAAAGGAATACTATTTACTACGTGTCCTGCTAACCCACTTTTGTCAAGTGCTAGTCCCAAGGCAATACCACCGGATACTAACCATAGTACATCCCAGCTTAATTTTTTCAAGTCTTCTTTGGTGATGATACCGAAAGATAAAAAGACTGCTACAGGTATCATGGCTACTATATAAGAATTCATTCCGTGAACAAAATCAAACAACCACAATAGGATAGTAGCCGCAAAGGTTACGTATACGATGATGGCTTTCTTCGTCTTAAGGAATTTTCCTTTGATATCTAGCTTAAGTTCTGTGGCAGTAGGAGGGAATATTTTGACCAATAAAAACCAACCTACCAACAGTAATACAATGACAAAAGGAACACCGAATGACATCCATTCGCCAAAACCAATGTTGTTTTCACCTGTCAAGTATTTCAATGCGAGGGCATTGGGTGGTGTGCCGATTGGCGTACCCAATCCTCCCACATTCGCAGCGATAGGAATACACAATGCGAAGGCTATTTTACCAGGGTCTTTGTCATCAAAATAAACCAACACTGGAGCCAGAATAGATAACATCATGGCAGTAGTAGCGGTATTACTCATGAACATAGAAAAGATGGCAGTAATAATCATCAATCCCAGCATGATCATTTTTGGATTCGTACCGAAAGGTTTTAAAAGAACTTTAGCTAAACTCTGATCCAATCTGTATTTAGTTGAGGCCATTGCTAAGAAAAAACCTCCTAAGAAAAGTAAGATGATAGGAGAAGCAAAGGTGCCCATTATTTCTTTGTAATTGAGTAAAGTACCAAAGCCCTCTTCGGCTGATCCATCTATCATGACGTTCCACCCTTTGGTAGAGATTAGGATGAGTTCCAATACAATGATGAGTACCGATGTGGCGTAGATTGGAATAGGTTCCATTATCCAGAATAATGCTGCCAATGCAAATAAGACAATTACTCTGTGTTCTACTATGGTTAAACCTTCCAAAGGAATTGCTTCGGTAGGTAGGGCCCATATAATCAATGGTAATCCTAATGATATGCCCAGATTGATAAGTTTTGATTTCAATTTATTTACTGTTTATAAAGTGTGAACCTTGGTGCAATTACAAGTTCAAAATTAGAATTTCATGCCATCCTCAGTTATGGCTCAATTCATGTTTTCAAATGACTTAGATCATATGATTTTCGTACCCACTGATCTAATTTCACAATATTATTAAAAGTTAATAACTAAAGTAACTGGAGCAAGAATATAAAGGCATTGTTAGTTTGTTAATCTGATGGTGATTAGTGAGTCTATGGCCGCCTGGAGAGGTGGCCATTCTTTTGTTCAGACTTTCATCTTTCATTATTTTGAAATGAGGATAAGCGAGTGTAATTTCATTTATTCAACACTTATTTTGTCCAGTGCAGCAATCTTTAATCACCCACTTTTCTGAAAAAGTACCACTTACCAATACTGAAATTGACAGTATAGTGGAAGAGATTGAAGTGGTGAAATTCAAAAAGAAAAAGGATGTATTGCGTGCAGGCGAGGTGTGTCATTACATCTATTTTGTCAAGCAAGGTTGCTTGCGCTCTTTTTCTATAGATAACAAAGGTGTGGAACATGTCAGCCAGTTGGCATTCGAACAGCATTGGATTTCGGATTTGTACAGTTTTTTGACCAAGACAAATTCTACTTTATTTATTGAATCCCTAGAGGAAACAGAGTTGTTGAGGTTGTCATCGGATGCTTTGAATAGGCTTTATGAAAAGGTACCGGTTCTCGAAAAATATTTTAGAATGTTGTTTCAATCAGCCTATGTTGCCCAGACACGACGGTTGAACGAAACACTAATTCAGCCTGCAGATACTCGGTATCAGTCTTTGATTCAAGGCCATCCGGATGTCAACCAACGAATCCCATTAATTCATATCGCTTCCTATTTGGGTATTATGCCCGAGAGCCTATCCAGAATTCGTAAAAAACGAAACGCTTAACGTAGGTCAAATTGATTTCTTAACATAGATCAAATAAAATTTATTCCTTCTCCTTCAATTTTGTTTTACAATAAATCAAACAAAACAAGGACAATGGAAACGATAGAAGTAAATCAGTCACTCAAGTCAAAAGTAAATGAATTGAATACCATGATTTTGAATGGTCAGGTATTAGAAGCATTTGAGAAATTCTATGCTGATAATGTCACCATGCAGGAAAATGAAAACCCTGTTAGTATCGGTAAAGATGCCTGTAGAGTCAATGAAGAAGCCTTTGTTAATGGTATTACGGAATTTAGAAGAGCAGAAGTTAAAAATGTGATTGTTAGTGATCAACTCACCGTGGTAGCATGGGATTTTGATTTTACACACAAGGATTGGGGAGTGAGAAACTACACGCAAATTGCGGTGCAAAGATGGCAGGATGGTCTGATTGTCAATGAAAAATTTTATTACAATAGTTAATACTCTTGGTATCGGAGGAAGGAGAATTTACTTCCTCTGATTTTTAAATAAAATGACTATGTTGAAAATGAGTGAAGCAAAACAATTGTGTGAGCAGGTGTTGGAGATAGGTGAAGAGATTAATAGCCAGCCTTTGACAGTAGTGGTCTTGGACCAAGGTGGACATCTGTTATGTGCATTGCGGAGTGAACGGTCTGGAATCATGCGATATGAGGTTGCATATGGCAAGGCTTGGGGAGCATTGGGGATGGGGTTTGGTACGCGGGTGTTTAGTGAGATGGTAGATTCCTCGGCTAGTTATCAATCTTTTGTCCATGCATTGTCTACTATGTCAGGAGGGAAGGTAGTGCCTGTGCCTGGAGGCGTATTGCTACGAAATTCCAATGGGGATTTGTTAGGAGCTATAGGAGTGAGTGGCGATAGTTCGGATCGAGATGAACAGTGCATATTGCGTGCTATCTCACAGATGAAAATGATAGCCCAGCCTTGATTAAAAAAATGAAGAGAATTGATTTTATAAAAAGTATAGGAATGACATCACTATCACCAATGAGTTTGAGTGCGCTAGCCAAAATGACAGATGATTGGCCTACTCAAGAGAAAATGCCGGCATTTTTCGTGGGGCATGGCAATCCAATGAATGCCTTGTTGGAAAATGATATTACGGCTGGCTGGAGGAAGATGGCCAGAGATATCAAACCGCGAGCTATACTATGTGTGTCTGCTCATTGGGAGACATCAGGGACATATGTCACCATGAGTGAGCAGCCCAAGACGATTCATGATTTTGGTGGCTTCCCTCAAGCATTATTTGACATGCAGTATCCAGCTCCTGGGGCACCTCATGTAGGTATGGAGTTGATTGAACTGGTCGATAGTAGGGCGGTTATAGAAGATCATGATATGGGCTTAGATCATGGCACCTGGACGGTATTGTTGAAGATGTTTCCAGAGGCTAATGTGCCCGTTTTTCAGATGAGTCTAGATTATAAAATGACACCAATGCAGCATTATCAGTTAGGAGAGGAGTTGAGAGCCTTGAGGAAGAAAGGGGTTTTGATTGTAGGTAGTGGTAATATTATTCACAATCTAGGAATGGCCAAATGGAACTCGAATCAACCCTATGATTGGGCTGTACATTTTGATGATCAAATCAAAGAGGCTGTGCTACGTCAAGATCATAAGCAATTGATCAATTTCCAGTCATTTGGCAGGGAGGCAGATTTGTCTATTCCTACATCAGAACATTACTTGCCGCTATTGTACGTACTGGCTCTAAGAGAAAAAGGTGATGAGGTTCAATTTTTTAATGAGACTATTCATATGGGGTCTATGGCCATGCGCTCGTTTGTACTAAGTACGAAATAACTTATGCAAGGAACTTCTTAAGTTCTTCTATCAATCCAATACAGTGGTTAGAGACAAGCGTAGTATAAGCATTTGATTGAGTATCATCGGTCATGTCAATTTCTGTGTATTGATAGAGTATATCAACAAAGGGTTTCATCTCTAGGAAATTTAATGATGCTACAATCGTATGAATGATGTCCTTGAGTTTGGCAGTGTTTTGCTGTTCAAAATATTTAGAGAAATCTATTCGGAATTCCTCAACCTTAGGAATGAATGTCTTGCAAAATTTTTGTGCGAAATCATCTTGAAATCGCTCGTTTCGGAGCACGTCAAGATTGATGGTTACGGGTGAGTTAGTCATTGGCTATGTGTTTTGATATCACATTATACAACTCTTCTTCTTTGAATGGTTTGCCAAGGAAGTCTACCATACCAGCTTTTTTTATTTTTTCTTCGGTCTTGACATCCACCTCGGCAGTGAAAGCGATGATCGGCGTATCATTGTCAGGGAAGTCTTTCTTGATTTTGGTACTGATTTCATAACCCGTCATGTCAGGTAAGCGGATGTCCATCAAAATAACGTCATATTGATTGTTCTCAAATTTTTCTAGAGCCTCTTTGCCATTATTTGCAAAATCGGCCTCCACATTGAAGATGTTGAAATACTGCGAAATCACCATTTGGTTGATTTCATTATCTTCTACACAGAGTATTTTGACTCCTTTCAAATCGTAAATGTTGGACGTCTTTGTTTTACTCCTAGCGTCTTTCTTGATTTTAGGTTTATCAATTTCTTCTACTTCTATCGTGAAGTAAAATTCTGAACCTTTATTAATTTCACTTTTTACTTTCAGTTTTCCGCCAAGCAATTCGACTAAGCTTTTGGAAATCGATAGACCAAGTCCTGTACCGCCAAATTGCCTGCTTGTTGAGAGTTTTTCTTGTTCGAAACTTTCAAAGATACTTTCAAGCTTTTCTTCTGCAATACCAATTCCTGTGTCAATCACAGCAAAGGTGATGTGGTGGTGATTGGCCTTGCTAGGTTTGGAGGTCATTCTGACAGTAACACTTCCGTCACTGGTAAATTTGATTGCATTACCAATCAAATTCATTAAGACCTGATTGATGCGCAGCTTATCATTTTTTACTATTTTGGGCAGTTGGTCATTTTCTTCAATGACCAAACCAATACCTCTTTCTCTGGCGTTGAGAAGTAGCGCATTGGAAGTGTTGGTGATCACTTCAACTAGGTCAAATTCAGTAAACTCTATTCGAACTTTCCCAGCTTTAATTTTACTAAAATCCAAGACGTCATTGAGTAGTGCTAGTAGGTGTTCACTGGACACCTCTATGATGTTTAGATTTTTTCGTTGATGATCCGTTGGCGTTTGAGAAAGTAGCCTATTGGTCAGTCCGATGATCGCATTCAATGGCGTACGGATTTCGTGACTCATTGAGGCTAAAAATTCCTCTTTGATTCTACCAGCCTTTTCTGCTTCATTGATTGCAGATATTAGCTTTATTTCATTTTCTTTAATCGACGAAATATCTTGTAGTGTACTTGAGATGCGAGTAATTTGTTTTTCTTGATTAGTTTCAAAGATGGTCTTCATGTCAATGTGAACATCTTTTTTGACGTCTGCATTACTCTTGAATTCTATGCTGATTGGTTCTTTAGATTTAAGGCTTTCAGCCCATTTTTCTTTTACTTTTTGACGATCTTCTTGCGCAATAATTTCTTCATTAATCAATTCATCAGTAGCACTTTGAATCCGGTTTACTTTTTCCTGGTTTCTGATTTTGAGAGTGTTTAAGAAATTGTCAGAGTAAGTGAATTTTTTACTATCAGAGTTGTAGGTCATATTGCCAATATGTGCCATCTCTTGTGCTATCAATAGTTCTTCTTGAGTTCTTTGAATGAGGATGTTTTGCTTTTTGAACTTCCGTAGCGCCCAACTAACCCCAAAGAGCATAGTCAAAACTATGAAAAGGATACTGCCAAACAACTGTAGGTTGAGATTGAACTGAGTCTCTAATTCTTCTTTTTCTTCTTTTATTTCTTTAATGACTTGGTTTTTTTCAATTAGTTTGACTTGCAGTTTTTGAATGAACTCTCTATGCATTCTCTTGGTCTCACCGAATGCCTTAGTAGTAGATTCCATGGATTCATTGAGCTCATTGAGCTGTGTGTTGAGCTGTGATTTTTCGTCATTGTTTACTTCTTTTAGGCCTGGTAATTTCTCGTTTATTTCTTTTATCTGTTGCCTATGCGCTTCCAGTATTTTTTCCTCTTCAATATAGAAGAACTGAAGTTCGTTCATGTCAAACAAAATCTCTTGACTAATGCTCCCAATGATACTGTCGTTATGTCTGTTGGTCGAGTCAAGAGCTGATGCAATCACTTGATTTTTTATAACGATTCGGATATTATTGGACCCAGTTAGAGTGTCTATTGATTGAACTTTATCATTGCCAAACTTCCATGATACATTGGCGTTTTGAAAAGCCGACATCCTGAACTGACCATTACTATCTGTGACATAAGATTCGTCACCAACTGTTATTAATTGATCCGAGTACATTGTGCCATTAGAGTTGACTACTTCTACATTGAAAATAGAATAGTTAACAGCTAGAGATTGTAGGTCTAGCGTGATTGTTTTTTCACCCTTGTTGATGTATTTTTTTATAAGTACTGGCTTGCTGTCTACCTCAAATTTTCCTTTGGGGTCAAACGCTTGATTAATCGGGATTTTCAAAGAGTAGTATCCTCTGGTGTCTGAGACAATACTTTGGGGTGTGCTACCCATATAGGTTATCCTTTTATTAGATAAAGGGATATTATTGGCATCTATAAGTAATCCTTCTATACTCTTGATGGTCGCTTGTCTCATCACAATAGTTAGGATGTGGTTGTTAAATGACCAAGTAGATAGCTCAAACCCTTCTATGAAAGCCAGTACTTTTTCGGGTTTTTGACTTAAATCATAATTAGAGATAGAGAATGATCCGTCAATGCCTGTAGTTGTTGTTTCGAAACTGTCAATAGTCACATTCACACCTTTCATCGGTTGATCGCCATTGATTAATACAACCACTTTCAAGTCATTGGGAGGCAGACTTGCCATAACCAACATTGGAAATAATACCATACAGGTGAGGATGTATGTTGTCAGTTTATTCATAATATATAATTTCTGTACGTCTGTTTTTAGCGTATGCAGCTTCGTTTTGGTTGGAGTCCAGAGGTTTAGAAGAACCAAATCCTTTATATATAATACTGTTTGGATCATATCCTTGATCAACAATATAATTATATACAGCTTTAGCTCTAAGAATTGAGAGTTTTTTATTGGTCTGGTCACTTCCTTTACTGTCAGAGTGGCCATTGATGTAAATTAACCCAGAGCTTCCCAAAGCTATAAAGTCAGACAGTATTTTTTCACTTACGTAGTTAAGTTGATGACTATAGGACTCGAATTGGATAGTCAATACTTGTTCTTCTGATGAGACTTGGTTATTCGGTGTTTCAATAGCTGATTGAGCGAGACTGGTCAGATATTCTTCATGCCATTCGTCGTTGGCCTGAGTTATACTGTCGGCCCAAGTTTTTTCAAAAATCTTAGCAATGGTCAATTCCTCATCTGTTAATGCAAAATCATTTTTGACATCAATTTTTAGTTCTTTAGTGGTTTCTGGTGCTCTAATGTTTGCTATTGCGTTCGGGTCTTGTTCTTCGTCACTATAGTTGATGCGGAAGTTGAATTCATGGTCGCTTTTATCTTTAAAAAAGACGTTAACTATATACTCACCTTCGTAAAGATCTAACGAATCTTTGATGAAGGTGACTTTCATGTTTTTATTGACTGGAACAAACATTTCATACTTGCCATTGATGTCAGAGTAGCTACGGAAGTAAAGCGAGTCATACTCAAGGTCTATTTGTACATCAGCAATGGGTTTGTTGTTTTCTTCATTAATGATATAACCCATGATTTTGACTTGGTTGAATAAATATATTCTATAAAGATCTAAAGAACCAAACCCTCCCAAGCGAGAAGAACTCATGTATCCCAGTTTACCATCAGTAGTGTAATAGATGTCTTCGGATACGGTATTGATTGGATGTCCTAAACTCTCTGGTTTGGACCATGAACGCGTATGATCGTCATAGGTTGATTTGAATATATCGTATCCTCCCATAGAACCATGCCCTCTGGAACTAAAGTATAGCGTACTGTCTCCCGAAATAAATGGGGCATCTTCGTCATATTCTGTATTCAATTCCGAAATAGGAACTGGAACCATCCATTTTCCTTTTTCATCTTTGCGAGAAATGAACAAATCTAAATCATGACCAAAAGATTGGTAGTCTGATGCAAAGATAATACTTTGCTCATCCTCACTCATATAACAATGCGTATCCAATGCATCAAAATCATGTATGTCAAGGCTACCGTCTTTGGTCCATACTCCGTCTAGGAGGGTGGAGGTAAATAGCTCGCCATCGTGGTAAGAGATCAAGCGCTTTCCTTCTTTATACACCTGAATAGTTGCATCATGTTTCCGTTCGTGTTCCAATGAAATGGCTAAGGGTTTGGCCTGAAACCAATTGTTGTTGCTGTCTATGCTAGTGGAGAGGATGGTCTCGTATAACAAGCCGTCTACATCAGTGTTGCCGCTTCCAACACTACGGGAAGTGTAAAGTAGTTTATTGTAATCATTGTACATGACTGCACTATATTCTCTTTCTGAAGTGTTGATTGCTGGCCCGAAATTTTGGACAACAAAACCTTCACTCTTACTATAACTGGAGGAGGAGGAGTTGATGTTGTCGATCAGCTCCTTAGTATTTATTCCTGAAGTATCATGGATCGTTTGGATTAGTTGATAGGCACTTTCAAAATCTTCAGTGAAATAATTGGCTTTTGCTAATAGATATCTATTGAAATCATTGGCACTATCGAGAGATGAAATTATGTCTTTTGCTTTTTGCGGTTGATGCAACTCTAAGTAGCATTTAGCTAAATAGCTTGCTATGTCATTGTCGAGATATCCAGAGTCTGAGAGTAATTTGAATTCTTTGAGTGCGGTTACATAGTTACTTTTTGCAAAATGCTTTGCGCCCAACTTGTAGGTCTTGTCAAGATCTTGAGATGATGCAATTTGATTGAATACCAATAATATCAATATCAGGAAACAGCTTTTAATAAAAGTGCTTGATAAGACTCTAGTGACACGATTTATGCCCATTTTTCTTTCATAATTTTCCCCTCTATATTGCTATCTCAAGAGTATTGCTGTTGAATTATTCTTCTTCTAAATCGATGGTGGTCGATACCCTAAAGAAGGGTGTGATTTACAAATATACCTAAAGGTCTGATTAAAATTAAATAAAATAAAAGCCCTAAAAAATTGAATCTCTTAGGGCTTATGATTGCTATTGTATTTTCTGTTAATCCAAGACTAATAAGGGTACTTTGGTATGTGAAGCCAAGGCTTTGGTGAGTCTTCCTTCTGAGGGCTCAGTTTTTTTAGCATGCAAACGGCAGATGATTGCCAACGCGTCAACATCATTGTCATTCATGTAGTCACAAATCCCGGCCTCTATATCACTGTTTTTTGGAAATGAATAATGGTAATCAAGATTGTCAAGATAGTATTCCAAAGTGTACTCTTTTCTTAGGTCCATTTTCTTACGCTCTTTGTTCTCAGGGTCTACTTTTAATAGATGAACTTTGGCATTGTACCATTTGGCAATATCATGGAATACTTGCAAGTCAGAGGCGTTGTCTAGCTCTTTTTCATCAAGTGCTAAAGCGATATTCTTTAATTTGAAGTTCGTGATATTTTGAGGGATGACCCAAACTGGTATGTCGACCTGGCAAATTAACTCTGCAGTTTTGGTAGGATGATGTTGGTCCACTTCTCCAGCAGTACCCATTACGATCATGTCAATTTTGAATTCAGTGAGGACTTGATTGACACACTTGTGTAAGCTGCCTGTCAATACTATGGTCTCACACCCGATATGTTCATTGTCAAAATGGGTGGCTTTTATTTCTTCGAGTTTCTTTTTTGCATCTTCCACATTTGCATCTGATTCCACCGAATGCAGTAGTGTGAACCTGATCTTGCGATCTGACCTAGACAATGCAATAACATAGTTGATGGCATTGTCAGCACTCAGGGAAAAATCAACTGGAACAAGGATATTGTTAATAATGTTCATGGCATCTATTAATTAGTGTTACTTAACAAATATGGTCTTGTTGGTAATAATTAATCATGATGCAGGTCAGTATTAAAAGTGATTCAAGCACAAACCAAAATCGGGGAAAAGCCTATTCGGTTTGTGCTCAATTCTCTATATTTCTTTGAATACTGCGATACCGTTGTGTCCGCCAAATCCAAATGTGTTACTCATCGCTATCTTCACTTCCTTTTCTTTCGCCTCTTTGATCACAATGTCCAAACCATCCCCTATTTCTGGATCGATACTCTCGGTATTGATGGTAGGAGGGATGATGTTGTGAATAATACTATTGATAGAGAGAATCCCTTCAATAACGCCAGCGGCACCCAATAGATGACCTGTCATTGATTTAGTTCCACTTATAGACGCATTATTTGCTCCTGTCCCCATCAATTTTCTAATTGCTTGAGGTTCACTGATGTCACCTACCGGTGTAGAAGTAGAATGTGTATTGATGTAGTCTACCTCGGATGGGTTGATACCTCCTTCATTTAGCGCTAATTGCATCGCCTTCCAAGCACCTAAACCTTCTGGATGTGTAGCAGTCATGTGATAAGCATCATTTGTCATAGACGACCCGACGATCTCAGCATAGATGTTCGCTCCACGAGCTTTAGCGTGTTCATATTCTTCCAATACCAAGGCGCCAGCTCCTTCCCCCATAACGAATCCATCTCTGTCTGGGTCATATGGTCTAGAAGCTGATGTCGGATCATCATTACGTGTAGATAGTGCCTTCATCGCGCCAAACCCACCTATCGATGCTTCTGTTATAGGAGCTTCAGATCCTCCGGTGATCAATATTTTTGCTTTATTTAATTTGATGTAATTGGTAGCGTCCATGATTGAAGTGTTGGACGTTGCACATGCTGATACAGTAGAGTAATTGATGCCCATATAACCATATTTTAATGCAATCATTCCGCCGGCCATGTTACCTAACATTTTAGGGATTAGGAAAGGACTGAACCTTGGTTCAAAACCTCTCGTCGTATAATTCTGAACTTCTTTCTCGATTGTTTCCAAACCACCTTGACCAGTTCCCCATATTACACCTACATCAAACGGGTCCATTTTATCAAATTCAAACCCTGAATCTTCAATTGCTTGAGTTGCAGCATCAATACCATATTGACTATACAAATCTGTTCTTTTGATTTCGTTTCGATCTAATCTCAGTTTTGGGTTGAACCCTTTTACTTCACAAGCGAATTGTGTTTTGAATTTGCTCGCATCAAAATGTGTGATAGCTGCAGCTCCACTTACTCCTTTGACGGCATTCTCCCAAAATGTTTTGACTTCATTTCCTAAAGGAGTGACGGCTCCCATGCCTGTAACAACTACTCTTATTTCCTTCATGATATTTTCTCGAATTTGAATTAGCTGGGCTTTATTAATTTGAAGCGCAAACTTAATTACACTTCCCAATTTTGCTATACGATGTGCAAGTTTTCAGGTATTTCATAACCTAATTTTTTAAAAGCAAAGTCCCATTCATTTTTGATACGGTCTAGTTCTACTTGTGATATAGAATAGCTGTTTTTCGTGTAATTTTTATGCTCCATAAGATAATTTTCTATTAGCCCTTTGACGTTTTGGTAAGAATTAATTTCAAATTGCTTATAAATATTTGCTAGATGGACATGAGGGTTGTCTTCCAGATCTTCGAATTTTAATTCAATTAGATTTTCTTGAGGTATTAAACTACGTTGGTCAAAGTAGTCTCGCATCAACATGCTATAAAGATGGAATATTTGATTAATGATTTGATCAGAACTGAACTTCTGAAGTTGCAGTGTAGGGATGATAGAAAGGAAGAATTTTTTAGTTGATAAGTATACGATGACAGGGTTTCGTGAAAGGTGAACAAATTTGGCGTCAGGATATAACTCCAATAAAGCATGGATTCTGCCAGTATTTGATGGGTTTTTGATGACCAAATGGTCACCATTGGTATTACTTTGGGCTTTTAACAATAGCTTATGATAGTGTTTTTTCCACAGCGTCTTTTCTTTTTCGCTTGCGGTAGATTGATTGACAGCACTATTGTAATAACTCAGGTAGTTCTGAGGAAAATAGAAGAATAGATACAGTGATAAACTTATTTGGTTACCCAAGGCAAATTCTTCTTCTTGAGGATAGTTGACATCCAAGGTTACATTGTCTGACGGGCGTTTGTTGGGCATATTCATTTTCATGAAGTTTTTGAAAATAAACTTGCTGCGAAGATTGTTTGGGAATAAGGAATGATAAGTGGTTATAAAAGCTGCTTCAGGGTCTTGACACAATATATTATGTAGGTGCGTAGTGCCACTTCTCCAATGCCCTAAAATGAAAGTAGGAGATTTTTTGAGTTTTTGATTTAGATATAGACTGTCATAAATCTGCTCGTACAATCGAAATGGTATCCCAGCGATAACAAATAGGGTGGTCAAAAATATTTTGAAATAGTATTTTGGACTTATTTTGCCACTTTTGAGTACTCTCAGATAGTGTGGTAGAGTAGCACCTACCAAGGTGCTGATCGGAGGGATTGAAAATTTGGACATATAAATTTGATACGGTCTAGTCCTCAGTAAGTTAATAAAATGTGAGATTTTGAAATTAGTAGTGCTTTTAAAGTCAAGGTCAATTAGCTTTGCACCCCGTTTCAAAAAACGTAAATATTATGCTCGATTACTTCAAGAATTTAACCCAAAACTTCCAAAAAGACACTTTGTCTGGGATTACCGTTTCGCTGGCAATGATTCCAGAAGTAGTAGCATTTGCTTTTGTGGCTCAAATAGATCCTCTTGTTGCATTGTCTGGTGCTTTTATGGTTGGTTTGATTTCCGCTGTATTTGGAGGTAGACCAGGATTAATATCTGGTGCCGCAGGTGCAGTTGCTGTTATATTTGTGAATATGATTGCTGAAGGACATTCTAAGGGGATGTTGTTTGATGCTCCTGTTGAAAATATGGGGTACTTTTATTTGTTAGCAACTGTTGTATTGATGGGAATTATACAAATTGGAGCGGGTGTTTTAAAACTTGGAAGGTTTGTTAGATTGATTCCTCACCCTGTAATGATGGGGTTTGTTAATGGTTTGGCTATAGTTATATTCATGGCTCAGGTTCGTATGTTCTCACATAAAGAAATGAGTGTTGCTGCTGATGGAGTGAAAAAGTATTTAAACATTCCTATGGAGGGAGTAGAGTTGTATACAATGCTCGGTTTGGTAGGGTTAACAATGGCTATTATTTGGTTGTTACCTAAAGTAACTACCAAAATTCCTGCTGCTTTAACAGCAATTCTTGTAACCACAGGTATTGTTATTTTTGGAGGAATCGATGTGATTACTGTTGGTTCTTATATTGTTGAAGGTGGGGGAGAAGGATTAAAAGGTGAATTACCAACTCCTAATCTAGAATTATGGAAAAACCTACCCTTTAATTTTGATACTTTAAAATTCATCCTTCCTTATGCATTTTTAGCTGCTTCAGTTGGTTTAATTGAATCTCTAATGACAATGAATTTAGTTGATGACTTGACAGAGACTAGAGGTCAAGGAAATAGAGAATGTGTTGCTCAAGGTGCGGGAAATCTTGTAAGTGGTTTGTTTGGTGGAACAGGAGGTTGTGGTATGATTGGTCAAACCGTTATTAATATAAACGCTGGAGGTAGAGGCCGTTTGTCAGGGATTGTGATGGCGCTTACTTTGTTGACATTTATATTATTTACTGATCAATATATTGAACAAGTACCTATCGCTGCTCTAGTTGGGGTAATGTTTATGATGGTAATTGAAACATTTGCTTGGTCTAGTTTTAGAATTATTAGAAAGATACCTAAAGCTGATGCTGCAGTATTGATTATAGTATCTGCCGTGACTGTAGTTTTTGATTTAGCGATTGCTGTATTTGTAGGGGTTATTATTTCAGCTTTAGTTTTTGCTTGGGAAAATGCAACGAAGATTAGAGCTAAGAAATCAGTAAGAGAGAACGGTACAAAGGTGTATGAAATTTGGGGGCCATTGTTCTTCGGTTCTGTGACTGCATTCAATAGTAAATTCACGCCTAACGAAGATCCTAAGGATGTTGAAATTGATTTTATTGATTCAAAAGTGTCAGATCACTCAGGTATCGAGGCGATTAGATCTATTGTGAACAAGTATGAGTCACAAGGAAAAGTTGTTCTGTTAAAGCATTTGAGTCCTGACTGTAAGGAGTCTTTGATCAAAGCGAATGATAAATTTGAAGAGATCATCATTACAGATATAGATGATCCAAGATATTATGTAATGTCAGAAGGAATACATACTGAACACTAGGTTAAAGAATCTCTTGCTTTTCCACCATGATGGCTTCTTCCTCCTTGCTGAGGTTGAGGTCCTTGATGATAAGGTTGAGTGTTGGTCTATTCAGCGATAATATAATCATGATAAATACATAGACAACAATGAAAATACCACTACCCGTGAAGTAGAGCATGATTACAGATAATAGACAAGTACCTGTAAACGCAAAATAGCTTTGTTGCAAAGACTGGTAGTAACTGGCTAGTTTATTTCTTAAACCTGAAAGTTCTTTAACCGCTATCTTTTCTGCTATTAACTTCTTTCGGATCCATTGAATCAGCCCACCTATTCCGACAAGGGCAGGTATTGAGATGACCCAAAGCTGCCATGAAGTAATATCCATGGATACTAAACTGTTGGCATGTTTTTCTAGTACCAAATATCCGAACGGTAACAAAGAGACCGCTACACTGAGGTTGAAGATGAGGTATATTTTGTTGTAATATTCCTCACCATTTTTGAATTTGACTGGCAAAATAGTTTGCTTGATTAATTAAGATTCTTCTTTCTCTCGTCGTTCGTCGATGGCTTCCAACTCTCTTTTGATTTCTAACATACGATCAGGGTAATCAGTAATGATGCCATCCACACCCATGTTGAGCATTTTGATCATGTCCTCACGTTCGTTGACGACATACGTGAACACTTTGTAACCTCTAGCCTTGAACCTGAACAACCTTCGTTGTGACAAGGTGGTAAAGTGAGGGTTCAGTGTATTGTAAAACTCATGCTTATTTCTATGGTCTGTAAAGCTCTTAGCATTCACATAAAATGCCAATAAATGGGTTTCCTCTTCACCCATCATGATTTTTTTCATCTGAATAGTTGAGTCTGCTTCAAAAGCATCCTCCAAATAGACTTCTTCATAAGCTTGTACTACCGTCCAGTCTTTGGCCCCTTTTTCATTGATGATCTCTACAATTCGTTTTGAAAAACCCTCGTAGTACAAATGGCCTTTTGATTTGATATCAATTACCAATTCAATTTTACCATGTATCAGGTCTATAGTCTCTTGTAGGGTTGGTATTTGTTCACCTCTATATTGATCATGATCACCAAACCAAGATCCTGCGTCTAGTGCTTTTACCTCAGCAAGTGTCATCTTGTGAATCATACCCGTTCCATTGGTAGTTCTGTCTACCGTCTCGTCATGAAAGACGACTACTTCACCATCTTTGGTGTAATGAACATCTATCTCGATCATGTCCGCTCCTAGGTCAATAGCTTTTTGAAAAGAAGCCAAAGTGTTCTCTGGTGCTACACCAGAAGCTCCTTTGTGTCCAACTATTTTGAAATTCCGTTTACGAATATCCTCTATGTCATCACTCACGACATATCGCTGATAGAACCACGGTTCGTAAAGCCACATCAGTGCTAAGAATAACATCATTGGGAGGGCATACCAGATAAAATTGCGACTGTTCATTTATGTTGTTTTTAGTCTATTCTCAATTAGGGCTTAAAAATACAACAAGTCTACCAATTAAAAAACGAGGCTTTGTATCTATAATTCGGTTTTTAATTAAGCGATTTGATAAATTTGCCGAGATATCTTTATTGTGCCTTTCGCGTTTATCGATGTTAGAGAGTTTAGATAATGAAAATGCGTATATATTGAGACAGTTGTTGGTGAGAGTTAAAATTATTCTAAGCTTAATTGTATTGACTGGATTGGTCAATAGTTGTGCGAAAGTTGAAGAAAATAATCAAGTAGAAATTGCTGCTCCAAAAAGTGCGATTGGCACCTCTGAAAATCCAAATGCAAGAATTGATTTTGAAATAATGCAAGTGGCTGATCCTGCCACGAAAGAAATCCCCGTTAACATATATAAAAAAGAATTGAGTTTTGCTCGGCAACTCAGTACTACTCAGTCTAGAATGGCTCGTGTAAAGACCAGCGAATGGTCCAAAGCTGGTCCTGATAATGTTGGAGGTCGTACTCGAGCGTTGGGGATGGATGTAAGGAATGATGATATACTTTTAGCAGGAGGAGTGTCAGGTGGTATGTATCGCTCAGAAGATGGAGGGGATAACTGGACTAGAACAAGTCTTCCTTCTATAGTCAATAGTATTAGTTGTTTGGTACAGGATAGTAGAGTGGGTTTTCAAGATCATTGGTATTTTGGAACGGGAGAGTTAAAAGGTAATTCTGCTCGTGCAGCAGGTGCGCCATATCGTGGAGATGGGATTTATCACTCGAGTGATAATGGTCAATCATGGGAAGTATTACCGTCTACAGCCAACGACAGACTTACAGATTTTGAAAGCCCATTTAACTATGTTTGGAATTTGGCGATTGGGGATGCAGGAGAGATCTATGCTGCTTTATATGGGTGTGTGGTCAAATCAGTTGATGATGGAGGGACATGGAGTGTTGTGTTAGGTCCTGATTTGTTGAATAGTACCTTGGTAGATTTGAATGATTCGGGCGCGCCTTTTTATACCAATGTCTTATTGGCTGATGAAGGTGTGTTATATGCTACTTTGAGTTCGTTTAGTTCAGTAGGTTACTCTTTAGGTGTTTCAGGTTTTTATCGCTCGGAAGATGGAGCGAATTCTTGGGAGAAGATTCTTCCACCAAGATTGCCATTAGAGTTTGATCGAACGGTCATGGCTCATGGGCCAATAGGTAGTGGCGTATTGTATTTCTTGACAGAATCAACCAGTACGTTTTTTTGGAAATACGATAATGGAGTTTGGGATTATCGTACACAAAATTTACCAGGAATAGTGGATACATTAGCTGCCTATAATAGTCAAGATTCATACAATATGTCTATAGGTGTACATCCTGATGATGAGGATGTTGTGTTTATTGGAGGGACGAATCTGTATCGATCAGATAATGGGTTTCGTACGGGTGATCAGACCTATTGGATAGGAGGATATAATCCAGAGTCAGAGTCGAACGGTGCTATTTATGCTAATCATCATCCAGATCAGCACGCTATGTTGTTTTATCCTTCGGATGGTAACAAAATGTTGACTGCCAATGACGGTGGAGTACAGTATACTAGTGATGGTTCAATAGCTTCTCCTAATTGGTCCAAAAGAAATGATGGGTACATTACCTCACAATTTTATTCAATCGCTTTGTCCAAAGTAGATGGTGAGGATATAGCGATGGGAGGATTGCAGGATAATGGTAGCTACATACGTTCATCAGGGGTTAATGCCAGTTCGTGGAACAGTGTGTTAGGTGGTGATGGGGGGTATTCGGCTGCTACTCCTCAGAATAAGTACTGGTATGTGTCTTTTCAGAATGCGCAGATATTTAGATTATCGCTTGATAGGTACAATGACTTGGAAGAGTTTGCAGAAGTAGACCCTTCTGGTGTAGATAGAGATAGTTATTTGTTTATCAATCCATATATATTAGATCCTAATAATTTTAATAGGATGTATTTGGCAGCTGGAGGTGAGATTTGGAGAAATGACAACCTGTCTCAAATTGCCCCTAACCAACAAGAAACTACAGAGATTGGTTGGTCAAAAATTGAAAGTGTGGAATTAGAAGTACCGTATGTCTCTGCACTCGAAGTATCAACTGATGAAGCCGATATCTTGTATTTTGGAACCAGCTTTGGCGCCATTTATAAAACGACAGACGCGAATTCTGATTTGTCCAAAACTACTCCATTATTTCAATGGTTGGTCGATACAGATGACGGGCAAGTGAGTGGTTATGTTTCGAGTGTATCTATAGACCCTTCCAACCAAGAACAAGTGATAATAAGCTATTCCAATTATCATTTCCCAAGTGTGTTTTTGACTAAAGACGGTGGGATAACTTTCCAAGACGTAAGTGGGAACTTGGAAGAAAACCCTGACGGAAGTGGTAATGGTCCTAGTGTCCGTTGGGTAGAGATAATCCCACTCCAAGGAGGAGTGTACATGTACCTTGCAGGAACGAGTATTGGTCTATACAGTACACAATTAATTGATGGTGCGAATACCGTATGGATAAAAGAGGCCTCAGAAACGTTGGGCAATGCTTCTGTTAGAATGATAGACTATCGTAGCTCCGACGGGACAGTTGTAGTAGCGACACATGGGAGTGGAGTATATGATGCTAGGATTTCGAATACATTGCCAATTGTTCCTTTTTCGAGTGACGGAGCTTTTAGTATCTTGAGTGCCTATCCGAACCCGATGACTGAACAAGTAAAGATCCTCTTTTCTATACCAGAAATTAATCACGTAACAGTGGATATCCATGATCAGTTGGGTAGAAAAGTACTTCGTCTGCTGGATGATGAGCAGTTTCCAGGAGAGGCGCAAGTGTCTTGGGATGGTCGCAATGCAAACGGGACACCCGTTGTAAATGGAATATACTATTGTCGAATAGCTTATGACAATATCATAAAGACGGAAAAAATATTAGTTGGTAGATAAAGTAGTCGTTTTTATCAACTTTTATGCTGTAGTTCGTATGACCAGTATTCAGGTTAACAAATCAGTCCTATGCCCAATAAAAACATCTTACTTTATATAGTGCCTGCTTTGATTTGGGGCTCGACTTGGTATGTTATTACGTTTCAGATTGGTTTAGTAGATCCCTTGGTTTCGGTGGTTTATCGCTATGTATTAGCAGGAGCTATGATGATGGGGTATTGTGTGGTCAAAGGTGTGAATATGAGATTCTCATTGCATCAGCATTTCTTTATGATTTTGCAGGGAATGTTTCTGTTTGGGTTTAATTATTGGATGGCTTATGAAGCCGAAACACATATTACCAGTGGACTGATGGCGGTCGCCTTCTCCACTATTGTATTTGCCAATTCTATATTAGGATACTTCCTCATGGGCAAGCCTATCAATAAAGGAGTAATGATTGGAGCTGTCATGGGGTTGAGTGGTACCGTGATGATATTCAGTAAGGAATTCTTAAGTATGAATGTGTCAGATGAAGTAATGTTGGGAGCTGGTATCGCTATGTTTTCAGTTTTCTTGGCCTCATTGGGGAATATTGCTTCTGCTCGTAACACCGGAGGAGGAATCCCTGTTGTTCAAGCCAATGCGTATGGAATGGTCTATGGTGCTGTCATGATGGCTATTGTGGCTTGGGTGTTGGACAAGCCTTTTGTATTCGATACCTCAAAAGAATATGTGCTGTCTCTGATTTTCTTAGCGATTTTCGGTTCCATCATTGCTTTTGGATTCTACCTCACATTGGTAGGTAAGATTGGTGCTGATAAGGCAGCTTATGCCTTGGTGATTATCCCGGTAATTTCCATCACCATATCTAGTGTATTCGAAGATTATCAGATGAGTTGGATGACTGTAGTAGGGGTGAGTCTCATTATAGCAGGTAATGTCTTTGCACTCAGAAAAAGAAAGCCAGTTTTAGCTAATTGATTTTTCTAGTTTAGAGAGAATGATTTTGACCTTCTCCTCATTGGAAAGTGAGCCCTCGATCCAATGTATCGTCGTACCTTGTTTTTCCATACGTCTAAACCATGTCATCTGTCGCTTGGCAAATTGATGAATAGCTGTATTGAGTTTTTGATACATGTCATTGTAGGTCAATTCCCCTTCAATATGTAGGGTGATGAATTTGTATTCCAATCCGTAGAATTTGAGTGCTTCGGATGAAATGCCATTACCCAATAACCCTTTCACTTCCTCAATCATGCCTTCTTGGAGACGATCTTTGAGACGTTGTGTGATTCTTTTTTTGATGATCTCTCTATCCCATTGAATGCCAAATGTTGTGTTGGGAATGCTAGGGAATGGAGTTTGTTCTATGCTGTTTTCTTGACAATATAGCTCTAGTTCAATGGCACGAATCGTTCTTTTTTTAGATGTTAGATCCGTAGTGTTGTGTACAGTTGTGAGTGATTGTAGTTGTTGGATTAGTTCTTCATGCTCTTTG
Organism: Reichenbachiella sp.; assembly: GCA_051531955.1. Taxonomy (GTDB): domain Bacteria; phylum Bacteroidota; class Bacteroidia; order Cytophagales; family Cyclobacteriaceae; genus Reichenbachiella. Next base: position 22,109 of record JAOPTS010000106.1, read on the forward strand.
AGGTCTAGTTCAGCTTGCAAGGCTTCATTTTTAGGGACTGGAATTAACTTGTACCCTTTGAGAATGGCATCTATATACATGCCTGTGCCACCACATAAGATGGGTTCATGTTGGTTGGTTATGATTTGTTCATAGGCTTTTAGAAAATCATTTTGAAACTCAAATACATTATATTCATACCCTGGGGCATATAAATTGATCAAGTGGTAGGCTATAGCGGTACCATCTACTTGGTATTCGGAGAGATCTTTTCCTGTACCAATGTCCATACCTCTATAGATTTGTCGAGAGTCTGCACTGATGATTTCACCATTGATAGCTTGTGCGAGTGCTACTGCTAAACTTGTTTTACCCGTTGCTGTAGGACCAAGGATTGTTATCATGTAGGCAAGATAACCCTTACTGTAGTACCAATCCCTTCTGCAGATTCAATTTCTAAATTTCCTTTGTGTTCTTGTAGGATCGAGTGACTTATAGAGAGCCCTAAGCCTGTTCCTTTCCCAGGGGCTTTGGTTGTGAAGAATGGTTCGGTTATTTTTTGAAGATTCTCTTCGTTAACTCCTACTCCATCATCTTTAATGCTGATTTCTACGCATTTGTTCTTTTTGGAAGATGCTATTTCAATTTTGCCTTCATCTGTAATTGCTTGACTACTATTGGATAATATGTTGGTGAATACTTGATGTAGCTTTCCAACATTGCCTTTCACAGTGAATTCGTCTGATTCAAGTTTGTTGTTAATTACAATTCGATTTTTAGTATGGTTGTTTAGAATCAATAGGCAGTTGTTGATAATTGATGAAATGTTGCATTCTTCATCCAGTTTTTCATTCTGTCTGTTAAATTGATTGAGTCCTTTTATGATAGCAGCAGCTCGATTCACTCCAGTGTCGATTGCGTCAAAAAGTGGTTTTGCACCATCTTTTTTATCTGTGAGGTCACTGAAGTGTGTTTTTAATGCGTTGCAACCTCCTTTGATAAAATTCAAAGGGTTGTTGATTTCATGAGCAATTCCAGCAGTTAATTGCCCTAAAGAAGCCATTTTTTCAGAAAATACTAACTTTGATTGCGTGTTTTTAAGATTTTGATGAGCTTCTGCTAAATCTTCTCTGCTTTTTCGTTCTCTTTCTAATACTTTCTTGAGATTTTCATGGGTAATAACTAGTTTTGCTTTTTGCACGCTAAACAAATCAAGAGTAGTATTCAGTTCTTCGTTGGTTTGGTTAAGTTCTTCATTCGCTCCTTTCAGTTGATAGGTGCGTTCTTTTACAGTTTTTTCCAACTTTTTCTTCTGCTGTTTTAGTTTGATGGTACGCCACTGCACAAACAAAAATATAGACAAAATAGTAGTTAATACATACAAAGCATAAGCCCACCATGTAAACCACCAAGGCGGACGAACTGTAAACGTATATTCAAAAGTTTTACTCCATTTGTTTGCTGCACCTATGGCTTTTACTTTGAAGGTAAAGTTACCATGCGGTAAGTTTCTATATTCCGCTTTATTCTCTTTGGTGAGTTGGCTCCAATTATTATCTAAGCCCTCTAGTTTATATTGATATTGTATTTTGTGAAGAGCAACCCAATTGATTGACGAAAATTGAAAAGTAAGATGATTTAGTTTATATTAAATATTAATATTTGAAGTAACTTGTCTACAATATTAAATTAATACAAAAGATATGTTGATATATCAATATT
>JAOPTS010000107.1:0-23792 GCA_051531955.1 Reichenbachiella sp.
AGTCAAGTGCCATTTTTTCTGCGTAATAGTGCGCTTTTTTAGTCGCGATGACGGGTTTAAGTGGTAATCTTTAGAGAGCAAATGCTCTACGATTAAAACTTCTTCCTCTTAATCTTCATCGCCTTGATCAACCAGTTGGGAAGTGGCTTTTTAGGGTCTCTATCCTTTAGGTTGATGTTGAGTCCGATGGCTTTCACTACAGGGACTTTGTGCGTCTCTACAAACTCGATCAAGGTACCGTCAGGGTCTTCGATATATCCCCAATGTCCATTGGCATCACCCATGTCAAAATCTGCGTTACTCAATACTTGGAAGGGGAAGCCAGCTTCTTTACATTCTTCCACCAATTTCTTCATGTTCTTAATATCGAAACATAAGTGTATGAACCCTATGTCACCCCAGAATCGTCCTTCAAACAATTTCTTAGGTTCAGAGTCTAGCCTTTGTACCAATTCAATTTCACTATCCCCAAATAAGGCGGTAAATCCACCCACTCTATCTTTTTTGTGTGTCAAGAGTACTCTTCTGCACTTCTCACCTCCTTTGGAGATCGAAGCAATATCATCGAAAGTATCTGTTTGGTCATAGACCACTTGATCATATCCTATGAGATCAAACAGCTTACGTGTTGCGTCGATATCTGACACGCCCAAAGTAGCACCATATACACCACCTAAATCATGTCCAAAGTCTTGATAAAAGTCTTGGGTCTCTTTGATCTGAAGAATGTTGTCCCAAGGGTCCATGATATAAAAACACTTGACGCCATCAGGTGCCGTCACTAGCGCTGTGACGAATTCAACGCCCATGTCCTTGAGTCGGTCGTAGCTCTTTTGAATATCGTTTGATTTGATTTTGGAGAAGTTGATTCCTATGTCACCATAGTCGAGTGGCGTCTCCATTTTCAAAGGTGTTCTACCGGTGTGCTGCCATATTTCATAGCCACTGCCACCCTGTAGATTCATCGCCAATATGGCTCTTTTTTGTCTCGCTTCACCGCCCATATATTTGGCCATATAGGTGGCTTCATTGTTGTCATCAAAGATGCATGCGTCTGCTCCCAAACGAGTGGCATACCATTGAAATCCTTTCTCAGCATCATCTACACCTACTCCCATTTGCTGGATACCGTATATCAATTTTTCGTCCATGATTTTGTCTTTGATTAATGATCAATGTTTGGAATTGTGAAATTAGAGAATTGAATTTTGCTTTGCAATTCCTGTAGATAATAGCACATTTGTATATGGAATCCGTGCTATCCTATATCAATTCTAGAGAGACGAATCAATCGGCTATTATGATGCGTTTGCATCGGATGATTACTGATCATCCAAAAGTGACGGCTCAAATCAAATATAAAATACCAACCTATAAGTATTTCAATCCTCTGTGTTATCTCAACCCGCTAAAGGGCGGAGGAGTCGAAATGGTTTTTGTTAGAGCAAGAGAACTGTCTAACGAACAAGGGGTGTTAGATTTCAAAAAACGAGTATGGATGGCAGGTATTAGTTTTAGCTACGTTCACCAGATCAATGACCAAATGGTCAATGAAATATTACAAGAAGCATTTTTGTTAGATGAGACAGTAGTCTATCGGCCAACTAAATTGTGAGAAAAAGAAAAGGCTCAACTTTCGTTGAGCCTTTTCTTTTTTACTTAAACTTTTTCTGTCACGATATCGCTGATATCGCTGATGATCTTTTTGGCCAGCACTGTCGCCGTATTCTGAGATTCGGATTCCGAATAGATCCTGATGATCGGTTCGGTATTTGATTTTCTCAAATGGACCCACTCACTATCAAACTCTATCTTGACACCATCTTCCGTATTGATGGGCTGCTTTTTATATTTTTCCTGAATCAATGTCAATACTTCATCTACATTGATGTTGTCATTGAGATCAATCTTGTTTTTCGAAATATGATAGTTTGGAAACATCCCTCTTAGCAATGAAGATGATTTGCCAAACTTGGCTAGACTCGTCAAGAATAAAGCAATCCCGACCAAGGCATCTCTTCCGTAGTGCAATTCAGGGTAAATAATACCTCCATTACCTTCACCACCAATGACTGCATTAGTTGCTCTCATTTTATTGACCACATTGACCTCACCTACTGCCGAAGCTTCATAGCTACCGCCATTTTTGAGTGTGATGTCTTTCAATGCTCTTGTCGATGACATGTTAGATACGGTATTGCCTGGTGTGTTTTTCAACACATAATCCGCAATCATCACCAACGTATATTCTTCGCCAAACGGCTCACCAGTGTCTGAGACAAAAGCTAGTCTGTCAACATCAGGGTCAACTACTATTCCTAAATCAAACCTACCTGCTTCTACTTCATTACAGATGTGTGTAATATTCTCAGGAAGCGGCTCAGGGTTGTGGGGAAACAATCCATTGGGTTCGTCATAGAATATCTTGTAATCACGAACACCTAATTTTTCTAAAAGCTTTGGAATTGCGATGGCGCCTGTAGAATTGACAGCATCTACTGCAATTTTTAAGTTTGCGTTTCGAATCGCATCCACGTCTACTAAATCGAGCTCTAATATCTTATCAATGTGATAATCTATATAAGTGTCATTGTTGGTATGTGATCCTAGATCCTTAGAAATCACATATTCAATCCCACCTTGTTCGGCTAATTCTAAAACTCGTTCTCCATTTTCAGAAGAGATGAATTCTCCTTTAGAATTCAAAAGTTTGAGCGCATTCCAACCGTTGGGATTGTGGCTTGCAGTGATGATGATACCACCAGCAGCATTTTCAGCTGTTACGGCCATTTCTACAGTAGGAGTAGTCGATAGACCAAGGTCCACCACATCAAAGCCCATGCTTTGCAATACGCCAGAAGCAATATTGGCGATCAAGCTACCACTAGGTCTAGCATCTCTTCCAATCACGATCTTTTTAGCATCGTGATTCTCAGCTGCCCATTGGGCATATGCGCCTACATATTTGAGTACGTCATTGGGAGTCAAGGATTCACCTTCTTTACCTCCTATAGTACCTCTGATTCCAGAGATGGATTTTATTAATGTCATCCGTAATTGAAAATTTAGGGAGCGCAAAGGTATCTAAAGCATCCAAAGCACAAAATGATTGTGCCAAAGATTGAATTTAAATATAGGCTCGTTAGTTGATTTACAGTAAGATGTGCTAGTTGAATTTATTCAAAACCTTGTCTACTTCGTTGTCTGGATTGCCACATGCATCACCTGTATCCACGGTTTTGCCGCAATACCCGCATGGCTCACCGGTCTTATTCAAAAACGGGTTTTGCGATGCGCATGTCCCTTTGAATTGTCCGTCTTTCAAGAAAATAAGCCTTACACTCATGAAAATGAAAAATATACCTACTAATCCGATTCCTAAAAGTACTGTTGTCATAATTTCGAATACTTGCTGCAAATTTATACATTAAAGCCAATAGCTTTGCTATTGATATTAAAATGTTTGTCTGATATAAATCAGGAAACCAAAACAGCTTTTTACCTTCAAATAGTTCGAGATGCCAAACACAAAAAGTAAGCCAGATACTAATAGACCAGACAAACTGGCTGCTTTTGACAGGTTATTGACCATTATGGATGAGTTGAGAGAGAATTGTCCTTGGGATAAAAAGCAGACTTTGGAGTCTTTACGACACTTGACTATTGAGGAGACCTATGAGTTGTCAGATGCCATTTTGGAGAACGATTTGACGGAGGTCAAAAAGGAATTGGGTGACCTCATGTTGCACAATGTCTTCTATGCCCGCATCGCCCAAGAGAAGCAAGCATTCGATATTGCAGATGTATTAAATGCCATTTGTGAAAAGTTGATTCATAGACATCCTCATATATATGGAGAGGTAGAAGTACAAGATGAAGAGGAGGTCAAGCGGAATTGGGAAAAGCTGAAGCTGAAGGAGAAAGGGAACAAGTCTGTGCTAGGTGGGGTACCCAAATCATTGCCTGCTATGGTCAAGGCCATGCGTATCCAGGAAAAGGCCCGAGGTGTTGGCTTTGATTGGGATGACAAGGAGCAAGTGTGGGACAAGGTGCAAGAAGAATTGTCAGAGTTCAAAGTAGAGGTTGATAAAGGGGACGATGAAGCAGCCATGAGCGAGTTTGGGGACATTTTGTTTTCAATGGTGAACTACGCGAGATTTGTCGGAATTGATCCTGAAGAAGCGCTCGAAAGAACGAACAAGAAATTCATTAATAGATTCCAATACTTGGAGACGGAGAGTAAAAAAGACGGAAAGGAAATGGGCGATATGACACTGGAAGAGATGGATACCTATTGGGAGCGCGCAAAAAAATTATAAGAAAGGAAGATTTTGGGAAAAGCTTTTAGTGAAGTGTATTCCTAGATGAGAAATGAGATTAATATGAAACCAAATATAAGAGTAGGGTACGGGTATGATGTTCACCAATTGGCAGAAGGCGAAGAGTTCTGGCTAGGTGGTATTTTAGTCCCTCATACACATGGAGCAGTGGGCCATTCGGATGCGGATGTTTTGATTCACGTTATTTGTGATGCTTTGTTGGGTGCTGCGAATATGAGAGATATTGGGTTTCATTTTGCTGATACCGATCCTCAATTCAAGGGAATTGATAGTAAAATATTGTTGAAGGATGTGATGAAGTTGATTCGAGATGCTGGCTATGAAGTAGGCAATGTTGATACGACGATTTGTCTGCAACAACCAAAGGTGAACCCGCACATTCAGGAAATGAAAAAGGTACTGGCGGAGGTGATGGAGGTCGAATTCGATGATGTATCAATCAAAGCGACTACCACCGAAAAATTAGGTTTTGTTGGGAAGGAAGAAGGAGTGTCAGCTCATGCCACAGTTTTAATTTATAAAAATGCCTAAAGTAGAAATATTTGAAACCAAAGACGGTTCGCATTCTTTGCTATTGCCAGAGATGAACGAAACCTATCATTCTACACATGGTGCTAGAACTGAGTCGGAGTACGTTTTTACCAAGATGGGATTGGATAAGTTAATGGAACTGCATCCAGATCAGAAAGAGATTAGAATATTGGAAATAGGTTTTGGTACTGGACTGAATCCCTTGTTGAACGCAGTGGAAGCTGAAAAACGGCAGGTGAACATCGAGTTTACCTCTATGGAGAAGTTCCCTTTGGATGACTCCATTACCTCTAAATTGAATTACGCAACATCTCCAGAGGAGAAAGATATTTACGATAAGCTTCATCAAGCGGAGTGGAATACACTCGTAAAGTTGACGGATCATTTTTCCCTTCATAAAATGGAAGTGGACATCATGAATTTCGCGCCATTGGACTATTATTTTGATTTGATATACTTTGATGCTTTTGCACCGTCAAAGCAACCCGAAATGTGGACCCCTGAGATATTGACAAAAATGTATAGCTGTCAATCAATTGGAGGGGTGTTTAGCACCTATTGTGCACAAGGTCAATTCAAGCGAGACCTCAAGTCTGTGGGGTATTTGACAGAAGAATTACCCGGCCCTCCGGGAAAAAAGGAAATGACACGCGGAATAAAACAATAAATTTCCCAAATTACGCCTATCAACTAAATGCTAATAAGGGTTCAATGAAAGAGGCATGTTTTATATTTGCCTTGATTCAATCGAAACTTTGATAAATCAATGAGGATAATAATAGCAGGAGCTGGAGATGTAGGCTTTCATTTGGCCAAATTGTTGGCCTATGAGTCGCACGATATCAACATCATCGACATGGACGATGACAGGCTTCAATATATTGCCAACCACCTTGACGTTCAAACTACAAAAGGTAATTCTACTTCTTTTAAAATTCTGGAAGAAGCACAAATCGCCAAAGCGGATTTGTTGATAGCCGTTACCGAGTCTGAGACGACTAATATTTGTACAGCTACCATTGGAAAAAATTTGGGTGCGAAGAAGACCATCGCGAGAGTCTCTAATACCGAGTACACCCAAAAGAAGGATATTCTGGATTTGAAGATCATAGGAATTGACGAGGTGATCTCACCAGAGTCATTGGCTGCTAAAGAGATCAAGAGGTTGCTCAAAGAAAATGCGCTAACCGATACTTTTGATTTTGAAAAGGGCTCTCTGTCATTAGTAGGTGTTTTGATTGATGAAAATTCGGAACTCAAGGATAAAACCTTGGTTGAAACGGCCTACCTCAATCCAGATTATTCGTTTATCACAGTGGCCATACTGAGGGGAGAGGAAACTATTATTCCGCATGGAGATAATAGATTCATGCTCAATGATCATGCATATTTCATCTGCCAGCCCAATGGCCTAGAGCGTGTGATGGATTTGGTCAATAAGCAAAGAGAGTCCATTAAGAATGTAATGATCTTGGGCGGTAGTAAAATTGGCATCCAAGCAGCGAGACAGCTAAGCAAAAAATATAATATCAAACTCATTGAGAAAGACCGAGACAAGTGTTTCGGATTGGCCGATGAATTGGAAAATACTATGATCATCAATGGAGATGGTCGAGATGTAGAACTGCTCAAGGAAGAGGGGATCGATGACATGGATGCCTTCATTGCAGTAACGGGCAACTCTGAAACCAACATGATTTCTTCGTTGGTGGCAAAGAACCATGGGGTGCCAAAGACGATTTCGCTGGTGGAGAATATGGATTATATTCATTTGTCTCAAAATATTGGCGTAGATACGATGATCAACAAGAAGTTGATTGCAGCAAGTTTTATATTCAGGTATATCCGAAAAGGTGAAATCGTTAATTTGACGACCATCCACGGAGTAGATGCAGAGATTGTTGAGTTTGAGGTTCGAGAAGACTCCAAAATTCTGGAACATGAATTAAGAAACCTTGACTTCCCACTAGGAGGCATCATTGGCGGTGTAATTAGAGGAGGGAAAGGAATCATCGCGAGAGGCAACTTTTTGTTCCAACCAAAGGACCGGGTAGTGGTATTATCCAAACCAGAATGTATCCGAAAAGTAGAAGGATTCTTTAAATGAGATTCAATTACAAAGTTATTTTCACTGTACTGGGATTGCTCATTCTGCTGAATGGAGCTTTTATGATGCTTTGTATTCCATTTAGTCTCTACTATGGGGGCAATGATTTGAATGCATTGTTGTTGTCTGGTGCTGTGGCCATGGCCATTGGCTACTTGTTATTTGTGGTGTCACATCGCAATCGAACCAAAGAACTGAAGAAAAAAGATGGCTATCTCATCGTGACAATGGGGTGGATTACCATGTCATTGATTGGCACATTGCCCTATATGCTCAGTGGTGCGATTCCTAATTTTACAGATGCATTTTTTGAGACCATGTCAGGGTTTACCACGACGGGTGCAACGATATTGACAGATATTGAATCTGTAGACAAAGGCATTTTGTTTTGGCGAAGCTTGACGCAGTGGATTGGTGGTATGGGAATCATTGTACTTGCGGTTGCTATTTTGCCAATATTGGGAATCGGAGGCATGCAGTTGTTTGTTGCAGAAGCACCCGGAATTTCTCCAGACAAACTAAAACCAAGAATCACCGAGACGGCCAAAAGACTTTGGTTGATCTATGTTGCACTGACCTTCACCGAGATGATGTTATTGTGGGCCGGTGGAATGACATTTTTTGATGCCATCAATCATGCCTTGACTACAATGGCGACAGGAGGGTTCTCTACCAAGAATGAGAGTATTGCACATTATCAATCTCCCTACATTCAATATGTCATCATCGTGTTTATGTTCCTAGCTGGAACCAATTTTACACTGACGTATTTTGCGTTACATGGCAAGTTCATGAAAGTGCTCAAAAATGAAGAGTTCAGATATTACGCTATGTTGACATTTATCGCAGGCACCTTGATCAGTATAGGGCTTTACAATACTATGGGTAAAGGTGTCGAGGAGTCTTGGAGAGATTCTATTTTTCAAGTCGTGTCGATTATAACTACTACAGGATATGTGACGGCAGATTATACCAAATGGCCATATGAGATCATGGTGTTGATTTTCATTATGATGTTTGTGGGTGCAAGTGCAGGTAGTACAGCTGGTGGTGTCAAGATTGTGAGGCACCTTATTTTGTTTAAGAATAGTGTGTTGGAACTTAAAAGGTTACTTCACCCGTCAGCTGTCATCCCGGTGCGATTCAACAGAAAGGCGGTACACAAAGACATTACTTTTAACATCTTGGCATTCATCATGATTTACATTAGCATTTTTGCTTTGGGGTCTATTATGATGGCTTGGATCGGCGTAGATTTCATGACCGCCATTAGTTCTGTGGCTACTTCGCTAGGTAACATCGGTCCGGGACTGGGAGATGTTGGGCCAGTAGATCATTTTGGTAGTATTCCCGTATTAGGTAAATGGTTTTTGTCCTTGCTCATGTTATTGGGAAGGTTGGAGCTGTTTACTGTGCTCATATTATTTACTCCTTTCTTCTGGAGAAAGATTTAACTCATTTGAATGACTATTTTAGATTTTATTATTTGGAGTCCAAATCCGGACATGTTTGTGATACCAGGACTCGATCATCCTGTGCGATGGTATGGACTCATGTTTGCCTTAGGATTTATCTTGGGTCAGCAGGTGATGACCTATATCTTCAAAAAGGAAGGTAAAGATGTCAAGGATGTAGATCAGCTGACCATGTATGTGGTGGCTGCTACAGTCATAGGCGCCAGATTGGGCCACTGTTTGTTTTACAATCCTAGTTTTTACCTGAGCAACCCATTTGAGATTATTAAAATTTGGGAAGGTGGTTTAGCTAGTCATGGCGGAGCAATTGGGCTTTTCATTGCTTTGTATCTGTACAGTCGTAAGCACAATAATCAAAGCTATTTGTGGGTATTGGATCGTGTGGCGATCATCACTGTATTGGCGGGAGCCTGTATTCGTTTTGGTAATTTTGTCAACTCGGAGATCATCGGAGTTCCTACTGGATCAGAGTCAGGGATCGTGTTTGCATGGAGTGGAGAGAATATGCTCAAAAGCTTAGATCCACGAATAGAAGAAGTTGAATTCGAAAAAGGGGGTGATATAGAAGCCAAAGAAGGCCGTATACCAATGACCATTAATTTGACTTACAAAAGAAGTGTCAAGTTGGATGAACAAAACGCTAAGAACTTTTTTGAGCGAACAATACCACGCGCCATTGATCGATACTCAGGAGTAGGTCGACATATCGAACTGGATCAGACCCAAGGAGTGTCTTATGAGACGTATCTGTCCAAAGGGCAACAACATGCCAAGGTGGCGGTATTGGGTGTGCCAAGACATCCAAGTCAGCTCTATGAAGCGGTAGCATGCATCTTCATGTTTTTGATTTTGGCGCATATCTGGTATTATCATCGATCGCAGGTCAAGTCAGGATTTCTGTTTGGCCTATTTATGTCCATGTTGTGGACGGAGCGGTTTTTGGTGGAGTTCACTAAAGAAAATCAGGAGGCATGGGAAGCCGATATTCCATTGAATATGGGGCAATGGTTGAGTATTCCGATGTTCATAGCAGGTGTTGTGATTATGATCAAATTTTGGGGTTTTAGTAAGAAAGAGGAGGCTTAATACTAGTGTCGTATTACATTAAGTATGACGAATACGAATATCGAACTAGGACCAAACGATACAAGCTTATAGATAATGTTGTATTTCATGCAGCATTGACACGACTATTGAATGTCCTGATTTTTTACTTTAGAAATCAGGACATTTTTTGTTAAGCATTATTTCGATCTACTCGACATTGAGCCGTCAATTAACTTGGGGAAATCATTTGAGTACCGTTGCTCTTTCGATTTTATGGTCTTATATATGATGTAAACATTATCAATCAATAGGCCGGATGACGAAACTATATTTCAGCTCATCAGTTGGATAGATCTTATACTGATCATGAGGTTCTGCTCCCCAACTCGTGTCTCCACCCAGCCCCATTTGTTTGTAATCAATATTGACATTGACAATGTCTCTTGAAACAATATCTGTGGTGTGTCTATTTGTTTTTTCAACACCTTCATCAAAGTCCTCATTGTACTGATGATGAGCACTGAATCCAATCAAGCCTCCTTGGGCTTCAATACTGATTCCATTGCCTGTAGTGACGTCCTTAAAAGTTACCCACCTGACGTCTGTTTTATATCCATTCTCTTGAGGGCGGATGTAAGGGAAATACAATTCTTCAACAGTAGCAGTATATTGGCCTACTTGCGACGCAGTGTTTCTATCCTGATAGTTTTCCTCTGGACCTCTACCGTACCATTTCACGGTATTGTATTGTACTGGTAATATGATATTAGCACCAAACCGTGGTAATGGAGGATTATCAGCTGATAGGTCTATTATTTGTGAAGTAACCTTGATATGCCCTTTGGTGTTGATACTGTAGCTCACTTGAATAGTCCCCGACACGTCAGGCAATTCATAAATAGAAACCACATCTACTGAAGCCGTATTTTTCTTTGACTTCTTATCAATGGTCTTTCCATCACTACTTCGGCTCACAACGAAAGATTTTAAATTCTGTTGACTGGAAGCTTGCTTCCATACCGCCCATTTGCTTTGCATAGCAAAACCAAAATCGTTATCCGTAGTGGCTCTCCAAAAATTAGGTTTGAGTGCTTGGGTAATCAGATTGCCAAACCCATAATCCAGCTTGGTCATTTGGCCGGTCGACGAATCAAACGTGATCGTAAACCCGTCTCCTTCAATAGCATAATCTTCTGCCCCTTTCTCCACTGTGATAACGGACACTTGGTCAGTATTAAAAACATTTGGTGTCAATTGATTTAACTCAAACTCTCCAAAAGCTAACTCATAATCTGCTGGTACAAGTGCTGTCTTCTCCTTGGTCTTAGCTGAGAGGACTAATTGGTATTCGTTGATGTCAGTATCCATATTGGGCAAGGGAATCGTCACTTCTTTGGCAGTTCTTGGTGCTATGTCCATAGTGGGCAGCTGTCCGTTTGCAATTTGAACACCGTTCTCTTTTAACACCCAATCAAAATTGAAATTACTCAAAGAGATAAACTCATACCCGTTATAGATTTCAACTTTCCCATTTGCTAGGTTAGCATCTTTGAATTTGATAAACTGGTATACCTTTTTTACTTCGAATAAGGCCGGGTGTGCTGATCGGTCTGGATTCACCAAGCCATTGTTACAGAAGTTTTCATCATTCTGAATATTCTCTCCACCTAGGTCTCCACCATAGGCATAATAAGCTTCTCCCTTTTCATTCTTGACCAACAAGCCCTGATCTACCCAATCCCAGATGAAACCGCCTTGTAATACATCATACTTTTCTATTACATCCCAATAGTCTTGCAAGTTGCCTACGCTGTTGCCCATGGCATGGGCATATTCGCATTGAACATAAGGCCTCTTTGGATTGTTTTGAGCGTAGGCTTCCATCTGATTTATGCTCTCATACATTGGGGCATAAATATCTGTATTGCTATAGTTTTTTGCTCCTTCGTATTGGACGGGCCTTGTCTGATCATTGGTTTTGAGCCAATCATATGTGGCGAAAAAGTTATCTCCATTTCCTGCTTCGTTACCTAGTGACCAAATGATGATACTTGGAAAATTTTTATCTCGCTCGAACATTCTGATGGTACGATCCAGGTGCATCGCCTTCCATTGCGGTTGATAGGCTGGGTGTATGGCTTGTTGCTCCATATTGTCGTCCAACCCTTGGTTGGTAGCGCCCATACCATGCGATTCGATATTGGCCTCATCGATGACATAGAAACCATATTGATCACACATTTGATAGAAAAATGGATTCTTTGGGTAATGCGAACATCGGATGGCATTTACATTATTTTGTTTCATCACTTGCAAATCGAGAAGCGTTAATTCTTCACTCACAACATGCCCCGTTATTTCATCATGATCATGTAGATTGACGCCTTTTAGATAGACAGGCTTGCCGTTGACAAGCAGTTGGCTGTTTTTGATCTCCACAGTTCTAAAGCCTACCTTGGTACTGGTAGACTCAATGATATTTCCTTTGAAATCTTTCCAAGTAATGGCAATTGTATAGAGGTTGGGTGTCTCTGCATTCCATTGTTTAACATTGGGTACCGTACCGTTAAAATTAACGGTATTGGTTTTTCCTTTCTTTGCTTCTATCTTTTTGGAAAATGATAAAACTTCATTCGATGCATCCAATAGTTTTACTTCCAGGTTGAATGTTTTAGAATAGCTATTTTGATTCGATAGGTCAATGGATAAGTCCAAAAGACCATTCTTGTAGTTGGCATCCAAGTTAGATTTTACGGTAAAATCGGTCATGGTAGCTTTGTCTTGTGCGTAGAGAAAAACTTCTCTATCTATACCGCTCAATCTCCAAAAATCTTGGTCTTCCATATAGGAGGCATCTGCCCATCTGTAGACTTCCACCGCTATAGTGTTTTTACCCTTTTTCAAATATTTTGTCAAATCAAATTCTGCAGGTGTCTTGCTACCTTCATTGTAACCGACGAATTGGCCATTGACCCACAAGTACATGGCAGATCGCACGCCACCAAAATGGACATAGATGTCTTTGCCCTCCCAATCCTGGGACACTTCAAATTCTCTTTTGTAGCTACCAACAGGGTTATATTCATGATTTACGAATGGTGGGTTGGCAGGAAACACGTATTTTATGTTGGTATAAATTGGAATGCCGTAACCTTTCATTTCCCAATTGGATGGGACCTCTATATCATCCCAATTTGAGGTATTGAAATCCGATTTGTAAAAATCAATAGGTCTATCTGCTGGTTTCTTAACCCAATTGAATTTCCATTTTCCGTTCAACGATTGATAGAGAGGAGAGTCATAATAACGTTGGCCTGCTATCGCAGATATTTCGTCTTTGTATCGGTAAAAGTCGGCATGAGCAGGTGCCCTATTGATTTGGAACAACTCTGGATTTTCCCAATTTGGGACTGCTTGTCCAACACATGTAACAGTACTCATTATAGCAATTACGAAAATTATAAATGCACCAATACTTTTAATTTGATAACCCCTCATTATTTATTATTTAGTCGAATTAAAACTCAATTATCAGCTTGCTTTTTCAAGCTAAATTTTGATCCAAGTAATGTAGAAAAAGTAAGGCAGATCAAGAAGATAAGATTTATGTTTTGAGAGTCTAAATATTGGGGAATGAGCATATATGCGGATTAACCATTCTAATTTCCAACAGGAGTTCATTCGTCTAACCCTACAACTAGCTCTTTTTCTTTCTGGTGAAACGATAGCCAACAAAGAATTTAAGCCTGCCAATGCCATTGTTCAACCTGTTAGAATTGGTCAAGTCGACATCATATAAATCAAAGAGGAATTGAAAACCAGAGAAGAACTTTTCACTGTTATAGCCTATGGCGTTCATGGTTTTTAATTTCAAAGAAAAGTGGGAGTCAAATGGAGTTCGAATATCAGTCTTGTAATCTCCGATGTTATAAGTAACACCTGGAATCGCACTTACAGTTAAAAACCATTTTTCCCTAAGAACGAAAGAGTACATATACCCGCCATTGAGGGATATACCCAATGAACTCATGTCCGTGATATTGATAATATCGTTGTTAGTATTTTGATATTCATATGGCACCATGGACGAATCTGCTCCAACTATGAACAAGTTAAACCCTACTCCCATCAGCCAACTACCAGCACTTTTTTTCTGTACTTCATTTAAGATAAAGGGAGCTTTCAAGGAGAATTTGGTGTAATTGACTGCATATAAATATTGCAGAGCGAAATAGATACTTCTTATATCATCTCTTAATTCTGGGTAATCTGACGCTAAGTCAAACCCTCTGGTTTTGGTGAGCTGATGGCCAAAGTAATATTGCAAGGATGCCGAGTAATAGTGTTTACTAGAAAATGCATTCGCTTGAAAATCAATGAAACGGTCATGTTCATAATCAAAGCTTTTTCCAATAGATATAGGGACCGTCAAGTCAAAAGAAAACCATTTATAAGCAATGCCAATCCCTAAATTGGATTTGAAGTTAGGACGGTAGGTTGCACTAACATTTTCTTTAACATTTCTTAATGAAAAAGTATTGTATTTGTTGATGTTGACCAATCGTATGGCAAGTTTGTCTGCATAGTTTTTGATATAGGTGGTGTCGTGATTTCGATAAAGAAGGTATTTGCTTAATTGATTGATTTTTTGCTCCAACGAATCTGTATGAATGCTTTGTGCGTGGATGGTACACGTTGAGCAAAAGAGTATAAGGATAAGTGTGATTCGAGGTAACATCAGGTCATGTAAGCTTAATTGGTATTTTTAATGAAAAGGTAATAAAAACTACTCTGTAAACTGATAAAAGAATAGGTTCTTGTAAAAAGCAGCCTTTTTGAGGAAGAATAATTTCCTAGGTATTGCTTAGTCCTATGAAAAGGAAGATCTTTATCCATGTTAAAATATTTTCTAACATCCTTACTACTAGTCACTACGCTGATTAGCCTCGCCAATGGTTCCTGGCAGGATGCTAAGCAATCTGGCACCGCAGAGTTAGAATTAAATTGGTACGTCTCAAGACCCTTTATCGTAAATAATAACGGCCAATTGGAAGGGTTGGAATATGACTTGGTAATTCATTTCAAAGAGTTTGTAAAGAAGCGGTATAATGTAGATCTAAAATTGAAATGGGTAGAGAGAAGATCATTTAATAGTATCATGCACGTGGTTGAAAACTCCATCCAGATGAATGTGGTAGGGGTTTCAGCATTTTCTATTACCGAGGGACGAAAAGCAAGAATGAAGTTCACCAATTCTTATCTACCTGATATCACAGTGCTCGTGTCCAGCCAAGGAACCCCTATTGTCAAATCTGCCTATGAAGTGAGTGCGATGATGGATCAAATGGAGGCTATCACTGTTAAGGGAACCATTTATGAAAGTATGCTCCTCTCTATGAGGAAGGATTTGGGTTTGAATTATGGCATTAAATATATCGGGAGCAATAACCATGTGTTAGATATCATCAGTCAAAAATCGAATAGTTTCGGCTTTATTGATTTACCGGTCTATTTCATGTGGTTAAAAAAAGGGAATGATTTGGTGAGGCAAAATTACTTTACACATCATGGATTGGGATATGGGATGGTTATGCCTTTGGAAAGTGATTGGAATGAGCCGTTCAATGAGTTTTTGGCAGACGAATATTATCAAAAAGAGCGATCAAAATTGATTGCAAAATACCTAGGGGCTGAATTAACAGAGTTCATAGAGAGTCTTTATAGTGGAGAGTCTTTGGGAACTTCTATTTTGACGAGTGAGAAGGTAATTCAGATAGAATTAATCAAAAATGCCAATTTGAAGCTAAAAGAGGAGGAGACTGCTAAGACTATTTTGGTGGTGGCCATATTGGTAACCATTCTTTTTTTACTGGTTATTTTGATAGCATTTATCATTAACCATAGGGCCAACAAAACATTGTTGATTCAAAGGGATCAGATCGAAGCGCAGCAATTGAATATTCGAAGAAAAAATGAGCAGCTGCTAAATAGAAACTCACACCTAGTGGCAATCAACGAAGAAAAAAATTATTTGGTGAACATACTAGCCCATGATTTGCGCGCACCTGTGGGGAATATCAAAGCATTGACTGGCATTATTAAGAATTCTGTTGTTGAGAGAATGGAAGATGAAAAGATGATGCTAGGTCATATCGAAGAGGCTGCAGAGAAGATGGATCAAATGATTGTCAAGATATTGAATAAGGACAACATGGAAGGGAAGAAGATGGTACTTCGAGAGTGGGTACAGCCACGTAGTGTCTTCAATGATCTCATGGTGAGATACCGGTCGATAGCTGCCGAAAAGGATATCGACTTACGTTTGGAAATTATGAACGGTTTGGAGCAGTTAAAGACTGACCACTTGCTCTTGTTTCTGATCATAGAGAATTTACTATCTAATGCAATAAAATTTTCTAATCATAATACCCTTATTGAACTGGGTGTCTCTGTGGAGAATGACAACATGCAGTTTTTTGTCCGAGACCAAGGCCCAGGTTTTTCTGATGATGACAAACTCAAGGTCTTTGGCAAATTTCAACCCCTCAGTGCTCGGCCGACAGGCGATGAAACCTCTATCGGTTTGGGACTATCCATTGTCAAAAAATATGTAACCGATCTAGGAGGTGAAATTTGGTTAGAGTCTACACTAGGGCAAGGCAGTTCGTTCTTTGTCAGCTTGCCGTTAGAGTAGGCAGGGAAAGGTAAAATATACTGCCTTGGCTCACTTTGCTTTCTGCCCATACTTTGCCAAACATAGCGTCAGCGAATTTTTTAACAATCACAAGTCCTAGGCCATTTGAGGTCTCTTTGTTGGTAGGGAGTGTAGAGATCGTGCTATTTTTTTTGAAGAGGTTTTGGATTTCATTTTCTGGAATCCCTTGTCCCTCATCCTGAATGCTAAAAATAACTTGATTGTCTTTTTCTTCTGTTTTGATTAATACCTTGCTGCCTGAATTCGAATATTTAATGGCGTTGTTGGTGTAGTTTTCTAGTATTTGCAACAAGTAGTTTTCATCCGCCATACATTTGAGGTTGCTGGCTAAATCTAAGTTCACGTTTATGTTTTTATTCGACGCTTCGAGTTTGATGTTGTTCATCAAATTTTGGAGTACGCTTTCTACGGGAGTTTCTATGATGACGAGTTTGATCTTACCAGTATTGATGGCTTTTACGTCTAGGATTCTATTGATCCGGCCTCTCATTTGCACAGTGGAAAGTAGTGCCATTTCTATCATTTGATCCGTAGTGGCTTGATCTTCCTCCTTTTTGATGATGCCGAGTAGACCCCAAATATTGTTAAGAGGGCTTCTGAGATCATGTGCTACCATGGCCATCAGATCATCTTTCTCTTCGTTGAGCTCGCTGAGTTTACCTTTTTGATATTTATACTTTTTGATTAATACTTTCTGCTTTGCATAAAGAACAGATAGCAATATAATCATCGCTATTGTCAAAGAGATTCCAATGATGAGAATAATGTTTTGATTCTCTTTTTGCTCACTCAATTTTTCCTGTAAGCGGCTTTCTTTTTCTAATGATTCAATAGCTTCTTCCTGTTGAATCAAATCATATTCCGTACGTAACTTTAACATTTGCTCCCTAGACTCTTTGTCAATTAGACTATCTGATATCGTCTTGAATTCCTTGAAATAGGTCAGGGCTAGATCGTTATTCCCTAATTCTTCGTAATTGCTTGCCAACATCTTACTTGCCTTGACGAGTTGTTCGTTCAGGCCTTGTTCTGTACATTTATTATAGGCTCTTAGTGCACTGATATTCGAGTCTCGATACAGCCCTTGTTGATTTAGAATTTTGGCTAAGACCAAATCATTGGATACGACGGCACCTGAATAATTGAACTCTTCGGAAATTTTTTGTGAAGCGTGAACATAGATAAAGGCGGAATCTAAATCCCCTGATGCAAAATGTATCTCAGACATGTTGTGCATGGTCATGGCAATACCATAAGTATATTGTGTGGCATCAAAAAAGTTCAAAGCAGCTCGCATGTCTTCAAAAGCTTCAGGGAATTTTTTCATGTCCTTGTAGAGTAGCCCTCTATTGACTTTGGTCACAAAATACCCACTCATATTATTGGCCTCTTCTTGGTTCTTGATAGCCAAGTTGTAGTAGGTCATGGCATTTTCCCAATCCCCCATTTTCTTATAGATATTAGCAATGTTCGAAAGGGTGTTTGAAACCAATTCTGGTTCCTCTAGTTGCGTGAAAAGATCATATGCTGACAGGTAATATTCCAAGGATTTTTTCCTTTTACCCATGTTGTCAAATAGTGCTGCTTTCCAATTGAATATCTCTCCTATCAGTTTTGTTTTTCCAGCTTTTTCTGCCCAGTATTTTGCTGTGTCAAGATAGGCTAACCCAGGGATAAATAGATCTTGGTGACCGACATGATTGGAATACTGAAAGTATATTTCCGCTAATACATTATCAGATATCGTATATTTTTTGGTTGTAGGGAGCAGTAGCCCATAGTAGTAAATGCTACTGTCTGCATTTTGAAATTTCTCGTATCGATCTGCTTTCCACCAAAGAGACAGGAGGTAGGTATCATGATCTTCTTCTATTAAAGCTTTCTTAGTAGATATGTTCAGGTAATAGACAATAGAATCTAGCTTGTCTTGATCCAAAGAGTAACTGTAATAATCAAAAGCAGTTTTGAGTTGCGCCTCTTGACAATGCCCGATTAGGACTTGAAATAGTATAGCGGTAACGATGAGTGATTTTTTCAAAGCGGTGAACAGGTGATAAGCGGGGATAAAAGTAACCAAAGATTACAACTGTAGACCTTGATCTAGCATAAACCTACGTTGGCAATGTGGAGAGCTGGAATAATTACTTAAAATTCTGAACTATGAGGCTCATGTCGCAAGTGTTTGACAAAGTTGCTCTAGGTAGACTTGATCTACTTGGTCAAAATCTCCCAATTGATCACTGTCTACATCTAAAATACCGATTACTTGTCCCTCTCTAATGATAGGCACAACTATCTCAGATTTGGAGTCACCACTGCAGGCTATATGTCCTGGGAATTCATCCACATTTGGGACAATCAAGGTTTTAGCTTCTGCCCAAGAGCTGCCACAAACCCCTTTACCTTTGTTGATTCGGGTACAGGCAATAGGGCCTTGAAAGGGACCTAAGACCAATTGATCTTCTTTGACAAAATAAAAGCCGACCCAAAAGAATCCAAAGGTTTGTTTGAGAGCAGCAGCAACATTGGCCATGTTGGCTATCTGATCTGGCTCATCAGAAATCAACGCGGCTATCTGAGGGAGAAGGCGCTCATATTTTTCTAGTTTGTTTGTTCCACTTTGTATGTTGAGTTCTTCTGCCATGGTAATTAATCATTTTAGGAGCACAATTTTACGGCCAATGGATCGAATTGTTCACGAAATAGATTGATATTTAATCATGCTAGATGTAGTCGTCATAGGTGGAGGATTATCTGGGTTGCTCAATGCCATCTTGCTGGCAAGGGCAGGCTGGTCTGTTCGACTGTATGAGCAAAAGACTTATCCGTTTCACCGTGTGTGTGGAGAGTATATCTCTAATGAAGTCAAACAATATTTAACGAAAAAAGGCTTATTCCCTAGCCAATTTGAACCTGCTAATATCTCCAAATTGGTATTGAGTTCTGCTAGTGGACAGATAGCTGAATCGCCTTTGGCTATGGGAGGTTTTGGTATCAGTCGCTATGCTTTGGATCAATATTGGGTGGAACAGGCACGAGCTATTGGTGTTGAAGTCTTGGAAAAGGCGAAAGTCACACGTGTTACTTTCAAAGACAATGCGTTTGAGATTCAAACTAACAAGGACCAGTGTCAGTCTAGGTTTGTAATAGGAGCATACGGCAAACGTTCTACATTAGACACGAATATGCATCGTGAGTTTATGTCAAACCGATCGCCTTATTTGGGGGTCAAATACCACATCAAAATAGACCGCCCCAGTGACACCATTGCCTTACATAATTTTCATAATGGATATTGTGGCATGAGTGAAGTGGAAGGTGGGGTGTTTAACCTCTGCTATTTGTCTCACCGATCCAATATGAAGGGACAAACTGATTTGCCAAGTATGGAAGCCAAAGTATTACAACAAAACCCCTTGTTAAAGTCAGTATGGGAGGAGGCGGAGTTCTTGTTTGATACGCCGATGGTGATCAACGAAGTTTCGTTTGCACCAAAGCAGCTAGTAGAAGACCATGTATTGATGTGTGGAGATGCGGCAGGTATGATTACACCCCTTTGCGGTAATGGCATGGCCATGGCTATCCGGTCAGCCGATATGTTGTCAAGTCTATTGATTGAATTTGGAAAAAATGACAAGCTAAATCGAGAAGTGTTAGAGGAGCAGTACACTAAAACATGGCAAAAGGAGTTTGCCCTACGCTTGCGTATAGGAAGGAATTTTCAAAAGCTATTTGGAGGTAAATGGAATTCCGAAATGGCAGTTAGACTCATGAGAAACCAGACTTTCGCTAATTGGGCAATTGGATTGACGCATGGATCAGAGATGATGTCAAATAAATAGAAACCAGCAGTACTTTGTTATAGAATACTGCTGGTTTGCTTATTATGCTAGAACATTTGCTTGCGCTCTGATTTTTCGAGCGGCATTGACCAGATGCAATAAAGCTTCTTTGGTCTCTGGCCAATCTCTCGTTTTGAGTCCACAGTCTGGGTTGACCCAGATGTTTTCGATTGGGAGCAATTCACTTGCTTTGAGTAGCAAAAATTCTATTTCTTCCTGGCTAGGAATTCTTGGCGAGTGAATATCATACACGCCTGGCCCGATCTCATTTGGGTACTTGAAATCAACGAAGACATCTAATAATTCCATTTCGGAACGTGAAGTTTCTATCGTGATGACATCTGCATCCAAGTCGGCAATGGATTGGATGATATCATTGAATTCTGAATAGCACATGTGCGTATGGATCTGCGTCTCATCTTTTACGCTACTAGACGAAATCTTGAAAGAGTCAACCGCCCATTTCAGGTATTCATTCCAATTCTCTTTTCGGAGTGGTAGGCCTTCTCGAATAGCTGGTTCATCGATTTGGATCACTTGTAACCCTGCTTTTTCTAGGTCTGTTACTTCATCTCTGATCGCAAGCGCAATTTGGTTACAAGTGTCACGTCTCGGCTGGTCGTTTCGGACGAAGGACCATTGCAGTATTGTGACAGGTCCGGTTAGCATGCCTTTGACTAATTTCTTGGTCAAGGACTGGGCGTACGAAGACCATTTGACGGTCATCGGGTCTCTGCGGTAAACGTCTCCAAATATGATGGGAGGTTTGACACATCGACTGCCATAGCTCTGTACCCAGCCAAAGTTGCTAAACGCAAAACCTTGTAGTTTTTCACCGAAGTACTCGACCATGTCGTTTCTTTCGAATTCACCATGAACCAATACATCCAAGCCTACTTCTTCTTGGAATCGAATGGTCTGTTTGGTTTCTTCTCTGATCAATTCGTCATATTCAAATTGGGATAGTTCTCCTTTTTTGAATTTGGATCTCCAAGACCGTACTTCCTTGGTTTGTGGAAATGAGCCTATGGTTGTGGTCGGGTAAAGCGGTAGATTGAGTTTGTCTTTTTGCTTTTGTTGTCGAACGACAAAAGGAGAATTTCGCTCGCTATAGGAATCGTTTAGCCCGTCCAATCTGAGCGCTACATACTTGTTGTGTGTCAACTCTGAGTTATTTCGACTTTCATGTGCTTTTTGATTGGCAACATGCTTTTGGATAGTGGTGTCGTTAGTCGATCCGAGCGCCAACTCTTTAAGCGTGACTATTTCATTGACCTTTTGTTTGGCAAAGGCCATCCAGTTTTTGACTTCAGATGAGAGCTGCTCATTTTCATCTTCTAGCGCTAGGTCATAGGGAGAGTGGAGCAACGAGCAAGAGGAAGAGATAATGATTCGGTCTGTGCCAAATTGGTCTGTTGCCTTTTGTATGCGTGCTAAGGAGTCATCAAAATCATTTTTCCAGATGTTACGACCATCTACTACCCCTAGAGAAAAGGATAAGTCTTCATTGATGTTTTTTATAGCTAAGAGGTCATCCAGTTGTGCAGCGCATCGTACCAGGTCAAGGTGCAAAGAGTCAATAGGCAATGAAAGTACAGCGGAAAGATGATTGCCATAACATTCAAAGTAACTCGTTAAGGCCACTTTCAAATCAGGAAACTGTTGCGCTATTTCTTTATAAGTATATGCTATCGCTTGGATTTCTTGTTGATTGAGATCCAACGCTAGACACGGTTCATCTATTTGTACCTCTTTCAATCCGAGTAGGGTCAACTCTTCCAAAATTTGAAAGTAGACCGGCAAGAGCTTTTCCAGTAATTCGATTCGGTGAAATCCTACTTCTTTTTCTTTGCCTAGCAATAGGAAGGAAACAGGACCCAAGATGACAGGTCGAGTGGATATGCCCGCTTCTAACGCCTCTTTGTACTCTGCTATTATCTTGTTTGAAAATAAACTAAAGTGCTGTTCTTTTTCGAATTCGGGGACGAGGTAATGATAATTGGTATCGAACCATTTGGTCATCTCTAAGGCCTTGATATCAAAGCCCTCTTTTTGGATTCCACGCGCCATGGCGAAATACAGATCGATTTCGTGTTTGGTGTTTTTGACCTCTTGGAAGCGAGGAGGGATACAGCCCAAGGTAAGGCTCATATCCAATACATGATCGTAATACGAAAAGTCGTTGGATGGGATAAGGTCAATGCCTTGCTCCTGTTGAAACAACCAATTGGACTGTTTGATGGATTGGCCAGTTGACAATAGATCTTCTAGTGTTGCCTTGCCTTTCCAGTAATTTTCTGATACTTTCTTAAGCTCTCTTTTGCTCCCTATTCGAGGGAAGCCTAATACGCTGGTTTTCATAATGTGTTGGTTAAATAATCTATGCAAAGATATTTGGGAAGATTAGGAAGCTATAATTATGAATAATATTGGTGGTTAGCAATTTTAATATGTAATGAGAAAGGGAATAAATCTGTTTGCGGTGTAATATTGTGTGTGAAACAGAAAAATACACCATGATCAATTTGGACGAAAAGGACAGAAGTATCCTGAAATTGCTACAACGGAACTCAAATATTACGACCAAAGAGTTGGCGCGCAGGGTTCATTTGTCACCAACACCCGTGTTCGAACGGATCAAAAGACTGGAGAAGGCAGGGTTTATCACCAAGTATGTCGCAGTGCTTGATCCCGATAAGTTGGACAAGACATTGGTTGTGTTTTGTAACATCACGCTCAAGGAACATACCAAGGCGATTGGTCATCAGTTTGTAAATGATATTGAATCCTTAGCCGAAGTAACAGAGTGTTATAACATCTCGGGGGATTATGACTTTTTACTCAAAGTAATGGTCAAGGACATGAAGGCCTATCAAGATTTTGTACTCAACCAGTTGGGTTCAATAGAAAATATCGGAAGTGCACATAGCACCTTTGTCATGGGACAGATTAAGAATACGCATGCGGTACCGCTAGAGTAGTGTTCTCCATCCTCATATGGTAGTGCCTTGCTGGGCTTAATGGCTGAGAATTAGCCGACCTACTCCTTACTGTTAGCTCGTGAAAAGTCTCCGGTTTTGCACTTCTGGATAAAAGACGGTGTAAAAACCCAGGTATTTTTCACTAGTTTGTAGCCGAAACATTAACTCAAATAAAAAAAAATTTACTATGAAAAATGTAGGAAAAATTGATCGAACATTGCGATTTCTTTTAGGACTTGCTCTTATATGGATTGGATTATTTGTGTTGAATGGGAAAGATGGAAACGTAATTGGAATAATAGTGGCAGTTTGCTCCTTATTGCCATTTTACATGACAATTACAGGGTCATGCTTTGTTTTTAGATGGTTTAAAATTCACTCATTTTCTAAAAAGGAATGTCAAATATATGGTTCCCCATACCCTGAAGATAAGGGTTAAAAAGTTCCAATGGGCGCTAGAAAACACCTTTTCAGAATCAAGAGGGTTTTTACACCATATATTTTGGCCCCAGTTCTCCAGAAGGCAAAGAGTCTAATTGGTACAAACTAATCCAAAAAGTGGATGGTTCTCAACAGTTTTCCGTTCGATGGTTCATTGAAACTATTTGATATTATAAAGTTAAATATAACTGCTTACGTCAAGGTATAAGCGGTTGTTTTAATGCTGCTTATACTAACCGTTCTATATTATGTTATTTGATTATCAATTAAACTGATAAGTATGAAATTGAAACTGCTGATATTGGTATTCATT
>JAOPTS010000108.1:0-10828 GCA_051531955.1 Reichenbachiella sp.
TCGAAGATTTTCCTAATTTGTATCCGAAACAATAATTTACGTCAAGCACCACGGAGGATAGCTAGGCGTTATACTTAACTATATGAATAAACTTTATTTATTGGCTCTTCTATTAATTGGTTTTACATCGAAGGCTCAATCACAGCAGGAAGATTGGCAGAATTATATAGCGACCTACGACCAAAACAAACCTGGATCTGTAACCCTAAGAATGGATTTAATCAATAGTGCGCCTCTTTCAGAATACGAATATGTGCTGGTGACTGGTGTGAATTTTGAAACAATTAACGAAGACGGGTTTCCAGATAGTGATCAAACATTTTCAATTCTTCATAAGTTGGAGGATGAAGTATTAAACTTAGTGTCTGAATCTGCTAATAGTCTTTTAGTTGGATCGTTTATGTATAATTCTCAACGGCTTCAATACTTCTATTTAAGTGATACGGTTGACATTAGAAATCAATTGAATTCATACTATAACACAAAATCAAAAAAAGGATACATTAATATCAAAGAAGATCAAGAGTGGAATTATTATAGAGAATTTCTTTATCCCAATCAGGAGACTTTGAATTACATGGGTGATGAGTCAGTAGTAAGAAATTTAATGGAAGCTGGAGATGATCTGTCAACTTCAAGAAGGGTTGATCATTGGATATATTTCAAAGATAAAAGCAGCATGAAAATGTTCGAGCAAGAGGTGTCAAAAGACAAATTCATTGTCGAGTCCTCAGAGAAAAATGAAAAAACCGAATTGCCTTTTGAATTGAACATCTGGAGAATTGATAAAGTGGACCTTGGTTCAATTTATCCAATTACCAACAAGTTAAGATTGTTGGCGAACAAGATGAATGCTGAATATGATGGGTGGGAAACTGTAGTTGTGAAAAAATAAGTATAACATTCGATATGAGATGCATGGCGGTTTAGCGGAAATGGAAGCGCTAGAGCTTTTGGATACCCCGCCGCTTCTATGCTGCGACTCATTGGAAATCAAAAAAGTATGAGCCGAATCATAGATTCGGCTATATTAGCATCCGAAACAAAGAAAATACAAAACGCCACGACACCATATCTTGGCGTTAGGAGCAACTATAGTAAGAATGGCTGATTACATCTTAAAGGATAAAAAGAGATTATCTGTGTTACTGCAAAAGACTGGTTTATCTACGTTCCCTGAACTTGCTGAATCAAGTAGTACCGAAGAACTCAGAATCAATATCTTAAAGCAAACAACTCCTGAATTGAGTTTTGAGCAACTTTCTAAATTCTTCATTCTGAACCACATTTATGATTATTCCAATCGAACAATTATCAATTATGAAACTGCTATAACTGAAGATATATCTGTACTATTAGGGTCAAATCCTGCACATGAATCAATTAACGTACAAAGAAATTCAGGCTTAAAATTCCCTTTTAAAATTTGGACAAAACGAACTGCAATTATCCAGTTTTCAATCATCGGACTTTGGCTTGTTTTTCTATTATTCATTCACTTGAAATTCCCTGATCTTTGGATATTCACCTTTCACTTGCCAATTAGCGGAATAGCAAGTTTAATGATTCCTGGAGCAATATTAACCTTGATGTTACCACGGTTTTTTGCGCAAGAAAGATTCGAAAACATAAACTCACTTAGTGAACTAGTTGACGAAGTTTATTTCCTCAATAAAACAAAAATACAATCGGACAAATTCTCATACCTGAACGAAGAACTAAGCAATTACGTGAATGAAAAAAGCTCCTAACATTCTGTAATCAAATCATGGCGGTTCGGCGGTGAATGAAAGTTTTCTGCATTCTATAAACCCCGCCATATCTCAGATTAGCACTATGGAATCAAAAAGGGATAGCGCAAATCAGAGATTTGGCTATCTTGTAGCCGAAACTTAAACTAAACCAAAATGCCACGATTGATACAGTGGCGTTATGCTCAACATCTTCAATTCGAAATTAATTAACTCATATGGGATGGTTCACTAAAAAGAAGAAGGACGGCTGTCCCGCATGTAAGGAGAAAAATATAACAGGGTTTGGGACTGATTTACTAGAATCAAAATACAATTCAACTATTGAATTGACAACTGAATTTCCAGAAATTGGGATATACGAATGCTCCAAATGTTTCACCAAATTCAATTTGTCAGAAGGTTTCTATAACAAGATATTAGACAGTCAACTCGAAAACCTAGATGGTTGGATTAACTCAGACTTGAAAATTCCTTCCGAACTCTTGACTGAGTTAGAATCAATCGGATTTAGTATGGATTGGAACGGTGAACAAATGGCTCCCTGCAAAGTCACGACTAAATCAGGAACGGTTATAGAATCAGGAATTTTATTGGTAACGAACAAACCACCCTTGGAAGAAGGATATAATTCGTACAAAGAGATACTATTTGTGAGTGAAATCTCGAAAGTAGAACCTAGCAATTATGGATTACCACTTAATATTCGAAAGGCAACTGAAACTGCAGAAGAATTAAGAATGGGCTTTTATCCAGTTGTAACCTTAACACCCAATAATAAAAAAATGGTTCTAAACGGATTCGAAATGCTTTTATCGCAAGACGGCTTTAATGGCAGTGAACTTACCTTGGCAGACGAATCTTGGAATCATCGTTACAAAGACTACTTATATTCAGACCACAAGATTGAACGAACACTTATTGTCGCGAAATCAAAATGAGCATAACATTGTCTTATATCCCATGGCGGTTTAATAGTAGATTTAGCTTTTGTGCTTTCTGTCAGCACCGGAAAAATCTCTGATTTTTCACATTGGGAGAAAAAGGAATGATGAAAAATCAGAGATTTTTCCTACTTTGAATCCGACACTTTAAATTACACCAACGCCACAGGATATAGACAGGCGTTGGCATTCATTGAACATAGATAAATAATAAATTTTATGATAAAAACCATTCAATTGTCAATTGCATTGATACTTACTATTAGTTTCATGAGTTGCAATACACAAACAAAAAAAGGAGAAGGCAATTCAGAAAAAATGCCAGTAGCAACTGCACCAGA
The DNA here is from genome assembly GCA_051531955.1 of Reichenbachiella sp. Classification (GTDB taxonomy): domain Bacteria; phylum Bacteroidota; class Bacteroidia; order Cytophagales; family Cyclobacteriaceae; genus Reichenbachiella. The sequence continues at coordinate 3,037 of JAOPTS010000108.1, forward strand.
AAAACCTTCTGATACCGATTTAATGGCATTCAAAGTTTATCACCATATGCGCTATATGGTAACTACGGCTCAGCAAGTTGATGGAACAAACAAACTGCTACATACAAAAGAACTACCTACAGAAGGAACTGATCCAGTAGTTTCACCTGCATTAGACCATTTATATTCGAAAGCAGTTATAGATTTAACTGAAGGCCCTGTCACAGTTGACTTTCCAAGCGACATTGATGATCGCTATTGGTCAATACATATTACTGATCAAGAGCACTACACAATTTTTGATGAGATAAAACCAGTTGGTACATATACTTTTATCCGCAAAGGAATCGATATGATAGCACCAGAGGGCTCTAAACTTATTGTAAGCCCTGGAGATTATCCTCACCTTTTTATTCGCGTTCAGGTTAAAAACACCGATGATATGGCAAATGCGCTTGCAATTCAGGAAAGAATTATACTTGAAGGCAGTAGCAAGGAACTTACTATTGACAATTACATTGAACATACAATTGAAACCCATGATGTTTATCCGCAGAATAAGGAAATACTAGAATCTGTAGTAGGTTTTTCGAAAGATGATTACTTACGTGTGAGCCAATACCTTGGAGCTGTTGTCCCTAAATTTGGAGTAACTGGTAATGTTGGTTTATTTGGACCTATTGATAGTCAGGAACCAAATAGCAATGATGCCGAATACCGTGCAGTGGCAATAATTGGACATTTAGGGTTACCATCCCATCATGCTTATTATGGCCCATTCTTTACTAATTGTAACGATGAATTACTTAGCGGAGATAAAGTTGAAGTTTTTACATTACCATATAATCCAGAAGGAGTTGAACTATTTTGGTCTGTTACACGCTATAGTGCTTTAACAAGAAATACTATACCAAATAAGAACGATTTGTTTAATGCTTACAACACCACTCCTGACGAGAATGGTAATATTACCATTACATTTAGCGTTGAAGACCCTAAAGATGGGACTTACTGGATGCCAGTTAATGCAGGTGAGCCTTACTATTTTGTTTGTCGATACTATAAGCCTGATGTTAATAATTTCCCTAAAAAGCCTTGTAATTAGAACAAATAACGAAATGCCAACAATGGTTATAAGTAATTGCTTATTCTCGCCAACTTCTGAAAATCCGAAAGGATTTTCAGTTTGGTGCATACTTGCAAAGTTAAGTGCTAACACACGCAACTACTTATAGCCAGACGTTGAGTGCCATTGCCGGAACCGTATAAAAAGAAATGCAGAACGAATTTTTTGGAAATCACCTTGATAATCTTATAGGACTAATATTCATTCTGTCAGTAATTGGTAAATGCTATTTCCACTATAGATATTTAACCAAGTCTAAACCTGATATTTATCCTGATGGTGATTTTTTATATTTCTATTATTGGATGATTTTCGAATACTATTCTGTCTCAACCAGATTATCGGTTTTTCATTTTTTTCTACCAATTCCAATTATTGAGAAGGAACCCGTCTCTTTAAGAAGTCTTCGAGTCAAAATCATAATTCTTTCAATTGTTGCAACTAGCTTCCTTATCATAGGATCAATCAGATAAGATGAACCTTATACAAGAATTCCAAAAGAGATTCCCTGAACATAGTTTGCTGGCAAGTATAGTAACTGATGAACACTCAACTGAGATATCGCTCAATTTCAAAAATCAACGGTATAGAGCTTGGGTATCCGAAGACAAAGATGGATTGGCAGTTGGAATCAACGAACTTCATAACCACTATGACTTAGGTACAAGAGATGAGAACCTTTCTGATGCTCTTGATGAACTTGCAGAAATCGTAACAGAACAAATTGCAGCGGTGGGCTTGAAGCATGAAGAATCAAACTTTCTTCTTGCAACTCTTGAACTTCATCAAGCTATAGAATCATATTCTAATGAGAAGCCTAAGGTAGAAATCGTAACTTTCAGAACGGAGCATTAAACGGCACTCAACAATATGCATCTCCCATATCCAAAGCTGCGTGACCGATACCTTAGATGAAACACCCTCGCCGATCCGCAATAGTCAGCAGCAGTTTGGTTTGGCCCTTTCAGTACCGCAGCAGTCTCGACTAACAGGAATTCAAGAAAAATAACTTTTGCAGTTGGAGGCGGTTCGGCTATCTTGGCTGTTTAAACAAGCTCCATGGATACGAGAGATGCATGGGCGTTATGTTCAATTGTAAAAATGAAAGAATTAGAATCAATTTGGCAAAAGCCTATATACCTTCCTTATCTGCAACCTAAGTTGACCAGTGAGGTGATTAAGGAAGCAGAACAAAAACTTGGATATAGATTGCCAAAGGAATATTTGGACTTATTAAAAATTCAAAATGGTGGCTACATTAGATTCACCTTAAAAGACACTATACATAGGCAAATATCAGGAATTGGCCCTTTCTATCCTTCTATTACGGATTATGAATGGCTTAATGATTATGAAGATTTAAGCTTTGACATTGAAGGTTTATTTCCGTTTGATGGAGATGGGCATTGGAATATATGTTTAGATTATAGAAGAAATAAACTTGAACCTGAAATAACGTACATTGATACCGAAGGAGATAATGAAGGCAAAATTGCAAATTCATTTTCCGACTATTTATCTCTATTGACTTTAGACTTTGATGACGAATTAGTTATTCATTCTAATGAAACAATTGAAGAAATTGCTCAAAAACTCGAAAACATCTTAAATATCAAGTTTGAGGAACCAGACAATTCTGCACACGGGTATGACCAATATAGAAGCCAATTAGATGATTCTTGGATTTGGTTAAGCCCTAATCTCGTTCCTAATGGATTTATTAGAGAAGGTGAGGAAAGATTTACGGAATTGGTTAAACTAACTAAAGGAACAACATTGATGTTTCCAGAATTAGCTGATTCAAGTGTGTTAATTAGCTTCTCTGAAGACAATATAAGAGATGTTGCAATAGAGAAGCTAAGAAATAACCAAATTAAAATCAAGCCACTAAAAGAGATAATTGAAGAAAGAACATAACAGATTGTATGACTTCATAGCTTGATGGTTATTGGGACTAGTGCTTTTGGAAAGTCCGTCAAATCTGCGATTTGACAAATTATTAAGACAAAATTTAATTCATCAAATCGCAGATTTGACTACATTGGAACTCGTAAACCTTACTGCTTTGAAGTGAATAAGCTACGAAAGCATACAGGTACGTTATCAGTAAGTATTAGAATTGAATTTAGAAGCAACAAATAGAATAATCGGATTCCAAAATAGGCGAATATTTCTGTTTGCACTATTTGCTGTAGTTATGCCATTTGTTCCAACAGTAGTAATAGCAATTCATTCTTATATCAACAATCGTGAGAACTTAATTATAGTTGTTGGTATTGGTTTATTTCTTTCAGTAATGCTAACCCCTCCTTCTGTTGATTTAATCAAATCTGAACTTGATAATTATCAAAAAATAATCACCAAGGTTTCATTTGTCAACAATAAGATCATTGTGACTACTAACAAATTAATGTTCTTTAAGAATGGTCTTATTTCAAGAGAAGAAGTAAATCACAATAGTATTAATGATTACTTAAATGTTCGTGAGATAAAATCTGAGAAACATGGATACAATTATGAATTTTATGATTCAAAGACCAACCATATCTTTTACAAGTTGTTTTCAGAATACTACAGCGACTCAAGACAACTACGAATTTTAATGAAAGAAAGCTTTGAAACTCAGAAGAGAAAATACTGATAACAAAATGCGATCTCTCATATCCAAAGCTGCGTGACCGATACCACAGAAGAAACACCCTCGCCGACCCGCAATAGTCAGTGGCAGTTTGGTTAGGCGCTTGCAGAACCGCAGCAGTCTCGACTAACAGGAACTTAAGAAAAATAACTTTTGCAGTTGGAGGCGGTTCGGCTATCTTGGCAGTTTAAACAAGCTCCATGGATACGAGAGATGCATGGGCGTTATGGAGCACGAATATGAATAAAATCATCACCTTATTTTCAATATTAATATTTGCAAGCTGTAGTGACCTGATCTCTAACAGAGACGACAAATCTCTTGCCGTAATTGTAGAAAATCGAATTGCAACTCTTGAAAATAATTTCAGATATTACGTACTATCCAACTCCAACAAAATACTTGACTATAAATCATTTATTTCACGCATAGATGAACTGAGACAATCAAAAGAGTTAGAAGAACTAAATAGTGAAGTTGCTGTTTGGTCTGATTCATTGAATATTTATCTTCCCAAGGTAAGTAAAGAGATGTTGAACAAGGAATTGGATATTGTTAAGATCCTTATTCTGGACGAATTGATCATTAGAACTTTAAGCTCATCTATAAACTTTTCAGAGTTAGAACCAGTAGTCTTCTTGGAAAAAGAGAACGATTCAACTGCCTTCTTCAATGTGGCTCTACATGCTAGAGATTCATTATTTCTACCTGAAGTATTATTGGAACTCCCAACAGGAACATTTAACGTACTAGTAGATGAAAATACAGGTCTAGGTGTATTCAGCATGGGAAAAAAGCATAAGCATGAAAAGAAATCATTTAGAGGAAAGGTTATCTATTTCAGCGACAAGAACACTCAACAAACAAAGCCATTTGAATACTCTCCGAACTAGTAGATGAAGAAGTGGAAAAGCTCCATAACATGGTCTATATCCCATGGCGGTTTAGTGGTGAGATTAGCTTTGGTGCTATCTGACAACACCGGAAAAATCTCCGATTTTTCACATTGGATGAAAAAGGTATGATGAAAAATCGGAGATTTTTCCTACTTTGAATCCGACACCTTAAATTACACCAACGCCACGATGATATAGACAGGCGTTGTGTTTCATATTGGAAAGAATAAAAAATGTTCTGAAATGTGAAATAATCACTACATTAGCACAAAAAAAAGACAAGTAAGATGCTAATCAGGTTTTCAATCGAGAATTATCTATCATTTAAAGACAGAGAAGTGTTCTCAATGATCGCAGGAAGAGGTGGTCGAGATAAAAAATTCCATCTTGTTGAAAAATCAAATAGGAATGACGTTAACCTATTAAAAACGGCAGTTGTATTTGGAGCGAATGCTTCTGGAAAATCAAATTTAATTAAAGCAATTGATTTCGGGAAACAACTTGTTTTGAAGGGTACTCAAGCAAACAAGCCAATTCATTTTCAATCATTTAAACTACACGAAAGTTGTATCAATACTCCTTCAAGAATTGAGTATGAAATTAAACATAAAGGAAAATCCTATGCATATGGCTTTGTATTCAGCAAACATGCCATCCTAGAGGAATGGCTTTATGAAATTAACAGAACAAAGGAATCGTTAATATTTGAACGAGAGAAGAACAATGGGTTTAAGCTTACCCCTCTTTTAAAACTAAATAATAGCCAAGAAGAAAGACAATTTATCGAGTTTACAGCAAAAGGAACCCCCGACAACCAGCTGTTTTTAACAGAAATTAAAACAAGAAAAGTTAAAGATAATGTTACCAATATTGATGACTTATTAAATGTTATAGATTGGTTTCAAAATTCGCTCACTATTTTTTACCCTACCTCTAAAATCAGTGGCGTTGAATTTGAATTAAAAAGAGATAACGAACTATCTCGTATTTTCAATGAGTTCTTAGAATATTTCGATACTGGAATTAGTGGTGTTAGTCTGGAAAAGGTCGATTTTGATAAAATAAAAGTTCCTGAGGAAATAAGAGAAGACATTAGGGAAGATTTATTGAATGAGAAATCAGAAAAAACAAACGCTTTTGTTGAAAACTCGATGACCAATGCTCGATACATTTTCACCAAAGAAAATGAATCTGAAGTTTCTGTTAGCCAACTGATGACTAAACATAAAGTACATGGTATAAAAGAAGATAAAAGCAGCTATTTTGACATAAATGAAGAGTCCGATGGAACACGGCGATTACTAGATTTTATTCCTTTATTAATTGATTTATTCAAAGGAGGCAATGTCTTTTTAATTGATGAAATGGAAAGAAGTCTGCATCCAAATATCATCTACGATTTACTTGATTTGTTTTTAACAAAATGCGAAGGACAACCTAGTCAATTAATACTTGCTAGTCATGAATCCTCTTTACTCACACAAAAGCTGCTAAGAAAAGATGAAGTATGGTTTACAGTCAAAGATGAATATGGAGCCTCTTCTATTCATTCACTTGAAGATTATGAAATTCGATTCGATAAACAAATCCAAAAGGACTATCTACTAGGCCGATATAAGGCAATTCCGAGAATCGGGAACAGGAATAATTTATCGGCTTTGAAAATATAAGATATGCCTAGAGAAAGAGCTGACCTAATTCGTGACGTAAAATTTAAGTCAAGTAGTAAAATATTTATACTAGCATATGAAGGAAATATATCAGAGCCACAGTATTATGAAGCTCTGAAAGACACATTAAAATACAAGGAACACCTAGTCCGAGTCATTTCATTAAAAAGAGATCCCAATGACACGAAAAGTGCCCCAAATCACGTATTTCAAAAATTAAAAAAAATCAAGGAGGAATATAATCTAAAACCTACCGATGAGTTTTGGATGATAATTGATAAGGATAGATGGGTATTAGATAAGTGGGTAGATAAATGTACAGACGAAGGCAATTTCAATATTGCGTTATCCAATCCTTGTTTTGAATTTTGGCTTTTGCTTCATGTTGCTGGACTTAGTGATTTCAGTACAATAGAACAAACAAATATTAAAGAAAACGCTAAGGTCACGAATAAAAAGAATCACTTGGATCAAATCCTAAATGGTTTATTGGATGCTGGTTACAATAAAACTAATATCATGCCTGAAAGATTTTTACCAAATATTGAAAATGCTATTCGACAGGGAATTGAGTTAGATTCAAATGATATACATGATTCCTTAGGGAGCCATAATTACAAACTAGTTCAGAAACTAATTGAATAAACGAAAACACAACAAAAGCTATATGTCATAACCACCCTACGGGGTGTCTCCGACACATAGCTAAGCGTTAGCACCAACTTAAACCTATGAATTTAGAAAAAAGCTTATTAAAAAGAATAGACTTTGTACTGTCAAATGCAAAAACTGTATCAGACAGTGGTACTATGAATCGTTTTAATGTCATAGAAGTTGACTATTCGAAAATGAAAGGATTCACAACAAGCGGACAGTCGTTAATACTTGACTTATTTGGGGCTGAGCATCCATATTTCACTGAATTCAAAAAAGTTACACGGGAATCCTATGGGTCAAGTGTGAACAGTGGCGTCGCAATAATTAATAACATAAAAACTGAAATTGAAAATGGTTGGTTAACATCAATGAAAGGTGTTTTTTCGGCTGAGATCTTTACTGACTTTCTTGAAATGGCAGAACATTTACTTGAGACTGATTATAAAGATGCAGCAGCTGTAATGATTGGAAGTGTTCTTGAAGAGCATATAAGACAACTATGCCTAAAAAACTCTATTGACGTTGAAATTGAAAAAGATGGTAAAATGATTCCATTAAAAGCCGACAGGTTAAATAGTGAACTTGCTAAAGCTGAGATTTATAATAAGCTTGACCAAAAAAATATTACTGCTCAATTAGATTTAAGAAACAAAGCTGCTCATGGAAATTACTCTGAATATGATAAAAGCCAAGTAGCCCTAATGTATGATTATGTCTTTAACTTTATTACGAGACATCAGTTATAAAAAAAGGTGCTAACATGACCTGATCCTCCATGGTGATTACTGCTAGAGTTGAGTGAGACGGTTTCTACCAGCACCGGAAA
>JAOPTS010000109.1:0-3926 GCA_051531955.1 Reichenbachiella sp.
ATAATGAAACTCTCTAACATCACCGTACACACCAACAAGTGTAGGGTTCTCATTCACTGCGGTTCATGATGTAATGGGGTAATCTGACAATAATCATCTCCTTTCTAACAAATATTCCCATATCTAGGGATAGACTTTAATCACTCATCTGAGTAGTTTGCGACTGTAAAGTATTAAAGCCCATAGGTGCTTTAATACTACGTAGCAAGAACGATCTTATGTGACTCTTATGTGACTAAGCGAAATAAAATAGGGTATATTTGCTTTAAACACACATTTTAATGTGACTTATGGATGAACAAAGCCTTAAAATACTCCTTAGTGAACTGAGATCACTTCCAAGTGAAACGGAATGGGTTGAATTTAAAGAAAATAACGACGAGCACTTAGGTGAATACATCTCAGCACTTTCAAATTCTGCATGTATTCATAATGAACCCTATGGCTACATTGTTTTTGGGATTAAAGACGGAACACATCAAGTCGTTGGAACTGATTTCTCTCCCACCAAGAAGGGAAAAGGTAATGAAGATTTAATTCCATGGTTAACAAGGTTATTAAACCCTCGTATTCATTTCGAAGTGTTTTCGATCGAGCACACGGAAGGAATCATCGTTTTATTCAAGGTAAGTGCCACAAATAATACACCTGTTACTTTTCAAGGAGATGCTTTTATTAGAGTTGGTTCTTATAAGAAGAAACTTATTGAATACCCAGAAAAAGAAAGACTAATTTGGACAAAAGCACCTGCTTCACAATTTGAATACAAAATAGCAAAGGATAATTTAGATATTGATGAGGTCTTTAAATTATTAGACTACCCTGCATACTTCTATCTAATGAATCAACCTTTACCTACAAACAAAAATGGTATTATTGATAAGCTAATTAGTGAAAAACTAATTGTTAAAAATAGAGACCTATATGCTATCACAAACCTTGGTGCTATATTATTTGCAAAAGAAATAGAAGCATTTGATTCCCTCGAAAGAAAGACAATTAGAGTTGTAATTTATGATGGTAAAAACAAACGAAAAACAATAAAAGAACAGACAGGAAAAAGAGGTTATGCCATTGGATTTGAAGGGCTTATCAACTACATAGATGATCAGCTTCCTTCTAACGAAATAATTGATAGTGCACTCCGTAAAGAAGTGAAAATGTACCCTAAGTTAGCGATTAGAGAACTTGTAGCCAACGCCATCATTCACCAAGATTTCACAGAAACAGGCACTGGCCCTATGATTGAGCTGTACTCTGATAGAATTGAAATTACTAATCCAGGAAAACCTCTTATTGACATACTTCGATTCGTTGATCATAACCCACAATCCCGAAATGAAAAACTAGCTCACTTTATGAGAAGGCTCAACATCTGTGAAGAAAGAGGAAGCGGTGTTGATAAAGTTTTATTTGAGTGCGAACTTTTTCAACTTCCGGCACCAAAATTTATTAATGGAGACAATTACACTCGAATTATTCTCTATTCATACAAAACGCTACGTCAAATGGATAAAGAAGACAAGGTGCGTGCAACATATCTACATGCTTGCTTAAAAGTAGTTTCGGGCGAAACTATGACAAATCAATCTCTCAGAGAAAGATTCGGAATAGATGAAAAAAACTATTCCATAGCTTCCCGAATTATATCTGAAACAATAAAATCTGAACTAATTAAAGATTATGACCCTGACAGCAGCTCCAAAAAACATGCTAAATACATTCCTTTTTGGGCATAATTCTATGTGACTGTTATGTGACTAAAGCTTGCGAGTCACTGCCTCACGCGGAACAGGGTGACTTTCTTATGTGATTGGAATAATCTCGCACATTCGATATGAGATGCATGGCGGTTTAGCGGAAAGGGAAGCTCTGGAGGTTTTGCAAGCCCTTCCGAATCTGTGCTGCGCCTCATGAGAATCAAAAAGTTATGATCGAACGTCGACCGAACAAATCACAGATTCAGCTATATTGCAGTCGAAACAATCTGCCTTACAATCAGCACGCTTGATGTATAAGCGTTAGAGAGCACGTTTACATACATATGTTTATTCCTAAAATTTATATTACCCTATTTCTACTCTTGCCAATATTTTGTTATGGTCAAGATAACTTCGAAGAATTACTAAACGATAAACTGTCTCAAGAACGATGTGGTCAACTGAATCAGCAATTTGAAAAAGAAAGAGGTATTAAAGATTTTTGTTCAATGAAGGTGGCATTTTTCAGTAGTCCTGGAGGAACAATTCAAAGAACTAGCTTAGACTATTTTGAAACAATGAAGCTATATAATACTGATTCACCATTTATTAGACTAATATTTTTCGACCAAGAAGAACTTGAAGTTCATGGTTATGGTGCAGCAATTATTTGGGGAAGTAAGAACTACAACCCTAACGTTAATAAACAACTAAAAAAACTCGCCAAGAAAAAAGTAACTAACAAAGTGTAGACCCAAATATCCATGCTGCATACAGGGGAGTTGTAGGTAATTATAGAGTAATAAGAATCATCCATCCAAATCTATATGAAAAAAGAAGTTCTAATTTTTTGTACTTTGATGATATCATCTTCTCTACTTATTGCTGAAGGACAGGATTCCTTTACAATAATTTTTGGAGCGATTGATTTCATGATAATCTTTTGTATCTGGGCAATGGTAGTATTTGGAGGACTATTTATTACGAATAGAATTGGAAAGAAGAAAATTAATAAGAAACAGAAAAGACTAATTGTAATATTATCAGCAATAATTGCATTGTTTATCTGGTCAATGATCATACATGACTCTAGACCATTTGAAGGACCAATCGACTCTATTTTTTATAACTCGAATGGCGAAAAAAGGTTTTGAATAGAAAAACCCCTTCGATTTCTTACAATATTCTAATGAATCAATCATACAATCTCGGTAGGTATTCCTTACAAATAAGTCTACCCTCCCTACCACTGTAAAGGTCAAAAAATACAACGCTGCCTCTTCTCTAACCTTGTAACGACTACCCGTGTGAACTAAAATACTAAATGGGCATTACAAATGCCAAAGAAGGTCTCGGTCGCAATACAATTGCGACCGAGCTAGTGATTAGTACGGCAGGCACTTCCAAAATGAATCCCCTCTCTTTCCCTACTTCACCACACTCATAACCTTAACCCGATTTATAATCGGTATCAGTACTTCTATTTCACCAAAGAAACCATTATTGAATAGATTTCTACAAAGTCTAAATAACAAAAAAGGTATAGATGAGGTAAAAACGAATGTTTATTAATCGAGCTCAGGTTAATGATAGACCTATACAGAATGGGGATAAGAAAATGGGGGTCCCTTGACTTTGAGGAAGTCTCCTGCATGCTGTGGCAAGCTTCCCCAAGGTTGAGAAACGTTCCTGCGTGCTGCGGCAAGCTTCCCCAAGGTTGAGAAACGTTCCTGCATGCCGTGGCAAGCTTCCTCAGAGTTGAGAAAGTCTCCTGCGTGCCGTGGCAAGCTTCCTCAGAGTTGAGAAACGTCCCTGCAGCACGCAGGAAGAATCCTCACTGTGGTGAAAGCTTCCTGCAGCGCGCGGGACTAAATCACAGGAGAGTCTGTTCAACAAACTGTGAGTCTGTTCAGTGAAGTGTGTCAAATGAGTATTTAATAATTGGGTCGATCAACAAACTGTATAAAGAGACCTTTTGATCTTCGCGATACCACCTCCATGGTGCAACAATCCTCCTCTGAGGGCCAGCGCTGCACCTTTGAAGTGGGGAAGGGTACTTCCGAAGTGTCCCCCCCCCACTTCGGGAGTGGGATACAGCCATCTAGAGGCAGTTTTTCGATAAATACTAATTCGGCATTGGTCTAGCGAGACGCTATTTGATCAGCTCTACGATATAGGCTGTGTTTGCCGCTAGTGAAATAGACTTCAAGGATTTGTACTTCTGGT
>JAOPTS010000110.1:0-43468 GCA_051531955.1 Reichenbachiella sp.
AAGCGGGAAAGATCCCATCCAGTTGTTGATTTCTTCTTTTACTTCTTTGATTTTTGACTCATTGTCAAGATTCATCAAAACAGTATCCATTAAATCAACGACTTTATCCATGTCACCTTCTTTCATGTTTCTAGTTGTGATCGCTGCTGTACCTACTCTGATTCCAGAAGTTACAAATGGAGATCTTTGGTCAAATGGAACCATGTTTTTGTTGACAGTGATTTCTGCAGTTACTAGTCCGTTTTCTGCATCTTTTCCTGTAATGCCTTTTGAACCAAGATCAATTAACATCAAGTGGTTGTCTGTACCGCCAGATATCAAGTCATATCCTCTTTTTATAAAGGAGTCAGCCATGACAGTAGCATTCTTTTTCACTTGTATGATGTAGTCCATGTATTCATCAGTTAGCGCTTCACCATATGCAATTGCTTTTGCAGCAATGACGTGTTCTAATGGACCGCCTTGTGTACCTGGGAATACACCAGAATCAAGTACTGAAGACATCATTCTAGTTGTACCTTTTGGACTTTTCAATCCCCAAGGATTTTCAAAATCTTCACCCATGAAAATCATTCCACCTCTAGGGCCTCTCAACGTCTTGTGAGTTGTTGTAGTTATGATATGACAATGAGGAACTGGATCATTAAGTAATCCTCTAGCTATCAATCCGGATGGATGTGATATATCTGCTAGTAATAATGCACCAACTGAATCTGCAATCTCTCTGAACTTTTCGTAATCCCAATCTCTTGAGTAAGCAGAAGCACCACAGATGATTAGTTTTGGCTGAACTTCTTTTGCTTTGGACGCTACTTTGTCCATATCGATTAAACCAGTTTCTTTTTCAACACCATAAAAATTAGCATCGAAGTATTTACCAGAGATGTTGACTGGTGATCCATGAGAAAGGTGACCGCCATGCGAAAGGTCAAACCCTAATACTGTATCTCCTGGCTTCAAACATGCTAAGAAAACTGCTGCATTAGCTTGAGCACCAGAGTGAGGCTGAACATTAACCCAGCTAGCACCGAATAATTGTTTTGCTCTTTCTCTCGCTAGATCTTCTATAACATCAACGACTTCACATCCACCATAATACCTTTTGCCTGGAAGGCCTTCTGCATATTTATTGGTCAAAACTGTACCAGTGGCCTCCATAACCTGTGGAGAAACGAAGTTTTCAGATGCGATCAATTCAATGCCACTTTCTTGTCTTACTCTTTCCTTTTCGATGAGGCTAAAAATCTCTAAGTCTCTTTGCATAGTTTGTATGATTTCAATGAGGCGCAAATTTAGATTATGAACACTTCTAAACAAAGAAATGTGATGTGAGTGAGCCTAATTTTTTATACTATTAAAATAAATGTATTGAAGATTGCAAAATTTAGATTAAAATGGTAGTCTTATACGTGGTAAGAAGAGCAATCATTTGCCTTTTACTTTTTTATGAGATCAGCTATGGTGAATCAATTTAATTGAGCATTTGTATACTGCTCATATCTATTAGTTCCCAAATTATTTTAAATCATTAATAAGACAATTATTGAAATTGACGAGTGAAAAACATGGTATGATTAGTATCGTCAAGGACCCAATCTTGAGATTGAGTCATGATGGTGCTATAATAGATTGCCATGTTCCTCTCTCTGCTGACCCTGCATTGTTACAATTTGAATTTAAAAACAAGAATCTTAAAGATTTTGAGGTGTTTTATGATTTGAGAAAATCCCTGCAGGAATGTTTAGCGACGGGCAATTCACTTACTAGTTATTTTTCATTAACCTATAAAGGTGATGTCAAACATTATGAAGTACTCATAGAGCCTGAAGGTAGTGCTGAAGCGTTGGCGTTGATCAAGGAGATTACAAAAAAGAAACAGACGGAGAGAGAGCTTCTGGAATATTACAATATTCTGCAAAATATATATAAAGGGACATCTGCTTGGACGGGGCGTGATTTTTTGGATCATTTGACGTTACAATTAGCTGATGCATTAAAGTCTGATTTTGCTGCAGTTTGTTTGATTGATCATAAAAGGAACACACTTAAAGTAGTGTCGTTAAGTGGCTCAGCAATATCTGATTCTAAATGGAATATTGAGGATACTCCGTTTAAAGATGTAGTGGCAGAGGGGTATTTGGAAATTGATGAGGAAGGTTTGCAGCAGTATCCAAAATTCCAGTTTGTTCAAAATGTAAACCTTAAGGGGTTTGTCGGAGTTCCGTTGTTCTATAATGAGCTTTTCAGTAAGCCAATAGGAATGATGATGGCCTTATATAGGGAGCCAGTAAAGAAAATGCTACACATAGAGAAGATTCTTCATATTTTTTCATCACGTGCAGGAGCAGAGCTGGAGAGAATAGAGAATCAAAGGACAATTGAAAGCAGTGAGGAGAAATTCAAAGCACTTTATAATAATACACCTGCGTTGTTCAATTCTGCAGATGAACAGGCTAATGTTATTGAAGTTGGAGATTATTTTTTAGAGATAACAGGGTACAACCGCGAGGAGGTTATAGGGAGAAAGGCATATGATTTTTTGACACCTGAGTCAAGAAGAACAGGATTAAGACGTGTCTTCCCTACATATATTAGAAAAGGATATTGTAAGGATGTGCCATTTCAATTCGTCAAGAAAAATGGAGAAGTGTTGGACGTTCTTTTTTCTGCTATTGTGGTTAAAGATAATGAAGGTAATTTTTTAAAATCAGTCATGAATCTCAATGATGTTACTCAATTGAGAAGAATTGAAAAAGAACTGAGAAGAAGTGAACAAAAAATTATTGATGCAGCGAATCAATATCAGTCTTTGTTCGACAACTCTCCTGTTGGGATTATTATTCATACAGACGGTATCATTAAACACGTCAATGCAGAAACAATAAGATTGGCAAAAGGGAAGTCAGTTTTTGACTTTTTGAACAAAAAGGCCTTAAGCTTTGTTCATCCAGATTCTTTAGGAGCAGCAACTTCTAGAATTGAAAAAATATATAAGACCAAAAGGGCACATAGAAATGAACAGAAATTCATTTGTGTAGATGGTGGGATAATAGAGGTGGAAGCCATGGGGACACTGATTGAATATGAAGGGAAACCGGCTGTTCAGATTGCTTTCTATGACATATCGGACAGGAAAGAAGCCCAGAGAGAGTTACTAGCTAGAGATAGTGAATTGAGTACTTTGAATAAAAATCTTGGTCGTCAAAATAATCAGTTAGAGGAATTTGCGCACATTGCATCTCATAATTTGAGAGCGCCTATTACAAATATGATGTCTCTGATTAAAATTATGGAGGCTGATTCTTCACCTGAAAATGAAGAGTTTGTTTGGGATAATATTCGTAAGACAATTTACAATCTTGACGAAACTATTATTGAGCTCAATGATGTAGTGAAGACATCGTGGGAGTTAGATAAACAAAAACGCCAGCTCAAGTTTCAGAGTATTTTGGATAAGGTAATGGTGGGGATCAATAGTAGGGTATTAGAAACTAACGCTAGATTCGAGGTTGATTTTGCTAGTTACAGTAGTATTAATTATCCAAAAGTATATCTAGAGAGTATCATACAGAATTTGATCACTAATACGCTTAAGTATAAGTCTGATGAACGTGCCCCAATTGTTAAAATCAATACTTGGACAGAAGGAAAGCGGGGTTATTTTTCTATAGAAGACAATGGCTTGGGGATTGATTTGGACAAATATGGAGATAAAATATTTGGGTTAAGAAAAACTTTTCATAATCATGTTGAAGCCCGCGGTGTAGGACTATTTATTACAAAAGCGCAAGTGGAATCATTGGGTGGAAATATAAAAGTTGAAAGTAAAGTAGGAGTAGGTACGAAATTTATAATAGATTTTGGTGAGATTTAGTACATTAGTAGCGCATTAGAAATAATGGAGAAAAATATGGGGAGTATAAAGAAGGTTGCGGTGATAGATGATGATCAGGTTTTTCAACTGATTATAAAAAAGCAGATAGAGATGAAGCAGATTAAATGCGATATTCTAAGCTTTTATAATGGACAGGAAGCCTTTGATTTTTTTAAGAGTAAAGTTGATTCACCTGATGAATTACCTGATTTGGTGATGCTGGATGTAAATATGCCGGTAAAAAATGGTTGGGATTTCTTAGAGGATTATCAATCTTTGCCTCAAGAGCTTAGGAGCAAGATCAAACTATATATGGTGACCTCATCTGTGATTCAGTCTGATATTGACAGAGCTAATGGGAATGAAAATATTACTTCATTTGTCAGTAAGCCAATTACCAATGAAAAATTGGGAGAGGTGTTTGGCGTCTAATTAGGTTTCCTCATCAAAATATAGCGTGTAGTAGTTTAGTTTTTTTTCAGGATCAAATCCCCGAACGATCTTGTCCTTTCTTCCATGTACATATACATGGAAATTTTTGTCCAATTTGATAATTGACTTAATAAACCGTTTGGTGTTTTGCACAGCGGGTTTTGATATGTCAAAACCTGCAATTTGTAAATCTGGATTGTCTTCTTGTTTCCTTTCTTGAAAGTTCTCAAAGTTATCTATCAATTCAGGAGATTGTAATACTTTTTCTTGGTAATCATCTTTGTCAAAATGGTTGTTGTGCTTGAGATAATCTAGCGACTGATTGACAAATGCGATTTTTTCAGCGGGTTCATTCCCTTCGAACTCTGTTTGTGCAAATTCTTGTAGGTTATTAATTAAATTTTGAGTTTGGAAATACTCATCTACATCTTTTTCTAACCCTAAGAAGTCTTCTTGCCAATATTGTGCGTTTCCAGCTTTGTTGGTGTTGTCAACTAAAAGGGCTTGATACCCATTCTCCGCCTCAGTATTGAAGATGATTACGCCTTTGTCCAGTTTATTGATGCTGATCCCTTCATCTTGACTTATTTGAAAGTCTGCTCCCTCACCCATTATTTTGATGAAAGTATCTTTATTTTCTACTTTGAACAATCCCACTGCATCAGTTACTTCATCCCCAATGATACAATCTTCAAAGTAGGCTACCAAAAAGTCTCCTTCTTTGATGTTGTGGTGAGTAGATTGACTAGAAAGTAGCCCTGCTATATCCAGAGAGTGATCAAAGAGCTTGCTAGGATCCTTGAATAACTCGTTAAGAATCTTAAATATTGCATTATGCTCTAGACCTTCAGGATGACTAAAATGGAATCTTTCCTCTATTTTGAAAGTCTTGAAAAAGTATTTGACAAGTAGACTGTTTAGGTCTTCGTCCAAATTGCAAATTGCATTATTTGAAGCAAAAAGACCTTCTTCAGCTATTTTGTGAATGACTAACTCTTTTATCTTGACTTCTGAGGAAATTTCCATTACCTAATTGATTATTGTAATGGCTAATTTAACCACAACTGAATTATTGGCGATACTTACCAGTTCTAATATTGTCTAACCAACTTTGATTCTCTAAATACCAATCAACTGTTTTTTCTAGGCCTTCTTCAAAGTTGACAGAAGGCTTCCAGTCTAGTTCATTTGATACTTTGGTAGAGTCGATTGCATATCGGAGATCGTGTCCTGCACGGTCCGTTACATAGGTGATCAATTTCTCATTGGTACCTGGTTCACGGTCCAGTTTTTTGTCCATGACTTTGCATAGCAATTTGACTAGATCAATGTTTTTCCATTCGTTAAACCCACCGATGTTGTAGGTATCGCCATGTTTGCCGTTATGGTAAATGCGATCTATTGCAGTAACATGATCATATACAAATAGCCAATCACGAATGTTTTCCCCTTTTCCATAAATTGGTAATGGTTTTGAGTCCAATATGTTTTGAATACAAACGGGAATCAATTTTTCAGGAAACTGGTTTGGTCCGTAGTTGTTAGAGCAGTTAGAAACGATTATTGGTAGTTTGTAGGTGTTCTGATACGCTCTAACAAAGTGGTCTGAACTCGCTTTAGATGCAGAGTATGGTGATTGCGGGTCGTATGGAGTTGTTTCCAAGAAGAATTCATTGTCATCCAAAGAGCCATAGACTTCATCTGTAGATATATGGTAAAAAAGCTTGTCTTCCATGTTGCCTTTCCAATTGTCTTTGGCAGCATTCAATAAGTTGACCGTACCAATGATGTTGGTATTGACGAATGATAGAGGGTCTTCTATAGATCGATCTACATGGGATTCTGCAGCCAAATGGATTACTCCAGTTATCTGATGTTTGTCAAATAAGCTTTCAATTAGCGCACTATCACATATGTCACCTTGGATAAAGGTGTAGTTGTCTAACATTTCTAGATCGGTAATATTTTCCTTATTACCTGCATACGTTAATTTATCCAAATTGAGGATAGTATATGATGGGTAAGTGTTAGCAAAATATCGAGCGACATGTGATCCAATGAATCCAGCGCCTCCAGTGATAAGGATAGTTTTATTCGTCATGGTTATAAGGTTTTTTGCCAGTTCCAAGCATCAAGTAATGCTTGTTCTAAGCTAAGTTCGGCTTGCCAACCTAATAGGTCGTTTGATTTTTTCGGGTCTGCATATACTGCTTCAACATCTCCGCCACGTTTTGGGCCTATTGTGTAATTTACGTTCACTCCTGTTGATTTCTCGAAAGCTGTTATTACCTCTAATACACTTTTTCCAATACCAGTTCCGATATTGATTGCTTCACAAAAAGAAGTGCTTGATTTGGATAGATATTCCAAAGCTTTTACATGAGCCTTTGCTAGATCTGTGACATGGATGTAGTCTCGGACGCAAGTTCCATCTACTGTGTTGTAGGTGTCTCCAAAAACAGTAAGAGTATCTCTTTGCCCTGCCGCAGTTTGTGTTATGAAAGGGACAAGATTTCCAGGTACACCTTTTGGTAATTCTCCTAATAAACTTGAGGAATGTGCTCCAATTGGATTAAAATACCTTAGAAGCACCGATTTGTATTCAGAGTCAGCACTGATAAAGTCTTTGATTATAGATTCACAGAATATTTTTGTGGACCCATATGGTGATTCAGCACTTTTTATAGGAGCTGATTCATTGACTGGTATTTGATCAGGCTCTCCGTATACAGTGCATGATGACGAAAACACTAAGTTATTGCAGTTGTGTCTTTTTGAAACTTCAATAACTGACAGTAAGCTGTTTATATTATTGTTGTAGTACTTGAAAGGTTCTTTGACAGATTCGCCAACTGCTTTGTAGGCAGCAAAGTGAATGATGCCTTCTATGTTGTGCTCAGTAAAAATCTTATCTAAGAGTGCTTTGTCAGCACTGTCACCTTGATAGAATATTACTTTAGAAGAACAGATCTGCTCAACTCTATCTTGAATCCAAGGTTCTGAATTTTCAAGCGTGTCGATAATAATTGGCTCATAACCTGAGTTAATGAGCTCAATACAGGTATGGGATCCAATGAATCCCATACCTCCTGTTACTAGTATTTTTGCCATTTTAGCCATTAACTACAGCTCTACCTATACTGTAATAAGTAAAACCTAATTCACTCATTGTGCTATTGTTGTATAAATTTCTACCATCGAAAATTACAGTCTCATTCATTAGAGATTTCAATCTGTCGAACTCTGGTGTTCTAAATACTGGCCACTCTGTCATGATAAGAATAGCATCTGCACCATCGGCAGCTTCATATTCGTCTTTACAGAAAGTGATTTTATTTTCAAATGTCTTCTTTACGTTATCCATAGCTTCTGGATCGTATGTCTTAACTGATGCGCCTGCATCCAACAATTTTTGGATGTTGATCAAAGCCGGAGCTTCTCTAATATCATCGGTATAAGGCTTGAATGCAAGTCCCCAGACAGCAAAAGTTTTCCCTTTGATGTCTCCACCAAAGTGGTCTTTGATTCTGTCTATGAGTTTTGTCTTTTGTGATTCGTTCTTAGACATTACAGCATTCAAGATTTCAAAGTCATAATTGACATCTTTAGCAGATTTAGCAAGTGCTTGAACATCTTTTGGGAAACAACTTCCTCCGTAACCAATACCAGCAAATAAGAATCTTTTACCGATTCTAGAATCAGTACCTACTCCTTTTCTTACTTGATCAACGTCTGCACCAACAAGTTCGCACATGTTAGCGATTTCGTTCATAAAAGTGATTTTGGTTGCAAGGAATGAGTTTGCAGCATATTTAGTTAGCTCAGCTGACTTTTCATCCATGGTAATGATAGGGTTGCCTTGTCTCACAAGTGGAGCATAAAGTTCTTCCATTACTTTTTGAGCTTTACTTGAGCTTGTTCCGATGACAACTCTGTCAGGCTTCATGAAGTCATCAACTGCAACTCCTTCTCGTAGAAATTCCGGGTTTGACACAACACTAAATTCAACTTTAGCATTCTCTGCAATTCTTGCAGTTACTTTGTCAGCCGTCCCTACAGGGACGGTGCTTTTATCTACAATTACAGTGTATTGATCCAATAAAGGTCCCAAATCATCTGCAACACCAAGGATATAACTTAGGTCTGCAGATCCATCTTCTCCTGGAGGTGTTGGTAATGCCAAAAATATGATCTTGGCATCTTTGATTCCTTCGGCTAGGTTAGTAGTGAAGTCTAATCTCCCTTGTTTGATGTTTCTATCGAATAGAACATCTAGGCCAGGTTCATAAATTGGAATGATTTTATTCTTAAGTTTTTCAACTTTCTTTACGTCAATATCTATACAAGTGACATGATTTCCTGTCTCAGCAAAACAAGTGCCTGTTACAAGTCCTACATATCCAGTTCCTACTACAGCTATTTTCATTTTTTATTCATTTATTATTTTAGTGGGGCAAATCTAAAAATTTATTGTTTTATAGTTACTTAATTACGTAATACTTTTGATAGCTGATTTTCATTGTAGATCTATTGAAACATAGCTGGTCAAGTTAATTTTGTTATTCGTAGAATTGTTTCAATCTTAAACCCAAAATAGATGAGCGATGTTAATTCAAATGTGCAGCTGATTAAGGATGCGATCAAAAATTTTTCAAAAACTCATATTGTCCCAAATATGAGGGAGTGGGATGATAAACAGATATTTCCAAGAGAGCTGTTTGCCAAAATGGGAGAAATGGGTTTTCTAGGAATTCTGGTACCAGAAAAATATGGGGGATCAGCTTTTGGCTATCATGAGTATGTATCGGTAGTATCTGAAATTGCTAAGGTGGATGGCTCTATTGGCTTGTCAGTAGCAGCTCATAATTCTCTTTGTACAGGGCATATTATGATGTTCGGTAATGAAGAGCAAAAGGAGAGCTGGTTGCCTAAACTCGCATCAGGAAAATGGGTAGGTGCTTGGGGGTTAACGGAACCTAATACTGGTTCGGATGCAGGTAATATGCAAACTGTGGCTAAGCAGGATGGAAATGAGTGGGTTATAAATGGTACTAAGAATTTTATAACACATGGGATTTCCGGTGATGTTGCAGTGGTGATGACTCGTACAGGAGAACCAGGAGATTCTCATGGGATGACTGCATTTGTAGTGGAACGCGGGACACCTGGGTTTCGAGGGGGGAAAAAGGAAGATAAATTAGGGATGCGTGCTTCTGAGACTGCCGAGATGATTTTTGAAGAATGTAGGGTATCCAAGCATAATATATTAGGAGAAGTTGGTGAGGGCTTTGTGCAAGCTTTAAAAATATTGGATGGAGGGCGAATTTCTATTGCCGCTTTGGCATTGGGTATAGCGCAAGGGGCATTGGACGCATCTGTTCAGTATGCGCAGGAGAGGCATCAGTTCAATCAGCCCATTTCTAATTTTCAAGGGATATCGTTCAAGATTGCAGATATGGCCACTCAAGTAGCGGCTTCTCGACTATTAATTAATAATGCAGCAGAGCTAAAGAATCAAGGGAAGAATGTGAATTTGGAATCTGCAATGGCTAAGCTCCATGCTTCGGAAACCGCAGTATCGGTTGCTAATGATGCTGTGCAGGTGTTTGGTGGATACGGGTACGTGAAGGATTATCCGGTTGAAAAGTATTATCGTGATGCAAAACTGTGTGCTATAGGAGAGGGGACTTCCGAAATCCAAAAACTGGTAATTTCTAGGTCATTATTCAATAAAAAGTCAAAAAAGTAAAATAACTTTGGATAAAGAGTTGCGCATTAATGAATGACACTATAAATTTGCGCTCCTTTTGAAAATAAATAACTATGTTAATTATAAACGTTAAAGAAAACGAGTCGATAGACAAGGCTTTGAAAAGATTCAAGAAGAAGTTTGAAAAAACTGGAGTTTTGAAAGAATTGAGATCAAGAACTCATTTTGAAAAGAAATCTATTTCAAGAAGAGTTCAATTGATCAAAGCA
The DNA here is from genome assembly GCA_051531955.1 of Reichenbachiella sp. GTDB lineage: Bacteria > Bacteroidota > Bacteroidia > Cytophagales > Cyclobacteriaceae > Reichenbachiella. The sequence continues at coordinate 10,286 of JAOPTS010000110.1, forward strand.
GCATACAAACAAAAAATGTACGCAGAAGATAATTACTAAACACAGTAGTTATTTGCTTGGTTTTTGATAAGTTAGTATTGCCTTTATTAAGGTGATACTAATGATAAAACCATTTATAAAATACCTTCTCGTTGAAAAACGATACAGTAAGCATACTGTGTCGTCCTATGAAATTGATCTTCTTCAATTTCAGAGTCACCTTACATTACAAGATTTATTAGGAATTGAAAAGGCAACCAGTCCCATGTTGCGTGGGTGGATTGTATCTTTGATAGAAGATGGGATTAGTTCCCGATCTGTTAATAGAAAGATTGCGAGCTTAAGATCCTTTTATAAATTTCTACAGAAGCGAGAACTTGTTGTAGAAAACCCTTCATTGGTATTAAAGTCTTTAAAAACCCCGAGACTACTTCCTGAATTTGTCCAAAAAAATGAAATGGATGAATTGTTGGATAAAGTAGAGTTCAGGGAAGGTTTTTCTGGTCTAAGAGATAAGTTAATAATTGATTTACTTTATGGTACAGGGATTCGTTTGTCCGAATTGATCAATTTGAAGACTTCAGATTTCAATTCTTATAACCAGACAATTAAAGTCTTGGGAAAAAGGAATAAAGAAAGAATTATTCCTTTAACAAATGACAACATCAACCAAATAGCTGCGTATCTTAGAGAGAGGGAAGGGCAATTAGATGCTCAAGTTCCTTATCTAATATTAACAGATGTTGGTAGACAATGCTACCCTATGATGGTTTATCGTGTAGTAAAAAAGTATCTCACTTTTATTTCAAAAATTTACAAGAAAAGCCCACATGTGCTACGACATTCGTTTGCGACACATTTGTTGGATAATGGTGCTGATCTAAATGCAGTTAAAGACCTATTGGGTCATGCAAGTTTGGCTGCCACTCAGGTATACACGCACAACTCTTTGGAAAAACTGAAGTCAACTTTTGACCAAGCACATCCAAAGGCCTAAATATATGTTTAATTAAAAAAAAGAATCTTATGAAATTACAGATGCATTCTATTCACTTTGACGCAGATCAAAAATTAGTCGATTTCATTCAACGAAAAGCAGATAAATTAGAAACCTTTTATGATCGAATAATTGACGGTGAAGTGATAATGAAGGTTGAAAAAGATGATGCTAGAGATAATAAGATTATTGAAATCAAAATTAACATCCCAGGCACTCAATTATTTGCTAAGCAAAAACACAATTCTTTTGAGGCTGGAGCAGATGAAGCAATAGAAGCACTTAGAAGACAATTGAAGAAGAGAAAAGAGAAATTGGCTGCTCACTAATAGCATAAGTCACTACTGATATTTTGAAAGCCTGTTGATATTAGATCAACAGGCTTTTTTGTTATTTACTCAATTGACTTTGTAGGTTGAGTGATTTTTTAGTGTATCCTTTTGGGACTACAAAGGCTGTTTCGTTGATATTGCTATTTGATATAGACTGCACTTCATTTTTACTCTTAAATTTCCCGTTTTCATAAGTGGTTGTTTGAACTGGAATACCTTCTTTGAGTGCCGGGCTATTTGTGTCTAAGCCTGAAATGGCTCCAGAATTATTGTAAGGTAGGAATGGGACAATTTCTTTCAGATTGTCCATCATGAATTCTGTCAGAGAAGTCAAAGCCTTGAAATCTGACTCTTGTAGGTTTGTTGACGAAAACGCTGCAATATTCATGTTGATTACTTCTTGATTGTTGGATAGCCCACTAAAGATTGTTGTGTTCCAATTTTTGAATTTACCTGTCCCTATTTTTTTGTATTCTAGAGTCGGCTGACTGTCGGGGTCTAGGAATGGCGCAAGCTTTTTTTGTTGGGCAGGAGTCATTTGGCTAGAAAACTGCTTCATCATCGCTACTATTAACTTTAATTGATCCTTTAATTCCATGAGGGATGCTTTATCAAACTCATAATATTCCTTTTTTGAGTTGTCAATAAAGGTGAAAGTCTTATTACTGTCATCGTAGATCAGGCTGCTATTGTCGCTTCCACTATTTTGAATAAATAATTTGGTCGAAGTAACTTGAAGCGTTGTATTGGTTGTTTTGCCTGAGGCGGATACGGTTTGTGACTTAATGATCACTCCATCAGAGGCCTTGACGTTGATTAGTACGAATAAAAATGCACTTAGTAGTATGTATTTTTTCATATTGTATTTAGTTATTTGTTGATGTATAAGTCTGGTTTTTTGATGAGCATCCAAAGGCTCACTTTTACAATCTCTCCCATGGATTGACATTTAAGAAACTTAGACTCTCCATAGAATTTGGCTAATTCCTTTTTTAGTGTCTCGACATTCTTTTTAGGTGCTATTGTATCCTTGGTCATGGCTCTGAGTAGATCTACAATCCTGTGCTTTTCCACTCTTAACCTATTCGTTATCAATGACCTTTCTTCTTTTTGATATTGATGAACAGTTTCTGGTGTCATATGCTTTAGCCCAATAGCAATCAACGGATTGTTTTGTTTGAAGTACTGGGGTAAATAGATGTTTCGCCTGCCTTCATAGCTCTGCTGATCAAAATCTATTGCTCGTAAACGATAACTTACCTCTTCGAAATCAGGTGTGATATTGACAACAAAATTGCTCGAATGCATGTCTCCTAGTAGTTGAACAAAGCAACGTTCGTTGAACTTGATAAATTCTTTGGCTAATCTGATTTCATTGATATCATCATGGCCTAAGTTTTTTTCGATAAACTGATCCGCAGGTATTCCTGCAATATGCTCTTCAATTAGTGTGTTTTTGTAGACACCATATTGTATGCGATTTGGAGATAGGATATGTTCGATCTCCAAACCATAAATTCGAGAAGCATCAGCGTGCTTGATGTAGAAATAGTCAAAGTTGTCATTGATTTTGTTGACCACTCTGATACGGAATGGCTTGGTATTACCATAGGTACAGATGTCGACTCGATCAATTTTGAGGTGAGCCAATATACTAACGTCTCCATCTGATTTGATGACCGAATAGATTTTTCTCAAATCATAATGAATGTCCTCCATGTCTGACTGTGGGTAAATAAGTGTTTCCCATAATGTGTCCTTTCCATTGAGGTCATAAAGAGGAATGCCATTATTATACCTCATTAGATCAGAGTATTGAATGGGGACATTGACGTCACGTTCATACTTTTTTAAGTATTTGTGCAGTCTGGGGCTTATGTCATAGGGGATTTTTTTTTTACTAATTATAGCCATATCAATGTGCGCTTATATGCGAATATACGCCTTGCTGATGAAATTCCCTATGATCTAGATTAAGTACAGTTTGGAGTTATTTGTTGAAATATAGTGCGAATTGAGAACCTTCCCCCATGGTACTAGTGGCTGTAATGTTGCCACTGTGTTTGCGCATTATTTGTTTGGATAAACTTAAGCCAATACCTGAGCCGGATTTTTTTGTAGTGAAAAATGGAATAAAAACTTTCTTAAGGGCATCTTCTTCAATACCACTGCCATTGTCAGCTACACTTAGAAATTTACGGTTGAAAGTGTCTTCTCCAGCAGAAATCATAATCTCTTTCGGACGGGTGTCTTCAAAATTTTCACCAAATGCTTGAATGGCATTTTTGATCAAATTAATCAAGACTTGTTCTATTTGATTTTTATCAACTTCGATGGTCATATTTTCAGGCCAGTCTAGGTTGATGGCTATGTTATGGTTTTCTAAATCATATTTGAGCAAGGTGATGATAGGTCGAACTAGTTCATCTATTTTGGTTGTTGTAATATGAGGAGTTGGAGACCTTGTCAAATTCCTGAAATCGCTAACAAATTTTATTAGGCTTTCACTTCTTTTATGAATCGTTTGCAGCGCCATTTGAAAGTCCTCGATATCTTCTTTTGACATTTCTTGAACATTGTAGTCATCGTCGATTACCTCGGAGAGGTTGCTGTCTAGTGTGGCTGCAAGTGATGAAATCGGGGTTACTGAATTCATGATTTCATGAGTTAATACCTTGATGAGGTTTTGCCATGCATCCATCTCTTTTTCGTCGAGTTCAGTTTTTATGTTTTGAATTGAAATCAATTTAAACTCCTCTTCTCTACGAATCAATTCAATGGCGTAAATGGCCAGCTGTACTTCTTCACCTTTTTTATCAATCTTCATCAAATCTCTACCTCCAGTCTGGAGATCGATCAAACTGTTGACTAGTTCGGGACTTACGTCTGAGAGTTGATTGATGTTTTTGATTTTGTCAACACCGAGCAGTGATTTAGCTGCGGCATTCATGATCTGAATATTACCTGATTTGTTGAATGTAATAATGCCAATTCCTACGTGCTGAACTATCGTACGCAGATATTGATGTTGTGCCTCTTTTTCTGCTCGTATCTCTCTGAATTTTTTAATGACTGAATTGAATCTTTGATACAAGTCATCTAGATGTGAGTCTGTTTTTTTTGTATTGTAAGTATGTGTGAAGTCGTCATATTTGATTGAATCCAAAAAGCTGATCAACTCCTCATTAGATTTGTCAAGAATTTTCACCAAGGCCAAAACTTGATAAACCATAGCGGTAATCAAGATGCCTTTGGTGACAAGATAACTGTCATTGTAGAAAGAATTGATCAACAATAATCCTGTTACAATAATGGCAATCACTCTGACAGTAATTGATAGTTTATGATTGGAATTAAAGTCCATGTTTTTCTAATCGTCGGTACAATGAAGCTCTTGTTAAGCCAAGCTCTTTTGCTGCTTGCGAGATGTTTCCTTGATTCCTGTCAATAGCTTTTTGAATGACAGTTTTCTCTACCTCATCTAAATTGAAAGTGTCAGCCAGAGCATCGCTCTTGCTATCAGATTTTTGACTTAAAAAGAAAAAGTCTTCAGGTAGTAATGAATTTTCATCACTCATAATGACAGCTCGTTCTATGGCATGTTGGAGTTCTCTAATGTTACCTGGCCAATGATATTTTTGCAGTTTACTAATTGCAGTAGCGGAAATTTTCTTGTTTGTTTTCCTGTATTTGGAACTATATACTTTGATAAAGTGATTGGTGAGGAGCGGAATGTCTGCAAGACGTTCTCTAAGTGCCGGTAATTTTATTTCGACAGTGTTGATTCTGTAAAGTAAATCTTGACGAAACTCGTTTTCCTCTATCATATCGTAGAGTGGCATATTGGTCGCACAAATCAATCTTATGTTCACATCCAAAATTTTATTGGAGCCGATGGGTGTGACCTGTCTGTTTTGAATCACAGTTAACAGCTTGGATTGCAAAGGCATGCCAAGGTTGCCAATTTCGTCCAAGAATAATGTTCCTTTGTTGGCGATTTCAAACCTACCTTTTCGGTCATCCTTTGCATCTGTAAATGCTCCTTTTTTGTGACCAAATAGTTCACTTTCAAATAGTGTCGCTGTAATTGCACCCATATCTACCCCTACAAAGACATTGTCTTTTCGTTGGGACCTCATGTGGATGGCTCTTGAGATTAGTTCTTTTCCTGTTCCATTTTCACCTAGGATTAAGATATTGGCATCTGTCTCGGCGACTTTGTCGATGAGCTTAAATACGTCTTTGATAGCGTCACTCTCTCCTATGATGTCTTTGAAGGGCTGGTTGACTTCTTCTACCAATTGTGCCTTAGCAGTTTTTAGTTGCTCCACTTCCTTGTATGACTCTTTTAATTTTGATGCAGTGGAAAGTGTGGCTATCAGTTTTTCGTTCTGCCATGGCTTCAATACAAAATCAGTTGCACCTTGTTTTAATGCTTTGACCGCCATCTCTACATCTCCGAATGCGGTGATGAGGATAACTACGGCTTTAGGGTCTCGTTCAAGAATTTGTTCTAACCAATAGAATCCTTCTTTACCACTGGTGATATCCTTGCTAAAGTTCATGTCGAGCATAATGACATCATAAGTGTCATTATTCATCAAAAAAGGAATCTTTTTCGGATTCTTCTCAATGATTACTTCTTTCGCATATTTTTTGAGCAGCATTTTAGCTGCAAATAGGACGTCTTCGTCATCATCAATTATTAAGATTTTCCCTAATTCTTTTTCCATGGTTGTTATGTTTGATTCTACTAGTCGCAGAATTTGTGCCAGATGTTAAAAGTTATATTTAAACAGTAAGGAGACCTAAACGCATTGATAGCCGTAGGTATGTTGAACTAAAATGAACGGGTAAGTGTCTCAATATCGGACACAATATAGGGAAAGAATTCAGGAAAGAGTGTAGAAGTGGGGATATTGTGTGTTGAGTCTAGAAATTGACCTTCTTGGTCATTTTTTCATCACCAGATTTTACTTTTACAACATAGATTTTATTGTTCTGTTTATTGAAGTTGTACTCAATTTCTGTATTGAGAGAATACTCCCTGTTTTCTTTTAAGATGAGATTACCAATGATGTCATAGATTTCAATGTTAATGTAATCATCAGGTTGGTTAATGAAAATTAATTTGAATCGACCGTCTTCAATTGGCTCCAGTTTGTAATTCAATTTGCTAGGAGAGAGGGACTTGTTATAGATTTTTTTTTCTATTTCTCTAGAATACTGTAGGGCGTTGTCTTCCGAGTGTGTTTTTTCTTGGCCCTTGGCCAATAGAATTAAACAAATAAGAATAGAACTTAGTAAGTATGTTTTTTTCATTCGGTAGTATGTCTTTGCCAATTGACATGCAAAAATACAGCCAACAAACCAGGATGTATTATAAATGCTAATATTTCATGGTTTGTTGCTTGTAAATAATTAAGATTCTATAAAGTCTTCTACTGGGATGCAACTGCAAAATAGGTTTCGGTCCCCATAGGCATTGTCAACTCTTCCCACGGAAGGCCAAAACTTGTTGGTCTTGATGTAGTCAAGGGGGTACACCGCTTGCTCTCTCGTGTATGGGTGTTCCCAAGTATCACTCAATGTGCTTGCAGCCGTGTGAGGTGCGTTTTTCAATACATTGTCTACTTTGTCTGCAGTTCCTTCTTCTATTGACCTGATTTCTTCACGTATTTGAAGGAGTGCGTCACAAAATCTATCCAATTCTGCCTTTGATTCACTCTCGGTTGGCTCTATCATGAGCGTACCTGCTACTGGAAATGAAACGGTCGGAGCATGGAATCCATAATCCATCAAACGCTTGGCAATATCTTCGACTTCTACACCTGCAGTTTTGAAATCACGACAATCGACGATCATTTCGTGTGCACATCTATTGTTTTTGCCAGTATACAATATTGGGAATTCCTTTTCTAACCTAGCCTTGATGTAATTCGCATTAAGTATTGCTGTTTTGGTTGCGTTCTCAAGTCCTTCGGACCCCATCATGGCGATATATGCATATGAAATTGCGAGCACACCAGCACTTCCATATGGCGCGCCTGATATGGCTGTAGTTGCTCTTTCGTCTCCTATCTGTATCAGCGGATTACTTGGTAAGAAAGGAGCTAAGTGTTCTACTACACCGATTGGTCCGATACCAGGTCCACCACCACCATGAGGAATAGCAAAAGTCTTGTGTAGATTCAAATGACAAACATCAGCGCCAATAATTCCAGGGCTTGTTAGACCTACTTGAGCATTCATGTTTGCTCCGTCCATATACACTTGGCCACCATTCTTATGAATAATTTCACAGATTTCGATTACACTCTCTTCAAATACACCATGAGTCGATGGGTAAGTAATCATTAAGGAAGAAAGATCATCTTTATGTTCTTCTGCTTTTGATTTGAGATCTGCAACGTCAATGTTTCCATTGTTGTCACACTTGATGATAATCACTTTGTTGCCTGCCATGACAGCACTAGCTGGGTTGGTGCCATGAGCAGATGACGGTATCAGAATTATGTTTCTGTGTGATTGTCCTAGTGATTCTTGATAAGCTTTGATGACTAATAGTCCAGCATATTCACCTTGTGCTCCTGAGTTTGGCTGAAGAGATACCGTGTGGAAGTCAGTGATTTCTGAAAGCCATTTAGTTAAATCGTCTATGATGTCCATGTAGCCTCTCGTTTGAAATGCAGGAGCAAACGGATGGATCATAGAGAATTCAGGCCAAGTAATTGGAATCATCTCAGAAGTAGCATTCAACTTCATAGTACAAGACCCTAGAGATATCATGGAGTGAGCCAAGGAAAGATCTTTGTTCTCCAAATGTTTCAGATACCGGAGCATCTCATGTTCAGATTGGTATTTATGAAATACTTCATGATCAAGGAAAGATGATTTTCGTGTAAGATTTTTAGTAAATGAAACTTCTACATGATTAGCGTCTGAGACAATGTCTTTGTGATTGATTTCTTCTTCACTGAACTTTTCAAATACAGTAATCACTTCTAGCAAAGTTTGGACTGTATGCGTTTCATCAAAAGCAATAATGATGCGGTCGTCTACAAAATAATTGAAGTTAATCTTCATCGATTCAGCTTCAATCTTTATTTTTTCAATCAAGCCTGCTTCTGCCTTGACTTCTAGTGTGTCAAAGTAGCTTGAACTGACTTGCTCAAACCCTAGTTTTTGAATGTATTTGTCTGCTAACTGGGCTAGACCGTGTATTCTACTTGCGATTCTCTTGAGTCCATTTGGACCATGATATACAGCGTATGCGCCAGCCATTACGCCAAGTAAAACTTGTGCCGTACAAATGTTAGAGGTTGCTTTTTCTCTTCTAATATGTTGTTCTCTAGTCTGGAGCGCCATTCTGTACGCTTGATTGCCGTGTGTGTCTTTGGATACGCCTATGATACGGCCTGGTAATTGTCTTTTGTATTCTTCTTTTGTAGCAAAAAATGCTGCGTGAGGCCCACCAAAACCCATTGGTACGCCAAATCGTTGTGTAGTGCCTACTACTACATCAGCTCCGATTTCTCCAGGAGGGGTTAGCAGTACCAGACTCATTAGATCTGCAGCTGCCACAATGTTGATGTTGTTTTCTTTGGCGGATGAAAACACGTTATGAAAATCCTCAGCTGATCCTTTGGCATTAGGGTATTGTACAATGATTCCAAAATAGTCAGGATTGGTTACCTCTAGTTTTTGATAATCACCTATCTCTAATTCAATGCCAATTGGAGCAGCACGTGTTTTTAGTACATCAATGGTTTGTGGCAGAACATACTGATCTACAAAAAACTTAGAAGCCTTTTTTTTATCTTTCTTTCTTTGAGCAAAGAGCATAGACATGGCTTCTGCTGCTGCAGTGGATTCATCCAATAGCGAAGCGTTGGCTATCTCCATTCCAGTAAGATCGGATACCGTAGTTTGGAAGTTAATCAAAGCCTCTAGTCTTCCTTGAGCGATTTCTGCTTGATAGGGCGTGTAAGCAGTGTACCAGCCTGGGTTTTCTAGAATGTTTCTTTGTACCACAGGTGGGGTGACACAACCGTAATAGCCCATACCGATAAACGACTTGAAGACTTTGTTTTTATTAGCGGTCTCCTTGATTGCATGGAAAAAAGAAAATTCATCTAATGCTTCTGGTAGATCAAGGACACTTTTTCGACGAATGTTAGCAGGAACCGTTTCGTCAATCAATTGATCTAAGCTTGAGACGCCTATGATCTCAACCATTTCTTTTATTTCTTGAGGGGTGGGTGCGTTGTGTCTGTGTTGAAAGTGGGTTCTTTCGTTGAGATTTGCTATCATTTTGGAATTGGGTGTTTACAAAGTCAATATAACAGCGGCAAATCTAGCTTTAAAAATGTGAATTGTTGAAGCGCAATTATTCTTTATTGAGCTCTTTTGTTTTGAATGTTGTTTGATTGTTTTGCTGGGAATAAGAAGGGAAGTTCGATACTTGTGGGATTAGATACCGTTGTATCTATTCCCCACAAGATCTTTTCAACCAGCTATGGAAAGAAAGACTTATAATCCATCTTTCTGTTACAAGTATAATCTCTTCTACTGTAGATACATATATATTTTGATGAAGCAACATGATCCGTCGATGAACAGTAGAATATATTAGATGAATGCTTTTTCAGCTTATTTTTTTTTCCTTTTAATAGCCGATTTTCTCTGTTTTTTGTCATGAAAAGCACCTTTGTAATCAGGATCATCTTTCTTTTTGAGATAGTCTAACTCTCTGAGCATGTCTTGATTTTCATCGAAAGGAGTTTTTTCAATCTTCACACTAGGAGGGATTGATTCCAATTCAATTTTTTTACCAATCATTTTCTCAATTTTTTCAAGATGGTATTCTTCGGATAGATTGGCAAAAGTGATGGCTATCCCAGTATTTTTAGCACGCCCTGTCCTTCCTATACGGTGTACGTAATCTTGATAAATAATGGGTACATCAAAATTGATCACATGAGAGACCATAGATACATCTAATCCTCTGGCTGCAACATCAGTTGCTACTAGTATTCTTACATCACCACTTTTGAATGAATCAATAGAGTTGAGTCTAGTGTTTTGTGCTTTGTTTCCATGGATAACTTTAACAGACTTAGTAATTTTTCTATCTATGAATTTATAAATGTTGTCCGCGTTGATTTTGGTTTTTACAAATATGATAACCCTAGAAAACTCTTCCTTGGTAAACATATAGTCCAGCATGTTGATCTTCGATTTGAAGTTCGGGATTAGGTACAGAGATTGTGCAATTGTATCTACGGTAGAAGCTTGGGGAGTAACCTCGACTTTTTCTGGGAATTCAAGGAATTCTTCAGACAGTTTTTCTACGATAGCAGGCATAGTTGCTGAGAATAGTAGGTTTTGCCTCTTAACAGGGATGATTTCTAAAATTTTCCTGATCTGAGGCATGAATCCCATGTCCATCATTTTGTCGGCTTCATCTATGATCAACGTTTTGATTTGCTTCGTGACAAAAATGTTCTTGAGATACATATCCATGAATCTGCCTGGAGTCGCAACAATTAAGTCAATACCATTTTCAAAGGCTTCTATTTGAACCTTCATTCCTGTGCCGCCATATATGGCAGTGTGCCTGATGTCTAAATAAGCACAATATTTATTAACATTTTCTTCAATTTGAATAGCTAATTCACGTGTAGGAGCTAGAATTAATGCCCGAGGATCTTTCCCTTGTGCGTATTTTAACTTCATTAAGATAGGTAAAACAAAAGCAGCTGTTTTGCCGGTTCCTGTCTGTGCGACTCCCATGACATCATGTCCAGCCAATATTTTCGGAATAGCTTTTTCTTGAATAGGAGTAGGAGATTCATAGCCAGCATCAGTTATCGCATTGATAATTTGCTTATTGAGTTTGAAATCTGAAAAACTTTCAATGTTATTGGCCATGAATGAACAATTAGAAGGGTGAACCATTAATTTTGTGTCGCAATTTACGAAATAGTTAATGGTTATTGTTAAAAGTTGATAGGTGTAGGAATCTATTTTTCTTCAATAGCAGATGACAATTTTTCTATAAACGAATATCATTATGGCAAAATATACTTTAATCAAGAATGCTCGGATCGTTAACGAGAATCAACAATTGGCAATGGATGTATTGATCAAAGATCAGTATATCGAAAAAATTGACATAAATATTTCTCATGATGAAGCAAAAGTGATTGATGCTGAGGGAAAGTTTTTGTTCCCAGGTGTAATTGATGATCAAGTTCATTTTAGAGAACCAGGTTTAACACACAAAGCAGAGATCTATACGGAAAGTCGTGCTGCTGTTGCTGGAGGTATTACTTCATTTATGGAAATGCCAAATACGGTTCCCAATACCTTGACGCAAGAGTTGCTACAGGATAAATATGATATTGCTAACAATAATTCATTGGCTAACTACTCTTTCTTTATGGGTGCGTCAAATGATAATATCGAAGAAGTATTGAAAACCAATAAACAAGATGTTTGTGGTGTGAAAGTATTCATGGGATCTTCTACAGGTAACATGTTGGTGGATGATGAAGATACTTTGAATGAGTTATTCTCAAAAGTGGATATGATCATCGCGGCACATTGTGAGGATGAGGCAACCATTCGAAAGAATATGGAAATATTCAAGGAGCGTTATGAAAACGAAATACCAATTACAGCACATCCTTTGATTAGAAGTGAAGATGCTTGTTATATTTCTTCTTCAAGAGCAGTAGATTTAGCTAAGAAGAATGGAACTAGATTTCATGTTTTACATATATCAACTGCGAAGGAAACAGGATTATTTGATAATTCAATTCCGTTGAAGGATAAGAAAATTACTTCGGAAGCGTGTATTCATCATATGTGGTTTTCTGAAGAAGATTATGTGACCAAAGGAGGTAATATTAAATGGAACCCTGCAGTGAAAACTGCTTATGATCGTGATGTAGTTTTCCAAGCGATGTTGGATGATAAGATTGATGTGATCGCGACAGATCATGCACCTCATACTCTTGAAGAAAAAAGTGGTGACTATATGAGTTGTCCATCAGGCGGTCCATTAGTACAACATGGTCTACCTGCTATGATGGAACACTACCTAAACGGGAAGATCTCTGTTGAGAAAATCGTAGAAAAAATGTGTCATAATCCAGCAATTTTATTCGAAATAGAAAAGCGAGGTTATATAAGAGAGGGGTATTTTGCTGATTTAGTGCTAGTAGACGCAAAAGATAGTTGGTTAGTGAGCAAAGAAAACGTGTTATCTAAATGCGGTTGGAGTCCATTTGAAGGCTTCAAATTCAGGTCAAAAATCACCCATGCGTTTGTCAGTGGGCATCTTGCGTACCAAAATGGAGAGTTTGATAATTCGCAATCTGGGTCACGACTTTTGTTCGATAGAAAATAAATGAGAATATTGTTTTGAAGTTTTCAAAACACTTATATACTTTTGCACTCCCGAAAGGGAAATAGATGGTGGTTGTAGCTCAGCTGGTTAGAGTATTGGTTTGTGGTACCAAGGGTCGCCGGTTCGAACCCGGTCTTCCACCCATTAAAACAGCAACATTTATGTTGCTGTTTTTTTTATGCCTTTATCTAGAGTTTAGCCTTCAGGTAGCTGCTTAAAATATCCAGGCCTTTGTCCATATTTCCTTGAAAATTAGGGATGATAATATCTGCTTGAGTTTTTAGGGGTTTGATGTATTCGTTGTAAGTAGGCATAACGTGATTTTCAAATCTATAGAGTACATCGTCCAAATCATACCCTCTTTCGATAGCATCGCGCTTGATTCGGCGTTTGAGCATGAGGTGTTCTGAAGAGTCGATGAAGACCTTGAGATCAATTAGCGTAGCTAACTCGAGAAGATGAAATACGAAAATTCCTTCAACAACTATAATGGGGGCTGGTTCAAACACCAAGTCTTTTGGAGTAATATCAGGGTTGTTGAAAGTGTATTCTTGACGATTTACAGTTTTTCGATTCTTAAGTGCTAGAACATCTTGAGCAAACTGATGATGATCAATAGATGCAGGTCGATCAAAATCATGTACGCCTTGCTTGTCTATGTACTGCTGGTCTTTACCCAGGTAGTAATTGTCTTGAGACAATACGCAAATTTGATCTTTATCAAATTGAGCTTGCAGTTCTTTTAGAAATAGTGTCTTACCAGAGGCGCTACCTCCTGTGATGCCGACGACAAATGGGGTGTATGTGTTCAATTGCTGGAGTTTATTTGGGTTATAGAGTTAAAAGTAGGGTGCTCAAACAATAAAGCCAATCAATCGTACAATTACTGATTCATACTTTTTATATTTATTGAAACAAAAAGCACATAACTATGTCAGCAGAGCATCAAGGTCAGGTAGAAAAAATATTAAAAGAGTTAGGTCAAAAAATTGATCATCTGATCGTAGAGGCCAAAGGAGCCAAAGATGAAATACGAGATGATTTAGAAGAGAAAATCCAGGATTTGAAAGGTAAGCGATCTGATTTGGAAGACGAGTACAATGACTTCAAGAGTAAAAATGAGTCTCGCTGGATGGATATAAGAAATCATTTGTCTTCTGCCGCTGAAGAGATCAAAATGGCTGCTGAAGCAGCTTTCAAAAAGAAGTAAAAGAATTTGCTGTTAGGGATTTAATAAATGGTAAAAGACTAGTAGATAAGGAGTACCTTATTGAACTTTGCCTTTCATTTTATGAATTCAATTATATGGCAGCAGTTGCACTTTCTGTAGAGAAATTAACCAAGAGCTTTAACGACAAAGAATTATTCGAAGGAATCTCTTTTGGCTTGGATCAAGGTCAAAAGGTAGCTTTGGTTGGGGTCAACGGTTGTGGTAAAACTACATTACTTAATATCATAGCAGGTAGAGAAGAGCAGGACGAAGGTGGTGTGTCTTTTCAACGTGATGTGAAAGTTGCTTATCTAGATCAGTCTCCTGACTTGTCTGGGTTTACAAGTGTGTTGGATTCTATATTCGATGCATCTCATCCTGAGGCTAAATTACTGAATGAGTATTGGAAATTAATTGAGAAAGAAGAACCTACAGACAAAGATCAGTCAAGGGTTGAGTTTTTGATCGGAGAGATTGATAGTTTGAATGCTTGGGATTATGAGTATCGACTAAAAGAGATCTTAGGCAAATTGGGGATAGATAATCTTGAGCAGCCTATCGCAGAGATGTCTGGTGGGCAGCAAAAAAGAATAGCGCTTGCAAAAGCATTGTTGGATGAACCTCATTTTCTTATTCTGGATGAGCCTACTAACCATTTGGATTTGGATATTATTGAGTGGCTGGAGGAATTTTTGGCAGCTCAAAATCTAACCTTACTGATGGTTACTCATGATAGGTACTTTTTAGATAAAGTATGTAATGAAATCATCGAAATAGATAAGGGGAAAATTCTCAGATATAAAGGGAATTATGCTTATTATCTAGAAAAGAAGCAAGAGAACTTGCAGGTGAGCCAGACGGAGAAGGACAAAGCAAAAAACTTGATGTCCAAAGAGTTGGAATGGATGAGGAGACAGCCCAGAGCACGTGGGACAAAATCCAAATCTAGAATTGAAGCTTTTTACGGGACTAAGGAAAAAGCTAGCGTAGACCTGAGTACACAGGAGCTGGAGATAAAGCTTAGCGGAAGAAGACAAGGGAAGAAAATCCTTGAATTACATAAAATCAGTAAGTCTTGGGAAGGTAAACCAATTTTTAAAGATTTTTCTCATGTGTTCACAAGAGGAGAGAAAGTTGGAATTGTAGGTGCCAATGGTACTGGGAAATCAACTTTGCTCAATGTGTTGACAGAGACTATTGCACCAGATAGTGGAGAGATAGAGAAAGGCTTGAATACTGCCTTTGGTTACTATCACCAGCATACTATAGAAGAAGATCCGGGGAAACGTGTCGTTGATGTCGTTAAGGATGTGGCAGAGGTTATTACATTGGAAGACGGTAGTGTTGTAACAGCTTCTCAGTTGTTGAATCAATTCTTGTTTTCACCCACTGCACAATATGGTCATGTATCAAAGTTGAGTGGTGGAGAAAAAAGAAGACTGCAATTACTGAAGGTCTTGATTGCCAATCCGAACTTCTTGATCTTGGATGAACCTACCAATGATTTGGATATTGTTACACTGAATATTCTAGAAGACTTTCTGCATAATTTTGGAGGCTGTCTATTGATTGTATCTCATGATAGGTATTTCATGGACAAGCTGGTAGATCATTTGTTTGTCTTGGATGAAACGGATGAGGTTACAGATTTCCCAGGTAACTATACAGATTATAGACTGGAGTATAATAACAAGAAGAAATCAAGTTCATCCAAATCTAAAGACACTTCTAAGACTAAAGAAGAAGTGGTAACAGTTGTAGAGGAGCAAAAGCGTAAACTTTCTTACAAAGAACAGCAAGAGTACAAATCTTTGGAAGGAGAGATGAATAAACTCAATGTGAAAAAAGCTGAGTTCGAAAAATTGATAATTTCTGGTGAAACAGATCATGTTAAACTATCCGAATGGTCTTCTTCTATCAAGAAGATCGTGACAGAGTTGGATGACAAGGAACTTCGTTGGTTGGAATTGTCTGAATTCGCTTAAATAATTGGAGTGTACATTTTTGTTTGTACGCACTGTCCGTTTTTAATACACTTTTTAAAAGTTAAACCTTATTAAAATTACTTATTACCCACGTAATCAGTTAGTTGTGTTTTTTGGCACAGCCTTTGGCATATTGTTGTCACAAGGTCAAAACTCAAAATACTAACACTGAGAACATGAACAAGCCAAGTAATAATTCTGTAAAAGTATTTCTCATCCTGATTGGAGTAATGGTCGCTGTTTTTATTGGATATACCTCTAATGCAGTACCTGTTGCTAACGATACCAAAATAGCGATGAGTGAAATGCTTCCTATCAGTTTGATACTTGATGCTGTTCATGATGTGTTAGGTAATACAACAAGTTTTATTTCAGGGATTTTAAACAGATAGAATTATGACAAGGATATTAAAAAGATCAAGCGATAAGGTGTTTGCAGGGGTGTTAGGCGGTGTTGCAGATTATCTAGGGTGGGATCCAACAATCCTTAGATTGGCATATGTGCTCATGACAGTCATGTCTATCGGTTTCCCAGGAATTATAGTCTACTTGGTTTTATGGTTTTTGATGCCAGAGTATTAATAGATCGTAGAATAGCAAATCAGCGTATCTTCATGCTGGATGACATTTACTGGGAATAATCCTGGTTCAACTGATACATTCGGTATTGGAACCAGAGGTTTTATTAAATATTGATTAGCTGTATAAATTATTTCACAATCATGAAAGTCTAAAAAGGTGTGTGATAATTGAAACTGCATTTTGTAGAATGCCTCTTTCATTGAAAAAAACATAGTGCTCATATAATTCTTTTTATGGTCAGGGGTTTTATCGAACACTTTAATTTCATTTGGAGTGAATAGCATATCCCATAGATCCGGTTGGACTCTCCCTATAAGTTCAATGTCAAGACCTAGAGCTCTGAAACGGTCTTTTTTTGCTACCATGGCTCCAGCCATCTTATCAGTATGACTAATGGAACCAGTTAATCCTTTTGGCCAAACAGGAGCACCATATTCATCTTTCAATATTGGAGCGGAGTTACTAAAATGATTGAGGCACTGATGTGCGCAAAACCTACCTTGACAGAACTCTTTGAGTCTTTTCGTTTCAAATTCAGTTGTTATATTTTTCTCGGTTTCAAAGAGTATTTCGGAGCTACATGGTTCTGTATAGAAGTATGCGTGTATGCCTTCTGGTAGAGGTATATTGATCATGTGGGTTGGTATGGTTGATAAAAAAGCTACCCTATACTGACTTGAAAAATGAAGTCCAGGATAGGGTAGTTAAGATACTTTAATCTAACGCAAGTAAAAGATTGAGTGCTTTACTGATCTCATCTCTGATGAAGTCTTTATTTCGACTCACAAACCAGTGATCACCATGAACCATTTCTTGTTTAAATTCTGAATTGGTATGTTCTTCCCAAGGTCTCATCTCTTCAGGTAATGTCACTTCATCTTCTATTGCAGAAAAAACAGTAATTGGGCAATTCAATTTTTCTTCCTCTTTATAGTTGTAAGTTGTCAAGAGAACCATGTCTAGCCTTAATATTGGGAGGATTTTTTTGACATAATTAACGTCATCGATATAACTCATTAACCCAAGAAGCTTTTGTTCTGAATTACTAGAAATAGATGATTGTTTTAAGACGTTTCGGTTTTTCCAAGTCACAGACATTTGAGGAGCCATAGTTGCTGAACTGAAAAAATGAATGGGTTCTTTACCATATTTATTTCTAAGTCTCCGAGATAATTCAAATGCTACCATACCCCCAAAACTATGTCCATACATCACAAATGGCCCATCCAATAGTGGGTAAATGGCCACCTCTAAATCGTCAATTAGTTGATCAAAGTCAGTGTAACGATCTTCGTTCTTTCTGTTTTCACGGCCAGGCAATTGTACAGCGTATACATCCGTTCCTTCAGGAGCATTATAGATGAAATGATCGTACATCGAAGCACCTGCACCCATAGAGTGAAACATGAAAAGCTTAGTCTTTTGTTCGAAAGCACTCACTTTACGTTTTTTGTGAACAAACCATTCATTGATTACTTCAATGTCTTCCTCTGAGGTAATTCCTGATTCATCTTCTAACAATTCATCAGTGGATTCAATTGGCTTGAGGTTATTGAGTATGTGATCTGAGATTTCAACCATGCTAGGCCCTTTGGATAGTTTCATCAGTGGGTAATTGAATTCCAGTTTCTGTAGTATCCAGTTTCTCAGCTGGTTCATCATCAATGAGTCTAAGCCTATTGCAGATACGGGTTTATTCTCATTTAATTTATCCGGAGTAGTACCCAGTATTCTGGCAAGGGCATTTTTTAAGTTGTCCAAAAGTATCTGACTCGCTTGCCCATTGGCAGACAATAGTTTTTCTTTTAGTCCTTCTCCTTTGTTGCTAGCAGCGCCTACTTTAAGTGCTACATCCGTAAGGAGGTGTTCGAATTTCCCATCACTTTTTAGATGACCAAAGAATTCTCTAAACTTCAACCAATCCACGTTGGTAGCCATTCTTACACGATTGTCTTCTAATAGCACTTTTTCAAGTTTGCTCATGACTTGTTTGAACGTCAGTGGAATCCAACCTTGGCTTTCCAATACATTCATTACGCTACTGCTACTGCCTTCTTTGGTCATTCCTGCATATTGTCCTAATACACCTAGGTTAATACTTTGAGCTTTTAAGCCTTTGGCAACACGATAGTCTACCAATTTGTCCAAGAAATTGTTGGCAGAGGAGTAGTTGGATTGGCCAGGCACACCTACTACAGACGAAACAGAGGAGAAATTAAGGAAGAAATCTAATTCTGTCTTCTCAGTAGCGAGATGAAGGTTCCATGCACCTATGGCTTTAGGCATGAACACTTTGCTAAATAGTGCTTTGTCCATGCTAGGAATAGTTGCGTCCTGTAGAACTGCAGCGCCATGAATGACCCCACCAAGTGGAGCAGCATTCCCTACTCTTTTTGTCATGTCTTGCACTTCATCCGAATTAGATAAATCTAGATTCTCAATCATGACATTAACGCCATCTTCTCTTAATTGATTGATCCAACTATAATCATACTCTGACTTTGGACCACTTCTACTTACTAAAGCAAGATGTTTGGCACCTTTGTTTGACATCCATTTGGCTACTTCTATCCCAAAACCACTCGCTCCTCCTGTTAGTATATAAGATTTGTCAGGTGAAAAATGAATGGTTTCTTTAGGTAGAGCTTTGATGGTCTCTCCTTCCATAGTTAATATGGCCTTACCTACTTGTTCACCTTTAGAGATTAGTTTGAACGCATCTTTTATTTCTGTGATTTTAAATGTTTGAGTTGTAATTGGTTGTACTAATTCTTCTTCAAACAATTGAATTACATTTTGAAAGAGTCTCTGTGCTTTTTTTGGCTTTTGAGCCATGAATCTATCTATATCAACTGCGAAATAACTCAAATTTTCACCGAACCTTTTTAGATGGATGCTGACGTCATTGTAGATGTCTGTTTTGCCGATTTCTACAAACTTACCAAATGGCCTTAAGCACTTAATACTCTGGGTTACTGATTTACCGTTCAATGAGTTAAGAACTAAGTCAACTCCTTCACTATTGGAGTCAGTCATTACATCATTGTAGAATGTAGTAGAGCTACTATCGTATACATGACCAATACCCATTTTATTCAATTGGGCTTTTTTGAGGTCCGTATCAGCAGTAGCAAATATTTCAATCCCTTTGAGTTGAGCTAATGCAATAGCAGCTAGGCCTACATCTTCTGTTGCAGAGTGAATTAATATACGCTCATCTTCTTCGAGCTGACCAAGACTGAACATACAGTGATATGCTGTTAAGTACGCTACAGTTATGCTTGTAGCCTCTTGATGAGATAGATGCTTCGGTTTTTTTACTACGCAATATTGTGGGACAATCGTTTTACCTGCAAAGCAATTTGGACCATATGCTATTACTGCGTCTCCTATTTTAAAATCACTTACATTTTTCCCCGTTTTAGCAATTACGCCAGAGCATTCCATGCCGAATTGAGCCCCAGTAAGGCCGCCTGAAATGCTTTCTTTACTAAGAGAGCCATTGATTACTTGTAGATCTTTAGAATTAATACCAGCCGCTATCACGTCTATTTCTACCTCATCATCACCTAGTGGTAAAGGTTCAATTTGTCTAAATGCAATAGAATCAAGTACGCCTTGTTCTTGAAGGGTAGCTTGATAATAAGAACCTGTTGCAGGAAGCTGGATAGATGACTCATTTTGAACTTTGTCTTTATCTACAGATTCAAGTCGTTTAACAAATATCTCTTTTCCTCTAAAGGCAAAATCAGATTCATGACCTCCGTTTGATGGAGAAGATATAAGGTCTGCAAGATTTTCAAGTTCATCCTTATTTTTTAGACTTGAGATATCAGCGATTTTGCAAGTTACCATCGGATATTCATTGAACATGACTCTCGACAGTCCATAGGTGACTGATTGGTGTAGATTAATCATATTGTCAGAATCAATTACGATTTCAGCATTTTGATTGACAACCCAAATAGAGAATTGTAGTTCTTCTTGGATAATGGCATTGAAGATATTCAATATTTTCCAACTCAATTCAATGGAGTTACTAGCAAGATCATTTTGGGTTTCGGTAATAGGGAGTGTGATGACTGCCCTGTTGAGCGTAGGATTCATAAGCATGACTTGTTTAAGCTCTGCTCGTACTGCGTCCCTATCCGAATAGTCATTGATGGTAGAGTGAATTAGCGTTGTGTTATTTTTAACTAACTTCTTGTTGAGGTGCTCAATCACAAAGTCATTTTCTCTTATTACCAGTATGGTATTATGAGCAGGTTTGAATTCTAGAGGTGTCATTTTTGCCCATTCAAATTCATAACATCCTGTGTAAGAAACATCCCCTTCTTGTGATCGAGAGCCCTCTATGTATTTGAAATCTATGCCTTGGATTTCGGCAACCAACTCGCCTGATTCATCCATGATCCAGAAATCTCCTCTGAGATATTCTGAACTCGCCTCTTTGACTTTTATGTAACTGTATACGGTTGCTGATTTTGGTTTTTTATGAAATTTGTAACGGTCTATATGCGTTGGCAAGTAAATCCCACGCTCTTCATCGTCATCGCTCATTTTGGCAGCAAACATGCTTTGGAGACAAGCATCTAATACAGAAGGGTGGAGGTTGTATTGATCCATTTCATAAACCAATGATTCATGAAGGTTCACCTGGGCAAGTATCTCGTCCTCTACAACCCATAATTTCTTGATCGATTTAAATGTAGGCCCATATTGCAAGCCACATTTTTTTAATTCTAAATACATAGGTTGAACGGGTAACCTGTCATTGACTCTCAGCTTGATCTCGTTTAGATCCACAGTTTTTGAATTGAATTGATCTCCCAATGCATTCATCTTACCGTTTGAATTCTTAACCCATTCTGCATCTAGTTTGTTTGTGTCTTTGCTAAGTATCCAATATTTTTCTTCATCAGAAAATACTTCAATTTTCACCTCTGCTAGTTCTCCTTCTTCAGGTAAGAATAAAGCGCTTTCAAAGTTGATATCTTCTAAAAATCCGAAGTTGTCTCCAAAAGCTTGTTTTGCTGCTGATGTAGCTATTTCTAAATGTCCTGTTCCAGGGAAAATTATTACCTCATCTACTCTATGATCATCTATATATGGATCAGTGTGTCTATCAAGCAATACCTCAAAAGTAAAATTGGTATCGTCTAAGCCAGATGTTCTAAACGCGCTAATAAGTGGGTGTATCTTTTTGGACAATCTTTTTGCTTTGTGTTTTGCCGTTTCATGCCAAAATGATTTGAGATCCCATGTGTATTTTGGAAGGTCAAATATTCTTGTGCTAATTGGATATATGAGGTCCCAATTAAGTGCAATACCATGCGTATAGATACTTCCTAGAGTTTGTAGAAAATGAAGTTTTTCATTTTCTTTTCTTTTAATGGAAGGAAAAATAACTGCTTTTGAATTTTTACTGCTAAATATATCTTCTGCTCCAGCAGATAAGGCTGGATGTGGCCCTATTTCTATGAAAAAATCATAGCCATCATCTATCATTTTACTCAAGGCATTTGCAAAGTAAACAGGCTTACGAACATTGTCATACCAGTACTCACTTACCAAATGAAGTCCATCTTCTTTTGAACCAGTAACAGTAGAGTATAAATCCATGGAAGCCTTATTCGGGTTTAAATGATCCAAAGAGCTTATCAATTCATTTTTAAGGGGCTCCATATGATGGGAGTGGAAAGGAACTGTTACTCTCAGGAATTTGTTGAAAACATCCTTTTGAGTCAGCTTTTCTGAAATCTGCGCAAGAGGTGTTTCATCACCTGATAATACGCACATCTCAGGACCATTTACGGCTCCTATTGATACAGTGTCTTTGACATCTTTGATGATTTCTTCTGCTGCAGTCAGGCTCACACTAACAGCAAGCATTTTACCTTTTCCTGTAGCGGCATGCTGCCCTCTACTTCTGTGAAATATTACCTGAACAGCCTGTTCCATGGTCAATGATCCTGCAGTGTATGCAGCTGCAACTTCTCCAATAGAATGGCCAACAACACCTTCTGGTTTAACACCATGTTTTTTCCAAAGCTCCACTAAGGCGATTTGAATGGCCATAATAGCTGGTTGGGCAATCCTCGTATCATTTACACAAGAATTCTCCTCATTCTTATTCATTTCTTCGAGTAATGACCAACCGGATATTTGATTAAAGTAGCTTTCAATATTTTGAATTGTAGTCTTGAACAAAGGTTCTGTGGCGATGAGCTCTTGCCCCATAGCGAACCACTGAGGCCCCTGTCCAGTAAATACAAATCCAATCTTTTGAGCAGGAGTTTCAATTTCATGATTTGATACGCCAGACAATATATTTCCTTCTAAGAAGGCATCTATTTTACTAATAATGTCTGCTTTATCCTTGCCGGCTATTGAGATTCGATATTTTAAACTAGACCTATGTTTTCCAACATTGTAGCAGATGTCTCTTAGTGAGTATTCATTATTTAGAATGAAGCTCCTATACTCTTTTAGTAGATTGTTAAGGGAGCTTGTAGTAGCAGCACTGGTTTGAAACAAATATTGATTTTCTTCTGCTACTTGATCTTGATTTTCTTCGGTGCTTGGGATATACTCTTGTAGTACTAGATGTGCATTAGTGCCACCTGCGCCAAATGAATTAACACCGCCAATACGTGGAGTGCCATCTTTTTGCTCTGGCCAATCTGTGTTTTTGCTTACAACTTTTAGCTTCCAGTTCTCTAAATCAATTTTAGGGTTGACTTTGTTGAAGTGTAGATTAGCGGGTATTTTTTTATTTTTGATAGAGAGCGCCAGTTTAATAAGACCTGCAACGCCAGCAGCTCCTTCTAAGTGACCAATATTGGTTTTTACAGAACCAATCATCAAAGGAGATTCAGAACTCCTGCCTCCAAACACATTGGAAAATGCCTTTGTTTCTAGAGGGTCCCCAACCGGCGTGCCTGTTCCGTGTGCTTCTATATATTGGAGTTTGTCTACCTCCACATTTGCTAATCGGTAAGCATTTTTTAGCATGGCAGTTTGAGAGGTTTCACTAGGAACAGTTAAACCTTCGACTGTATGTCCATCTGAGTTACATGAAGTTGCCTTTATTAAACCATATATCTTGTTATTGTCTTTTAATGCTTGAGATAAAGGTTTTAGGTATACGACTCCAACCCCTTCTCCTCTGACATAACCATTCGCTTTTTCATCAAAAGATTTACAATACCCATCCGGACTTAAAAAATTACCTTTGGACATCATCATGGTAGACTCGGGATTGATGATGAGGTTAACTCCTCCAGCCATAGCACATGATGCTGATTGATCCCAAATACTTTGACAGGCAAGATGTACAGCGACTAATGCACCGGAGCATGCTGTGTCGACAGATACACTTGGCCCTTTGAGGTCATAAAAATAGGATAGCCTATTGGCTATTGCAGTTCGAGAAGATCCCATAGCAACATGAGGACTAATGGCATATTTACTGTCTTGTTCGATCTGCATGTCCCAATAGTCATTGGTAAATACACTCATGAACACTGCAGCATTGCTGCCTCTGATGTTTTCTAGTTTGTCTCCAGAATCTTCTATTGCTTCAAAAGTAGTCTGTAGTAAAAGCCTTTGCTGAGGGTCTATTCTCTCAGCTTCTTTGGGGAAAACTTTAAAAAATTCATTATCAAAAAGATCAATTCCTTCTATGAAGCCCCCTTTTTTTGTTTTTATTTTCCCTGCTTTGTTAGGATTAGGGTCATAGTATTCTTCATGATTCCATCTGTCTTTTGGTACATCGGTGATTCCATCAACTCCGTTCATTAATTTTTTCCAAAATTGTTCTGGACCATGAATTTTACCAGGAGTATGGCATCCTATGCCGATGATTGCAATATCTTCTTTTTGCATATTGGTTGATTAAAAAGTGAAATTGTTGTTTGATGATAATTTCGTAAGAGGTGTTATTTCGATATTGAATAGGGGAATTCTATTCTCTATTTTTATTAATGAATATTTTTTACACGGAGTTTTTTATAACCTTTTTGATAAGGTATGAAGTGGTGGTTGGTACTATAATACATGGCGTTGGTTAATGCGTTATATGTTTTATTCTTGGATCAAGCTAATTACATATAGCGGTATGGAAAAGTGATTTATGGAAAAGTTCACTTAAAAGTTCAAAATATACCTATATATAGGGATATAGATTCATCCTATTATTCATTACTTTGTGATAGATTTAAAGTTGATATACAAAGGGTAATCATTCAATCAACCAACTCTATTACAATGACAGAATTCTTATATTTCGCAGCGGCCATTTCGTTTGTATGTGTGCCGTTTACTTTTATTACCAATTGGTTTCTTTTTAGGAAATCGTTTATCTACAAACCAAATAATTGGATTATACTATCAATGTTCACCATATCCATAAATTCTAGTGTTGCTGGTTTTTTTGGTTTGATGCATTTATGGTATGGAATTCCAATAGCCTTGATTACTATATTTAAAGCATTTTATGCATTGAATAAAAGTGTGGAATTGCCAATGCAAAAAATTAATAACTCTTTCAATAAACTACGGGAAGGTGACTTGGCTATGGAGATAGACGTTAAGGATTTGAGTAGAAATGATGAAATAGGTCGATTTTTTACTTCACTCAGTTTGTTTCTGGAGAAGTTGAAAGAGGCTTCAAGTTATGCTCACGCTATGGGAAGAGGTGATCTTTCCTTGTCTTTTCAACCGCTAAGTGATAAGGATGTGTTAGGAAAGTCATTGATAGTATTGCAAGGTAAACTGAATAGTGTACTTAATGAGACCAGTATGGTTATCGATCAGGCCGGTGTAAAAGGTGATCTAAATGCTAGGATACAAGCAGAAGGGAAAGAGGGGGTTTGGGAGCAATTAAGTTTGTCGATTAATGGGCTTTTGGATTCTGTCGTGCAACCTGTCTTAGAAATCAAAAAAGTCGTAAGTGCTATGTCAGATGGAGATTTGACTAAACGTTATTCGTCTAAGGCGAATGGGCAGATATTAGATTTGGCAGATAGTTTGAATATGGCTTTGGATAATCTTAACCAACTTTTGGGGAAGATGTCAGCTAATGCGATTGCGATTGGTTACTCGTCTGCTGAGATGTTGACAAGTGGTGAAGAGATGAATAGCAATACAAGAGAGATTGCAAGTGCTATCACCCAGATGAGTCACGGTGCACAAACACAAGTGAGTCGAGTGGATGAATCGTCAGTATTAGTGGAGACGATGCTTAAGAATGCCAATGAAATGCGTGAGAAATCAGAAGCTATTAATGCAGTAGCTCAAAAAGGTGTTGAGAACAGTAAACAAGGTGTGACGTTGGCCTTGAAGATGGTAGATAGTGTGGGTGAAATATCTGATTACTCAAAGAGAACAACAGAATCAATGGTAGTGTTGACTGAACGATCGAGTGAGATATCACGTGTATTGAGTGTCATTACGGATATAGCGGCACAGACTAATTTATTAGCCTTGAATGCAGCAATAGAGGCCGCTCAGGCTGGGGATGCGGGTAGAGGGTTCGCGGTTGTTGCAGAGGAGATTAGGAAGTTGGCGGAGGATTCTAGAAGGTCAGCTAGCGAAATAGAGACCTTAATAGATGATGTACAACGAGATACCAGTGAGGCATCTAGTATTATCGGGACGATGAATAAGAGTGTAGAGAGTAGTTTGAGTGCGTCGAACCAGGCTTCTTCAGTTTTTCGAGAGATCGCCAATGATTCAGCACTGACTTTACAACATTCGGAGGGTGTGATGGAAGCGACCCAGATTCAGACAGAGAACATTTCTAAGGTAGTCGTGATTACCGAGGAGATCGTGGTGATCGCTGAAGAAACAGCTGCCGGTACCGAACAGGTTTCTGCTTCTGCTACAGAACTGGCAACTGGAATGGATAACTATATGGATAAATCTACTTGGCTCAATCAAGTCTCAGATGAATTGAAAACTGGAGCAGAAAAGTTCACTTTGTTAGATTCGGAGAAAAATGAAGCGAATCCAGTAGTAGAACAAATGGAAAAAGAACTGATTGCGGCAGATTGATGCTTGTCCTGTCGCTAATATTTAATCCCTAGACCATCTTCGAATAAGTCTGAATCCAACGATCAGGGATGTCTCCTTTAGTGGCATTTTGATAATCGGTGTGGTCACAAGGGATGATGTAATTCCTGTCATAGATACCCGTATGATTGATATTAGGAACCTCCATCCACCACTTGTCTGACAACCTACTTTTATAAAAAACGATGTGTTCAGGTGTTGCGTCTAAAGTGACTACATATTTTATATAATCATTGGTCTGAAATCCTTTTTCTCCTTTTCTGTTTTTGAACCCCTCGATAAAATACCAAATCATGGTGGCTACTACCATTGCCGACGGGTTGCCAATCGTTTCCTTTGCTGGGTTATATTCATAGATGCCCAAAGAGCTCAGTTTTTCATTCATGCCAGCATACCACATGATTTGGCAAGCTTCTTCGCCTGTTAGCCCAAATACCTGACTATGATCTCCAGCTGGACAATAGATGCTCTGTATAGCAGAAAGATCAAACGTGAGCATATCTGCTTCACGAATCAAGGGTTCTATTTTTTTAATATCTTCTCTAATTACTCCTAGTCTAATGGTGCTAAAGCTGAGTTGTTTGAGTGCTGTCTCCGCAGTAGAATTGATCAGATAGGATTGATGTCCTAGTTGAGAATAATTGAAAAGGTAATTTGGTTCGTGAGTGAATATTTTGTGAAAATGCTGTTGATTGAGGTCTTTGTCTTTTTGATCTTCTAAATCAAATTTAGAATCGACATTCAAGATGCTCACCATTTTGTCTTCTTCCTCATACGCCAGATATTGCCCGAAATCTATATCCTGAGATCCACCTATTAATATTGGGAGTACACCGTCACTGATGAGTTTTTGACAGACTACTTGGACGCGCTTGTAGGTTTCATCAACGTCTGGACCATTTCTGAGGTTGCCCAAATCGACAATATTGCATGTGCCTTCCCCTTTTTTGAGGCTATATAGTTTCTCTCTGATTAATTTGACACCAGTCTCATGGATTGTACTACTGCCTCTGGATTCATTGATCCCAATAATCGCCACGTCGATATTAGCCATGTCCGGCATTTTCTCTTCGTTGATGTAGATAGATTGTACTAGAGCATCATTGTCAAAACGCTGAGCTGAAAGCGCCTCATCAATCGGGTCAAAGAATAATTTTAAATCCATTCAAACAGGGAATAAGAGTTGATTTCAAATGTACAAAAAAAGCCTTGACAAATGCCAAGGCTTTCAATATTTTGAATGAGGAATTAATTACCCACCAAAGTCATCAAATGCTACGTTTTCGTCAGGCACACCCCAATCATCACACATCTTTATTACAGCTTGGTTCATCATAGGAGGTCCACAGAAGTAGAATTCGATATCTTCTGGTGACTCATGTTTCTTCAATTGTTGGTCAATCACTGCGTTGTGAACGAATCCTAAGAATCCATCACCATTTGTGTCGTCCATGTCTTTTTTCTCAGTCCAGTTATCTTCTGGCATTGGATCAGACAATACAATCTCAAATTGGAAGTTCGGGAACTCCTTTTCAATTTTTCTAAAATCTTCTTCGTAAAATAACTCTCTCTTAGATCTACCACCGTACCAGTAAGTTACTTTTCTACCAGTTTTCAATGTGTGGAATAAATGGAATAAGTGAGATCTCATTGGTGCCATACCTGCACCACCACCTACATAAATCATTTCTGCTTGCGTCTCTTTGATGAAGAACTCACCGTAAGGTCCAGAGATCGTTACTTTATCACCTGGTTTTCTAGAGAATACATAAGACGAACAAATACCAGGGTTGACATCCATCCAAGCATTCTTGTCTCTATCCCACGGAGGAGTAGCAATTCTAATAGTCAACATGACGATGTTCCCCTCAGCAGGGTGGTTGGCCATAGAGTATGCTCTAAAGATTTCCTCGTCGTTTTTCATGTTCAAACTCCAGATACCGAATTTGTCCCAGTCTTCCTTGAATTTTTCAGGTCCTCCTGGGTCGTTTGGTTCTGGTGTGATATCTATATCAGTACTGAAATCTACTTTTACTTTAGGAACATCTATTTGAATATATCCACCAGCTTCGAAGTTCAATGTCTCACCTTCAGGAAGCTTCACAATGAATGCTTTGATAAACGTCGCTACGTTGTAGTTAGATACTACTTCGCATTCCCATTTCTTGATACCGAAGATTTCTTCTGGAATCTCGATAGTCATGTCCTGCTTTACTTTTACCTGACAAGCCAATCTTACATTTTCTTTTTGTTCAGTTCTATTCAAGTGACCTACTTCGGTAGGAAGTACATCTCCACCACCTTCGATAACTTTACATTTACACATGGCACATGTTCCACCTCCACCACATGCTGATGGTAAGAAGATTTTTTGTGCTGAAAGCGTTGTTAAAAGAGTTGATCCTGCTCCTGCAACGATTGGGTTACTGCTATCACCGTTTACTACGATGTTGACATCTCCAGATTGCACCAGTTTTGACTGTGCAAAAAGTAGGATAAAAACCAATAGCAAGATCACTAACGTGAAGGCCACTATTGATGTAATTATGATAAAGGACATTTTGTATTAATTAAATTTCAGTCTCTAATTTTCAAGGCACAAATATAAGTTAATAATTAAGTAATTGTTGAAGGTTCAAAGTTGAAATTTCACCGAATGAATAGCTATTTTATGTCAAATGGTGTAAAGTCTACATTTCTAGTTGATTTGTCAGCTCGTGAAGGTCTTTGAAAGTTGTTTGTCGTGTGTATAAATCTATAGGGTTATCAGAGTTTCTGTCTCTGAGTCGTTAATATGATTGATCTATGGGTTTCGTTGGTTAAACCGTCTTATTCTAGCGGTAGGTATTTAAAAGATGACCCTCATGATTTATAGTAAGTGGGTCATCTGATTACTTAAGTGCTTAGTATTAAGATTTTTAGTTTTTTCCAAATACTAGATAATCTTCATCGCCTACCCAATGAAATTCTAAATTATCACCATCTTGTTTTACCAAGAAAGTAATAACTTCATCTTCTCCATCAGTATCATTAACCAATAGGTCTAAGATTTTAGTACTGTTGTTGTAGCTCCAAACACCGATCATTTCCTCTACTTCAGTTTCTTCTTCGAAGATAAGGTTGTCGCAAGAAGTAGTGTTGTCCCAGTCTAGACCTTTGTAGTACTCGTTAAAATTGATTTTAATTTCTCCTTTGGCATTTATGTCAATAATAAGGCTATTAGTTCTTGAAGTTTCAGTGAACTCTTTAGTGGTGTTATCATCACAGTAGTAGCTTTCAGTGGAGGTGTAATCATCTCCAACATTATAAACTGTGCCATCTTCCTCAACTTCTGAGAGTAATTTCCAACTACCAACAAGATACCCACTTTCTTCTCCGCCAAGTTCTACGATGGTGATGCAAACTGAAACAGGCGTACTAACTTGATCCTCGGCGTTGTAAGCACAAACTAATGCGCAAAATTCCCCTGGCTCAAAAACTTCTGCTAGATTAAGCTCAAAACTTGGTGAATCTTCTAGCTTACGAGCAGCTAAAGAAACGGGAATGTTTATATAATCTGTAGCACCTTCAACTTGGAAATATAATCCAGCTACATCGCCTGATTGGACATCAAGTTCAATTGTCGTTGTACCATTTTGAGTTGTGGTGACCTGGGTATCGTCATCATATAGTATAGGTGTTCCTGCGCTGGTGGTTGGAGACGGAGGGTTGCCAGGTTCTGTTGATGCTCCATCTATTTGGATTGCGGCAGTTACTTGATTTGGATCGTCAATATCGACACTTGATTCTAAACCCAAATCAATATCTGCCAAATCATCTAAATCATTGATTAAATCATCGACTGTGTCATCACAACTTAAAGTAAGTAATGCACATCCAAAAAGTACAATTAGGGATAGGTTTCTGAGTCCGGGGACTTTAAATAGTTTATTTTTCATAGCTCACTGTGTTTAAAAATTGATTATTGAATATATAGAATTCCTACTTCTTTTTAATGGTACGTGATGGGTTAGATTGTGAATAATAACCTTGTTATAAGAAGAATGTTGTTCAATAATGATGAAATTTGCTTTTGTATTAAGGGAAAAGATGATCTTCTTTTGGTATGATTATTTTACCTGTTCATCCAACAATCCGTTGTTTGTAGAGTATTATGTCAACACATTGTGAAAATACGCTCTGGACAATCTTGGAGAGGTACTTCGGATAGTGTGTAAGGAGTCTACTGTGCTTTAACTGTAAACAGAATAAATGGATGCACCTATCGAAAATATTGCTAAAGAAGTAGTGGGGTTTTTATCTTGGAAATAGGTAAAGTCAACATTTCTAGTTGATTGGTCAGCTCATGAAGGTCTTTGAAAGTTGTTTTTACCTGTACAATTAATAACTCTCAAACAGTAAATTAGCATCTAAGCTGTCATTAAACCACTGCAAAAGACCTACTACTTGACGCAGCTGAACATGTAAGTCTATGAATTTTATAACTTTAAAATCACTGCCTAACTAAGTCCAGTTTTAAGCGGAAAGAGCACTGTGATGCATTTAGTCTTCCTTATTAAGCTTTTTCGATTGATTAGCACTTACAGATGTGAGTAAGAGGGGGTAGATGTCTTGCTAAAATAGATTTTTCCAAGTCCCTTTGATGCGGTTGTACTTGATCGTGCTTGGTAGTGCTGACCAAAAGTATTTGTTGACATTGACAGCAAAGGAGGGTTGCATGTAGCAGTTGATGGTGCAGCCTTGGCAGGCGTCAAGTTTCCCTTCCAGAGCGATGAGTTTTTTAGCTTCTGTAGATTGATAGACTTCTTTTAGGTTGGCATTTAACGGGAAGGTCTTTGTTCCCAGATGATAACAGGGCAACACCATTTCGTTGTCTGGATTGATCACGATCGTGGTGCTAGCTGCTTTGCAGATGGGGGAATGAATTTGATTGCCGCCGTCTTTTCGTAGTTTGAGAAAAGCGTCATTGATATAAATGTTCTTTTTCTTTCCCCATTGTTTTAAAACTTCCACTGATTTTGTAGACAACGATTCGCCAGTATCTACTTCGTTGTAATCAAATGCTGGGTTGAGGATGAGGATCAAATCATTGGGTAAACAGATGTTTTCATAAAACCCTTGGATTTCGCGCATGTTTTCCTCAAAAGCTGTGAAGATAATGTCAGGCCTTTCGCCAATAGATTTGGCTATTGCAATGGACTCCATTACTTTGTCATAGCAAGCTACACCTCTCATCGTATCATGCGTTTCTTTATCTGCACTGTCCAGACTAAAGTGTAGCATGTCTACATTTCCTTTCAGTTTGTGAGCATACTTGGGATATAGAAGTGCATTGGTGGTCAAAGTGGTAATGAAACCCATGTCTTTGGCTAGAGCAAAGAATTGATCGATCTCACGATGTAGTAGCGGTTCGCCACCAGTGAAGTCTATGACTTTCACTCCTAAATTTTTTAAGTCTTTAAGATTTTCTTCTACGTTTTGGATTGTAACGTAGGGAGAGGGTTTTTCCCATATGTCACAAAAGCTGCATTTGGCATTGCAACGAAAGGTGACATAGTAGTTGCATAATATGGGGTGATGGATGATACGCAAGGTATGCTTCCTATTAAAGCTGGAATATACCCATGATGGAGATGGTGTTCGTACGAATTTTATACAAAATCTTATAGCCGCCACAAGTGGTTTCTCTTAGTCCAGAGAAATTTGCTTCAACTCCCGCAAAATTGTACTTGGCAATATATTTTAGATGAGTGCGCAGCATCACCACGAATTTTTGAGATTTATTTTTAAATACATCGTTAGTTGCCAAACTTTCCAAAATCTCTTGGCGTGCTTCACGAGCAGTTAATGTCCAGTTTATTGATTCAGCCATTCTTCTTCCTCGGTTTGGATTTTCATTTCGGTGATGGTCAACTTGTTTTTGATGTCATCTTCGCTTTGAAGGAGCGCTTTTCTTTCTTCTTCTGAAAGAACGGAAGCATTTCTTTCCTCCCTTAGAATACCTGTGGTATTCATTTTTTCTTCAATTAGATTCAATTCTAATTCATCAATCGCTTCTTGGCCTACGGTCTTGTACGTCGTGCCTATGTTTCTCATCAGCTCTTGGATGTACTTAAGTTCCTTTTCGTTTTTAGGGGTGATCAATATTGAATCCATTGAGACAAAAATACTTAATTTAATTAGAAAGCATAATGCCAAAATTGATAAGGGTATTCTTATTTTTGCCACATGACCAAAGAATTTCTCTACGAGCAAATCCAAAAGAAAAAATCTTTTCTTTGTGTGGGTTTGGATACCGATATCAACAAGATTCCTAAACACTTGTTGGACCATGAAGACCCTATTTTTGAGTTTAACAAACAGATCATTGACGCGACCAAAGATTTGGCTGTTGCCTATAAACCCAATATCGCATTTTATGAAGCAATGGGGTCCAAAGGATGGGAGTCTTTAGAGAAGACAGTAAACTATATTCCTAAAGAGATATTTACGATAGCAGATGCCAAACGTGGTGATATTGGCAATACATCTGGTCTTTATGCCCGTGCATTTTTCGAGAATATGGATTTTGATTCCGTAACAGTAGCACCTTATATGGGCTCTGATTC
>JAOPTS010000111.1:0-13957 GCA_051531955.1 Reichenbachiella sp.
GTATGTGACCGAGTAAACCCGTCACCTAAATTATGGATTAGGCTTGTATTTTTCCCAGTTGTTGGGTAATAGCTGGTACAGGTTGTTTTGTTTGTGATCCTGGATGCGGAGCATGACGTCTTTTAGCCACTCGAATTCATCGACATTATTTTTCTTGCAGGTGGCCATGAAGGAATACATCATTGCGGTCATCTCTGCGGCTTGGTGTGAACCAGCGAATAGATAGTTTTTGCGACCTATCGCTATTGGACGAATGGCATTTTCAGCCAAGTTGTTGTCAATTTCTACTTGCCCATGCTCGGCGTAGGCACTCAGGCCGTCCCACCTTGGCAGACTGTATGCGATTGCTTTACCCAAAGGGCTGCTTGGAGGAACTTGAGCTGCCTGAGCTAACATCCAATTTTTGAGTCCTTGAAGGACCGGTACCGCTTCTTTCTGACGCCTTCGAGTTTTTTCTTGCCAGTCAGCACCTGCTTCTTTCATCTCCTTTTCCAACTTATAGAGTAGTTGTATTTGCACTAGTGCCTGTGTAGCCTTTGATTTATCGTATTTGAGTGCATCTACAAATTTGCGCCGAGCATGAGCCATGCAATAGATCAGCATAATGTCCTGGTGCTGTCCGTATAGTTTTTCATATACGATATACCCGTCGGTCTGTAAAATACCTTCGTACCCCTGCAATATGTTTTTTGGCCCATGCGTACTTCTTCCTTTTTGATAATCAAAAAGGACTAACCGGTCTGCTGGAACATGATATACCCACAAGAATCCTCTATGCATATTGTTTTTATGCTGTCGATTC
The DNA here is from genome assembly GCA_051531955.1 of Reichenbachiella sp. Lineage (GTDB taxonomy): Bacteria > Bacteroidota > Bacteroidia > Cytophagales > Cyclobacteriaceae > Reichenbachiella. The sequence goes on from JAOPTS010000111.1 coordinate 803, forward strand.
TGGACTTTGATTGGTGTTTCATCTGCCTGCAGATATTTCTGCTGATTGATAAGCAATTTGAGCAACTCCCACAAGGGGGAGAGGTGTTTTCCGTTTTTCATCATCCAATCCGAGGCTGTCGAAGCGGGAATATTGACGCCCATTCGCCGGTATTTGTCGATCTGGCGGTGAAGAGGAAGGCCGTAAACGTATTTGTCGACGGCCATTTGAGCAAGAACTCCTTCACTAGGGATGCCTTTGTTGATCACTCTATCGGGAAGCTGCCCAGTAATGATGCCTGATCCGTCTTGTTGGGCGTACTTGGGGCGCACGTAGCGCTTGACATAAAATTCGGCAGGGATCAAATCCAATACTTCTGTTACTTCCTCTCCAATTTTGATACAGTCGCTGACATCTTCATTAGGCTCGATGATGATCTCCTCTCTGCGAAGGTTTTCTGGCAAGATCATACGTCCTGTGCCTTTGGCTCTTTTCTTGGTTGTTTTTTCCGGTTGAGGCGTCTCGACCTGCTCACTGAGCTCTTCTTGTTGCTCGGTAGGAGTGCTTAGGTCAAAGATATTGAGCTGATCTTCATCGAGATTGGCTGTTGTAAGTTTTTCGCTTTTTTGCCCAAATAGATATTTGCGGATGCGATCTAACTGGAAGGTTAACTCCTGTATTCTTTCTTCTTTGGAGACGAGCTTTTTATCTGATTTCGCCCGCTCTTCCTGAAGAGTTTTTTCGACTCCCTTAATGGTCATCAGCGACTCTTTGTAGAGAGACTCATAGTCTATTTCTTCGGTGTTCGCTGCATTTCTCACACCTCTAAATTAAGTCTAAAAAGTATGTTTAAATAGGTTTTGACACACTTTTTAAGCTATTTTCACACCCTCTCTCAGGAGGTTTATATCGCCTACGTAATCGAACCGTTTTGAGTATTACCCCCTCCATGAGTAAGGTAACCTGACGACTTGTGATAGCGTTTTCGTTGCTTTCTGGCCATTCGAAAGTTCCTTGTTCTAGCCTTTTGATATACATCGCAAATCCATCTCTATCCCACTGGAGCAAACGTACTTGATTGGCTCGTTTGCCGATGAATACAAAAACATCGCCACTCAAAGGGTCTTGGTCCAGTTCATTGCGTACCAGGCCTGCCAGCGAATAGATCCCAAAGCGCATATCGCACGGTGAGCGATAGAGGTAATATTGTTGAGTTGAGCAAATACCTAGCATCTGACTAGAGTAATGTTTTTAGGAATGAAACCGAACTGGCAGCCCCTTGCCATTCAATACTCACACCGCCTGGAAAACGAAGGATAGCGGTTATCTGAGGGGAATGCTCTTCGATCAGATCAATCTTTTGAAAACCTGAGGTGAGAGAGTGGTCAGACTCATAGTTGAACTTACTGATCCAGTAATAGAATGTGGAGGCGGGTATACCGATATGTTCGGCGTAAGCTTTCTTACTCATTCCAGATTGATGCCAGTTGGCATAGCGCTGGCGCATCAGGGATATGTCTTGTCTTTTCATGATGCAAGACTAATACCCTTCTCGGTAAATTGTAAGATGGGATTAGTGGACGGATACGAATGTCTACTGGCAGGACTGGTTTAGAATGGCAGGTTAAACAATATAATAAATGATAATCAGTCCTCGACCATCTTACTAAAAGGTCTCTGATTGAGTATTGTTGGTATAACAAGATTGATAACAATACCTGTATTTATTAACTAAAAAAATCCAATGACACAGTTTGTTGAACAAACCCGAATAGCTCTCCCATTATTATTACAATGACCTTTGTTACCCTTGCACAGCCTGTTGTCAAGGTTGCATAAACCTCTACTATAAACTAAGGGAACTCAACAAGATTGAATACTTCCGTATTGGACTGGGTAGACCTATTATATATTGATTCTATTGTATTTGTGCTAATCATTTTAGTTGGTTAGCTCCACAATAAAAAAGGACAGAAGCAAAGCTCCTGTCCTTTTAATATGTACATGATTCTAACCTCTAATATTGATCAGATGAAGAATAATTTAGAAGGTATCTGATTTCCAAATCAAGTACTTCTATATCCTGAACCAAGTGCATCTTTTGAGATGTAGCTGTGATAATTTGATATTCACGTACTTCACTAGTACTATCACCTGCACCTGAAGTAAGAGTCAAAGAAGTATCTGTAGAACCCCATGTTCCAACAGATAAGACTCCATTGGCATCTTCCAAGATGAAATTCCCATCTCTTTCCAAAGTAAACCTATTTAAGAGAGTTGAATTTTCAACTTGTCCGTTGACGTAGTAATCCACGACAGTCCAGTCGCCATATGGTTTATTAGAACCTGCGGCGTAATCCTCAGGTTCAGCACAGGAAATGGACATTAGTACCATTCCCAGCACGATTATATAATTATATATGTTTTTCATATCAATTAGTTTTTAAGAATTGTAGTTGAGATTAATTCACCATCTTTTTGTAATTGAAGCTTGTAAATTCCTCTTTGAAGATGTTGAATACTGATGGGTTTAGTATAATCATCAACTTGTTTATCGAATGCATCCGTAATCATCACTTGCCCCGTAATACTTAGGATGCTAACATCATAAGATCCGAAGTTTTGACCTGACACTTCAATATTAAGTACATCAGAAGTAGGATTAGGGAATATAGTTGCCACAATACCTGCTTCTTCCTCTACTTCTGGAGCTTCAGGTGATAAATCAATTGAATTTGAAGTAACAGAACATCCATTAACGAAATCAACCGTTGCGCTATAATCTGCAGCATCAGTTATTTGAATTTCATATGCACCTTCTTTGTTTATCAACAATTCTCCATTTCTATACCAGTTAATCTCATGAGTGATAAACCAACCACTAACAGTCGCTTCAATAGTAGACCCAATCAATTCTAATGTAACATTATTTAGTAGACCTATTTGAGAATCAGTCTCATCGAAGTTTTCACACCCTGACCCATCTGTATAAGTAACCAATAGGTAAAACGCAGTTGCTTCAGAAATAGGAGCAGAGGTTAAAATAACATCTGAACTATATTGAGCATTTACTACATCTCCGGATGGTAAACCAGTCAATCTATCAATTAATTGGAATGAATAGTCATTATAAGAGGTACTAGAATAAACTGTAAACTCAACACTACCATCTCCACAACTAGATCCACTTTGAGAGAAGTTAGGAATACTTGGAAGCGCTCTTTCAGTTATAGTAATGATATTGGATATCGGACTGTAACATCCAGCAAGCTGAGAGTTACTTACCGCTACTGAATATATACCACCTTGAGTAACTGTTCTTGTATTAGTAGTAGCGTCAAAACCATCAGTATTGCTGTTTATAGCGGTTCCGTTAAAGTACCACACATAAGCTGCGAAACCTGACGGTGCTGTTAGTAAAGCTTCTCCTTCACCTGAACAAAATGCTAGATCACCAGTAGCAGTCAATAACGGAGTTTCTATTACTGCTTCTTCTATTGTTACAGTGAAACTACCAATTGTTTTCACACATGATATATCCAAATTCTCACTTCTATGTTCTACCGAATAGTTGCCTGATTCAGTAATTTCATAGCTCGAAACATATATCGTTTCATATTCCACTCCATCTCTAAAAAGAACAACAATTCCACTGTTCGTATTGTAATCATCTTCAAAGAAATAAATTGTTTCACTAGTACATGAAGATAATACAGTACCCTCATCAATGACGTTGTCTTCATCCGTGGAACTCTCAGTACTTACAACGAAATCTGGAGAATATATACCCCTAACGACAACTGGAGCAGACGCAGGACTGTAACATCCTTGATCAAACGGTATGTTAGAAACTTCTAAAGAATAAGTACCTCCTTCAGTAACTGTTACTGTTTGAGCACCTGAATTATTTACATTACCTCCAGACCATTGATAATAGGTAAAACCATCTGGCGCAGATAATACTACTTCAACATCGTCTTCACAAGCTAACAAATCACCACTCACTAATGTAATCTCAGGAGCATCTACTATACTTTCAAATATATTGACCGTGATAGTAGGAGAGTTCGTTGTACAAACACCATTTAAGGCATCATTTGTCCATTCTACATCGTATACCCCAGATTCATCAACGTATACGTAATAATTGGTAGTCGTACTATATTCTACACCGTCTTTGAATATGGTATATATACCACCATTAGCATCTTGAGTATCACTATAATCTTCATCATAGAAGTATATCAGTGTCTGTTCACAATCATTGATTGTTTCATTACCAAATAAGGATACACCTTGTGCACCAGAATATAACGTGAATTCCTGACTGTAAGTAGTCTCTAATTCTAATGATTCAGAAGTACTCGTACATCCTACATCAAACGGAACATTAGAAACCTCAACAGAATAGTCACCATCCTCATCTACAGTGATCGACTGAGTTGTTTCACCTGTAGACCATTCGTAGTAAGTATATCCAGCAGTTGCTTCCAAAGTCACTTCACCTTCTCCATCACAAGTACCTAAATCACCAGTTACGGTTATTTCAGGAGTTTCAGGTGGTGCAAGATTATCGATTATATAGCTTTCTGTCAAGTACACACAAGACCCATCAGTTACTCTAGCGAAATATGATCCTGCTTCACTTAGCGTACTATAGCTAATGTAATATGAAGTACTAACTGGAGTATTCAAATCACCTTTGAACCACTCTATACCACTACTCTTTAAACTTCCATCTGGACGGTAAACCTGTAATCGTACATTCGAAGAAGAACCTTCACAGATTGTTTTACTATCACCACTTTCTACTAATTCATAATCAGAGCCATTATCATAATCATATACATATAGTTCAACGCCTTCCAAGATTTCTATCTCTAAAGTTGTACTAGATATTATATCATTACACTCTGACCCATATGAAGAGAACGAAGTAACCATCATTTGAAGTGTGATGTTTTCAGTCAATACACCGATGTTGACATCATACTCTGGATTTTCAGGATCAAAAGTAATACTACCCAAAACTGTCCCATCCTCTTCATTCATTATTTCATACAAGAAATAATCTCGAGGCGAATTGACAGTAATTATTACATCTTCACTTTCACAAACTAGTGCATCACCACTTGATTTGTAGAAAGACTCACTGTCTACATTTAGGGGAGCTACTACCTCTACACTTGTCTCAGAATAAGATCCATTAATACTAAAATCAAAATCTTCAAACGTGTTGTCATAAGCTTCCAATCTAAAATCGAAGTTCTCATTGTCATCATCATCATCTAGAACAGTAGAAGGTAACTGAACAGTTACACTACCTGTTCCTTCAACAAGGTTGAATTCATATCCATCAATATCATTAGTAGAACCGCTTTCAAATCTGTATCTAACATCAACAATGTTATCTTCTCCAAAACGACCTCTTATTTCATAATTCAATACGATATCTTCACCTAAACATGCATCATCAGCATCTATTGAAGTAATCAACAAAGCTTGATTATCAATATCAATTGATGTTGAGATATAATCAAATGGTAAAGATTGAACAAAAGTAAACCCTATATCTTCTAGGTATAGATTTCCTTTTATTTCCTCTTGACGCCATCTGAATCTGGTTGTATTTACCATCATGTCAGAAGTGACAGTGAAACCAAATGTCTCATAATCTAACGTCTCTTCAGCATCCGTTTCAGGAAAAGAAGCTATTTCAGCATAAGTAGAACCTCCATCTATTGAATATTCAAATATGATATATTGATCATCCGTTAGATCTTTTGGAAGCTCACTAAAATACACATCAAATTCAAATAGCACAGCATCATCCAATTCTCCTACTTCAAAATCTCTCGTAGTAATCAATCCACGTCCAGACGAATTTTCAAAATAAACATCATTACCTGTATCAACATAACCACTAATGAAATTGTCCTCATCATTTTCTAATTCCTCTAATTCATCATTTTCAATGATTTCACCTACTGTACCAATTGCACCATCTTCAGAAAGCTCAATTCTGAATTCTACACTGTTATCCTGAATGAATGGAGGTAAATCAATAGTTATGTTGTCAATACCTGATTGTGTAGCCAATAACCAATCGTCACCATCATAGTTGACAATCAAGTTACTTGTGAATGAACTAAAGTCATTGGTAGTAGATTCGTCGTTTTCTATCAAAACACCGAATTCAATAGTGCTACCTGCATAGATAACTGCATTTTCGTCACCCAAATATGAAGCTTCAACTGCCTTAAGAAAGACATCAAGACTTGTAACATATTCGTCTTCGAAAATGTAGTATGTCTCTTCTTCTACGGTCAACATAGCTGTCAACATTACAGAATAACTGCCATTCTCAACATAAGATGGGATAGAAGCAGAGAGGTTATTTCCAAGAACAGAAGTATTACCTATGACAAGATTTTCACCAGTTTCTGGGTCTTCTACATCAATAGTAAAGATGTACTCAGTACCATTAGGGAAACTGCTTTCGTCCAATTGATCTGCATCAAAATTCCAATTGTACTCGAAATCTTCACCGTTGAAAACTGCATCAGTCAAGTCACTTTGTTCCCAAATGTAAGTATCCAAACTAGGGATTGTTACATTGATAGACTGTGGGTTATTGAATGTAGTGTAAATCGCATCATTCAACTCATTTGTCTCTCCTTTTACAACTTCGATGTTATAAATTCTCCAGACATCTTTATTTTCTCCCAAATTCAACTTTTGAACCCATCTAAATGATGTTGTAGAAGCTAAGTACTCTTCAGGAACCGATACTGAGTAGGATCCTGAAGGATACACTAACCCTTCAGATTCATAAGTTGCATCCGCAATCTCTAATGCTACATATTCAGTACCATTACTAGAAATTTGAAGTGCAGGAAGCGTAAGAAGGGTTGTAACGTCTCCATCATACCATGTAAAATCAAAGTCAAGTCTCGCAGAAGCATAGTCCGCTATGTCAAATGATCGAGTCTCCAACGAACGGTCACCAGCTAACTCAAATTCGAAATCTGAATATCCTGATGAACCGGTACCATTAGTTGCTCTACCCTCCATCATTGCAATGTCACCTTCTTCAGCAATTTCTTCCGTTTCTTCAGATGCTCTAAACACGTCATTAGCTCCATTTCTAATGAAAGGAATCACTTGCAAGTTGTAAGCAGCATCGGTATCCTCAAAAGGAAAAGAAGGAATGTTAACCGTAACTTGAACAGCACCAGCTTCATCACTTTCGGCCAATGTTACATACTCTCCACCTTGTTCCATGACAATTGCAAACTCTACATCATCTTCGAAAGGTCCTTCAGCGTTGTATTCAACAACGAATTCTTCTCCAAGGTTGAAATCGATATCTTCAAATGTTGACATACTTACTGACAACTCTTCTAGAATCAAATCAGGTTGTAAAGAGAATTCTTCCTCTGCAAATGGAGATGTATCAAAATGCTCGACTTCAAGACCATATAAATAAATTATATTTTCTAAATATTCAGCAGCTCCATCTTCATTATAAATGAAACGTATAAGTACATTTTCAACCCAAGCCTCTTCAGGCATGTCTATAGATGAAAAAATATCAACAGTACTATTCGTCATAGTTCCTGTTTCCAATTCTTCCCAGGTATCACCATTATCTATTGAGAAGTCCAGTCTTACCTCTTGATCAAAGACATAATAACTAGTACCATATAATCGCAAGCCAATATTAACGGTACCTCCTTGAGAATAATCTAATGGACTAGAAATTGCAGATCTAGTAGTAGGCCCAGCATAAAAGAGATTTGAGCTACTATAACCTTCTCTCATTTCCACTGGAAAAAAATCTTCTGAATCAGATTCATTTGTTAACCAATCTTCATCAATCATACTGTAACCAGACAATTCAATATTGGTAATGGTCAATCTAAAGTCAGCATCATTTCCAGTATAATCTATTCCTACAGGAAGGGTAGCCGAAATAGTTCCATCGACAGCTTCGTCTTCAACGATAAACATGTATTCATCTGTGTCATTATCATATATTTCAAGATTGATAACAGCTGAGCTACCTACGCTTCCTAGGATCTCATAAGTAATGTCAATGCTATTTCCAGCATAAACAATCATTTGATCACCATCGGCTACTGCATCAGTAGAAGAAATCACAATATTGGTGATTAACACTTCGTTTACAACCAGATTTACAGTGTTAGATTCAACATCGTCATGATTAGAAACTAGCGACAAATTGTATGTTTCATTAACTACGGATGGAACGGTCACAGTGTGTGTGCCAGCAGCAGTAAATGTACCCATGTTAATAGAACCTTCAAATTCCCTTTCTAAAATTAGGTCATAAGTAGTTCCAGTAGGAAATTCACCTTCAATTTCAAACGTAATATCAAATTCAGTAGTTGGGTACAAGTCCAAATTTGCATTGTCTATTGCTGTTAATGCAATCGTTGGTTCCAACACATCTAGAGTTGCAGCATTATAATTGAAATACCCAGGGTCAGAAATGTTTGTTCCTCCCATTAGTATAATACCAGATATATTCCAAGCATCTAAATCTAGTCCATTGTTGCTAGCTTGACGGAACCTAATAATTGTAGAAGTACTTGCCATACCAGATGGAAGAACACTATCATCCAATTCATAAGTCTCTCCTGATTCTCCAGCAGAATTTAAACTGTAAGTCTCAATTTCAGTATAAGTCGAACCTGCATCAGTAGAATATTCCAAAACAACTTCTGTTCCTAAAGGACTTCTTACAGAATTTTCTCTCGATAATGTGAATTGAAGGCTTAAATCATCTACTGAACTAATTTCAAATCCAGGAGTAGCTAAACTTCTGTCGCCAGCCATAAAGAAATCGACATCCGTGTCTCCTTCTTCAACTTCAGCACCTTCAATTGCGATGTCTTCCTCAATGTTGTAATCATCAAATACATTTTGATTAAGTGTCACTAAAGGTTCACTACCATCATAAATTTTAACCTGAATGTCTGATGCGTTGGCATACTCAACATTAGTAGGAATAGTTCCGGTAATGATTATATCATCTGTCACTCCATCGATACTCACAACAAGGTTGTCTAATAGATAAGAGTTATTGATAAGTACAGTGTATTTTTCATTGTAATCTGCAACATCAAAACCATCTACAGAAGCTGTTACTGTGATTTCATCTCCTGGGTAGGCAGTCCCACCAGTAATATTTACATCCTCAGCATCCTCAATTGAGTTAACAGTTATTGAGTAATTGTTAACAAAAGGACTTGCTAGGTATTGAACATTTCCTTCTACATAATAAATCAAATTCATATCATATAGGTACCACCATTGATCACCATATGTTAAGTCAATTGATTTTTGTCTTACTCTGAAACGAGTACTACTTGTAATAGCAGCAGATGCAACATTATAATAAAATGTTGTGTTAACAGATCCAGATATTTCATCTAGTCCATCTTCATCCTCCATATCTACCCAAGTAGAGCCATCTGTAGAATACTGCACTAACAGCGCATTGTCAGTAGTCAAATTACTCCCTGTGTACACATTGATTTCGAGTGTTACATATTCTTCTGTGCTTATATTCAAGGCATCAGTCGAAGCACTTCTAACTCCTTCATCTCTAAAATAGAAATTGAAATCATCAGTAGTTGATCCTAAAATGTTTAAATCATCATTAGTAAAATCCAATATAGGCTCGTCAATATTTCCATATATTCCTGCCAAATAAATATCTACATTATCATCACCTAATTCGAGAGGCCATGTACTAGATAAGATACCACTTATAGATTCGTTAGAATCAAAAATAGTTCTATCTTCTGCATCATAAATATCACCTGTATATAGATAAAAAGTAGCACCAGAAGTATACCCTAAAGCTTCATAATCAACTTCTATGTCTTCTCCAATGTAACTGTCGTAAGTTTCACTATTTGTAGTGAAACTAGGTGAGTTGACACTCAAGTTAGCCACATACTGTTCATTATATTGAACGAATGTACCACCATACTCGATAAAATCAATGCTATTTAAGATCCAGTCTTCAGTAACTGCAGCCAATGTAACGCCGTTGTTTTGGCTCATTCTGAATTGAACGCTTGCTACATTGATTGATTGCGATAAAGCAAATATCAACTCACCATTCATTGCAGAAAATTCAGCATCACCTTGTTGATCTGTCAATGGAGCAAAAGTTGCACCCGCATCTGTAGAATATTCGAATACCAAGGCATTAGTACCTGTGACATTAGTTGCGTCAACATTAACAACTATTGTATAATAGTTGTCTGATGTCAAATCGAGACTTGGTGTAGAGATTTGTCTAGCTGTAGTAGCTAAATCAAAGCTATATGGTAAATCAGACTCATCAGAACCAGATGCAGTCACAAGTGTTCCGTCAATTGTCTGTTCAGAAATAACTTCACCATAAGTACCTGCTTCTCCAGCTACAACATAAACGTCGTAAGAATTGGCGGTCCCTGGTAATGAACCTGAAATAATATCAGATAAAGTTGTGCTACTTGCTAGAACGTCATCTTCAGCGTCATCTTCAGCATCTAAATAGCCATTACCATTAGTATCTACAATTAAATAAAAAGTAGTAGCCGCTGGATAATCCGCAGCAGTATAGTCTACTTCAAAATTGCCATAAGTATAGTATGGCCCGACAGTATTGTCATTTATCGTAATAGTCTGAGCATAGGTTGAAGACAAACTCAGTGTTGTGAATACAAGAAACACCAAAGCCTTCAAGCCATGCCATATGGATTGTTTGTAATTGTTTTTCATTAGAAAGGTTTTTAGTTAAAGTAGTTTAAATCCTATTTTGAAAGAATTAGTTGTTAAGAGATCTCCCGTACTATTGGTAACACCATCCTGGTATAGTACGCCGTCTACATGTACATCATCATACATCGTTCGGTTAAGTTGGAATCCCATCTCTACTCCAAAATAGAATCTAGAAGCAAAATGATATTCAGCTCCTGCAGAAAGTGCAGCACCTGTCTGGAAATATGCTCTTTGACCATATTGTAAAGTTGCATTGCTTCCAGAAGGTAATTGAGTAGTTCCTGTAACAGAAGAACCTGTTGTTGTTTGAAGGCTTGCAATTTTTTGACCAATGATGACATCAAGTGCCACATATGATCTAAAACCGCCATTGTTACTTACTTGAAACTCCACACCCGGAGTAACTCTCCAAGTACTAAAATTCGTCACATAGTCTGGACGAAGTTGCTCGTTGTTTAGATCCATATACATACCTAATCTGACAGTTATTGCGTCAGCGACTACATACTTGATTCTAAATTCTCCGAAATCTAAAAGTGAACTGCCTTCAAAAGGCGTGCCTGTGATCTCTATTAGTAAATTCCCAGATTCGATAGAAGAGGCTGTCGTTTCATCCGCTAAATCTAAATCTAGATCCTGGGAATAAATAACCTCCTTCGAAAGAAGAAATACCAATAGAAACATGAAAAGTTTCTTCATAGTAATTGTTTGGTTAAGTTTAGTAAATGGTTAATAGCTTGAATTCTTCAAGCTATACTTTAATAATTGTGTGTTACTCATACAAAAAGTAACTACGAAGTTCTTAAAGTGTTACTTTAAATATCGGCATTTTTACTTTAAATAGCTGCCAAAATAGGGGTGACCTTTTGCAGTTTTAAGGTAGGAATATGAATTTTCTATTAATTCACAAATAACGTTGTGTGGTCATAACAGTTTGTTACATAGGTTTTTAGTCGTTCATTCTTAATGTAATATTGTAATAGAAAATTTCAATTACTATTTTCTACGTAATTTTGAACTCGATTAGGATTACGAATGAAAAATGGTTTAAGTAACCTTGTATTTATGATATGAACGTTTCCTGTTTGAAGACTAATAATTGCAGGTTATAATATATTAGTAAGTTGTAAAAGATAGGAGCCACAACAGCATTTGTATTAAATCTATTAAAGAGTAGTCACCAACTTGTATGCGTCCAAATTCAATAAACCTATTTGACATACCATTTGAATTGTTACTAGAGAAAGTGAGTAATCATTTTCCTCAATATGAATATGATTACAAACGGCATATTATTAATTTGAATGATCCAAATGTGAATAGTGTCGGCTACATCAGAATGCCTTTACATTTGAGTATTGATAATGATTTGAACCTGATAAATAATCAGACCAAAGTTATTTATCTTACTATAGAGTCTGGTAATGCAGCTATCAGTGTCCTGAATGGTAAAACCAATATCTACCACACAACTTTCTCTGCCTACATGACGCGTAAAAAACAGGGGGTAAGTCAGATTAAGTATTTGAATAAGAAGGGGAAGTCTAGAGCTGGTTCCAGAATGAGATTAGCCGGGACATTTGAATTTTTTGAAAAGATAAATGCTAAACTGATAGCACTATTTACCGAACATGAGATTAATAGGATTGCTTTGGATTGTAGTACTACTTTGATTCCTTATCTGTACAATGCTAAAATAGCATGCCCATATGATAAGAAAGATGCAAGATTGTACAAAATACCACTTCATTTACCTCAGTCTAATTACACTAATTTAGAGAGAGTTATAAAAAAACTAATAGCACCAACTTTGTTTTATGATGAGCAGAATAGGCTTGCTATTGAAGTATTAGTTGAAGATCTTTTTGATCAATGAGTTAGTAGAAATAAATTGCCGTTGCAATTAATAGCATTCATTATTATCATACGTTCTATTTTACTATATAAATATTATAATTCCTGGACCATTTTGTTGATTGGCCAGGTTTAATAGATATTTTAAAAAATAACTCAGGGCTAATGACATGCTTTGCCCCCCAAAGATTCACTTTGTTTGTTTGAAAACTTCCTGTTTCACTAATCCCAATTTTACTTTCAAGGTTTATTAACTCCCATTTTGCATCAACATTTTCACTACCTGTGAGGTTACTAAAAAAGAATTGCTCTTTGGGTGAACTATTAAATTTAATGTCATTTTGCCCGATTTCAATTTTTTTTTCAGGATTAACAGTATCCATAAATAGTAAAGGTTTTAATTGAAATGGAAATTTCAATATATAATTGTTACCAATTAATTCTTCATTAATGGCAGTGAAATTGTGAACGTATTCATCTGTATTAATGTCTTTTTCTCCAGTGTTCTGTAAAAAGTAT
>JAOPTS010000112.1:0-6817 GCA_051531955.1 Reichenbachiella sp.
GAAAATACGGCACAACAAAATTCGGTATAGAAAGATTCATTTTCGGATTCCTCGACTTACTATCTATCTCATTTGTTTCAAAATTCAAGAAAAGACCGATGCACTTTTTTGGAACTCTTGGGACATTATCCTTCTTTATGGGGACTGCCATTACTGTTTGGGTGATCACAAGGAAAATATATGAAATACAAATGGGACTACCTGCACGAGAGATCGTGGATCAGCCCCTATTTTTCTTAGCTCTGATTGCCATTATAATAGGTGTTCAAATGTTCCTAACCGGTTTCATCGGAGAAATGATGTTACAATCTTCTCCTCGGAAGGATGATTATAACATTAGTAAGAAATTGGGATTATAAATCAGCGATTAAGCTTTTCTACAAAAGAATATAGGCTCATCCATAGGAAGGGCGTATTTCTGCTGTAACTCAGGGCTCAATGTATGAGCGAACTCATCTTCTACAACATCAAAACCTGCAGACCTCAATCGATCTGCATAGTCCTTCCCATACAATCTCACATGATCATCTTGACCATATAGACGATCTCTGTCCTTAGGATCAGTTACACTAGCATCTTCTTGTGTAACATCAGGCAATGGGTGAAATAATGGAATTTGAATAATCGCCCAACCTCCAGGCTTGAGCACTCGATAAATTTGCTTCATCGAATGAATATCATCTCTGACATGCTCCATCACATGGTTACAAAAAGCTACATCAAAACGATCATCCTCAAAAGGCATATCATGAATATCCATTTTCACTTTGGCCAATGGTGATTCTATATCAGCAGTGATATATTGATCGCCATGCAGTTCTTCAAATTGTTTGATAAAACAAAGCTCTGGCGCGATATGTAACACTTCGATTCCTTTAGTAAAGAAATTCGTTTTCTCTTTGAGATACAACCACATCAACCGGTGTCTTTCCAGTGCCAAGCAATTGGGGCAAAGGGCATTTTCTCTAGCTACTCTACCATATGGGACGAATTTCGAGAATTGATGATCACAAACTGGACACTCTACTTCATTGCCTTTATAAAATATGGCAACAATCTTTAGTGCAAAATGACTAAAAAGTTGAAGGTACTTTCTAGGAATTTTTCGAATTACAAAACTGATGAGCTGTTTCAATATTTACCTGTTTAAGACGCAAATATAGAAATCGTCACCAAAGTTCAAGACTTAGAATCAATAATCTATCAATTCTTCTACTTCTTGGTTAATACTGTCGTAATCAAAAGCATATTTTTCATGCTTATTTTTCTTCATTTCAGCGAGAAGATTTCTTACATCATCGATCACTTGGTTTTCTCTCTCTTTATATCTTTCGTCAGATGTAAATTCCAAAGACTTAATCATTTCAGTAAATGTCGCATTCATAAACCTCATCGCTTTATACTTCTGCCCTTTGTCCAGATTTTTTTCAGATATAATCAAATTAGCGTAAGCAATAGAGTTGAGTGCATGAAAATATGCTTTGTTCAAATCCATGATCACTAATGAATCATTTCTTATCTCCTTTTCAACATTTCTCAAATCTGCAATAGCTTTCTCTATGTGATCAATAGAGACCGAATCCGCATACTGTTCTATCACCTTCATGGCTGATATAGCAGCATCCATTTCCCTAATACTCCCATTGTAGTCTAATTTGACAATTGCACTTCTGGCATTAGACAGGTATTGAACAGGTGCTATAGCTTTTTCAATCGTCAACTCAGAATTATGATTAATATCATAAACATAAAGGCTCAAAAACGATAGTCCTAGAAATAGTATACTCGCAAATACAGGATTGTCTTTCATAATTTATTAGGTGAAATAGGTATTCAGTCTAGTAAACTACTAAAAATAAGAGAGTTTAATGTCTCGCTAAATGTTTTTTCTCCCTACTACTCATTCATACATGAAATCAACAGTCAATTTCATAAAAAAAACACACCTTAACTACCTAGTTTTTATTCTCCCCCTATCCGTATATATTTGCTCAAGGAGGTATCGGGAATTTCCCCGATCATGAGTTCAATCGATTAATTAACTTTATTTTATAAAAATGAGTAACGTGATTTATCTGCCAATCATATTGGCAGTAATAGGACTTGTATTCATGCTAATCAAAAGAGCATGGGTCAAGAAGCAAAGTGCGGGAAACGAGCGCATGATAGAAATTTCTCAGAGTATCAAAGAGGGAGCTTTGGCATTCTTAAGTGCTGAGTATAGATTGTTAGCCATATTTGTTGTGGTCGCATCAGCAGCACTATTCGGTATTTCAATGGTAGTTGATACGACCAGTTGGATGATTATCCCTGCATTTGTAGTAGGAGCCGTTTTCTCAGCAGTAGCTGGGAACATCGGGATGAGAATTGCAACAGAAGCAAACACCAGAACAACAGAAGCGGCAAGAACCAGTTTACCAAACGCTCTCAAAGTAGCATTTAGTGGTGGTACCGTTATGGGACTAGGAGTAGCCGGGTTAGCAGTATTTGGATTAAGTATTTTCTTCATAATATTCGTTAATATTTTCACGGGTAATGGCGGATCATTCTATGAAGAAATGACCATTGCTCTTGAAGCATTGGCAGGCTTTTCATTAGGAGCTGAATCCATCGCTTTATTCGCAAGAGTAGGTGGCGGCATTTATACTAAAGCAGCGGATGTAGGAGCTGATTTGGTTGGAAAAGTAGAAGCAGGAATCCCAGAAGATGATCCAAGAAACCCAGCCACTATCGCGGATAACGTTGGTGACAATGTAGGGGATGTAGCAGGTATGGGAGCCGATTTATTTGGATCTTATGTAGCAACTGTATTGGCTTCAATGGTACTAGGTAACTACATCATCAAGGACATGGCAGATGCCGGCACTACCGTAGGTTCATTCGAAGGAATGGGACCTATCTTATTGCCCATCATGATAGCAGGTGTGGGTATCATATCTTCTATTATCGGCACTTTCTTGATTAGTATTAAAGATAATGACGCCAAAGAAGGACAGGTTCAAAAGGCATTGAATACAGGGAATATTGTCTCGATTCTTTTGACAGCAGTAGCAGGTTGGTTCTTGATTGAATGGATGCTACCTGAGACGATTGTCGGCATGAAATTCTTTGGTGAAGGCACTAAAGATATTCCTAGTAGACATGTATTCTATGCAACGCTAGTCGGATTATCAGTAGGATATTTAATCTCCTTATTTACTGAGTATTATACTGCATTGGGTAAAAAACCTGTCATGGATATTATTCAAAACTCATCAACTGGAGCAGCGACTAACATCATCGCAGGTTTGTCTGTAGGCATGATGTCTACTTTCTCATCTGTACTCTTATTCGCAGGAGCAATATGGGGATCATACTCTTTAGCAGGATTTTATGGTGTGGCATTAGCTGCTTCATCTATGATGGCAACTACTGCCATGCAGTTGGCCATTGATGCATTCGGCCCGATAGCCGACAATGCTGGTGGTATAGCTGAAATGAGTAAGCTTCCAAAAGAAGTAAGAGAAAGAACAGACATATTGGACGCAGTAGGTAACACGACTGCAGCAGTAGGTAAAGGTTTTGCTATTGCTTCAGCAGCATTGACAGCCTTAGCACTATTTGCTGCTTATGTAACCTTCACAGGTATCGATGGTATCAATATTTTCAAAGCAGACGTATTAGCGGCCTTATTTATTGGCGGTATGATTCCAGTGGTTTTCTCCGCATTGGCAATGAAGTCAGTGGGTAAAGCAGCCATGGAAATGGTGATGGAAGTAAGACGTCAATTCAAAGAAATTCCAGGTATCATGGAAGGGACAGGCAAGCCTGACTATGCACGATGTGTAGAGATATCTACCCAAGCGGCACTTAGAGAAATGGTGTTACCAGGAGCCTTGACTATCATCACTCCTATCCTTGTTGGATTTGCAATGGGACCAGAAGCATTGGGATCGTATATGGCAGGTGTTGCTGTATCGGGTGTAATGTGGGCGATATTCCAAAACAACGCAGGTGGTGCATGGGACAATGCTAAGAAATCTTTCGAAGCAGGCGTTATGATCAATGGTGAAATGACCTACAAAGGTTCTGAAGCGCACAAAGCGGCTGTAACTGGTGACACTGTTGGAGATCCATTCAAGGACACTTCTGGTCCATCAATGAACATCTTGATTAAATTGACTTGTCTAGTAGGTTTGGTGATCGCACCAATCTTGGGAGAAGTATATGGGACAGGCGGACATGGATCAGCAGAAGCTGGAACTGAAATGATGATGATGAAATGCAATCATCCTGGTCAGGCTTGTACCGAAGCATGTCACAAAATGGAAACAAAAACTTGTAAACCAGGTTGTGAAAAAGCTTGTTGTAAGAAAAATAAGGAAGCGAAAGCAATGGAAAGTACTGAAGCTGAAGAAAAAGCTAAAGTAGAGGACGTTGAAGTAGAGGACAATGTATAAACTCTTTCGATAACAACATTTGAAAGGCGAGTAGTTTACACTACTCGCCTTTTTTTATTTCATCAAAACCAATCTACTGTATGATCATGAAAACTGGAATGAAATTTTTAGGAGCTGGTGTTTTACTTTCTTTTAGCTTCCTGTTCAGGGCAACTGCGCGTTAAATATAAGTAAGGGGGATAATTTTTAATTAAGACATAACACCCCTACTGAGCAGGGGGTCCCAGTCTCATAATGTATTTATTTATTGTAAAAAAGGCAGAAGGAAATTGTTTTTTTATTGATTTGCAACCTCCGCTTTTCATAGAGTAAATATACAGTTAATCAACGAGTTATATTAATTTTTTCAACGTTTTTCATCTCTAACATTTAGAGTGATTTACCTGTTAAAAACGCTGATTTCATTGCCTCCACTTTTTCATCGATCTTTGATCAAATGGAAGACCCGAGATCTAATATCAGAAATCAAGTACACTATCCTTTGGCTGAAATATTTTTCTTGGTCATATCTGCTGTAGTGAGTAACATGAATGATTGGGATGAAATAGCCATGTTTGGCAAGGAAAAAACAGATTGGTTACGTCGGTTTTATCCATATGCAAAGGGAACACCTTGTGATACTACTCTCAGCAGGTTCTTTGCAAAAGTCAACCCAGAAAGTTTCGGGCAATATTTTGGCAAATGGACACAATCCCTCCATCAAGTCAGTGAAGGAAAAGTAGTAGCGATTGATGGAAAAACGATGAGAGGATCAACTGATAAGGCCAACAATAAGGCAGCATTACACATCGTGTCAGCATTTGTAAGTGGTCAGGAGCTGTGCTTGGGGCAACTGGCAACAGACCAGAAAAGTAATGAGATCACCGCTATACCAGAATTGTTAGACCTTTTGACTTTGGAAGGCTGCATAATTACCATTGATGCGATGGGGTGTCAAAAGGCAATTGCCAAAAAGATAATAGATAGCAAGGCTGATTATATTTTACAGGTGAAAAACAATCAAAAAAACCTTTTGGAGCAAGTAGGAAAGGTTTTTGGAATTGCATCTCTCGCCAGTACCAGTACTTCCCACACTGTAGACCACGGACGTATTGAGGAGCGTAACTGTCAAGTAATTACAGACCTTACTCATCTGGATGATTGTCAAGACTGGGTAGGATTAAAGACCATTATCAGAATTAATTCTTCACGTATCCAAAAACAAACTGGTGCTATCCAAACCAGTACCAGATACTACATAAGTAATCGAGAAGATGATGGCGAAGCTTTCAACAAATACATCCGATCCCACTGGGCTATTGAAAACAACTTGCATTGGTCATTAGATGTCACTTTCAAAGAAGATCAAAGTAGAAAAAGAATAGGAAACAGTGCTGCTAATTTCAACATCATTGCCAAAATGGCCATGACCCTAATCAACAATTGTACAGTAAAACGTAAATCAAAAAAACTCTCCAAAAAACACAAAAGAGTAAAAGCTGCAATCTCAGACACCTTTAGAGAACAAATAATGAATATTTAACGCGCAGTTGCCCTGGCTTCCTGTTACACCTGATTCATAGTGCCACCAATCATGGAGATGTGTTCTTCTTTCCAAGCCAAATGGAAGATTGGATCATGTGGGGAATCGTCATCATTACCTTTTCCTTAGGCTTATACCTGCTATTCAAAGCCGTAACAGTCATCATCAAAGGATGAATAATAGATCAAAACTCTAATTCTATAAGTAGACCATTCTTCTACTCAAATCTCTTTTTCTCCCAAATTATTAAGGCGGCTATTTCCATAGGACGATTTTTATAAAAAAAGACAATCAGTGATATATGACTCGGATTAATGATTGATATATCCCCCTTGCTAAATCCAAATGACAGCTTATTTTGATAACATAAAACTAACATTTTTAATCTATCAAAAAACAAAGTATGAAGAGATTAACAATAATAATTAGCCTTTGTATACTAGCTCAGCTAGGCATGGCGCAAGACCCCAATTTCCACATATACCTATGTTTCGGACAGTCCAACATGGAAGGTCAAGGAGCTATAGAATCACAGGACAAAATAGTCGACGATCGTTTTCAGGTATTACAATCACTCGATTGCTCCAACATCGAACGAGACCAAAACACATGGCACCCAGCAATCCCTCCCTTGACCAACTGCTCATCAGGGCTTTCTCCTGCAGATTATTTTGGGCGAACAATGGTAAAAAACCTTCCTAACCATATTGAAGTTGGTGTAATTAATGTTGCTGTCGGAGGGTGCGATATTCGTTTATTTGATAAAAATATTTACCAAGACTATGACGACACCTATACGGAAAGCTGGTTTACTGATAAAATTGAAGCATACGGAGGCAATCCCTATGAACACCTC
>JAOPTS010000113.1:0-1401 GCA_051531955.1 Reichenbachiella sp.
GGGAATAATTTGGTTGATAACGTGATATCAACCTACTATGATATCGAAGCTCCCGTTTTAGAAAACATCCATGTAGCAAATGAGCGTGAAATTCTAGTCAAATTCAATGAAGCCTTGGAGGTAAGTTCCGCCACTTTTTTGCCCAATTATGAAATCATTGACTTTGGGAACCCAACAAGTATCAACCTGCAAGAAGAAGACAGTAGTGTCATGCTCTCTTTTGTTCAAGCATTTATCAGTGGGCAAGAATATCAGTTACAAATAACTGGCGTACAAGATCTGACAGAAAACGTTCTAGATACTACTGAACTCACCTTTATCTATCATCCTCCATTTAAAACAGCTAGTGTTGTAGTCGAATCAGCCAACAATCTCAACCTTACCTTCAATCAACCTTTAGACCGATCAAGTGCTGAGACATTAAGCAACTATTCTTTGAGTGCAGGATATGGCAATCCAATATCAGTTGAACTAATCCCTGAACATTCAGATCAAGTTATATTAGTGTTCTCAGATGATTTTGTCAACAACCATTACACCTTGACTATCAATGAAGTTGAAAACCAAAATCAAGAGGAAACCATTAGTCATCAAACACTCTACTTCGAGCACGAAGTGGCAACTCCATTTAGAGCCTTGGCGATCAACGAAATTTACGCTGATCACAATCCCTCCGCAATAGGACTTCCTGACGAAGAGTTTATAGAGCTCTACAATAACTCTAATCAAAATATTAACATCGCAGATTTTCAATTTAATGGTGAGGCTATTCAGGACTTTGAATTGGAAATCGGAGAATACGTAATCATCACAGACGACAGCAACTTGGCTGAATACGAATCTTTTGGAGAGGTTGTCAGCATCATTTCATTTCCTACTTTGACCAACGGTGGTATGCAGCTTTTACTCACTGACAATCTTGGGAATTTAGTGGACAGTATTTCTTATTCAGACGAGTGGTATTTGGATGAAAACAAAGAAGGTGGTGGGTATTCGCTTGAGCAAATCAATCCCGAACTCACTTGCAACTATTCAGCCAATTGGGCTGCATCAAATGATACGAATGGAGGTACGCCGGGCACGCAAAACTCCATCTTCGACGGTAGCCCCGATATTCTTGGCCCCAGTATCTTAATTATAGAAATTATCAATTCAACATCGATCAAACTCACATTTGACGAACCAATGGATGAAGCTTCCTTGAGTACGGCAGTTTATACTATCGACCCAGAGATTGGTATCAATTCTGTCACCACAACTAATTGGCAAGTGACATTTGTTCTAGCCGACCCTTTGGTCTCAAGTAATGAATATACCATCACGGTCAATGGAGCTACTGATTGTACAGGAAATAATTTGGTTGAAAATGTGATATCCACCTACTATGATATCGAAGCTCCC
>JAOPTS010000114.1:0-1682 GCA_051531955.1 Reichenbachiella sp.
CGTTATCAACCAAATTATTCCCTGTACAATCAGTAACTCCATTGACCGTGATGGTATATTCTTTGCTTGAGACTAGAGGGTCGGCTAGAACAAATGTCACTTGCCAATTAGTTGTGGTGACAGAATTGATACCAATCTCTGGGTCAATGGTATAACCTGCATTGATTAGCGATGATTCGTTCATTGGCTCATCAAATGTGAGTTGGATGGAAGTAGGGTTGATAACTTCAAGGTTTAAAATATTAGGTCCTTTAACATCTGGGCTAATATCATAGGTTGAGTTTTGTGATCCAGGCGTACCACCTTTTGCGTCATTCGATGCTGTCCAATTGGCTGAATGGTTGCAAGTGAGTTCGGGATTGATTTGCTCAAGCGAAAACCCGCCATCTTCTTTGTTTTCGTCCAAATACCACTCGTCTGAATAAGAAATACTGTCTACTAAATTCCCTAGATTGTCAGTGAGTAAAAGCTGCATGCCACCGTTGGTCAAAGTAGGAAATGAAATGATGCTGACAACCTCTCCAAAAGATTCGTATTCCCCCAAATTGCTGTTGTCTGTGAGGATCACATAAGCACCGCTGGCCAGTTCAAAGTCCTGAATAGCTTCACCATTAAGTTGAAAATCTGCGATGTTAATATTTTGATTAGAGTTATTGTAGAGCTCTACAAACTCTTCGTCAGGAAGTCCCACGGCAGATGGGTTGTAATCAGCGTAAATTTCGTTGATCACCAAGGCTCTAAATGGAGTAGCCACTTCGTGCTCGAAGTAAATTGTTTGATCACTAATGGTTTCATCTTGATTTTCGTTTTCAACTTCATTGATGGTCAATGTGTATTGGTTGTTGACAAAATCATCTGAGAACACTAATAGAACTTGATCTGAATGGTCAGGGATTAGTTCAGCTGAAATGGGATTGCCATATCCAGCACTCAATGAATAGTTGCTTAATGTTTCAGCACTTGATCGGTCTAAATGTTGATTGAAGGTAAGGTTGAGGCTGTTGGTTGATTCGACTACAACACTAGCTGTACTAAATGGAGGATGATAGATAAAGGTGAGTTCAGTAGTATCTAGAACGTTTTCTGTCAGGTCTTGTACGCCAGTTATTTGTAACTGATATTCTTGCCCACTGATAAATACTTGATCAAAAGAGAGCATGACACTACTGTCTTCTTCCTGCAAGTTGATACTTACGGGGTTCCCAAAGTGAATGACTTCATAATTGGGCAAAAAAGTAGCAGAGCTTACCTCCAAGGCTTCATTGAATTTGACTAGAATTTCATGCTCATTTGCTACCTCGATGTTTTCTAAAACGGGAGCTTCTATATCATAGTATATGGAGATCGAATTGCTGATCATTTCATTTCCGGAACAATCCGTAACTCCGTTGACCGTGATGGTATATTCATTGCCTGAGACCAATGGATCAATCAAATGTAGTGTCGTTTGCCAATTAGTTGTGGTGACAGAATTGATACCAATCTCAGGCTCCATAGTATATTCTGCATTGATCAAAGATAATTCGTCCATAGGCTCATCAAATGTGAGTTGGATGGAAGTAGGGTTGATAACTTCTAGATTTAAAATATTAGGCCCTTGAACATCTGGGCTAATATCATAGGTTGAGTTTTGTGATCCAGGCGTACCACCATTCGTGTGATTCGATGCTGTCCAATTGGCT
>JAOPTS010000115.1:0-14033 GCA_051531955.1 Reichenbachiella sp.
TAGAAGCTAATCGAAAAGCATTAGAAACTTTATTTAGATATTCATATGAACAAGGATTGAGTAAAAAGCACCTTACCATAGAGAGTCTATTTCACTCTACATCTTTGACATTAACGGAAACATAAAACATTAATTAATATCCCCGACCCAAGGGTACGGGGTATTAACTTTCATACTGGTTCATTACTTCGACCCGAGGATCGGGGAATTAAACCCTAAGAGATTAAAAACTAATAAATCATGCCCCTTACTAAATTATCAAAATCAATTCTAGTAATATGCTTTCTTGTCAGTACGCAAGTTGGTTTTGCACAAGAAACAGATGAAGCAGCTCTAGCCAAAGCCACACAAAACCCCTTGGCGGCTATGTACAGTTTGCCATTTCAAAACAATACGGCCTATGGAAACGAACCCTATGACAGAAGTCAAAATGTACTTAACATTCAGCCTGTATTACCATTTGCACTTGGAGACAAAGTCAATTTGGTCAACAGAATCATAGCACCTATCATCACTCAACCATCCACTAGTGAAGACAAGAGTAGTACTGGACTTGGAGACATCAGTTGGTCGGCTTGGCTATCCCCGAGTAAAGCAGGGAAAATAGTTTGGGGAGCTGGACCAGCACTTCAGCTTCCGACTTCCAGTTCTAGAGATTTTGGCAGTGGCGAATTTGGCATTGGCCCTTCTCTTGTAGCATTGACTATGATTGACCAATGGGTTGCAGGAATAGTAGTTAACAATGTATGGACCTTCGGTGATATTTCAGAGAACAAATTTCTGTTTCAGTATTTCGTGAATTACAACCTGCCTAAAGCGACTTACCTAGTCTCTGCTCCAATCATGACAGCAAACTGGAATGCGGCTTCTGATCAGCAATGGACAGTCCCATTTGGAGGGGGAGTTGGAAAAGTTTTCAGATTCGGAAAATTACCTGTCAACTTCAATGCTCAAGTGTACTACAATGCGATAAAACCTGATGGAGTAGGTGATTGGCAATCGAGGTTACAACTACAATTCTTATTCCCAAAGAAATAACTAATCAATAAAATGACACCTAAAATAGTCCTCTTATTTTTACTACTAATGTCTACCAATTTAATTGCTCAAGAGCAAGACAAGACAGAAGTCAAGAAGAAGAAAAAAGTAGAATGGGTTGGCATACCAATCCCTTCCTACAATGAAGTCCAAGGCTTTGGAGGGGCTATTACAGGTGGTGCATTTTACTCTTTGAACCCAAAAGACACAACCCTAAAGTCTTCTTCTACCCTTGTCTATGCATTCTTTACGCAGAACGAAACATGGTTAACAGCCTTGTTACAAGAAGGCTATTTTAATCAAAACAAATATTGGTTTGACGTATTGATGGTGTTTTCCAATTTCAAATACCAATACTATCAGCCTATCCCCGTTCTTCCTGAAGGTGGTTTGAACATAGGGTACAACTCTGATATAGTCATTTTCAAGCTCAACTTTTTACGCCAAATAAAAAGTAATCTCTATGGTGGATTACACACCAAAATATCATCTTTCAATACAGAACTGGATTCTCTGAACATCCTCGATCCTATTAATGAAATCCCAAGGCCTGGAAGCAATAACTCCAAGTATGTTGGTCTCGGTTTCAAATTTGCATACGATTCCAGAGACAACCCTCTCAATCCTAAATCAGGGATTAATACCGACTTAGTATCCGTCTTTTATGGAGACAAAATTGGCAGTGATAAAACATTCAGTGTGGTAGAAGGAAGTTTTAATTACTACTGGAATTTCAAACCCAAACATATTTTGGCTTCAAGGCTATTCTTTAAAGTAGGCTTTAATGATGTTCCGTTTGAAGAACAAGCAATACTTGGGTTTTCGGGACCTACAGGCAAAGACGTGAGAGGCTATTCCAATGGTAAATACAGAGCCAACCAACTCTATGATGTGCAAAGTGAATGGCGATGGAATTTTTATAAAAATTGGGGCATGATATTGTTTGGAGGATTGGCTTTGGTAGGCGACAATTCTGATGAATTGTTTGAAAATGGAGTATTACCAGCTATTGGGACAGGTATACGGTTCAAAGCGGCAGCTGATCGTGATGTCAATGTTGGACTGGATGTAGCTTGGGGTAAAGAAGATTTTGGTATTTACTTCGCCATTTCAGAGGCCTTTTAGTTGAACAGGGGAAATATTTTCTTTATTTAAACAATTCTATTTTCTAGACATCAACTTCACAATCTTATAGCCTGACTTGGCAACAACACCCGCTTGTATGTTTTTTTTGAATTAGATCACTAGAATAGTAGAATCTATTCAGCCAAAAACATGAAAATTCTATAACAATATTTTTTAGCTACTCTAAGAAAAATAAGTACTTATAGATATGTTGAACCCTCATCCGAATTAGTTTGTAGAGACAAAGCAATAGTGGAAATAACATGCTTTACAGCATTAGGATTGAATTTATAAAAACAGGTATCCCTTTTGAGGATACCTGTCTGATTTTTTCCTTGAAAAATTAAACTTATTAATTTTTTTGCGCTTTCTGCATCTGCTCCAAAACATTATCTAGACTAAAGCTTCCAACTTTCTGACGCTGTGGATATTCTTTAAAAGTTGCCAAGAATTCAGCAATTTTAGCTTGAGCAGGTACTAGCATATACATACGCTCTGCCATCCAATGATTATAATCTTCAGAATCATGTTGTGCTCTTTCGAATGGATCACCTTTTAGATCCATTAACATTGGAAACCTTAGTGTGGTGTATGGTTTTTGCCAAACATTAAACCCATGATTTTCTTGGATTTTGAAATGCATCTTCCATCGGTTGTATCTAAATGCATTCAAGCTCCCATCATCATCGAAATAGAAGATTTCCTTTCTAGGGCCAGTTTCTGTTTGACCAGATAAATAAGGCAAGAAATTATATCCATCTAAATGAACCTTGAAGTTTTTACCATTGGCCTTGTGCCCTTTCAATAATTTTTCTTTCACATCAGATTCTCCTGCTGCTGCAAGAAATGTTGGCAACCAATCTTCTCCAGAGATGATTTCATTACTCACTTGACCGGGCTTGATTTTAGCAGGCCATTTTATTAAACAAGGCGCTCTGAACCCACCTTCCCAAGTAGTCGCTTTTTCACCACGGAATGGTGTCATTCCACCATCTGGCCAGAAAATAATTTCTGCTCCATTGTCTGTACCAAAAATCACTATGGTGTTTTCCTCAATACCCAAATCTGTCAAAGTCTGTGTCAGCTCTCCTACTATTTTATCCAACTTCACCATGCCATCAGCATATAGGCCTAATTTAGTCTTACCCGCTTCTTCGTCAGTCAAATGAGTCCAAACATGCATCAAAGTAGAATTGTACCATACAAAAAATGGTTTTTCTTCACTATCAGATTTTTTCATAAAGTCAATCGCTGCGACTTTAGTTTCCTGATCGATCGTTTCCATTCTCTTTTTCGTCAAGGGTCCTGTATCCTTGATAGGGCCATCAGCAGAAGAGCTAATCACTCCACGAGGGCCGAATTTTTTCTTGAAATCAGGATCTTGTGGATAATCCTCATGTTCAGGTTCTTCTTCTGCATTCAAATGATACAGATTTCCCAAGAATTCATCAAATCCATGATTCGTCGGCAGGTGTTCATCTAAATCACCCAAGTGATTTTTTCCAAACTGGCCAGTTGCATAACCATGATTTTTTAGCAATTCAGCAATCGTTGGATCCAGTCCACTTAACCCTTCTTTTGCTCCCGGCAGACCAACCTTAGTCAATCCTGTTCTGTATGGAGATTGACCTGTGATAAATGCAGACCGTCCAGCCGTACAACTTTGTTGAGAATAATAATCAGTGAATTGGATACCATCCTTTCCAATTTGATCAATATTGGGCGTCTTGTAACCCATCATACCCATGTTGTATATACTAGGATTAGACCATCCAATATCGTCTCCCCATATCACCAGGATATTGGGCTTTTTGTTTTTTTTCTGTGCCAACAGTATAGTCGTCCCAAAACTCAAGCACATAATCAGTGCGAGTGTTTTACTTAAACTTGGCAGA
The DNA here is from genome assembly GCA_051531955.1 of Reichenbachiella sp. Taxonomy (GTDB): domain Bacteria; phylum Bacteroidota; class Bacteroidia; order Cytophagales; family Cyclobacteriaceae; genus Reichenbachiella. The sequence continues at coordinate 4,059 of JAOPTS010000115.1, forward strand.
TTAAGAGGTGTTTTCATATGTTATGTTTTTAATAAAAGTGGAAGTTAGTTGTTTTTATAAANNCAAATCAATCGATTTATCTCATACCTATTTTAAATACTTGACCCGTTAAGTCATTAGTTATTGAATTTTCATTCGATTCAATTGATCTAGTGTGTGTGTGTGTGTGTGTGTGTGTGTGTGACTTTCTAAGTGTTGTCATAACACATCCTTTCCATAACCATGTCCATTAGGTATTCTCACCATTGTATGCATATGGTTTTGGGATGATTTTCTATCAACTGCATTGGGTATTCCAACAACTCTCTGATGATCAAACTCAATTAACAATACAGGACTGTGAATTCGATAACAAACACTTCATCCACTGTTGTTTCAACTATCCAAGAAAGCAAGTGTGATCGACATGAAGCGTCTCGCCCTCCATTTTTTGTCTTTTGATGCACCCCTAGGCCATTAAAAATGGCATTGCGGCGTGATCTAGACCGATTGCGGCGCTCCCCAACCTCATTGTGGCGTGTAACAGTGCCATTGCGGCACCAATACATGACATGTCGGCAGTACAATATGACACTGTGGCATGAACAAGTACGATTGCGGCGTGTAGCAGCGCCATTGCGGCACCATACAACGTGATTGCGGCGCTGCAATCGCATTATTTAGCGCCGCAGTTGCATTTCGTTGAGCCACAATGAGAAAATCAGTCCCTACGATACAGATTTTATGACCGCTGACCATCTTGGCGGACTTTATAATCGATTCTCATCGCTACAATCCTACAATTGACCGGTGCACTCACATCATACTAGCCTGACGTTAAAGATACTAGACTGCATACGTAAATATGGCTTATTCAAACCGGAAGACTTAGGACCGCTCCGCTTAGCCTACAATCATTGGGGTAGTCACACGTTCCACCTAAAAGGGATCAGTCTGTATTTCTGGGGAAGGGCGTAATTAGAAAAGTGAATTTTACTGTTTGAGCACAGCGATGCGGTTCGCCGCTGCGATTTAAATTCACAAGATTTTTTTGGGGTCCGACCCCTCGGTTCGTTTTATTATCGAATGAAAAAAATGAAAAGTACTTGAGTAAAATCGTAGTTGATAAATATGTTTGTTAACAGCTATCAATAAGCTAAAGGAATTTTACACATATAAGTGTATTACACATCTCTTCTTTCTATTTCGACCAACCCAAAAATATATGTGACTTTTTTAATCCCCAACTTTACGGATTGATCCCCTAAAAGGCTAAACGCGCCATCGAGAGCAGTACTTTAAACGCAAAAAGCCCTACAGCATCTGCAGGACTTCATTTCCTTATAATATGAAAGTGTAGTTCCAAACTACACTTAGTTGGAGAGGCAAACTCTCATAGTTGATCCAAAGTAATAAAGAGCCCTACTTTCAAATCAGTGATTAGACCAACCAACTTGTAACGTTACCACTACCTCATGAATTCAGCTTCTTCCCCCACTTATAATAACCGACGAATGAAAAGATCAGATAGATCAGCGTCAGTAAGGCGTATATCCTGAGGTTCAAATTATAATAAAGCACCAATGTCACCATGTTGATCACGATCCAAAACAACCACGAATCTATAAACTTGTTGGCTTCCAGATAACTGGCAATGAAGCTAAAAATAGTTGTTCCTGCATCCACATACGGGATATTCGCATCGGAATAAGTGTCAAAATAATAACCTAACAAAGCAGCACAAGCGATCCCCAACCCTATGATGTAGAAATAGGTGATTTTCGCTATTCTCCTAATCTTTAGCTTGTCCTTAGCACTACTCGCCCTATGCCAAATGACATAGCCATATACCCCAATGACACTGTAATAGATATACAAGATACTCTCGGAGTAAAGCCCCGTCCTATAAAACAACAAAATGCTCGTGAGTGAAGAGGCTACTCCAAAAAACCAACAGAGGATATTCTCCTTCATCAATAAGATGAGATAGACCAACCCCAGTACTACCGAAACCACCTCAAGCGTCAAATCTATATCCATCATTAAAATAGCGCTAAGTATGCTTGGTAATATTCCTCACTGGTGGTGACGACATGATCAAATGTGAAATTTTGATTGGGCTTGGGTACGGAAAAGAAGGCAAATGAAAAACGTTCCAGATTATGCTCAGGCAATGCCACTTCGTGCTCAAAAGCCTTATACTTCCCTTTGGTCAGATACTCTAGCAAGTACCCTGGGAATAGCACGATGGTATACTGAGCCCCCACCTTACGGATCAAACCATCTTGGTCTCGGTATGACATGCCTTCATCTAGGCCAAATACAAAGACGGTAAACAAAGAGATGTCTTTGTGATTAGACAGACGTGTATTTACATCCGGTTGCACCATGACCTGATCCAATGCGGGATAATAATTGCAGGACAACATGTAATCGATATGTCGCTGATGAAAGTCCGTCAGTCCCGGGATATCCAATTGGCGAATCATCTCTAACTCCAATTCTCGAACCTCCTCGATCAGCGTATCCCACTCTTGGGACAGAAAGTCATGAAACTCGACAGGGTACGCACTAGGTTCAGAGAATTTTGACAACACAAATGAGTGGAGCAAATCGGTCTCATATTGATTGGTACTATCCTCTTGACCAAGAAATGAATATCCATCAAAACCTTTTGTAAACTTCGCCTGAAGGTAATCACTCCTATATTCAATGGGCTCAGATAGAAATTCCCGAAAGGCTTGTTTGACTTTAACATCAGACCGCTTCTCCGATGAAGTAATGGTCAGTTGGTTCGTTTTAGTATTGTTCAATTCAATAATCCAATGTAATCCTCATGCAATCACACATGATGGTGCGAAAGTAGAGCTTAGACCAAAGAATCACAATCTACATGAAACAAAAAAGAGGCTTCAAACTGGAGTTTCGCAATACTAATCCTCCTTAGCAGTCAATTCACTCTGAACATATGAGCCAAGGTTGGTAGACACCAATTGAATCATCTCATAAGTTTCATTCATGATGGCCTTTTTACCTGAGACTTTACGATTCTCATATGGCAAGTCTTTACCTTTGTATTTGTAAACAAAGTCGGTAAATGATTCCCGATACATTCCTCCCAAAAATTCGATTTTATAGGTAAAATAAATCTTGCCGAGTATCCCATCTAACTCGTGTTTAACCCAACTATTGATGACCAATTCACCATCTGCTTCCTTCGATTTGATGGTAGTTGTTTTCTTATCAAAATTGGTCCGGACCCAAAAATCAACCTTATCATATAGTTCGGTCTGAGTGCCTTTTACTCTACTGGTCTTATTGTAACTATACCTTCCACTTTTGACGGTGAGTTGTGCATGTGCTTGAAAACTCATTGAAATTATTAGAGCGATTAATACTTTTTTCATGTCAATAATATTTTGTTACATTACAATATTACTTCAATAATCAACACATAACATCCTGATAAACACGTAATTATTACATTAGGAAAATTTCCTAATGCTGAGGGATTACCCGTACAAACCACCCCTACAGGTCACGGAAACCGACTTTTCGGTAAGGCAACCTTCCTAACCCTACTATTGCGAGGCTCATATGAATATCACACTTTACCCATAAAAAAACACCTTGCACAGTATATCTGTACAAGGTGTTTCACTTTATAATTTCTAATTAAGTGGATTACATATCCATCATTAACCTTCCATCTCTTCTAGCTCTTTCCCTTTGGTTTCTTTGACATATTTGATCACAAAGAAGATAGAAATCACTGCACATAATGTATAAATGCTATAAGCAGTCGCTAAGCCTGCAGAGCCTAAGATCATCGGAAATGACAATGTGATCAAGAAATTAGACACCCACTGCGCGATACCTGCAATGGCCAGACCCAATCCACGGATTTGATTGGGGAACATTTCTCCCAACATCACCCACATCACAGGCCCCCATGAGAAGTTGAAAAACACGACATACACATTGGCTGCTATCAGTGCTAACACACCCATAGAATCGCTCAATGCCAAAGTCTCATCACCTGCAGCATCTGCTACCATAGAACCTGAAGAAAACGCGACAACAACTAATGCCAAAGCGACACTCATCCCTATAGAGCCAATCACCAACAAAGGCTTACGACCAATTCTGTCAACCAAGATCAAAGCCGCCACTACAGCACAAAGACTTAGTGCTCCTGAAACTACATTGATTAACAAAGCATCATTTTCACCAAAACCTACTGCCTGCCACAATACTGTTCCATAGTAGAATACTACGTTGATACCGACGAACTGCTGAAAACTAGCCAATCCAATACCTACCCATACGATCGGCTTGATTCGCCCCAATGTCTTGTCGTACAGATCAGACATTCTTGGTTTGTGATGATCACTTGCCAAAGTAGCATCAATCTCATCTACTTTTTTCTGACCAAAACCAGCTCCATATAAGGTATCCATTACCTTCAATGCTTTGTCCTTCTTCTGTACAGCAACCAAATAACGTGGGCTTTCTGGTATGAAAAATAAAGCAACTAAAAATATCACTGCTGGAATCAATTCCATCCAAAACATCCATCTCCAAGTTTCGAAATCTAACCACAACACATTGAGAGCAGAACCCGAAATGCCTGCCAATTGATAATTACTTAAGAACGAAATAGACAACCCTGTGACAATGGCCACTTGTTGCACGGTAGCCAAAGCACCTCTAAATCTAGCCGGTGCAATTTCACTGATATAAGCTGGTGCCATTACTGAAGCAGCTCCTACTGCCAACCCACCGATGATACGGTATATAATGAACTCCAACGATGTAGTCGCAATACCTGATCCCCATGCAGAGATAATAAAGAATACTGCCGCCACGATGAGCATAGTTCTTCTTCCATAGTTGTCGGCCAATTTACCAGCAAAGAATGCACCTACTGCACAACCCAACAACATCGATGCTACGTTGAATCCACTACTAACATCCTGTGCATCGAAGGCTACTTCCAGCCCTTTAACTGTACCGCTGATCACACCACTGTCAAACCCAAAAAGGAACCCTCCTAGTGTAGCGACCAAAGTAATCCCTACGATATAGAGATTATTTACTTTTTCTTCTGTTTTCAAAATAGTTTAGTTTTTAGTCTTAGTTATAATTAGTGCAATGCTACACACAGTTGCATAAAAAAAGGACTGTTTTGAAAATTCAAAATCAACATCATATATCACATGCAATCGAGATGATGTTATCCTGTTTCAAAACAGCCCTTAGGTATTATTTGATGTACTGATTGATGATGTTCTCGAACAATTCTTGTTGTCCTGATCTCAATTTAGGCTCTCCTCCTTCTGCAGCGATTTTTGCCAATTTGACTAAATCCATTTTACCAGATTCGAATTCCTTTCCTTGTATTGTATCGAATGAGCTGTATCTCGCTTTTCTCAAATTAGAATACTGAGAATTAGTCAACAGATCGTCTGCTATCATCAAGGCCCTAGCGAAAAGGTCCATACCGCCAATGTGTGCATAGAATATATCCACTAGGTCAGTTGAGTTCCGTCTAGTCTTAGCATCAAAGTTGACACCTCCACCTTGCAACCCACCAGCTTCTAAGAAGATCATCATAGCTTCCGTTACTTCGTTGATATCATTAGGGAACTGATCCGTATCCCATCCATTTTGATAATCACCTCTATTAGCATCCATACTACCCAACATACCTGCATCAGCAGCTATTTGCATTTCATGTGTAAAAGTATGTTGTGCCAATGTTGCATGGTTCACTTCCAAGTTCAATTTGAAGTCCTTCTCCAAACCATGATCTTTCAAGAAACCAATCACAGTTGCAGCGTCAAAATCATATTGATGCTTAGATGGCTCAGATGGCTTAGGCTCAATCAAGAAATTCCCAGTGAATCCTTGTCCTCTAGCATAATCTCTAGCCATTCCTAAGAATCTCCCCATGTGGTCCAATTCCTTTTTCATGTTCGTGTTCAGTAAAGACATATAACCTTCTCTACCTCCCCAGAACACATAGTTCTCTCCACCTAACTTGATCGTTGCATCCAATGCATTTTTAACTTGTGCACCAGCGTAAGCCACTATATCAAAATCAGGATTGGTAGAAGCACCGTTCATGTACCTTGGGTTAGAGAATGCATTAGCAGTACCCCACAACAATTTCACGCCAGAAGCAGCTTGTTTTTCCTTAGCGTAATCCGTGATTGCATTCAACCTCTCTCCAGATTCGATCAATGAAGAACCTTCTTGGATCAAATCAAAATCATGGAAACAATAATATGGTGCTCCTATTTTTGTAAAAAATTCGAATGCCGCATCCATTTTATCCTTTGCAGCGCCCAAGGCATCTGACTTTGCATCCCAAGGAAATGCTTTTGTACCAGGTCCAAATGGATCACTACCCACTCCACAGAAGGTGTGCCAGTAAGCAATAGCAAACCTGAAGTGCTCCTTCATTGTTTTCCCTGCTACTACTTTGTTCTCATCATAATATTTGAATGCCAATGGATTGTCAGAATCCCTACCTTCAAACTGTATTTTCCCAATTCCACTGAAGAACTCTTTGTCTCCAGTCACAACGTTTGCATCTGCCATATTTTCTAAAATTTAATCTCCTATTTCTATTTAATAATCTTTTCTAACTCTTCTTTCCACACTTTATACCCTTGGATATAAGGTGCACTATCTTCTGCAGCACGATAGGTTTTGATGGCCTCCACATCTTGAAAGGCCTCATCAGTATCTTTGTACAATCCTGCCGCAACACCGGATGCCTTGGCTGCACCAACTGCACCAGTTGCCTCTACCATCTGAATCTCACAATCCAACACAGATGCAATCGTCGTACTGAATATCTCCGATTGAAACAAGTTGTCATTACCCACTTTCATCACGTCCACATTCAATCCCATTTCTTGCATGATTTCCATTCCATATATGAATGAAAAAGCAATCCCCTCCAGCGCCGCTCTAAAGAAATGTGCCTCGCCATGTCGGTTAAATTGCAGGTTCGAAATATGCGCGCCCACATTCTTATTCTCTAACAATCTCTCTGCACCATTCCCAAATGGGATCATTCTCAACCCATCAGAATTCACAGGTATTTCGGAAGCCATCTCCTCCATCTGAGGATACGTCACACCACTCGACGAGACCAACTGTCTCACATAACTGTATTGGATACCTGCACCGTTGACACACAACAACACCCCCACACGTGGATCTGCACTGCTGTGGTTGACATGAGCGAATGAATTCACCCTTGTTTTTGAATCAATAGCAGGCTGGTCCACTACGCCATATACTACGCCAGACGTACCACCAGTTGCGGCTACCTCTCCAGGATTAAAGACATTCAACGACAAGGCATTGTTTGGCTGATCGCCTGCTCTATATCCTACGATGATCCCTTCGGGCAAACCTAGATAGGCTGCCGCTTCTTTTATCAAGCTCCCTTGTTCGGAAATCGACGACACCACCTCTGGGATCAGCTCCTCTCCTATACCGAAGTATTCTAATAAGAAGTTTGCAATTTTTTCTTCTTTGAAATCCCAAAGCATTCCTTCGGACAATCCCGAAATTGTAGTCTTTGCTTCGCCAGTCATTTTCAAGGCGATGAAATCACCCGGCAACATCATTTTATGGACTTTACTGAATATCTCAGGTTCATTATCCTTCACCCACTTCAATTTGGAAGCAGTAAAGTTACCTGGAGAATTAAGCAGCCTTTCCAAACACTTTTCTTCACCTATAGCAGCAAATGCCTCTTTACCAATCTCAACAGCTCTACTATCACACCATATAATAGATGGGCGCAAGGGTTCGTTCTTGTCATCAACCAATACCAGGCCGTGCATTTGATAAGAGATCCCAATTCCTTTGATCAATCCAGCATCCACAGACACAGACTTCAGCAGTTTGTCAGTTACCTTTTTTACATTCTCCCACCATACAGATGGTTCTTGTTCTGCCCATCCCGCTTCATGAGAAATAATCTCCATCTCCACTTCAGGGTATTGTGTCAGTGCGACAGTCTTACCAGTCTCCACCTCAACCAAAGCCGCCTTGACCGACGAGCTTCCTAAATCATATCCTAATAAATACATCTCTATATCGTGTTTTTATTGATCACCTCGAATTCGCTTTCACTGAGGTTAGGCATTTTTGCCAGTCAACAAATAAACGCTGATTCAAAACCAGAAACGGGTATTCCAATACTTCAAAAACTCTTCAAAACTCTTCAACACTACGTCAATTATTGTATCCTCTCCTATTTCCAAGGGTCAAATGGTCGGGTCATATAGTCCTGCTTTTGGATAATAGTGACCTTTTGCACCCATTCATTGTTGACTTTACTTCTTTCTACGATAGGACAAAATCCATACTCGTATGAAAAATAGTATGGTCTTTCATTTATGGGATAAATGGTTGAAAAATATTGAAATGAAAACCCCAAATCAAGTAACACCTGTTTTCGTACTACCGCCTTACCCAAGGGACAGAGCGTCTTGAGTATGCTTCTATTTTTTCGCAATTGACGATTCACTGCATTAATCACCCTTTCTTGAGATCTCTTGACCTTATTGTTATGCGCATTGCGGCAATTGGCATCACAAAACCGTTTATCGATTCTACCAGACAGAGATTTATCACAGTGCACACAGTTCTTGATTTCAGTCATCCTTTAATTTATCCATTTTTTTAAACACTTACTTACGACTATACACATTTAACAATCTACTTAAGTCATTCATTTTCATCTCCTTTACAAAAAACTAATACCATGGAGTTTTCTGAAAAAAAACAAATCACTCTCAAACACCTACTAATTGAGGGCAAAAAGATGATTGGGCTCAAGTTCTACCCCAACAAGGTGATTCAAGCCCTCATTAAGGAATTGCCTGAGGTGAAATGGAGTAATACTTATGAAATGCCCTTTATCATCAACAACAGCACCAATCTTGACTTGGTCTTTAAGCAATTCAAAGGTGTAGCTTGGGTCAACTGCAGCTCATTTTTCACTAATAGGCCTATCAAACAAAGTAATACCCTACTATCTGTCGACTCGTATAGAAAAAGAAAACCGCAACCCAATTGGAAATATTGTCCAGAAGAATATTTTCAAAAACTCGAATTAAGGCGCTACGCACTCAATACTGCACGCACCTATATTAGTCTTTTCGAAAAATTCATTAATCACTACCCTATTAATGATGACGTCATTAATCTAGATGAAAATGATATTAGAAAATATATAAGTACGCTCGTTCAACAGGGGAAAAGTGACTCATTCATCAATCAAACTATCAATGCCATTAAGTTCTATTATGAAGTGGTGCATGAAATGCCAAACAGGTTTTATGCCATCGAACGCCCGATCAAACGGGAGACTTTGCCCAAAGTCTTGAGTAAAATTGAAATATTAGAATTGATAAAACATACTAATAACATTAAACATCGCTGCATCATTAGTCTATTGTATTCGGCAGGATTGAGAAGGGGAGAATTACTCAATCTCAAACCAATAGACATTGAAAGTGAGCGTATGATGATAAAAGTCCGTGATGCAAAAGGAGGAAAAGACAGGTACACCTTGTTGAGCAATACAATATTGGCTGACTTACGTCTATACTTCGCCAAACACCAACCACAGACTTACCTATTCGAGGGGCTTCCAAATCAACAATACAGTGCAACCAGTGTCGTCAAAATAATCAAAAGGGCTGCAGAATTCGCTGGCATTAAAAAGAATGTCACACCACATATGTTGAGGCATTCTTTTGCCACACATTTATTAGAATCAGGCACAGATCTCAGGTTTATTCAGATATTATTAGGTCATAATTCATCAAAGACAACCGAAATTTACACACATGTTGCCAATTCATGTTTCATGAACATTAAAAATCCACTAGATTTGGATAAAACATAGTGGGTATAAAGTGCATACGCACTTTGCAACTACGTTATCAGCAACATTATGGG
>JAOPTS010000116.1:0-98663 GCA_051531955.1 Reichenbachiella sp.
TAACACCTGCGGATATAAGGTATAAAGTAAATTGTCATAGTCGTATTTTGTTCTAAATGCTGATTGAGGCTGAAAGTATTTGAAATTTGTTAAGATGTCTTTTATTGTAAAATCTGAGCCTTCAGGAATAAACATCAAATCACCTGCGCCAAGACCAAGACCGCTACGGTGTGTCAGTAAGTCTAGAATAATAAAATTGTCTGTCACATAGCTATTGTACATTTTAAATTCAGGAATATGATCAACAACTTTGTCATGCCACCCTATCTTACCTTGATCCACTAGGATACCTAATGCCGTAGTTGTAAAAGCTTTGGTGTTAGAAGCAATAGCGAACTGAGTGTGTTCATCCACTATTTCATTCGATTCTATGGATTTGACTCCATAGCCTTTTGAATGAAAAATATTACCATCTTTAACTATTCCAACAGCAATCCCTGCTGAATTAAATTTTGCAATTGTATTTTCAACTAATTCATCTATTTCTTGAGAGTTTAATTGAGAATACCCTCGATGATAAACGAAGATTGATAAAAGGATTACAAATATTCTTACTTTATTCATCTTTGATTGGTTGTCGTGATTGTATCGAACCTAGCTCGTATCCTCTGTACAGCTTGAGCATTTTTGTGTATTTCTTCTAGATAATGAATCAACATGCATTACCCACAATGACAGATTTAAGTGGAATTACCAGAAAAACGGAATCAAGGCCTTTCTATCCTTGGGGTATTCTGGAAAGTGACTGTTGTACCACTTGTGGTGCTTGAATGCTCTGGGGACCAAGTTGGCCATGGTCCAAATCATGAATGTCAGTGCGGGTAAATTCCAAGCAATCAAAGTGAAGCCAGTCCATTGTATGATTTCACCAAAGTGATTAGGACATGAGATGAAGCGAAACATTTTCCCATAAGGGATTTTGTAGCCTTTCTCACCTTTGCCTCTCAATGAGATCAGGATGTTGTCACTACTTTGGTTGATGATCAACCCTGCTATTAAGAAGGTCAAGCCGACATAGAAATTCCAATTGTAGAATGACTCAGCGGTGTAGTTGGAGAAATAGGTGAGGTAATAACCATTGAGTCCCGCATTGATGCTATTAAAGAATATGGCAGAACCGACGATGGCCATCGGCATCTTCTTGTCTTTGGTATGAATCCTCAATGGGAAGATGAAGGTGCGGTTGAGGTAGTGTAAGATCCAAATACCAAAAATCATTAAAGTATAATTGCTTGAGTCATCCGAGATCATTAGGAAAAAGGCCATGATACTGAGTGATGGCAACTCCATGATGATCCATCCCCACTTGTTTCCAATGGTAAGGCCCCATTTCTCACTATAGTGTCGGCCATAGGGAGCGGTTATAAATTGTAATAATATAAATGCTCCAACAGCTACACCCATCCATATCAGACAGGCTGTATTCAATTGTTGTAATGTCATAGGTTAAGATTTGAACCAGTAGTTGAATTCGTTCATAGAGTCTTGTAAAGACCTTGGGCTAAAGTTCAATTGCTCTATTGCTTTTTGGTTACTGATTTGTTGAGGAGCAAACTGCATGGTGTGTAGGCTCTCAGTCGTAAATGGGATTTTACTCTTTAAGAATACATTGATGAGCCTTACAAATGGTAAACATGCTTTCATTATTAACATAGGGATTTGAACGACTGTCTTATCAGGGTTGATCATTTTGATGAGCGTTCTAAAACTCGCATAATTACCGCATAAATGATAAACATCACCTATGAAAAGGCCTCTATTTAATGATTGGATAATTCCATTAGATAGATCTCTAACATCCACAAAATCAAAACCTGCGTTTGGAACAAACACGATCCTTTGTTTTGAAAACTTGATCAACGATGCACCAAGTAAAGAAGGGCCAAGGTCTGGCGGTCCTATGATGGAAGAAGGCCTGATGGTAATTGATTTTAGTCCCTTTTTAATAACGGCAGCTTGGACCAGTTTTTCTGCTTTTGCTTTTGAATAAGCATAAGCAAATTTGTGCTTGTCACGGTATGGACGATTCTCATTGAGTGTACTGTGGATAGGGTTGGGGTCGACCGCATTGATGGAGCTGATATAGATGAGTTTGCAGTCGTTTTCCAAACAGGCGTAGACAGCATTTTTTGTACCTGTGAGATTAGTGTTGATTACTTCTTTTCGATCCTTGTTATGGATGGAAATCTTAGCTGCCGAATGTATCAATACATCTGTGCCTTGGGTTAGCTTTTTTAGATCATTCGGTTCCAGGATACTACCCTGAGTCCATGTCAATCTTTCATGTGATACATTGGGTTTTCTACTGTGATAGAGTGCTTTTACTTGATGTCCCTGATCAAGTAAGTCCAAGATTAATTTGTTACCTAAATGACCTGTTGCTCCAGTTATCGAAATGGTTTGTTTTTTACTCAATGGTTATGATATAATAGCTTGCTGAATAAATGTAATAATTTTTCTTCTTCACTTTGCCAAGTTGCATTGTGATGTTCCATTTTATTTTTTTTAAATATATTCATTTGATTGAATAAATCCGCATGATCAAAGCCTTGAAATGAAATTGGTATACCGCCATGATTAGATTCAATGAATTTGGACCAATGATTATCCACTTGGTAAATAGAAGGGAGACCAGATGACAGGTAGTCAAATACTTTGGTGGGCATGCAATGTTCATTGCTGGGGTTGGTCAAATAGGTGACAAGACCAAAACGAGAATCCTGAATAGCTTTTTGAATTTGTTCGAAAGGAATTGGTTCTACTGAGATCGATAATGTAAGGTTAGGGTGTTGGTTTTGCTGTAGTTGTTTTGAAACTTCAGCATTAGAACAATGTCCAATAATACACATGGTCATGTTGGGGTTTGATTGTAGTAGCGACTTCCAAATATCTAAGGCTTGAAAAATGCCATTGCTTTCTGTGATCGTTCCGCTGAATATTAAATCATATTTTTTATCATCATGATGGGGTGGGGTGCTGTTTATTAATGATTTGTTTTCAATGATGGTAAACTTCTTCTTGATGAAATTCAATTCGGATGTATAGGTGTTTTCTGCTAAGATGAAATGATCAAAAAACACACTACAGAGTTGTTCCTTACTGCGCACTAAGAAGGCAAGTATTCGGTTGATAGGAAAGGGGTAGATATTCTGAAATCTAAGGTTGTAAGCGTAGTTTTCTTGTATGTCATAGATGATTTTACTACCAAATATTATTTGGTTCATTATGGTAACTATCAATAATTCAGGAGAGTTAACTATGATCACCTTAGGTTGTAGTTTAAGTAAGGTGATAAAGGTTCTGAAAGGGTTCAGTAGTCGTTGAATACTTAGTCTATGGAATGGTTTGCTGGTGTGGAAAGTGATGGAATCCGAATTCTCTAGCGCCGTTTTACTTGGATATCCAATGAGGTGAAGTTCTATATTTTGAACTTTCAATAATGACTTTCCTATTTTGTGAAAGGAGCGTATGTCATCTACGGGCTTGAGTGTCGAAATGATTGCAATCTTTTCCTTCGGCATAAAGCCAAATCTATGTAATATTGCGAACATTTTGCCCACAAGTGATACATTGTAATTAATCGTTAATAAAGTAGAATATCAGATGGAAGACATCAAAAAGCTAATAGAGGATACTTGGGAAGATAGATCAAAATTATCTCAGCCAGAGGTGGTACAAGCAATCGAGTATGTAATTGAAGAATTGGATAAAGGACGTTTACGTACTGCTGAACCAACATCTGAAGGTTGGAAAGTGAATGACTGGGTGAAGAAAGCTGTTATACTTTATTTCCCAATCAGAAAAATGGAGAAAATTGAAGTAGGACCGTTTGAATTCCATGATAAAATGGCTTTGAAAAAGGACTATGACAAATTAGGTATTAGAGTAGTGCCTCCTGCTGTTGCTAGATATGGGGCTTATATTTCATCTGGTACGGTATTGATGCCTTCGTATGTGAACATTGGTGCACATATAGAAGAAGGTACGATGGTGGATACTTGGGCGACTGTAGGTAGTTGTGCTCAGATTGGTAAAAACGTTCACTTGAGTGGTGGAGTGGGTATCGGCGGAGTGCTAGAGCCAGTGCAAGCTGCTCCAGTTATTATTGAAGACAATGCTTTCATCGGATCTAGATGTATCGTCGTAGAAGGAGTAAGAGTGGGTAAAGAAGCGGTATTGGGCGCTGGTGTTACTTTGACGATGAGTTCTAAAGTGATTGATGTAACGGGTGATAAGCCTGTGGAATACAAAGGGTATGTGCCTGAGCGTTCTGTTGTGATCCCTGGTTCTTATCCTAAGAAATTCCCTGCTGGTGAGTTTAACGTTCCTTGTGCCATCATCATTGGTACAAGAAAAGAAAGTACAGATAAGAAAACATCATTGAACGAAGCGTTAAGAGAAAACAGCGTAGCAGTTTAATATTGAATAAATTGAATTTAAGGTTTAAGTATGTTCTTGTAACGTGCTTAAACCTTAGGTTTTAACACACCTTGAATTGCATGATGAAGAAACTATTATTTACATTGATAATGCTTGCTAGCTTCCGATTGGTAGCGAGTGAGAAAGTAACTTTCAAGGCTATTGATGGAGTAGAGGTTGTAGCTGATTTGCATATGGCACATCCTGTTTCTGCTCCTATGATTGTGTTGTTTCATCAAGCAGGTTGGAGTCGAGGTGAGTATTTGGAGATCGCCCCTACTTTGAATCAATTAGGGTACAACTGTTTAGCAGTTGATTTACGATCAGGCAATTTGGTCAATGGTATTCGTAACGAAACTAACCAAAACGCCAAACGGATGATGAAAGAAACCAAATATGTAGATGCATATGTGGACATTGAGGCAGCCGTGGCTTATGCCAAAAACCAAACGACAGACAAACTAATTATATGGGGGAGTTCTTATTCTTCATCATTGGTGATCAAATATTCTGGTGATCATCCAGACATGGCTGATGCCGTTATTTCGTTTTCACCAGGAGAATATTTCAAATCTCAGGGCAAACCTAAAGACTGGATATTGCAAAGTGCATCCAATGTTACATGTCCAGTTTTTATTACTTCGGCTCGCAATGAGCAGAAAAGTTGGAACGCTATTTATGAAGCAATTCCAAATGCACAAAAGCAATCTTATGTACCTAGTACATTTGGCAGTCATGGTTCTTCAGCGCTTTGGGTCAGAAATGTTGATCATAAGGGTTATTGGGAAGCGTTAGTGACCTTTTTGAAATCTCTTGAGAAATAATCTCCTCACACTTAAAGTATCACTTTATAAGTGAGTTTCATTCCAAATAGGTGATTCACCTAAATTATACTTATCGGTATTTCACTATTACATTTCATAAAAATACCCCCCATCTTTGTATTGTAATAATTCATAAGGGCAATCCTTAACGAAGGAATTGATAAAGATAGGTTAGGTTGGTTAGAAGTAATAGAGAGTCAATGTGAAGTTGAATTGAGTGTTGAGACTCTCTATTATTATTATTATTATTATTATTATTATTATTATTTTAATCAAATAACATATTGAAGTTAAAAATAGGGTTTTACTAGCTATTGATTCTCGAATCTAAGTAAGACCTAAACTAATTCTTTGGAGTTGGTTTAAATAAGATAATAGGTTGGTTTTGGTAAGTACGAGGGTTTTTATAATGAAAATCCTCGTCTTCACAAATCGCCCATGTTACCATAGGATCGATATACTAGCTATGTACGAAGAGGACTCTTCGTTAAACAACAATCCAGGACCTTAGATCTCCCAAAGATCGAGAGTCAGTAGTAGAGAAAAATATAGGTTGGTTTTGGATATAGAAGCCAAGGGTTCACGTGAAGTTGATAGAGTGAAGGAACCCTTGGCTTTTTTTATTGATTAAAATTTGAAGAGGTTCTACTTGACCCTGCTAGCATATCTAATATGTCTAGCAGGGTTTATTTTTTTAATCCATTTCATCTATCTTTTGCATTAATTAGATTCGCATACATGGAAGAAATACGCGCTAAAGATGATGCACTCATAGGGGTTTCATTAGCCATCAATGAATTGATTATTAATGATGATTTGAATGATGCGGTTAAAAATTCTTTACGCTACATAGGAGAGGCATTTAGTGAGGATTGTTTCCTTGTGGAGATTAAAGAGCACGAGAATGATGGGCTAGTAATGTTCGTTCGTAATTATTGGATGAATCAATTTGATCAAAAGAGAATTGATTATAATAATGGGTTAAAGCTTAATAAATTCCCTGACATACTCGAAAGTCTAGTAAATAAGAAGCCATATATTTTTAAGGAAAAGGAAGCGAGTGAAGCTCTGTTAGAACATCTCAAAAAGACAGGCGGTAAAGCGGGTATTTTATTCCCAGTATTTGTTAATGATAAATTATGGGGCGCTTTTTCAATTGGCACTATTATCGAAAAAAAGTGGAGTGTTTTGACTCGTTCTATTTTTACTTCCTATTCTTTCGCAATTGCCGCAACGATTAAGAAGATTCAATATTCAAAGACCTTGGAAGAAGAGGTCGAGAAAAAAAGCAAAGAGATTTTTCGTAGGAATAAACAACTTGCTTCCTTAATTGCTAATACGCCAGGTGTTGTGTTCCAATGCCTCTTGGATGAGCATTGGACGATGAGTTATATCAGTCCCTATGTAGAAGAAGTTACCGGCTATTCTGCCAACCGATTTATTGATTCAGAAAATCCAATGACTTTTGAGCGTCTCATTCATGAAAACGATAGGAGCTTTGTTCGTGATGAGATCAATGAACAGCTTTCGGAATCTCCTATTTATAAAGTGAATTACCGAATAGTGGATGCACAAGGGAATATCAAGTGGATGTTTGAGCAAGGTGTCAAGACCAAGAAGAAGGGGGAAGATGATGTATTAGAAGGTTGTATTATAGATATATCCGATAGTGTACAATCACAAGAGAAAGTCATGTCTGCGATTTTGGAGACGGAGGAAAGGGAGAGAAGCCGTATTTCTAGGGAGATACATGATAACCTCCAGCAATTGTTGACCACAGCCCATCTTAATTTGGAGTTTGGTAAGAAGAAAGTCAGACAAGGTAAAACAGATGATCTCACTAGTTTGGAGACTGCCAGTGAGTATTTAACCAAAGCGATAGAGGTGTCTCGCAACCTTAGCCATCGACTGATGCCAAAGGCTATTGAGGATTATGGATATAGTGCAGCTGTCGAAGCATTGATTGAGAACCTTAATGGAACCATCAATACTGAGTTATCATATTATGATAATTTGAAAGAGGAAGAACTGCCTACACATATCGCATTGTCTTTATACCGTATTACGCAAGAAGCGATCACTAATGTGATCAAGTATGCCAATGCAACTAAGGCGACAATTCAATTGATCTATCATAATTCTAGTATAATATTGTCTATAGATGACAATGGGCAAGGGTTTGATGCCAATATGATACGCAATGAAAAAGGAGCGTTTGGATTGAATAGCATGAAAAATAGAGCGGAGTCTATTGGTGGAAGATTTGATATAGAAAGTTCAATAGGAAGAGGAACTCAAATAATTATAGAATTACCATACCTTACCAAAACAACTTAAAATAATGCCAAACGAAAAATTGAAAATAGTACTAATTGATGATCATAAGATGATCAGAGAAGGTATTAAATCTTTTCTAGTTGAGAATGATTCTTATGAAATAGTAGGGGAGGCTGCCGACGGTATAGAAGGTCTTCAGTTAATAGAAGAGGTGTCTCCTGACTTAGTGTTGACAGATATCTTGATGCCGAATATGAATGGGATTGAGATGACGGAGAAGTTGTTCGAAGAGGAGCGAAATGTGAAGGTTGTTGCCTTGACTATGCTCAATGAAAACCAACATATCAAACAAATGATGAAAGCGGGCGCTTCAGGTTATTTGTTGAAGAACTGTACCGAGGATGAGCTCAATGAAGCAATCACTGAAGTAGTAGCTGGTAATACTTATTATGGTGATGATGTCAAGGATACGATCCTTAATATGGTAGCAAGTAAGCCGAGTGCCAAAACGCGTGTCTCATATGAGATTCCATTGACTGACAGAGAATTAGAAATATTGCATTTGATCTGTAAGGAATATACCAACAAGGAGATTTCGGATGAACTGTTTATTGGGATGCGTACTGTTGATGCACACAAAAGAAACTTATTAGAAAAAACAGGTTGTAAGAATGTAGCAGGATTGGTTGTTTATTCAATAGAACGGAATCTATTTACCGATTTATAGACATTAGAAGAATCCTAATATTATCATGAAAGCCATCGATTCAAACGAATCACATATTGTCCCCATGCTGGATAGTCCTGTTCGAATCCAAGAATATGGGGTCGGTATTTTCAGTCTAGCTGTAACAAAATCAGCATTGAAAAAGGCGTTGAAGAAAGAGTATGTCACTGTGAATGATGTTGTGGCCACATCTGCCACTTTTATCAACGGAGGGGAAAGTATTAAAATCTCAATTCCTAACAATTCTAATCCTAGAAATAAACTTGTTTTTCCATTACAAGTATTGTTTGAAGATGAATACTTGGCAGTCATTCATAAGCCAGCTGGCATTTTGGTGAGTGGCAATAGTTTTAAAACGATCACAAATGCATTGGTTCAAAATATCAAACGAAGTAATCTCCCAGATGCGGCATCACCTCAGCCAGTTCATAGATTAGATTATGCTACTACAGGTGCTTTACTAATAGGTAAGACTAGCAGTTGTATCCGTGAATTGAACAAAATGTTTGCGGACAAAGAAGTCAATAAAACCTACTATGCTGTTACGATTGGAGAAATGAATGCGAAAGGTGTGATGCTTACACCTATTGAGGAAAAGGAGTCAAAATCTACATATACAGTAATTAAGTCCGTACCATCTATAAGGTTCGGTCATTTGAATTTGGTTCAATTAGACCCCAAAACTGGTAGGAGGCACCAATTGAGGAAACACCTTTCAGAAATCGGAAATCCAATCTTGGGTGATAAAGATTATGGGACTGAAGGATTGATACTGAATGGAAAAGGTATGTACTTACATGCATATAGCCTGGAATTTGATCATCCATTTACGAATGAGAAAATCCAGGTTAAAGATGTGTTTCCGAAAAATTTCGATAAAATATTTGCTGCTTAATTAGTACTCTTATTAATCTCCTCTTCTGTCTTTCTTAGTTTGTCTTGGCAAAATTTGAGCAATAGATTCGAACGCTCAACCAATGTGGTGAGATTGTCAATGCTGACCTCTTCTGATTCCAATTGCTGCGAAATACTGCTCAACTCGTCAAAAGATTCTTGATATGATTTTGGTTGTTTTTTACTCATGTGCTACTCTGCTTTACTAATTATTGTTTGTGTTTGAGTCGTAGTTTCTAATAAGTCACCTGTTTTCACGGCTGTCTTATCGTTTAGATATTGACCATTTACCTTAGTTAATGAATATCCCTTTTTTAATACATACTTAGGATCATTGGCTGCAATGAACATTTTTATACCCTCCAGTATTTGTCTTTGCCTCTTGATGACAGAAATAGGAGAGGAGACTAGTCTGTTTTCAATACTATTCAATTTTAGTTTTTCACTATTGATCCTCTGATTGGATAGATGGTTGAGTGAATATTTCTGTTGGTTTAAATACTCTTTGTGTTCGGCAATGGTTGTCTCTACTTTCCTTTTGATTGAAAGATGTGCTTCTGTAATCTTACTTTCATAGTCAGCCAAGCCATTGATCAGGAATTCTGCTACAGCTGTAGGAGTTTTGAGGTTGACGTTGGCTACCATATCCGCAATAGTATGGTCTCGTTCATGACCTATCCCAGTAATGACTGGCAGTGGAAACTGCGCAATGTGTGAACACAATTCAAAATCATCAAAACAATCTAAATCCATTTGAGCACCACCGCCACGAATGATTATGGCTAGATCAAACTGATCTTCTATTTCGAATATTCGGTGTAGGGCATCAGTAATGGAGGAAGAGGCTTGGTCTCCTTGCATCAAGGAATGGAATAGCTGTGTTTGAATTACATAGCCAAAAGGATTATTCGTGATTTGATCGATGAAATCTCCATAACCTGCTGCTGTCTCAGAGCTGATGATTGCTATTCGTTGAGGAACTATGGGTAAAATCAATGATTTGTTTAAATCAATAATACCTTCCTCCGTTAGCTGTGATATGGTTTGTTGTTTTCTTCTTTCCTTTTCACCCAAAGTGAAATTAGGATCAATATCTTTAATATTAAGACTGATACCATAGACTTCATGATATTCTAGACTAGCATTAACTAAGACCTGCATTCCTTTTTTGAGTGGTATGCCAGCAACTCTTTCAAATTGTTGCTGGATGCCAGCAAAGGCATATGACCAAATATTGGCTCTAGATCGTGCCTTGACCATGTTGCCTTCTTTTTCAACCAACTCCATATAGCAATGCCCTTTTTGTGCGATATTCATTTCGCCTATTTCAGCGACTATCCAGTAGGAGGGTGATAAATGCTTGTTCAGCGTAGATTTGACTAATGCATTAAATTCTGAAAGAGAAAATTGATTCAAGAGCTGCGATTATTAAATTGAAATTCAAATATAGTAGTTGTAGGTCTATTTCTCAATGGTCCTCAACTACTTGAATCATTGATAAAATAATAATTTACTCGAAGGGCGGTTATTACGCTAATTCAGATAACTTTGTGCCCCGTAACAAAGGTTCAGAATACGCACTACATGACAACTACAAAGTATATTTTCGTTACGGGGGGAGTAACATCATCTCTTGGTAAAGGTATTATAGCAGCTTCGCTCGCTAAACTATTACAGGCCAGAGGTTTCTCCGTAACAATCCAAAAATTCGACCCTTATATCAATATTGATCCAGGTACATTAAATCCATATGAACATGGCGAATGCTATGTGACGGATGATGGAGCTGAGACTGATTTAGATTTAGGACATTACGAACGTTTCTTAAATATACCGACCTCACAGGCCAATAATGTGACTACCGGACGTATTTATTACAACGTAATAAAGAAAGAGAGAGAAGGGGCGTATTTGGGAAAAACGGTACAAGTTGTACCTCATATCACAGACGAAATCAAGAACAATATCTACAAACTCGGGAATACCGAAAAGTTTGATTTTGTTATAACAGAATTAGGTGGATGTGTGGGTGATATTGAGTCACTACCATTTATTGAAGCAGTAAGACAAGCAAGATTTGAATTAGGACCTACTAATGCGATCAATATTCACTTGACTTTGATTCCTTATTTGAAGGCAGCTGGTGAATTAAAAACCAAGCCTACTCAGCATTCTGTCAAGCAACTCTTAGAAGCAGGTATACAGCCAGACATATTGGTTTGTAGAACTGAACATAAATTATCAACAGATATTAGGAAGAAAATAGCCTTGTTCTGTAATGTTCCACAAAACTGTGTGATTGAAGCAGCAGATGCTGATACCATATATGATGTGCCTTTGTTGATGAGAAAGGAAAAGCTAGATGAAAGAGTTTTGACTAGAATGAGATTCTCTATTAAAAAGGAGCCTGGTCTTACAGCATGGAAAGACTATTTAGGTAGGTTGAAAAACCCAACTAGTGAATTAAAGATCGCTGTAGTGGGTAAATACGTTGAGTTACAAGATGCTTACAAATCAATCAGTGAGTCTTTCATTCATGCTGGTGCCAGTAATGAATGTAAGGTTAACGTGGATTGGATTTCATCAGAAACTATAGACGATACCAATGCAGAGAAGAAATTAAGTGGATACGATGGTGTATTGGTAGCACCTGGTTTTGGAGAAAGAGGTATTGAAGGTAAAATTCATTCAATCAAGTATGTTAGAGAGAATAACGTTCCTTTCTTTGGAATCTGTCTTGGTATGCAATGTGCGTCGATTGAGTTTGCTAGAAACGTATTAGGTCATACTGATGCACATTCAAACGAAATGAACACCAATACTGAGCATCCAGTCATTGATATGATGGAGGATCAGAAGAACATTACGGAAATGGGGGGGACTATGAGATTAGGCGCCTATGACTGTAAGGTTTTAAAAGGTACAAAGGCATATCAAGTCTATGGTACAGAAAAAATATCTGAAAGACATAGACACAGATATGAATTCAATAATAAGTATTTAAAAGATTTTGAGGATAACGGTATGATAGCTTCTGGAATTAATCCAGATACGGGATTAGTGGAAATCATCGAATTGAAAGATCATGTATGGTTTGTTGGTGCTCAGTTCCACCCAGAACTAAAGAGTACTGTATTGAACCCACACCCTTTGTTTGTCAATTTCGTTAAGGCTGCTTTGGGTGCTAAAAAAGATAAACAATAGAATTAGTTAATAGAATGGATAGAAATCAAATTGCAGGGATGGTTGTCATGCTGATATTGATGACCGTGTACTTTCAGTTTTTTGCTCCGGAGACCCCTGAGCCAATTGCTGAACAAACAACCGAGCAGGCAAATATTACTTCAGTTGCTACTACTCAAAATGTGGTAACAACTAATACTAGTGGTATAGTAGCTCAAATAGATGATTCTTTGGTGAATCAAATGCAAAAAGAGAAATTTGGAATTTTTGCACCTTTTGCCAATGGAGTTGAGGAAGAATTAGCGTTAGAGAATGAAGATTTTAAGCTGGTTTTTAGTAACAAAGGTGGATTAGTAAAATCTGTTGTATTGAAGGATTATTTAACCTTCGACAAACAACCTTTGTTATTGCTAGATGAGAATAGTAGCAGAATGAACTTCTTTTTGACAAGTAATTATAAGCCTGTCAATATCTCAGAGTTGTATTACACAACGGATGTGAAAAAGGGAGATACTACTGTTGTAACCTTCACCGCTCAATTGGCTGACGGTAGCTATATCCAGCATCTTTATAAAATACCAAAAGTAGGCTTTCAGTTGAAATACAGTCTAAACTTGGTAGGTCTAGATGGTATTGTAGACAATGTTGATGCACAAGTAACTTGGGCCAACGACCTTAAGAAGGTGGAGCAAGCTTTAAAGGATGCTAGACAAAAAACTACTGTCAATTACATGACTCTTGATGGAGATGTTGACAATATAGGTAGTGGTAATGGTGCCGAAACAGAAGAAATTATTGAACCTGTTAAATGGTTTACGTTCAAACAGAAGTTCTTTGCAACAGGTCTAATTGCTGATAATCAGTTTACATCTTCTACCTATTCTAGCATCGCAGATGAAAATGATACTTCATATGTAAAGAAAGCAAATGCTACATTGGTGATCCCAATTGGTGATTTGAAAACAGGGAATGGAAATTTCACTTACTATTTCGGCCCTAATGATTATCAGATAACAAAACAAGTTACACCTGGTTTTGAAGAGAATGTAGATTTAGGTTGGAAACTGTTTCGAGTTGTCAATGTATTTTTGATTATTCCGGTTTTCAACTTTTTGCAACAGTATATCTCTAATTATGGTGTGATTATCATCATATTGGTATTCTTGATTAGAATGATATTGGCTCCTTTGACTTATACCTCACATATGTCAATGGCCAAGATGAAGGTCTTGAAACCTGAAATGGATGCCATCAAAGAAAAGAACGGTGACGATCAGCAAAAATCTCAACAAGAGACAATGGCGTTATATGGCAAGGCAGGAGTGAACCCATTGAGTGGTTGTATTCCAATGTTGCTTCAATTTCCATTCTTATTGGCGATGTTTAACTTTTTTCCTAACTCGATTGAGTTAAGACAACAAGCATTCCTATGGGCGACAGATTTATCAACATATGATAGTATACTTTCTTGGGAAGCTCAGATTCCGTTATTAAGTACTTTTTATGGTAATCACGTAAGTTTGTTTACGTTGTTGATGACGGCATCTACTTTGGCGGTGACGTATACCAATAGCCAGATGAACAGTCAAATGCAAGGGCCAATGAAGAGTATGCAATACATGATGCCTATTATGTTCTTGTTCTTCTTGAATAGCTACTCTGCTGGATTGACATTCTATTATTTTGTCTCGAACATGGTGTCCTTTGGTCAAACGGCTTTCTTTAAAACATTGGTTGACGAAGATAAAATCAAAAAAGTTTTGGAGGAAAATCGATCCAAGAATGCAAATAAGAAAAAATCGAAATTTCAACAGAAGCTGGGAGAAGCGATGAAAGCGGGTGATCAGGCTCGCAAGGATAAAAAGAAAAAGAAATGATAAAATACCCCGATTAGTCGGGGTATTTTTTTTGTCTATATTTAAATGTTATCAACATTTTATTGTGGACAAGTTTATATGTTCAAGTTAAGTAATTGAAAAAACGAAATATATATTTGCGACTGTCGAGAAAGAATTTACAGTTCACAAAAGAACAATTTTAACAAACCAGGTTTTATGGGTAAGATCATATCTATTGCAAATCAAAAAGGAGGAGTAGGGAAAACAACTACTTCAATCAACTTGGCGGCTAGTTTAGCTGCACTTGAGTATAAAACTTTGATGGTGGATGCTGATCCACAGGCAAACGCTACATCTGGTATTGGAGAAGATCCAAAAGAGATAAAAGCAGGTATCTATGAGTGTATGGTGGATGGTATTGATCCGTATGACTGTATTATTCAAACTGATATTGCCTATTTGGACCTTTTGCCTTCACATATTGATTTGGTTGGTGCTGAAGTAGAATTGGTCGATTATGATGAGAGAGAAGAGAAAATGAAGAATGCCTTGGAGCCTATCCGAGACGATTATGACTTCATTATTATTGACTGCTCTCCTTCATTAGGATTGATTACTATTAATGCGTTGACCGCAGCTGATTCGGTTTTGATACCGGTGCAATGTGAATACTTCGCATTAGAGGGATTGGGGAAATTATTGAATACAATCAAAATCATTCAATCTCGATTGAATGAGGATTTGGAGATAGAAGGTATTCTATTGACTATGTATGACATGAGATTGAGGTTGTCCAATCAAGTGGTAGAAGAAGTGACCACTCATTTTAAATCAATGGTGTTTGATACGCTCATCCCTAGAAATATCAAACTTAGTGAATCCCCAAGTTTTGGATTGCCAGCTATTGCACATGATGCAGATAGTAAGGGCGCTATTAGTTACTTGAATCTTGCACACGAGATAGTAGCTAAAAACCATATGTTAGAAGAAATTAAGGAATAAAGAATGGCAGCAGCTAAGAAACCAGGAAAGAGAAATGCGTTAGGTAGAGGATTAGGTGCATTGCTTAATGATTCATCTAGTGAAGGAAGTCAGAATACAGAATCGAAGACTGGTTCGAAGAGTCCATTGAGAGAAAGAAGTGCCGCAGTTGGTAGTATTTCTGAAGTGAACTTGGATCAAATAGAAGTAAATCCATTTCAACCAAGAGTGCATTTTGATCAAGATGCTTTACAAGAGCTTTCTGATTCGATCAAGGTGCAAGGGATTATTCAGCCTATTACAGTTAGGAAATTGAATAATAACGCTTATCAGTTGATCTCTGGTGAAAGGAGATTCCAAGCGAGTAAGTTAGCAGGACTTAAGAAAATCCCTGCTTACATACGTACTGCGGATGATCAGCAGATGCTGGAAATGGCATTGATTGAGAATATCCAACGTCAAGAGTTAAATGCTATTGAAATTGCATTGAGTTATCAACGATTGTTGACTGATTGTGATTTGAAACAAGAAGAGTTAGGAGACAGAGTAGGTAAGAAAAGATCTACAGTTAACAATTACTTGAGGTTGTTGAAATTGCCGCCAGAAATTCAAGCAGCAGTAAGAGATATGAGAATTTCAATGGGTCATGCACGTGCATTGATTAGTGTTGAGGACTCTAGCTTCCAATTAGAACTTCTAAAAAAGATTTTGAGTGAAGATCTTTCGGTGAGAAAAGTTGAGGCTTTGGTAAAACAAGCATCATTTCCAGATGAAGAAGTTGAAAAAATAGAAAATAAAGCAGAGGATAAAGAAATATTAAACGTTCAAGTTAAACTATCTTCGCATTTCGGTACGAAGATTAAAATTGCTGCAAAAGACGATAAAGGAGAAATTAAAATCCCTTTTAATTCTGTTCAAGAATTGAATAGACTTTTGGAGATTATTGACGCTTAATATTTGTGAAACACATAGCGCTATATTTGATCCTATTCTTAGGAGTGACTTTTTCTGCAAGGTCACAATCATATGATGCTGCAGAAGTATTTGTAGTAAACGATTCGTTGATTACCTCTATCTCAGATTTACAGACTTTTCAAACACAATCAAAATTAGATCCAGACAAAGCAGGGTTTTACTCTGCTGTATTTCCAGGGCTTGGACAGATGTATAACAAGCAATACTGGAAGTTACCCTTTATATACGGTGGAGGGATAATGATTGGTCATTTGATCAAATATAATAATGATCATTATAACGCCTTTAGGAATGCGTATATCGCCGAAAACGATGGGAATCCAGAGACTGTTAATCCTTTTCCCGGTTTCAATGTATCTTCATTACAAAGAAGAGCGGAGAAATATAAAAGAGATAGAGACTTTATGGTCATCATTGGTGCGGTACTTTATTTTCTAAATATAGTGGACGCACATGTATCCGCTCACCTTATCGAATTCGAAATTAATGATGACTTGTCATTACGACCTAGTTATCTTCCTAGAACAGAACATACCGTTCAAAACATGGGCATGTCCCTTGTTCTTCAATTGAGTAAATAATATGAAAGTAGCATTAGTTGGATATGGGAAAATGGGTCAGACCATAGAAGCAATTCTAGTGGAGAGGGGGCATACCATTTCCAAAATCATTAGCATAAATAATCCTGAAGAGATGATTGAAATCACTTCAGATAATACAGATGCAGTTATCGAGTTTACGGCTCCTGAATCTGCTTTTAATAACATTTCTAGTTGTTTAAAAAATGGAGTGCCGGTTGTATCAGGTAGTACTGGTTGGTTGGATCACTATGATGAAGTGAAAAAATATACTGAGGAAAATAATGGTGCGTTTTTCTATGCTTCTAATTACAGTCTTGGAGTCAATATATTTTTCAAACTCAACGAATATTTAGCCAAATTGATGAGTGGTAAGGAGTACACGCCTTCTATGGTGGAAATTCACCATACTCAAAAATTGGATGCGCCTAGTGGAACAGCTATTACTTTGGCTGAAGGCCTCATGGCCAATACAGATAAAATTACAGGTTGGGTAAATGAACCAACCAACCAAAAGGACCAATTAAGCATTGTGTCTGAGAGAATAGAGAAAGTTCCTGGTACACATGATGTACAATATGATTCTGAAGTGGATCAAATCAAAATTAGTCATGTAGCACATAGTAGAAAAGGTTTTGCCTTAGGTGCTGTGATTGCTGCTGAATGGCTCAAGGACAAGAAGGGGGTATTCTCGATGAACGATTTACTGAACCTATAAATTAAAGTTTAGAATGGATATAATGAGTTTCTTTAAGAAAAAAGAGAAGAAGAAAAAAGGACCAGTTAAGGAATGGGTAGATGCTATCGTATTTGCTGTTATTGCTGCGACATTGATCCGATGGGCATTTATGGAGGCTTATACGATCCCTACTCCATCGATGGAAAATTCACTGTTGGTGGGTGATTTCCTTTTTGTAAGCAAGATTAATTATGGACCAAGGACGCCAAAGACACCTTTACAGGTGCCATTGACACACGCTAAGCTTTGGGGCCCATTGAGTGGGATATCTTCGTATTCTGATGCTATTCAATTACCTCAGTTTAGATTACCAGGTTTTGGTGATGTTGAGAGAAATGATGTAGTGGTATTCAATTACCCTCCAGAATTTGAAAATCCAACAGATTTAAAAACACATTATATCAAACGATGTGTGGCTGTCGGTGGTGATACTATTGAGGTGAAAGATTCTCAAGTATATATCAACGGTGAACTTGGTGATAATCCTGAAAATATGCAGTTTGGCTATCAAGTTGCTACCAATAAAAATATCAACGAAAGGATCTTTAAGAAAAATGGTGTTTGGGATCGTACCCCAATCAATGGAGGATATTTCATGCAGGCAAAACCTGCAGATGCTGAGAAATTTAAGTCTTTAAATTTTGTCAATGAGGTGGTGAAATTCACTAGGCCTGAAGGGTATGTCAATACTAGAATTTTTCCAGATGCTTCTAAATTTCCTTGGAATGCTGATTTTTTTGGTCCCTTAGTAATACCTGCCGAAGGTATGACGATTCAGTTGGATGAAGATATGGTGGCAACTTATGGTTCAACGATTCGTGACTATGAAGGACTGGAAGATGTCAAGGTACAAGAGTATAAATTAGTTATTGATGGTAAAGTGGCTAGTGAATATACATTCACTCAAAACTATTACTTTATGATGGGTGACAACCGACACAATTCTGAAGATTCAAGATTTTGGGGGTTTGTACCTGCCGATCATGTAGTAGGTGAGGCATCATTTATATGGATGTCAATAGATCCTAACGAAGGATTCTTCAGTAAGATTAGATGGTCAAGACTATTCAGTGGGATTAATTAATCTCTAATAAATGAAACATATTGAAGGCTTACCAATTAATAATTGGTAAGCCTTTTTCTTTTAGAAAGTTATTGGTTTTACTGAAGTGTTTGTTGCCGAAAAATCCTCGATATGCAGCAAAAGGAGAGGGGTGGGCAGATTGCAAAATCAAATGTTTACTTTGATCTATAACTGAGCCTTTCTTTTGGGCATAAGCTCCCCATAATAGAAATACGACATTCTCTTTCTCATCTGATATGAGTTTAATCACTGCATCAGTGAAGTTCTCCCAGCCTTTCTTTTGGTGCGAGCCTGGTTGATGTGCTTGCACTGTTAATGTCGCATTCAACATCAATACACCTTGGTCAGCCCATCTTATCAAATCGCCATGATCAGGAGGTGTTGCTCCTAAGTCTTCCTGTATCTCTTTGAAGATGTTGCGAAGAGAAGGGGGGATCTTGACATCTCGCTGAACAGAAAAGCACAGTCCATGTGCTTGATCATCATCATGGTATGGGTCTTGCCCAATGATGACCACTTTGGTTTGATCAAATGGTGATCTATCAAATGCTTGGAATATGTGATCTAGAGCTGGGAAAACTTGATGATTGCTATATTCATCTTTAACGAATGATGTTAACTGCTGATAGTAATCCTTGTCAAACTCAGACAAAAGTCGATATTTCCAGCTTTGGTGAATTTTTTCTTCCATTTTTTTTCAATGACAAAAAAATTGATTTAATTGTATTAGCATGAGTAGAAAACTATCCCTCTGCAAGTTTAAAATTAATGATGGTACACCAAAAGACAAAAGGAATCAAAGTAAGTGTTGCGACTGAATACCAACCAAAGTATTCAAGTCCAAGACAGTTTCATTATGTCTTTACCTATAAAGTTATTATCAAAAACGAAAGTGAGAACACAATTCAGCTCAAACGTAGACATTGGCATATTAAAGATGCTGCCTATAGCGATAGAGAGGTTGATGGTGAAGGAGTAGTTGGACAACAGCCTATAATAGAGCCAGGGGAAGAGCATGTATATGTTTCCGGATGTAATTTGCGTAGTGGAATAGGTAAGATGTTTGGTGTCTATAAAATGGAAAGGATTATTGATGGTAAATTAATTGATGTTTATATTCCTGAGTTCACAATGGTAGTTCCTGAAAGATTCAATTAGATTCTATAATTGAAACCTGCTGTAATTTTTTTTAGAGTATTCCAATACTTCAAGTATTGGCTAGTAAGAATGGATGAACATTCCTTACAAGGACCATATATATATGGGCTATACAAGCGTATCCTCAAACCTAAGAATCATGTTGTGGCTCCAACATTGAAACAATTGAGAAAAAGCCTTTCAGAGAATGATAATTCAATACTTCAGCAGCACGGTGCGTATTCCAATCAGCATAAGAATACAAGGATATCTCAAATTGTAAAGAGCGGTATCTCGGATGTGTCAGAATCTAATCTATTGAAATCTTTGGCAACTAGTATAGATGCCAGTAATGTCTTGGAATTAGGGACATCTGTTGGTTTGAACGCCATAGTTATGACAGCTAATTCACCATTTAAGCTTGTCTCTGTTGAAGTGGATACTGCACTTTTTGCTATAGCTACTAAAGTGGTGTCGGATGCTGGTCTATCATCGCAAATCGAGTTAATTAATAATGATGCAGAAGTTGTTTTACTAGGGTTGAAACAGCAACGAAAATGTTTTGACTTAATCTATATTGATGCCAATCATACCTATGAGGCTACTCGTCTCTATTTCCAATTAGCCAGTGAGATTCTAACAGATAATGGGATCATGGTATTTGATGACATCAATTGGTCGTTACAAATGAATACTGCCTGGTCTGACATAAAGAAAACCATATCATCAGGAGTGATCGTAGAGAATTTCAATAAGGGCATTTGGATCAAAAGTGAAAGTAGAAAAAAGGAGTATATATTAGATTTTTAGATTTTGGTATGGATTTTGATCCGAAAGAGTAGAATTAGTAATTATTGATATAATTTTACTTTCAGAAAAATCAGCATGGATATAAGTACTTCAAAAGAAATGGATCATAAAGAACAGGTTAAAGAGCCGAAGAAAAAGAATAAGATTGGAATCGTTGTAGTTGCAATTTTGGTTATGGTCTTGGCTGGCGGCTTAATTTATAAAACTTTAGAGTCTATTGATTTAACAGACCAAAATGAATTAACTCAACAGCAGTTAGATCAAGCATTTGATGAGTTAGACTCTATGAGTAATGAACTTGATGTGCGAATATTAGAAATTTCGCAACTTGGTGGCGAGATTGATACGTTGCTTCAAATTAAAAATCAATTGGAAGCTGAAAAGAAAGCATTTAGAAAAAAAGCATATGCTCAGATCAACGATCTACAAGGAAAGGTAGATGGTTATAAAGAGTTACTAATAGCACAGGATGTTGAAATTGAACGTTTGAAAAAAGCGAACGTAGTATTACTTGAAGAAAATACAGAGTTGAAGGATGAGGCGAATGAGTTAAATAACTCCATCAAGGAACTGAATTCAAGTAAAGGAGATTTGGAAATGAAAGTTGCTTTGGCCTCACAATTGAGAATTGAAGGTATGCAGATCATCGCAGTAAGTGACAAGGGCAAAGAGAGGTTAGATAATATCAAAAACAGGCATATTGATCATCTCAAGATTCAGTTTGACGTATTGGAGAACAAAGTGGCACCTATAGAAGGGAAAGATATTTTATTAAGAATTACAGCTCCTGATGGAAAGGTGATTTTTGATGTTGCGTCTGGTTCAGGATCGTTCATTTTTGAGGATAGAGAGAGTTTCTATACAGCCAAGAAAGAGATACTTTATGACCGTAACACTCAATCGTTGACTTACCTATATAGCAAAGGTTCAGAATATGAATTAGGTACGCACAATGTAGAGGTTTTCACTGGAGATTACAAAATGGGGAATGGAGAGTTCTTAATCAAATAACTTTGTTCTTTGGGAGTTATTGTACGAATATAATTAGGTTCATTTTCAGGTAGAAGATCGCTAATCAAAAAGTGTCCCTCCATCACTATTGTTGGAGATCCCTATAGTCATGGCAAGCTAAAAATGATGTGCTATAGTGCATAATGACTGCTATATGAATCTTCCTCTCACCAAATACAGATGCACTTTTCGCAATAAAGAAGTCTTTTGATTCGTGAAGGGGTTGAAGGCCTCCTAATCCAAACTGGAACCATGATTTTTTTAATCTTCTTTATCAAGATAAATATGATGTGCTATTTGTTTTGATAATGTTAACATATATTTATGTCTGTACATTTATTTTTGTGAAATGGGAATATCAAAAGATATTAAGCAAGAGAAATTTAAATCGGAGATAGAAAAAGTATCTATTAACTTGATGTTTACTAGTAATTGGTTGACTCAACAGCATTATTATATTTTTAAGCCTCATGGAATCACTAGCGCACAGTACAATGTATTAAGAATACTAAGAGGTCAATTACCCAGAGCTGCAACAGTGAATTTGGTAATTGAACGTATGTTAGATAGAATGTCTAACGTATCACGTATTGTTGATAAATTAGTATCGAAAGAATTAGTATCTAGGTCGACCAACCCAAAGGATAGAAGAGCAGTAGACGTGAAAATAACAGATAAAGGATTGCAACTGTTATCTGAAATTGATGTTACTTTTTTAGAGCATAATAAAATGTTTAACGACTTTACCCCCGAAGAATGTAAAGTCGTTAATGCTTTTTTAGATCGATTTAGAGGAGAAACTCCAGACTAAATATTCATCAAGTATTCTATTAGGCCCTTTTGATTTCCCTTAGTTCTTACGACATAGACAGGGATTTTGGAATCCTTTTGAATCAATTTCTCTGCTCGACTACCAAGGAATAGTGCGGCAGTACTTGATACACCTTTTGCACCAATCACTATGACATTGGCTTTTTTCTTTAATGCAGTGGAATAGATCATCTCAATTGTATCCTCATGTCTATCGAGGGTATATATAGCTGAAATGTCAAGATCATTTTTAATCAATTTTTTCTCAAATCTGACATACTGTTTCGCAGCATTATCTTCCATTATTTGAGCAAATTCATTGAAGCTCTTGCCTGTATAGTGATAACCAGAAGGGACATGGTAGACATGCTGCGCTACGATTTTTACGTTGGGTAAGTTTTTCGTTGACATCTCAATGATTTTGTTCATTGATTCTACAGAGTGATCAGAAAAATCTATTGGAACCAGTAATTTCTTGAGATGATTATTATATTCCTTAGGGATAATTAATAAAGAGCAAGCAGCTCTTCTAGCCAGTCGATGAATGATTACACCACCGCCTTCTTTTTCATTTTTCCTTCCAACAATGATCAAGTCAATGTCTTCACTAGCACTTTCTTTTAGAATACATTTTGTTGGTTGACCAGATTTGATTGATAAAGTAGTATTGGCCTCCTTATTGCTGAAATACTTGTCTATTCTTAGTTGAATAGCTTGTTTTCTTTCGTTGACAGCATCTGTCATCAAGTTTGGGAATTCTTTCTTTATTTCGTCAGGAATACTTGCACTCTTGAGTACATTGATGAATTTTATTTCTCCTGAGCCAGAATATTTAGATATAAAAGATGCAGCTTCGATCAGCTTGATATCCATTTCACTATTGTCAAGAGCAACTAATATTTTCTTAAGATTATCCATGTCTTATTTATAAAGATGTCTTTTATTCTTATTTATTAAAAGTCAATACTATTGATAGTATCCACTAGCATTTCAATTTGTTCTTTTGAATGAGTTGGGAAATTAGCAATTCTGATGTGCTTCCCTTTGAACTGACTATAGCCATTTCCTACTTCCATTCCTTTCTGGTCCAAAGCATTGAGTAGGGCGGAAGAGCCATTTTTTATCTCAGCTACACCAACTGTTAATGACCTGTTTTTCTTGACACTCACAAATGGAGTGATGCTATCATGATTCTCAAACAAGTTATAGATTAAAGCACTTTTGTAAGCTGCTTCTCTTCTGATTTGCTCAATTCCTTTGTCCAACATGTCTTTTACTACTTTACCTAATAAATAGATGTTCAACACGTTAGGTGTACAGCTAGTTTGATGTTTTTGTGCGAATTTATCAATGCTCAACAATCCATTGTAGGTGTCATGGTAGAGCCCTTTTTCTTTCATTGCTCTAGCCTTCTCTAGGCATTTTTCATTGTAGATCCATACGCCCAAACCAGCAGGTAGCCCAAATGATTTCTGAACAGAGAAGTATAGTGTGTCTATCTTGTTGAAGTCAAATTTTGGAATAGGCAATGAGCTCACCGCATCAATGGCCAATATTTGATTTGGGTTATTTTTTCTGAGGGCTTCAATTTCTTCTATAGGAAACATAGCGCCAGTACTAGTCTCATTTTGAGCCAAAGTGATCAATTCACTTTCTTCTGGCACGATGATATTACTAATGTCTTGATTTTGACCAGCGGCAACATTATTTAATACTGCGTTTTTACCAAGGGCTTTGGATGTAGAATAGAATTTTTCTGAAAACGATCCGTTCACAAAATGATAGCTGTTTTTCTCTACCAGATTTTCAGTAATCCTTTCCCATATCTCAGTCGCACTTGAAGTAAAACCAATAGAATAACCTTCTGGTAGTTGTAATAACTCTTTTAGGGTTTCTACAGTTGCTTGGTGGATGCTGACATATTCTTTGCTTCTATGACTGATAGAACCAACATTTTCCTTTAGTGCATTTTTGATGTGATTTTCAACAGTGAAGTATAATGCAGAAGGGCCGGGGGTGAAAAATGTCTTATTCATGAAAAATGGTAATATTTAACTCTTTAGAAGGGTGCAAAACTATTCCAAAATGAATGTTTATCATATATATTTGCAGTCTTCTTTAAGTATACGTGTTATTAAACTTAGTTTATATAAAAACGAGTGGGTTCGGTAGCTAAAGCAGGCCTCATTCTGACTTGTCAGAACTCTTCGGAGATAACAGAGGAAGGTTGAATTATTTGAATAGCTTAAATCTTTTACTTAAAAGTTTAAAAAAACCGAGGCTTAAAGAAAAATCCCGTCTTTTGGACGGGATTTACTTTTTTTTGCCTATTTCTATTAATATAGAACTCTGAATCTGATTGTTCCTTCGATCTTTTTAAGAATTTTGGTTACGTCTTTGTCGTAATCCTTGTTAATATCTGTAATCACATATCCAACTGTTTCATTTGTCTTCAAATATTGTCCAACAATATTAATATTATTGTCTGCCAATATATTGTTGATTTCAGCTAGTATACCTGGCTTATTTTCATGAATATGAATGAATCTATGTGCGTTTTCTAATTTAGGTAATGTCAAATTAGGAAAGTTGACACTGTTAGTTGTAGATCCGGAATTGATGTAACTAATGATTTTGTTTGGAACAAAATCAGCGATATTTTCCTGAGCTTCCAATGTGCTACCTCCAATGTGAGGAGTCAAGATGACGTTTGGTAAACCTCTTAGTTCAGAAACGAACTCATGTTTGTTACTCAATGGCTCTTCAGGGAATACATCTACTGCTGCACCTCTTACTTTTCCACTCTCTATTGCTACTTTCAGCGCTTGAATATCCACAACATGACCTCTCGATAGGTTCATGAAGATAGAACCCTCTTTCATTGCGTCAAATTGTTCCTTGCCAAAAATGTTAGCGTTAGAAGATCTACCATCAACATGTAGAGAGACAATGTCCACTTTCTCTAACATTTCTTCTAATGTTTCACACTTAACTGCATTACCGATGGCTAGTCTTTCGTCTATATCAAAGTAATACACTTGAATACCTATAGCCTCAGCTAAAACTGACAATTGCTTGCCAATATTGCCATAACCTAAGATACCTAATTTCTTTCCACGAATTTCAAAGCTACCATTAGCAGACTTGTCCCATTTTCCTTCGTGCATTTTGGTGATTTTATCAGGAAGATTTCTAATCAACATGATCATCTCTCCAATAGCTAATTCTACAACCGAACGTGTATTGCTATATGGGGCGTTAAAGACTGTGATACCTCTCTTAGTACACTCATCTAAATCAATTTGGTTGGTGCCAATACAAAACGCACCAATAGACATTAACCTGTTAGCACTTTCTAATACTTTTTTAGTCACATTGGTTTTAGACCTAATCCCAAGAATAGAAACATCCTTGATTTTCTCGATTAATTCTGCTTCATCTAAACCTGCAGGTACGATTTCAATTTGATATCCTTCTTTTTCAACGATTTCAACTCCTCTAGTATGAATGTTTTCGAGTAATAGAACCTTAATTCTATTTTTTGGATATGATAGTGCTCCTTCCATATTGTTATGATATAGTATTTCGTCTAGTGATGGTGCTATATGATCAGCTTGATCCATCACATTTTTTCTTTTAACATTTTCAGTAAAGGCATAAAACCTGTTGGCTTGGCCTTCCTTTCTAATTTCGTAATCATTGTATCCGTCACCAATGACATAAATTTCTCCTTCAAGGTTCAAAGATTCTATCAATTTTGGTTTTCCTCCACTTTCTGATAGAATATTGTTTTTGTCAAACCCAATCACATACCCATCTGCATCGAATTCAAATGTATTAGCAAATACGTGTGACTCTTCAATCCCAAATTCTTTAACGATAGGGTAGATGAATTCTTTAAACCCATTAGATAGGATGTAGACATGGTTTGAATGCCCTTCTATGAATTTCTTGTTTCTAGCAAAAGATTTGGAGACAAGGTTTTTTAACCTTTCAATCAAAGGCGCTATGTGATCTCTATGAGCCTCAAGGATCTTTAACCTACTTTCTAATGATTCTCTGAAAGATAATTCTCCAGCCATGGCAAGGTCTGTAATCCTTTCTATTTCGGATAGAACTTGATCTTTTTTGTCTTTTCCATCCAATGATATGCTACATAATATGTCAAGTGCCTCTACTTGAGTAAATGTGCTATCAAAGTCAATAACAAAGTTCTTAATTGTCGCTTCCGTCATTCTGATTGTATTGTGTATTTGAATGCTTCAACGAGGTTAACTCATTTAAGCTTCAATTTCATGCCGCAAAAATATTTTATTGAGACTATAATGAATAGCGTTATACGAATTAAAATTTCTATTGATCAATATTTGTGATAATCTTAATCACACAGACCTAATATTGTCATAATTACAATGTTTGATCACTCATACTGATTGATTATTTGGTGTTTATCAAATAGTGATGAATACTAAATTGGTACTGGTTAGAGAATAGTTGTAAAATGAGTTATATCATACCCTTATCATTTTAGATACTGATAATGTTTTTAACCTTATATATTTTAGTAAATTGGCATGAGTTATCATTTCGTCTTATAATTGCACTTTACGAAGATAATTGGACCAAATCAGTGTAGCACTGACTGAACTTAACAAAAAATACTACTAATGGGTATCCTAGACCTAATCACATTATTAATATTCTTAGCGGCGGTATTTACGTTGATCAATATTACGGTATTAAAATTACCTTCTACCATTGGGTTAATGGCAATAGCGCTTGCATCTTCCGTGGGAATCGTATTGCTAGGTATGGTGTTTCCCTCAGTCTTGTCTGGTGCAGAACATATCATACTTGAATTTGATTTTAAAGAAGTTCTTCTGAATGTTATGTTGAACTTCTTGCTTTTTGCAGGAGCTCTTTCTGTCGATTTAAGTAAGCTTATTCAGGAAAGGTTACCCGTGATTGTACTGGCTACAATAGGTACTTTGATGTCTACTTTTATTGTAGCGGGGTTGATGTATTATGCATTGCGATTTATTGACAATGATATGGACTTCATTTATTGTCTACTATTTGGTGCATTAATATCACCTACTGATCCAATTGCAGTATTGTCTTTGGTAAAGAAAATTGGGTTAAACAAGAGATTAGAAATTAAAATTGCAGGTGAGTCACTTTTTAACGATGGGGTTGGAGTAGTTATTTTCTTAACCATATTGGGTATTGCTCAAGCTGGTGGAGGTGATCATGGTGGACATGGTGGCGAAGAGATTAGTGCTGGCAGTGTAGCCTTGTTGTTTGCGAAGGAAGTGGTCGGAGGATTATTGTTAGGAGCTATTTTTGGCTATTTGGGCTTTAGGTTGTTAAATTTTATTGAAAATGACCATGTTGAATTGGAGGTGCTGGTAACCTTAACTTTAGTGATGGTAGGAGGTAGATTAGCATCGCTAATTCATGTTTCAGCACCACTTGCAATGGTGGTGATGGGGCTGTTTATAGGTAACGAAGGTAGGAGTGATCATTTGGCTAATGCAACAGGGGAATATGTATATAAGTTTTGGCATTTGTTGGATGAAGCACTCAATGCTATTCTATTCATATTAATTGGTCTTGAATTCATTGTAATTACACAATCTTTTCAAAGCCACTACTTATTGATCATGCCTATTGCAATTGTAGTGGTCTTATTTGCGCGTTTTTTAGGTGTCTCAATACCTATTACAATCATGAAATGGTTTGGCAAGAAATTTGAAGAGAAAACCATTTTAATTCTTACATGGGGAGGTTTAAGAGGTGGAATTTCCGTAGCTTTGGCGCTTTCATTATCGAATGATCTTCCAGTTAAAGATACAATTCTTGCTGCGACTTATGCAGTGGTTGTGTTTTCAATATTGGTTCAGGGATTGACGATAGAAAAAGTCATGAAATGACAGAGTAAAAAAAATATTAGAGTAAAAGAATATCATAAATGAAATTAAGTTTAGCAGAAGGATTAATGCTAATTGCATTGGATGACGAAGAAGGTAGATTATTAGCTGCCGCTGAGCATTCAATTGATCATGGCATTTTGTCAATTGTTGTTTTGGAGTTATCTCTAATCAAGAGAATTTCATTTGAAGGTGGAAAAATTGTTGTTAAAGATACTACTGGAACTGGTAATAAAGTTTTAGACAATGTATTAAAATCGATTGGTGGAGGAGGAGAGTCTATCTCTGTAACACTGAAGAAAATGGCATCTCAATTTGATAAAATTCAAGATGATGTAATTGAGCTTTTGGTACAAAGAGGAATCCTTAAAGTAGAGTCAACAAAATTGTTGTGGATACCAGTATCTGAAAGAATGGATAATGCCAATTATGCATTTGAACAAGAGATTAGAGATACGTTGAAAGCTGTTGTTGAAAAAGGTTCTAAGCCTAGTGCAGCAATAGTTGTCCTCTTATCTATCATACACAATTGCGGTATTCTAGAAGAAGTATTTAGAGGTAGAGACGAATTGATTGATGCGGTGAAAGTAGCAAAAGATATCACATCTGCTGCAAGTATTGATGAAAATATGAAAGCGACTTTAGATGAATTGAAAATTCACTTTTCAAGCTTGTAATT
Organism: Reichenbachiella sp.; assembly: GCA_051531955.1. GTDB lineage: Bacteria > Bacteroidota > Bacteroidia > Cytophagales > Cyclobacteriaceae > Reichenbachiella. The sequence goes on from JAOPTS010000116.1 coordinate 28,897, forward strand.
TATAAAGTCGAGAGTAAAAAAATATAAAGCTGAGAGATTATTCTTTCAGCTTTTTTTTTCTAGTAGGGTAAAACACAAGCCAAGGATCGCTTGAGATTCAAGATTTGAAAGCGATAAGATCTAAGATTGTATCGCAATATTGTTCTATAGAATTATTTACTCTCCCTCTCTTCTGATTCTTCTTGTATGTAAAACGGGCTCTTTGATTGTTGTAGGTGATACCGTAACAATTCTTTGGAAAATTTTTCCAATTGCTTTTCAGGTACTTGTTCTGCCTGTGCTGCAATTCTGATTTGAAAGTCAAGAATTGTTTTCATGTAAGCCTTAATAGAATCCTGATTTCTCTTAATGTCCTGGCCATTGAGCGCCATAAAACCAAATCCTTCATGAGGATTATTTCTATCTCTTTCTAAAATAAGGTATTCCATACCGTCAATTGCCACTCTGTCAAAATGATAGTTAATATCCTCATGGATTTCGTTAAAATTGGGACCACTTCCGTGATTGACATCTCGATTTTCACATGAGCAACATGCGATAATTATTGAGATAAGTAATGCAGTGTATTTCATATTACCTTTCTTTAAAGTAGCCTTCTTGTACATTGAATGCCTTTTGAATCAATTCGAATGAACTACCGTTGACAATAATGATTAAATAGTCCCCAAGATTAATTGTGAACTCCTTTATAGGATTTTTAATCAACTTTCTATTACCCTGACCATCTCTTTTTACCATTCCAATTAGAATACCATTGTAGTTGCTCTTAACCTCGTCAAATGCCAAGCTATATATTTTGTTGAGGTAAGGATTGTCATAAGTAACCAAGAATTGCTTGATATCATAGTCAGTAGGAGTGTGAGCAAATGACATGATGTCTTCCGTATAGGCTGCTACATCAGGCTCAAACATATAACTAGCTAAGATTTTTGAAGATATTTCATGAGGGGAGATTGCATTGGTTACCCCTGCATTGATAAAGGTGTTTTTGAGATTGGCATTTTCCAAAGTCACTACAAACTCGAGTTTGCTAAAGATCTTTTTTATATTGAGAATGAATACAAGTTTTTGTGTATCATCATCGAGATTGACGAACACAACTGAACTTTTTTCAATATTAGATTTGCTTAACATGTCAATATTCTCAAAATCAGAGTAGAGTACAAAAACATTTTGCTTAGCATACTTTTCAAGTATAATCTCTACATCATCTTTTTTATCTGTTATAATACCTACCTTTTTGTTAGCTCCTATCAGCTGTTCGGTTACCAAATGACCAAAATCATTCCACCCGATAATCACTACATGATTTTCAAAAGTTGTACCGTTATAACCTAGCATTTTATTATGTTTAAAAGTTGATATTAAGTTGGAAATTTGCCCGATTAAAAATCCGTAAATACCAATACTTAATAATACGAAAATGTAGCCAATGACTCTACCATATATTGTATTAGGGTATATATCACCATATCCGACAGTCGTCAAAGTCACAACAGTATACCATACTGCTTGATGGTAATTGTTAATGGATGATTGCGAACTATCTTGCTCAAATTGAATAAGCAGAGTTATCAAAATAAAGTAGATCGAAATACCGATAAGTATACCAAAAGTGAATTTATTCACTTTATTCTTCTCAGATGTATTGAGCATTTTTTAAGATTAGGTCTTTAAATCTTTAATTGGCTTGAAGTTATCAATATTGAACTGTAAACAAAACATTGACGAGCTGAAAGTATTGAAAGATTATTTGTTCTAAGTCTTGATTAACCGTTTTTATGACCGAATTTCAGTCGGTTCTATTGCATCATGTCTGCTGGTAATTTACCAAATCGTTTCTTGAATTGAGAATTGAAATTACTTACGTTGTTCATACCGATGAACTTAGCTACTTCAGAGGCGTTATTTATGTTTTTGGATTTGATGAGATCTAGCGCAAATTGTAGTCTTACTTCTTTGATGTATTCAAATGGAGTGCCGTCTGTAAGTTTTTTTATCATTCTATAAAACTTCCTTTCACTCATGGCAATTTCAACAGCCAATTGGCCCACTGATAGATTAGGGTCACCAATCCGACAAAGAATGATTGAATCTACTTTCTTAAGTAGAGATTTTTCAATTTCGTCTAATGTGTTCTGGCTATTGATGAATAATGCATCAGCATTATTGTTATTCCAAGTCTTATTTTGGTTAATTAAGTTTTCAACTCTTTGTATGAGTTCTTTTGGGTTAAAAGGTTTAGTAAGAAAGTCATTAACTCCAAAGGATAAAACCTTCTCTTTATCCTCTTCTGAGGTACGAGCGGAGAGAACTAATGCTGGGATATTCTGGTATTTATCATTTGATTTTAATTCTTCCAATAGTTCAAATCCATCAAACCAAGGCATCATTAAATCAGTAACCAATAGATCTATCTTTTCTTTCTCTAGAACTTGCAAAGCCCTTTTTCCATTTGATGCTAATAGTATGTCATATTTTTCATCTAGAATATCCTTGATATAGTCTCTAATTTCTGGGTGGTCTTCTACTATTAGAATGGTGCTACGTGATTGACCCAATGAATCTTCAGGAGCAGGAGAGTTGATGTTAACAACAGGAACTTGTCTTTCTGGGTCATCAATGTCTTTGAATAGGTCGCGTTTTTCTTCACTGTAGTTTAGCTCCCCATACTCTACAACTAATTTCTCTTTATTATGAGCAATCGGCAACATAATGATGAATTCGCTACCTTTTCCTTGGCTACTCCTCACCTCGATACTTGCCTTATGTTTATTGATAATTTCTTTGACTAGTGCAAGTCCAATACCGAAGCCTACCTGAGTTTTATGTGTGGTGTCTGGTGCTTGATAATATCTATCAAAAATGTAAGGTAGCTTTTGTTCTGATATACCTTCCCCAGAATCTATTATAGATATAAGGATGCTTTTATTGTTGCTGTCTGTGTTCAAACTAACAGTTATTGAATCACCCTCTTTGGTATGTTTGATGGCATTGGTTAGTAGGTTGAACAATACCTTTTCAAATTGAAATGGATCAATGAATACAATTGGGTTTACTTCAAATATAGAACGTGAATAGGAAAGTTGTACGCCTTTAATAGAGGTGAGAGAGTTAAACATTTGAGTGAAAAGTTTCAACATTTCATCAATGTCAATATACTTTCTCTCAATTTTTAACTTGTTGTCTTCAAGTTTAATTAATTCATTTATTTCATTAGTCAAATGAATTATTCTTTCACCATTTTTTATGCTGGTTCTAAGGTGTTTTTCAGATTTAGTAGTGAGGTAGTTGTCTTTGCTGTCCATTACTTGATGGATGCCACCCATTATCAAGGTTAGTGGCGTGCGTAAATCATGTGAGATGTTCGCAAAGAACCTTGATTTAGCTTCGTCAAGCTGTAGTAATCTGTCTGCTTGAAACTTGTTTTTTTCAGAAAGATTTTTATTGATTTTGGCAGCTCTGTGAATCGTTAGTGCAATAACTATAACTAAGAATAGGATGATAGCCGCAGTAACTAAAAACAGATTCTGTACTTTGATGGTTTGCTTGTTGATTTCATCTAGTTTTTTAAGAAGCTCATTTTCGGTTTCTTGTTGATCAACTAAAGCTCTCATCTCGGCTTGTTTTATTTTATTGTATTTTGACAAAGAGGATAATGAATCTGCGAGTGGGCGATACTTCTCTTGAATATTCACAGCTTTCTTATATTGATCAGTAAAGACGTAACTATGATATAGCTTTTCCTTGATATTCAGTAAGTTGGATTGGAAAGCGTTGCTATTGGTGTTAGATAAGTACTCCTCTGAAATCCGAATCGCGTTTAGGTAATCTTTTTCATCATAATGAAGTTTGACTATGGAGTAAATCACCTGCCCTTGAGTAAAGAAATCTTTCTCTTCTATGGCTTTTTTGTATGATTTACGGAAGTATTCTAATGCTTGGTTTAGATCACCTGATTTTCTATAGACGTATCCATAAGTTCTATAAATACTGGGTAAGGCGTCTTGTAAGTCTTCAATCTCTGCTATTAATAATGCACTGTCGACATAACTTTTTGATATGTCTAATTCGTTTATATTCTCAAAATTTCTAGCCAATTGAATATATGAATTGACCACATAGCCTTCCAGTCCATCTACTCCTTTGTAGAAGACTAAGTTCAAATTTATGTACCTGATGGCTTGTTGGTAGTTGGTTAGTTGTTCGTAGACACTTGCTATATTGGAGTTGCAATTTGCCATACCTTCTGTATCACCAATATTCTCATACTTTTGAACAGCAGAAAAAAGTGCATCCAATGCAAGGCTAAATTCACCGAGATGGTAATAGCTTATACCTAGATAGGCATAAACTACAGCTATGTTTTTTGTTTCAACGGAATAGTCAGGAGCTAATTTTTTAAATCGATTAGCATAGTTAATTGTAGAAAAGTAATTTCCGAGATCGTATTCAATATCAATAATCTCATAGTAAACTTCTAATTCTTGCTCTGGACCTAGATTAATTGCAAGTATCTCTAGTGAGTCAAGAGTTTCTCTAGCTTTTTCCAGCTTTTGACTTTTGGATTGGGCATAATATCGAATGAAGAGAGAAAAGTATTCTTTTTTTATATCTTTATTGATTGCTAAAATTCCCTGAGATGGGAATTGAATAGCAATCAATAAACAAATTAATAATCTAAAGGTCATAAGTTGGTAAAAATTCTCAAATGCTGCTGTACCAAGTATATTACTTGTTTGGTTTTATAGGTTTACCTTGCTCTTCTTCATCTGGCATTCTATAGTTTGATAAGATTTTTGTTAAATTAATCATGTTATTAAAATTTATTTTAAACAAATATATTTGAAATTAAGAAAAAAAAGGTCGCTTTCATAATATCAAGATATTAATAAAATCAAAGCATGTTAAAATTTGTTATTTGCCAACATAATATGATCGGGTTCGTTTTTAACGTGTTATTTTTGAATTGATAATTAACTATTTAAAGAATGAGAGTTGTATTCATGGCTATTGCCATCGTTATTTGTGTTTTTAGTGGAGAGTTGGTTATGGCTCAATCTGACAATTACAAAATTAAGATCACTGTAGAAGGTATTGAAGATACTGTTGCTTATCTGGGATATAATTTTGGACTAAAAAAATACTTGCAGGATACCTCAGTGGTAGATGAATTAGGTACTGTTTATTTTGATGGGGATAAGGATTTGAAAACAGGAGTTTATTTTCTGTATTCCAAAGGTTATTACATGGAGTTCATAGTGGATGAACAAGACTTTGAATTGAAAACAAAAATAGGGGAGTCTTATACCAATATGGAAGTCATAAACTCTCCAACTAACGTGGATTTTAGAGACTTTCAAAATGTGATGATCAATCATCAAAAATCAATGAAGGAGATTTCTATTTCGTTGGATTCTACCTCAACATCAAATGATTCTTTGGTAGCGATCAATCGTACACAAGAGTTGAATAGTACCAATAAAATTAAAAGAGACAGCTTAGGTATAGCTTATAAAGATTCATTTGTTGGTCAGATATTGGCGTTGATGGCATTGAGTCCTGATTTTTCATTTGAAGGGGATTCCCTTACTTATTCGGAGAAAATGGATCAGTATGGTGCTTTCAGAAAAGGGTATTTTGATCAAGTAGATTTTAATTCGGAAGGGTTATTGAGAACTCCCGTTTTTCACCCTAAGGTAATTGAATACTTGGATAGAGTTACTTTTCAGCATCCCGACTCTGTAATAGCATCAGTAGAGATGCTTTTGACCAAAGCAAAAAATAATGAAGAAATGTATCGTTATCTGTTAGGTACAATCTTTCAGAAATATCAGAATCCGAAAATTATGGGAATGGATAAGGTTTTTGTCTATTTGGCTGATGAATATTATTTGTCAGGAAAAGCAACCTGGGCAGAAGAATCTATGTTAGAGGAATTGACGGAGGAAATGAAGTTTCACCGAAAGAACCAGCTCGGTTTAAAAGCTCCTCAGATATATTTTCAGGATACTACGGGAGTCACAAATAATCTTTACAATATTAACCATGACTATATTGTGTTATATTTTTATTCCCCAACGTGTGGTCATTGCAAGAAAAAGACTCCTGTACTAAAGGAAGTCTATGACAAACTAGATGGAAAGGTAGAAGTGGTTGCGGTGAATACAGACACAGATAAAGTCAAATGGATTGAATTTATCAATGAATTGGATCTGAACTGGTTGAATTATGCGGATATGGAATATCATAGTAATTTTAGGGTAGAATACAATGTAAGAAGTACACCGATGATATATGTTTTGGATAAAGACAAAACACTAATTGCTAAAAAATTAGACGTTGAGCAGTTAGAAGATTTTATTAATAATAGGATGAAGATTGATCAGGAAGTAAATAATTAATAGAATGATTTCCTGATTTGGCAGAATTCTTTTAATTTCGATTTTGAACAAAAGAAAATAGGTAGCCTTATGGTTGAAGAATTTAAAACATTGAGAGACGATGAAATAGAGGTGTTGTTAAATGCCCCTGTATTAGTCTCTATATTGGTTGCTGGAGCGGACGATAAAATCGATGATACTGAAATTGCTCAAGCGGTAGAGATAGCGAACAGCAAACAAGCACGTGCCAGAGAGCAATTGATTGAATATTATAAATTGGTGGGAGAAACTTTTCAACCGAAATTTGAAAAGTATGTAGCTGAAATGCCGAAAAGTGCGGCAGCTAGATCTGAAATAATTACGAAGGAGCTGAATAAATTGAATCACATTCTTCCTAAGATTGACAATAATTTTGCTATTAAACTATATGCTAGTTTAAAAGATATGGCTAAAAAAATAGCTGAAGCTTCTGGCGGTATATTAGGTTATATGTCAGTGAGTTACGAAGAGGCTAAATTGATGGAGTTAGGGATGATTGATGATCCTGAAACTTACGATTGAGTAATCAAATAAGGAATTTGAACCCTGTCCATCATTTGATAGACAGGGTTTTTTGTTTTATACCGATGATATCATTTAGTAAAAATGCAGTTGTACCGTTTAGAGTCACATTTATTATGTGGGTGTGCTTCTTTGTGCAATTTAATTTTAACTATGATTTGTCATTTTTAGGTATACAACCTCGTCATTTGACAGGGTTGATTGGTGTGATTACTGCGCCTATGATACACGGTGATCTCAATCATATCATGTCCAATACACTGCCTATGTTGCTACTGGGTTGGTCATTATTTTATTTTTATAGCAATGTGGCACATATGGTGTTTTTGAATTGCTATTTGATGACAGGATTATTGGTGTGGGTATTTGGAAGAGAATTTTATCACATTGGTGCGAGTGGCGTTATTTATGGTTTAGCTTTTTTTCTGATGCTGTTTGGTCTATTCCGCAAAGACCGACGTTCATTACTGATATCGATAGTCGTCGTATTGATATATGGCGGATTGATTTACGGACTGATGCCAGGCAATCCACAAACGTCATGGGAATCGCACGTCTTTGGAGCAATCGTAGGCGGGAGTACTGCTTATGTATTGAGAAACTACAAAAAAGTAGACTAGAGATTCGTAATGAAAACATAGATCTCACGAGCATATTCTGATTCGTTGACGGTGAAGTTATCCATGTGTCTGGCCTTATCGAAAATGTAAAGCTCCTTGTTTTCTATATTGACTGCTTCATACAGTTGATTGATATCTTCTTGCCTAAACAGATAGTTCTTATTGCCATGAAATAGCTTGATACCTCTTAATTCTACTTCAGAAGCATTGTTGATGCATTGCAAAGGACTGAATTCATCCTTGAGAACATTGTCAGGAATGGTCATGATAACTCCAGATTTGTCAAATGTGGTTTTTAATTGGTATACATCGACGAATGGGTCATCAGCAATAATACCAGCGATATTATCCATTTGATATGCTTTGCAAATAGATATTCCTGCACCTATTCCCCATCCATACAAAATGAGATTTTTGTCAAAATTCTGGTTACTATAATTGACAGCACCTTCTAGGTCCGTGTAAAATTCCTTGTAGATATAATTGAGGGGATCAATACTGAAGTCTTGACTGCTACCATATCCTCTGTAGTCGTATAGTAAAACACTAAAGCCATATCTGATCATTATTCTTACACGTTCTAGGTATTCACCCATATTCCCACTACCGTCATGACTGATGATGACCAAGTATTCTGAATGAGGAACATCAAAATGCCAAGCATTTAATGTGTAATTGTCAGCGGTGCTAATCTTGACCTCTTCATAGTCCAAATGGAAATCATGAGGAGTCTTTTGATATTCCTTTGAAGGAGATAAACTGAATGCTACTCCAATAGATGCTAGGTTGAACAGGAGAAATAGAAGGGATTGGTTTTTCATTATTAGAATTGGTGTCAACTAAAGTAAACTGAAAATTAGTGAATTGCTATAAGCTTATAATTATTGTTTGCTAGTATTAGATACTAATATTCTCTTGACAATGATTCCTTCTGTTGGCGAAAATAGAAATGCCAAAATAAACAGAACACCTGCCATGGTCGACATGGCCCCAGCAATTGAACCATTTAGATATACAGCGAGATAGTATCCTGTAATAGAAACAACTACACCTATTATAGAAGTGATGATCAACATGGTTTTAAAATTCTCTGTCAATAAATAGGCTGTTGCAGCGGGAGCGATTAAGAGTGCGACTACCAAAATAGCTCCAACTGATTCAAAAGAAGCAACGGTAGTCAATGATACTGCACTCATGAGTAAGTAATGCCATAGACCTGTTGAAATGCCTATAGCAGAAGCGAAAGCAGGATCAAAAGTAGTGATGTAGAGTTCTTTATAACCTATCCATACAAACAAGATGACCACTATTAATACAAAGCCTGTAACATACAGAGATCTTGGGCCATAGATGATTCCAGCATCACTAATGACAAGGTCTAGCGGTACGTAAGCAATCTCACCATGTAGCACGCAATCTTGGTCCAAATCTACCTCTCCTGCATATACAGAGATGAGAATAACACCCAGTGCAAATAGCCATGTGAAAGTGACCCCAATAGATGCATCAGCTTGTAACTTTCCTTTTTTATGGAAAAATTCAATCAAAAAGGTGGTGAGTACTCCGATTAGGCCAGCACCTATTAGCATAGTAAAAGAATCTCTACTACCACTAATCAAAAATGCCAATACAATGCCTGGCAATACTGCATGAGAAATTGCATCTCCCACCATAGCCATTTTTCTCAAAATCAAAAAACATCCAAGAATGCCACAGGTTATTGCGACTAAAGAGCCGACAGATATGATATAGATAGCATCCATTATTTCTTAATTTGATTAGGATCATAAGGGATTGTAGAGCTATGAGGATCACTGATAGGGTAGTCCAACAAAGCTTCTAGTCTTGATTCCAATTCGGGGGTTAATATATGCTCAATATTGTCCGCATCCTCATGAACATGATCAGGTGCAATGCCTAAATATTTAGTCAGGTAGACTTCCCAGAGTCTGTGAAGTTTGACAATACGCCTTCCTTTGTTTTTACCCTCAGTAGTGAGTTTCCAAGAGTCATTGTGTGCTGATAGAAAGCCTTGTCTGCTGAGTAGCATCAACCCTTTTTTTAGAGCTCCAGTCCGAATGGGTCTTTTGGATTGTAAGTCATGTATCGTTTTCGATGTTTTGAAATCATGATCACTTTCAGCTAATTGATAAAAGAGCTTCAGGATGTTCTCCACTAGGATTCTTTTTTTTATTCGATTTTGTCTGACCGTTCTAGATAGAATTCCTTTGCCAGGGGCAATGAAAAAAGATAGTAAGGCGATAATAGATATGACCATCACGATCCAAGGCCCTGTAGGCATGCTTGGCGCTGTATAAGAGATAAATGCTCCACTAATACCAGAAATGGCACCAAATACTGCTGCAAGAACAAGCATGATAGACAGTTTGTCCGTCCAGAATCGTGCTGCGGCGGCAGGAGTAATTAGCATGGCTGCCATCAAGACTACACCGACAGCTTGGATGCCTGTAACAACTGCTAGTACAGTCAAAGTAGTGAGCACCAATTCTAATCTTTTAACAGGGAAGCCTATGGATTTGGCAAAATTGACATCAAACGAAATGAGGGCAAGTTCTTTATAGAATAAGAGTACTCCAAAAAGAAGGACAAAACTGATAGTACTGAATATAATGAGGTCATCACCAACGAGTGCTGCAGCTTTTCCGAATAAGAAGGAATCTAGTCCAGTTTGAGCAGCATTACCTGAATGCTGTATCATCGTAAGTAATAGAATGCCAATTCCAAACGAAACGGACAATACCAAACCAATAGCGGTGTCTTCTTTTATTTTAGATTGATTAGAAATGAAGTCAATTATGATCAAAGACAACCAGCCTGTGATAAATGCTCCTATTACCAAGTAAATAGGGTTTTTAGTTCCTGTAAGGATAAATGCGAGACAAACTCCTGGTAGCACGGCATGTGCAACAGCATCTCCAACCAAAGCTTTTTTCTTTAAGAACGTAAAGCATCCTACCAGTGCAGAACTAATGGCCAGTAATACTGAACCACCTGCTACATACCTCACATTGGCATCTTGAAATGTAAAAAAATTAATTAAATCATCCATTAGGTCATGTCTCTTATTGGGAAATCTTGCTTTTTGAGCAATTGACCTACATCTGTAAGAATGGATAGTTTACCTCCATACGTTTCTTGTAATAATTCTTGAGTGAATACTTTTTCGACTGGACCAGAAGCTACGAGTCTAGTGTTGAGCTGTATCACCCAATCGAAATATTGTGGAACGGTCTGTAAATCATGATGGACCACAACTACTGTTTTTCCTTGTTCGGACATGTGTTTGAGGATCTGAATGATGGCCTTTTCTGTTGCGGCATCTACTCCTGCAAAAGGTTCATCCATGAAATACAGCTCTGCATTTTGTGCCAATGCTCTAGCCAAAAACACACGTTGTTGCTGACCACCTGATAGTTGACTGATCTGTCTATCTGCAAACTCAGTCATCTTGACTTGTTTTAGTGCGTAATCTGCGGCTTCATAATCTGCTTTCCTTGGACGTTTGAATAGCCCAACTTCTGCATACCTGCCCATCACCACCACATCTCGAACTGAAGCTGGGAAGTCCCAATCTACTGATTCTTTTTGTGGTACATAACTTACTTTCTTTCTTGCTTTATCTAATCCTTCGCCAAATAATTCCACCCATCCACTACTCAAGGGAACCAACTCCATGATGGCTTTGATAAAAGTAGACTTTCCTGCGCCATTGGGGCCAATGATACCCACCAAAGCTCCTTTAGGAATTGTAAGGTCCACACCCCACAAAACAGGTTTTTTGCTATACGTGACTGTTAGGTCATGAACTTCTACTATTGGATCTTCAACGTTGATTATCATTTCAATGCGTTTACAATTTTTTCAACATTACTGCTCACCATACCTATATAAGTACCTTCAAAATCACCCCAGGGTCCCATAGCATCTGAATACAAACTGCCACCAATCAAAACGTTATGTCCTTTTTGTTTACAGCCTTCTACCACAGCGTTGATTGCTTTTTCGGATACAGAGGTTTCGATAAATACTGCCTTGATCTGATTGTCTACTATGAGATTGACCAATTGTGAGATATCTTTTAATCCAGGTTCGGAAAGGGTAGAGATACCTTGGAGGCCATTTACTTCTATGGAATATGCTTTGCCAAAATATCCAAATGCATCATGTGCAGTTATTAAAATTCTTTGTGAGTCAGGGATTGAAGCAATTGATAGTTTCACAGCTTGATGCAATGAATCAAGTTGCGCAACATAAATTTTAGCATTTTGCTTATAATAAGGTGAACTAGCAGAATCCAATTCACACAACTCCAAAGTGATATTGTTAACCGCCTGTTGCCATAGCGAAACATCAAACCAAATGTGTGGATCAAAGGTTCCTTTGTATGTTTCACTCTCCCTGAAATAGCTTTCTTCAATGTTTTGACTAACGGGGGCAACATTTTTAATTCTCGCTAGTTTTTCAAATATTTCACCCATTTTCCCTTCGAGGTGAAGGCCATTGTATAAGATAAGGTCAGCCTGTTGTAGTTTTTGTAAATCTCCTTGGGTTGCCTTGTATAGGTGAGGGTCAACTCCAGGGCCCATTAGGGCTTGCGCGCTCACACTGTCTTTGCCGATATTGACAACTGCATCGTATATCATACCTGTGGTAGTGACAATCTTCACTTTACCATGAATTGTACGGTCTTGATTAGGTTGACATGCAACTGTTGTAATGACTATGCTGAGGATAAAAAGGTATTGTTTCATTCTGTTACGAGTAAGTTTTCTGCCACTTGTTTTGAAATAAAGATGGTAGGGTGGTTTTTAATCTCGATAGTCATCGAGCCATCAAAATTATTAACATCTGTTATGATGATTTTTGAGCCAAGCGAAATGTTGATTTTGTCTAAATGAGCCAAGAAGTCAGATTCTGAGTTTTCAACACCGGTTACGATGACTTGTTTCCCAATAGAGACTTCTATCAATGGTATTTTTTTACCTAATACGATTTCTCCATTTTCATCTGGAATTGGATCTCCGTGTGGATCTATTCTTGGGTGACCTAAGTACGCATCCAGTTTTGATACTAGGTCAGGAGATTTGATGTGTTCTAGTTGTTCAGCAATTTCATGCACTTCATCCCATTTGAAATGCAATTTATCTACTAAAAACACTTCCCATAGCCTATGTTTTCGGATGATATATATGGCAACCTTTTTACCTTTGATTGATACATTGACTCCTTTGTACTTCTGATAAGAGACATAACCTTTATCACTCAACCGCTTGATCATATCACTGACCGAAGCAGGTTTAGTCTTCATTACTTCTGATATGGCATTGGTACTCACTGCGTGCCTACCAGATTCGGATAGATTGCAGATGGCTTTTAGATAATTTTCTTCTGCGTGGCTTAATGTTGAGATCATTGAAGGCAAATGTAAGATATTTAGGTGGGTCTAAATATATATTAAGTCTTATATCTCATGATGTAGGTCATGTTTTGTCACTACTAGTAGTGATTTTTATCCTTTATCTAGAATTATTCAAAATAAGACTTGCTCAAATCACATGGCTAGCTATTTTTGCGTCACTATTTAAAATTAGTCTTAATAAAGCAGTACAATGATCAATTCAGTAAAAGGAAGTTTTTTAGTTGCAACGATATTATTTACAGGTTTTTTCACAAGTTGTGATAGTGAGGAGAATGAAGATACGGGTATTGAAGTGCCAACTACCTATGTGTTTGAAAGAGAAGGAGCAAGTTCAGTTTCGTTTGGAGGACAATCAACTAGGATCGCAATGTCCGAGGAGATTGCTAGCGAACTAAAAATCTCTGATAATACAGCAGTATCTTTACTTGCAATGTATAATCACGAAGAGGGAGTTGAAGATTTTACTGATCCAGAACTTAATGAAAGTAGTAAAAACGTAAGAAGTAAATCTGCTTCTTCTGTGGATTACTATTCTAATGAATCAGACAAAATAGCTGAAGGACAAGCTATCAAAGAAGCTTTCGATCTATATATCACGAGTCAAGTAGAAGAAGTATTTACTAATTGGGAAGTGTCTGCTACTACTGGTGTCGCTGGGCAGATTAGAGATGGTGAATCTGTTAGATATGTAAATGCACAAGGGCTGGAGTATAATCAAGCATTTGCAAAAAGTTTGATTGGTGCGTTGATGACGGATCAAATTGTAAACAATTACTTGAGTACTGCCAAAATTGATGGAGGAGATAACGTGCTCAATAATGATGAGGAAGTAGTTGAAGAGGGTAAGACCTATACGACTATGGAACACAATTGGGATGAAGCATATGGATATCTTTACGGTGCAGCCCAGGATGAAACGAATCCTAATTTGACTTTAGGAGATGATAGTTTTTTGAATAAGTATTTAGGTAGTGTTGATTCAGATGAGGACTTTGCAGGAATTGCAGATGAGGTTTTCCAGGCGTTCTTAACGGGTAGAGCAGCGATAGTCGCTGGAGATTATAATTTGAGAAATGATCAAATTGAAATAATTAGAGAGAAGATTTCGCTGATAAGTGGAGTAAGAGCTGTTCATTATCTACAAGGTGGAAAAAGCGCATTGAACCCCGATGCAATGGGTACTGCTTTTCATGAGCTATCTGAAGGATATGGGTTTGTTTACAGTTTACAATTCACACAGAACCCTGCCACAAACGCACCATATATCTCTAAAGAAAAAGTAGATGGATATATTACTAAGCTAATGGCTGGAAATGGGTTTTGGGAGGTGACGCCTGCTACTTTGGATGAAATATCAGAAGAGATTGCAGCAGCATTTGGCTTTACAGTAGAGCAAGCTTCAAATTAAGAAAAGGAAAAAAACAAAAAATGAAATGAGACCAGTGTAGCTGGTTTCATTTTGTGGTTTCAATATAATGAGAGCAGTATGAAAAGAATTGTTTGGATGTTCGGGTTGATTTTGGCACTGTATGCTTGTGACTCTAATGAGTCTGACGAGGTAGGTGACGACTTTGATAGGGGAGCTATGCTGACCAATTGGGCTGATAATATTATCATTCCAGCTTATACGGACTTTAATAGTCAGGTCACTAAAATGGACGAGTCTATTCTGGCTTATACCTCTGAACCAACTCTAGATAACTTGGTAGCGGCTAGAACCACTTGGCAAACGGCTTACATTTCATGGCAGACCGTTGCGATGTTTCAAATTGGTGCTGCAGAACGGATAGACATGCAGGGTTATCTCAATACCTTTCCTACAGATCAAGATAAAATAAGTGAATTAATTGCTGGTGGATTATATGATTTGACATTAGCATCTAGGAGAAATGTTCAAGGTTTCCCAGCTATTGATTACTTGCTTAATGGTATCGCATCGTCAGACGAAGAACTTTTAACAATTTATTCAGATCAAAATTCAATTGATTATCTAATCACTGTGAGTGCAAGGGTAAAAGAGTTAAGTGATGATGTTTTGGCTGATTGGAATGGCGAGTATAGAAATGAATTTGTTGCTAATAGTGGTTCAAGTGCTACGAGTGCTGTAAACAAACTAACTAATGATTTCATTTACTTCTTTGAAGGGAGACTAAGAACCAATAAAGTAAGTATGCCATCAGGAGTGTTTTCGGGTTCTCCTGATACTCAATTTGTAGAGGCATTTTATAGAAATGATATTTCAAAGCAGTTGTTTGAAGCTGGGTTGAAGGCCAGTGTTGATTTCTTTAATGGTATACCCTTTGACGGGTCTGAGAATGGTGAATGCCTAGCTACTTATCTAGATTTTCTAAATACCATCAAAGAGGGTGAAGATTTGAGTCAGTTAATCAATGATCAATTTGGTGTAATCAGCAACACCAATTCAGGTTTGTTGGATAGTTACAGTGATCAGATTGATCAAGATGTAAGTGCTATGTTTGGGTTACATGAGCAATTGCAAAAAAATGTAATCTATTTCAAAGTTGATATGGTGTCTGCACTCAATATTAGAGTGGATTATGTAGATGCAGATGGTGATTGATGAGTGACATTTCTACACCATATTTTCAACGACAAACTGAGGCCGCACCATTAGCGGTCTTTCGAATTCTATTTGGTCTTATGATGCTCATTAGCCTCATAAGGTTCTGGTTCAATGGATGGATTCAAAAGCTTTATATAGCACCTAGTTTTTTCTTCTCCTATTATGGTTTTGATTGGATTGCCCCAATAGGGGACTGGACGTATCTGATTTTTATACTCTGTGCTATTAGTGCAATAGGAATCACTTTAGGTTTCAAATATCGCTTGTCAGTCATTGTGTTCTTTCTATCGTTTACCTACATCGAATTGATGGACAAGACCACTTACCTCAATCATTACTACTTTGTGAGTTTGGTGAGTTTCTTGATGATCTTTTTGCCAGCCAATGCTTACTATTCCATGGATGCTAAGCAGGATCAAAACATACGGACTCAATTCGTCCCTAATTGGTCGATAGATGCGATCAAATTGATGTTGGGTATTGTCTACTTCTATGCAGGGTTAGCCAAGCTTAATTCTGATTGGTTGCTCCATGCTATGCCGCTCAAAATATGGTTGCCCGGCCGATATGACCTGCCTATCATAGGTGGTATGCTGGATAAGGTTTGGGTACATTATGCTTTTAGTTGGGGAGGAGCATTTTACGATTTGTTCATTCCATTCCTATTATTGTATAAGCCAACTAGGTGGCTTGCCTTTGCAGCGGTGGTATTTTTTCATCTCATTACACGTATTCTATTTCCGATTGGGATGTTCCCCTATATCATGATCTTGAGTTCATTGATCTTCTTTGAGAATAAGTACCATCATGTGCTACTTAATACCCTCTCAAATTGGTTTAAATGGAATAAAAGTCTGTTTGACAACCATCAATATTGGAAGGGAAATAAAACATTTTGGACGGGGTTGAAAGTGAAGGGATTAATCGTTTTCTTTGCGCTCCAATTACTGATTCCATTTAGATACTTGATGTATCCAGGGGAGTTGTTTTGGACAGAAGAAGGCTTTAGATTTTCATGGCGAGTCATGCTCATGGAAAAATCAGGCTATTCGACTTTCAAAGTAGTAAATGGGGAAACAGGGAAGTGGTTCTTAGTGAACAATAGCGAATTCTTAACAACTTTTCAAGAGAAGCAAATGTCTTTTCAGCCTGATATGATGTTAGAGTATGCGCATTTTTTACATGATCATTTTTCGAGTAGGGAGCAAGAGCAGATTGAAATTTATGTTGATAGTTATGTAGCGTTAAATGGTCGGTTGAGCCAACGTTATATTGACCCTACTGTGGACTTGGCTAAAGTGAAAAGGTCATTCAAACACAAAGATTGGATATTACCATTTGATGATGAAATTAAAGGTTTGTAGTGTATTGTTGGGTTTGTTGTTGATAGGTGTTATGCCTGTCATGGCACAATTTTCATTGAGCGGAACTATCAAGGATGATGTAACACAAAAGCCTATTGCTGATGCACAAGTTATCGTCAAAGAAAAGAATCTCATTGTCTCGACTAATGCAAAAGGTCAATATGAAATCAAAGATCTAAAGCAAGGTTACTACACCATCGTTATTTTTTCTTATCAATTTGAGAGTGTGACCATTCCTATTGGTGTTGATCAAAACACAGTGAAAGACTTTTACCTAAAAGATCTATCTCATGAGCTGACTGAGGTCGTCATCATGGATCGTAAAGATGAAGTCTTTGGATTGAAACGCTTGCAACCGGTAGAGGGGACGGCTATATATGCAGGAAAGAAGACCGAGGTGGTACTTGTGGATCAAATGATGGGAAACATGGCGACCAACAATGCAAGACAGGTTTTTGCTCAAGTGGTAGGGCTTAATATTTACGACAGCAATGACGGTGGTTTGCAGCTAAGTATTGGAGGTAGAGGATTGGACCCTAACCGTAGCTCCAATTTCAATACTAGGCAAAACGGATATGACATCAGTGCGGATGTTTTGGGATACCCAGAGAGTTATTACACCCCACCTGTAGAAGGGTTATCAGAAATAGAAGTGATTAGAGGGGCGGCCTCCTTGCAATACGGGACCCAGTTTGGTGGGTTGATCAATTTCAAAATGAAACAACCTGTGAAGGCTAAGAAAATAGCCTTGGTCTCAAGACAAACAGTAGGCTCGTATGGATTGTTCACCAGTTTCAATAGTTTGAGTGGGACAGTGGGTAAATTCAGTTATTACACCTTTTTCAATTATAAGCAAGGCAATGGCTACAGACCCAATTCAGAATTTGATTCTAAAAATTTCTTTGGTAATGTCCAATACCAAATCAGTGATAAGACCAATGTGAGTTTTGATTTTACCTATCTAAAGTATGTTGCGCAGCAAGCAGGTGGACTATGGGATGACAAGTTTGAAGAGGACCCGAGATTTAGCAACCGTGAGCGTAACTGGTTCGAAGTGGATTGGAAATTGTATGCTTTTAGATTAGAACATAAATTCAATAGTAAAACAGATCTGACTCTCAATGTGTTTGGGTTGGATGCTCAACGAAATGCAGTTGGATTTAGAGGTATCCCAGGGGAAGATGGGTTTAATAGGTCTCCCGTAGAAGAGGTTGACGAAATCGATGAATTTGGAGTATATACCTATAACAGAGATTTGATGAAGGGTACTTTTGAGAACTGGGGTGCAGAAATAAGGCTATTGACTCGATACAATCTACTTGGCAAAGACGCTGTTTTCTTAATCGGGTCAAAATATTACAATGCACATAATACCTCTCAACAAGGGCCAGGTAGTAATAATACCGATGCGGATTTCAACTTTGATTATTCTATTACAGATTATCCAAATGTCTCTAGTTTTAAGTTTCCCAATCAAAATATCGCTGTATTTGGTGAGAACATTTTTTTCCTAACTGATAATTTATCCATTACACCAGGTTTTAGATTTGAGCATATCAAGACACAAAGCAATGGTACTTATGTAGATGCTGGTAGTGGTGAAGTATTAGAAGATAATCTAACATTGCCACGCGATTTTGTATTGTTTGGTATCGGCGTTAGTCAGTCTTTCAATGTCAATCTTGAACTCTACGCGAACCTTTCTCAAAACTATCGATCGGTGACATTTAGTGATATACGGACTGTGAGCCCCTCTTTCATTATTGATGAAAATATCCAAGATGAGAGAGGTTTTACCATGGATATTGGCTTGAGAGGTAAGTGGAATAAATATGTTTCCTATGACCTAGGAGTTTATTCATTGTTGTATCAAGATCGGATTGGTATCATTTTCGATGATAGAGCCAACCGTGTCAGAACCAATATTGCAGATGCCATCATAGTAGGCTTAGAAGCTTTTGGAGAATGGAACTTGATCAGTACTTTTCATGGTGATGATAGTCATTACCGCCTCAAAGCGTTTGCCAACGTTGCATTGACGGGCTCCCAGTATTTCAATGCTATAGAAGGGAACAATAATGTAGATGGTAGAACAGTAGAGTTCATTCCGCTGTTCAACTTGAAATCTGGCATCAATGCGGGCTACAAAAATCTATTGGCAAATCTACAATTCACCTACATGACCGAACAATATACAGATGCGCAGAACTCTGATTCTGCACCCGAGGGAGACCCTAGAAGTGGTATCATCGGTCAAATTCCTAGTTATCAGATCATGGATTTTTCGTTGTCCTATACCTACAAATGGTTGAAAGTAGAAACAGGCATCAACAACCTCACCAATCATAATTATTTCACTAGACGAGCTACTGGCTACCCAGGACCAGGGATTATCCCTTCAGATGGCAGGAGCTTTTACTTGACGTTAGGGTTTAAAATTTAATTTTAGATCTTCAATTCATTAGCTGATACAATTGAAACTGTAAACAGCTGAGCAATTCTTTTCGAACCGCCAAAGTTCATCGTATCATCAAAACACTTTAAACTCATCCATGATAATATCTCTATTTTATTAACGAGAAAATATATCTGTCCAGCCTACTACATGAAAGGTAAAATAATAAGCTGCTTCTTGATCTCTGATTTGTATAGGCTGATCCCATAGAGGTGTCATGCTATACTGCAATACAAGATAACCGTCCAATACGCATTTACAAAAATGCTGCTTTCTGTTTAAAAAACATAAAGGTGTAGTTAAAAAATACTCCTAGTGGGATTAAGTTTTGTTGTCAAGAGATTCAATGTTTTAGTTGACAAGTTTATTTGTACAGTTTTCGCAGTAAATTTGTTTTAATAAGTCATTTTCTAGCAATTGAAAGGTGTGTCCTCCTTGACTTTTAGGTAAAAAAAGATTGCAATATCTATTTTGATTTAAATCAATTGCTTTTTGAATAACCTTCATATAAGCTGAATGTTTGATAGGTTTTTCTTTTGCAAAGGTCAATTCTAAGTAATAGAAGAGCAATTCTTCAGAGACATTTTCTGATACAACTTTAGAATAGAGTACTTCTTCGGCTAATTTGAATTCACTATAAAAAACTAAAAATTTAGCCAAATTATATACATCTGTATCAGATAGATTAAGGTTTCTGTATTGATAATAAAGTTCTTTTACGAGTTTTCTTTTTTCATTAAATTTTTTCTCGTAAGTTAAGTATTGAATTAAAATTAAGTTGTAATTTATTTTTAATCGGAATAAAAGAGATTTACTTATTTCAGATTTATCAATTTCATCTAAAAGTATAGCAATTGAATTCCTATTATAACCTAGGGTATTCCCTTCTGACCAAGACTTAATTTTAAGTGCTAATAGATTGTATTTTATTTTTGAGCTATTTGGTGTAAAAGTTTCTAAAAACTCAAACTCTTTAATAGTTTGTAGTACATCTGTATTGAATCTTTCTAAATCGAAAAGTATAATATTATTAAAAAGAGGTCCGTATTTAGAATCCTTAGGGATTTCAAGTTGATTGATAAATTCGTCCGGAAGTTTATCTGATCTTATTCGATTAAAAATCATTTGCTGAAGAAAAATGGCTTGGCTTAAATCTTGATCAGATAAACTTTGTTGAAAAGTAGATTTTAATTGTTCTGGAGAATCTTCATAGGTAGAAATTCTTTTTTGAAGCGTCAACTTGATCATTCCTTTCCTTTGTTTTGAAAGAGTTGGTTCAAGAGAATTTAGAAAGTCTTTATTCTTGGTAAGTTCAGATCTGATTTTTTCTTTTGAATATTTTAATAAGTATTCAAATTCTGTTCCTTTAATATCTTTAGCAAACTGTGTCCAATTCTCATTAAATGAAATAGTAGTTTCTATTTCATTAATCTGATATGCTTGAAACGCATTAATTATGCTTTGAGCTCTTCCTTTTTGAAGAGTTACATTTCTTTCAATAGAACCTTCAATAGATGAATAAGCGTCAATTGAAATTTCATTAATTTGATATCCAGTTATTTTAAGAGAATCATATAAAGGTTTAATATCAGCCTCTTTATATTCAATTTTATCTTTCTCAAATGGTATCGTAAACTCTAATGTTTTGTAAAAAAACTGAAAATCAGAGGTTCCAATTTTTTCAGGAATTGTATCCCAATAAAGACCCGTTTCAAGTAGATCCCAGTTTTCAAATTTCATGTTTGAAATTATGGAATAGTCGCATAAGGCTTTCTTTTGTAATGAAAGAAGATTGCACTCGATATCATTTGGATTAAATTGATCAGGTAAACTGCCATATTCTACAACAACATTTTTTAGTATATCAAGTTTTAAATTTTCTTCCAATTGCTTTTTATACATTGGTGCTAGCATATAACCTCTATTAGGCCATTTTTTAGATAAGTTTGATTTAGTGTCACATGAGTATTGATTATTTTGAATGATATCAATTGCTATACCATCACTGTTTTTATCAAATAATTGTTCAAAATGTTCTATGCTAGGAAAAGTAAAATATATCGTCCGACCATCAATAAAAACTCCGTATCGAATATCATCTGGGAAGCTTTTTATCAAGGTATTGTAATCCTTACATCTATCCGTCAGGAAGCCTTTAGATTTTTTTATTTTATAAGAATTAGACTGTGATTGAGAAAAAGTATTTATACATAAAAGTAGAAATGAAACTAAAAAAGTAATTCTATACATAATTTTTATGCACTATTGATGTCGATTAAATCTAAGTAATATTCATTTGAATTAATTTATGTCCAATTGAATGTACCGTTTATAATAGTTGGATAAAGTGATATCTAGTCTGTTTTACCTGCAATGTAACACTAAGGTTTGTTATTCACTATAGCTAGGTTTAGGTGCGTTTTGTTCATCTGAGATGATGGTTACCATTCTATGCTGTGATTGCGATATTAGTTCACAGATAGGGGCTATATGGATGATCTTCGATGACTCCTAATCCAGGTTGTCAAGTCTACTCCAAGAGGAGGCACACGACCACAAAAGACGGTAAATATTCTGATGCAAATTAATTGTGACCAAGGGGGGAGGACAACTTCTCCACTGAACGCCAGATACGGGACCCTAATCACCCTTTTTATCCGCCCACTCATCCCAATTGCAATCGAGTCATTCTTCTCTCATGCATTACCGAATTAAAATCACCCTTGACTGCAATTCTGTCACTCTTACCGATATATTTTGAGGTATTACGTCAAAATTTTGGACCATTATGCTCTTTTAATGGGGTATTATGCATTTTTTGAGCACCATTATGCAAAATGGAACCACCATTATAGGGTTTCTAAGGACCATTATGGTCGTAATGGCCACAGAATGAGCGTAATGGTCCATTATTTTCACATATTGGTCACAGAATCACAATCAAGCCCCATTTTTTCTGCATAATGGAGTGGGAAAACAGCGAAGGACTGATTCCATCACCATTGATTTATAAATTTCAAAATCTATAAATCAATTTAATATGAATGATCAAACAAGCCAAAATCGGTCGGATCATCTTCCGGGATGATATCAAATTGTTGCGAAGCTTGGGGATCAAAAATTAAGAAATGTCTGCTACAAGAAATCAATTGATCTTCAACTGGGTATTAATCAGTATGATCACGCTTCAGAGTTCGAAGTATATATTGAGTAATCAATGAAATTAGATATTTAAAGCTGATTGCTCCGCTGGTCTTAGCGTCTCACTGAGAACTATATCTATCGATAAGTAAAATTGAAAGATTTTCAATAGGTGCATCGTGACTCGTCATATTCCTTTGACTATGAAACTACCGCGTTGATCTTCATGGTTTTTGTCTCCATTTTTTCTTCTCACCATGTTGCTTTTTGGATTTGACGCGCTTATTGATAGATGATTTGGAAGGTTTGGTCTTTTTTCTAATTTTTGGAACAAAGAAGACTTTGGTCAACAATTGATCAAGTTTCCTGAAGGCAATCTCTTTGTTCATTAGCTGGGATTTTTGCTCCTCAGCGGTGATGATCAATACACCGTCTTTGGTGAGCTGCCCTTCTAGTTTTTTAAGGATAAACTCTTTCTCAATAATAGTAAGAGACTTTGACTCCAATACATTGAATCGTAGCGTGACTTTGGACTCTACCTTATTGACATGTTGCCCACCCGGGCCACCACTGCGAGCGGTAGTCAGCTTAACTTCAGGTTTAATACGTGAGATGTCAATATGGTGACTCATAGACTTATTTTCGGCTAAGATAAAAAGAATTCATTTTCCCTTAAAACCTCAAATCAGGAATCCTCTCTGCCGTACAGCTGTGACATCTGTCAAGGTGTTGGATATTACTTTTCATTATTCAATTAACAACTTGATAGAGAGATACTCAGCGAATGATTTGATTCTATTGACTACATATTTTCTAAACGAAATAGAAGATAGAATGCCAATGCCAAAGAGATCAAATAACATGTCTATTAAATCAAATGTTCTTGTTTCGAATGCTAACTGTGTAAACTCTTCACCTATTGCAAAAGCAAATACGACTACCGAGCCCAAATGAAATTTTCTAGACGATATGTTGATTTGCTTAAATTTTAAAGCCATATTCAAAAGCAGTGCTAGTAATCCGAAAAGCATGAAATGGCCAATTTTGTCACCATAAGGAACACTATGACCAATCTCCATGATGATGTTATTTTGATCCATGTCCGCTTGAAAAATCATCCAAATGATAAAAGTGAAAAATGCAAAAGGAGGGAAGTAGGCTGTGATTTTAGATTTCATTGTATTATTTAGATTGATCATTCGATAGTAGTGGTTTTGATTATTTGTAATGTCGGAAAAGCAAGTAAGCAGGTGTTTGACCCGCCTACTATGTCTAATAAAATCACTATTCAATAGTTTTTTGATTCAACTGATACCAGTTGATGTTTCTAGTAAAATACATAGTGCCTGCAAGAATTATTGTGAGACCTACGCTCCCCATTAATAGTGCATAGTCCGCTAACTGTAGGGTTACAAAAAGGAAACCAAACAATCCTGTTAGAATCGCCATAAGTATCATTGATAATCTTTTAGACCCAAACACACTCAATGAATACAAGAATATCATCGCTATTACAGCAAATGCGGAGATGATGTAAGCAAAATTGAAATTGGAATGTTCTGAGATTGAAATGAGCAAAACATAAAACAAACACAATGACAACCCTACCAGGGTATATTGAAATGGGTGAATCTTTCTATTATTAAGAATTTCAACAAGGAAGAAAACCAAAAATGAAAGTGCAATCGTCATAATAGCATACTTAGCTGATCTTATAGACTTTTGATAGTCATCCAACGGTAGCAATAAGTCTACTCCAAATACTGAATTTTCTAAACGTGTATTTGGTAATTCACCTAACCAGCTTTGCGGAAAATTCCTATTGAGTTGTAGAATTTTCCAATCGGAACTAAAACCAGCGTCAGAGACTGCTCTTTCATCGGGTAAAAACTGTCCATTGAAACTAGGGGATGGCCATGTAGATTCTAATGATACATTGGTTGTACTACCAGTAGGTACAAAAGAAAGGTTCTGACTGCCTTGGAGATTCAGATCGAATGTAAATTCTATTAATTTATCTTCGGTAATCACTAATTGAGGTAGGTCTATGGTTACGCCCTGCGGTATAATGTTGTAAATACGAGATCCAGGAGTTGCTTTGATAATTTTGTCATTCCACGAAATGAAAATGTCATCTTCTATTCCTCTAAGGTCAGATATGCCAACAGTGAGGAATGCTTCATTGGTTTTGATTTCTTTTAAGTGCTGTTGCTTGATGTTTTGATTGATTAGGAATGATCCATTGACAAAAAGGTTAGACTTATAGACCACTATTTCATAGATTCCTCTTTTCAGTTTTTCAGGTGTTACTTGACCATTGATATTTAAAGATTCTGGAAGAATATGATAGTATTCAGTCCATTCTTTAACCCCTTCTTTAGTGTTTTTTTCAAATAGGATGGGAATAGATAGTACTGGTCCATTAATGCATTGATCATTCGCCCATTTAGAACTGACTTCTTCAATTGCAGTATTGTTGAGATACTCCCTTTCAACTATAATCGATTTGATCATGGTTGCTGGTATGAGTAGGACAAGAATTAGAATAGTGATAGTAAATAACTTCATCATGATTGAATTTTTTACCTGATGCTTAAGTGAATAAAGAATTGATTTTTGGTTTTCCATAATGTTAGATTAAAAGTACTTTGAATTACAAAGTAGGTAGTTAAATTTTTTTAATGTTTCAATAATTGTTCAATTGCTTTGATGTGTTTGACAAATGCTAGTTTGCCTAATTCGGTAGCAGAATACTGCGTATGTGGTTTATTGTTGAGAAACTCTTTGTGAATATTGATATAGGTGCTTTTACTCAAAGATTTAATATGAGAAGCTAGATTACCATCTGTTACACCTAATAAATCCTTTAAACTATTAAAATCTAATGCATCATTGACAACTAGGGCAGACATAATCCCTAATCGAATTTTGTTCTCAAATGCTTTGTTTAGATCCTGAAGTATCTCTTTCACGATTCATACTTTTTATACATGACAATACCATAGATAATATGTAGTATGCCAAAACCTAATGCCCATAGAATCAATCCATAACCTACATATTGACAACCAATGAGACCTAAGGCAATTTCAAATAAACCTAAACTCCTGATTTCTGTTAAGGTGTACTTACTGGCATTAACTAGACCTAGACCGTAGAATATGAGTGTGAAAGGAGCGATGATTCCTATAAAGCCTTTGCCCAACAAAATCACACAAACTATACCACCCACTGCCAATGGAATCATTAAATTGATGATCAATCTTTTGGATTGAATGTCCCACAATTTCTGATTTGCTTTTTTCGCTTTTTTTTGTGTGAAATATAAGCCTCCTAACACCGAAACAATAAGGACTGAAGAGGCAATTCCTATTAAATAGGATATGTTTTGAACCGTCAGATCTGCTCTACGATAACTAAGGTAATCTTGACCAGTATAGACGGTTTGATAGGCAAGGTAGGCGCCAATAAGTGCTACTATACCAGCCACCACTCCGGACATGCCACTAAGGGAGATGAAACGTGACGACCGTTCCATGATCGTCTTAATGTCTTGTAAGTCTTCGAGGTATTTTTGATTCTCCATAGAAAGTACTTTGAGATTCAAAGTAAATACTTTTAATTTTAGTAACCAAATAACTCAAGTTACTATTTTAAGGAATCATCCATTCAACGATAGATTAAGAACTTATGCAGTAACCAATTCAATACTCAATTTTTTAATTGGATAGGTATCAATTTCATCAAATACATGATGACTTAACTCATCTATCACTCAATCGATTGCAATGAGACTAGCAGGATGGTTGACAGAATACGAGTAATATTAACGCATTTTTCTCATTGATTTTTGTTTTAATTATCCGTCGAAGAACTAACCATTTCTTCCTTTTAGTCCTGTGTAGAAAAAGTGATTACTAACAGAGAAGGGCAGAAGATGAGTTATAGTAAAGTGTACTATAACTCATCATATCTTGAAAGCTGAACTATTTTGAAAGTCTAATTGAAGTATTGGAGTGTGTACCTTCACAATCCTCTCCCTTGTTGATCTGAATAGAGAAACTATCATGGTCTACAATGGTTCCTGCTCCAGTAAATGTGCCATTGCAATCAGGAATTATATCATCCCATTTGAAATCACTCACTTCATTGTCTAGAATCGCGAATGACAATGGGCCATCGTTTCCTCCTGAACTACCACAACAACTTGTAAAGTCGCTTGATATATACAAAAGCCCCGTGATCTGACCATCTTCTATCTGTGTGATTTTTGCAGTAATATCAAGGTTTGTATATACTGATCCATTGGATGCGCTGGAATTCCAAAGACCACTATAGCTTCCTACAGAAAGTGTGAAAATTTCATCATCAACTTCCTTTTGTTCCTCT
This sequence comes from Reichenbachiella sp., assembly GCA_051531955.1. GTDB lineage: Bacteria > Bacteroidota > Bacteroidia > Cytophagales > Cyclobacteriaceae > Reichenbachiella. Next base: position 55,834 of record JAOPTS010000116.1, read on the forward strand.
TCTTTATCCTCTATGATGACTTTATCATCATCATTTGAACAATTAGAAAGGAGAAAAGTAAGAAGAATTAAATAAAGCACTCTTTTTATTTTGAATAAAAACATAACTGTTACGATTGATTTATAGTTAAACATCTCCCAAACATATAGCCTTGATTTTGTTTAATCGACGTTTTGGGTACAAGTGCACCTATTTTTACAAAAGATTTGGAGAGGTTTCTATTTGAAGTGCATTGATATATGCACTCGGTGTTTGTCCCGTATGTTTTTTGAATACTTTATTAAAAGTAGACTTGGTGTTAAACCCGGATGTAGTAGCCAAATTTAATAACGTGTACTGCTTGTGTTCTCTGTTTTGGATTTTTTTCAGGAAATCTTTCACCCTGAAGCCATTGATGTAATCGTAAAAACTTTCATCAATCTCTTTATTCAGAAGCCACGAAAGATCATTAGGTTTTATGTCAAGTTGATCAGCCAATTGCTTTAATGTTAATTCAGGGTTTCTAAAGACTTTATCTTGATTAAAAATGGCTTCCATCTTATTCAGGACGATAGCTACTTCCTCTTTAGAGAGCCTATCATAGCTTTTAGTAACAGTTATTTGTTCTTCAATTCTAAATAAGTCGGGTTTGACTAGAATAAAATAGCCTATCACATAGGTCAATAGAGAAATACTAATCCACACGGTATCGTAATTGACTAAATCAGATGAATAATACCAGAAATACTTTCCTGCAAAAGAAATCATCCAAAATAATACAATGATCAATATGCCAAGAGCATAGTACATCAAATACCAATGTAGGGACTGTTTGTATGAAAAAAGTTTCGATTGTGATTGGCTATATCCTCTTAAAAATAATACAATCACAATTGAATAAATCAAATTGATCATTATGGCAGCAACCTCTATTATGGTATAAGTGGTATTTAAATGTCCCGACCAAGAAAGCTCTGTATATTCCTTGTCGGTATAAGTCAAGAATACGTGCAAAACATATGTCAAAAAGAGGATGAATGGTATGAGATGACCTAAGAGAAATAACTTATTGATACTGTTACTTCTTGTTGATGACTTAACATAGAGGTAAGCCATAGGGCCAAAAAGAAAAATCACGCTATCGATAATAAGTCCGACTTTGGAAACCCAATCACCGGAAGCTCTAAATAAGTAAAACCTTCCTGACAACATTATTATCGCCATGCTTAGAAAAAGTATGAGAAATTTGGTGCTCTTCTTATTTCGATCTTTTACTCTGAGAAGGGATAATATTAGAAAAACACCTTGAATAACACCAATAGCAATCCACAAATCAATTAACTCTAACTGCATAATATAAATTTGAACTGATCGATAAAGTATACTTTAAACCCTTACAACTGTGATGGCATTCTAATTGACAATATGGTATCTTATATCAACTTCAGATAGATAGTACCCTTAATACAATATAACCCTATCAGTACGTGTCATTATTTTTGAATACAATATTATTTAACTCATTCCAAGAAGTGTTATATCGCTATCCTAAGAGACTAATTCTGTTTTCCACTATTAGAATTTCTTGTCTATTTATATTGAGTGTATAGATTTTCTGAAGGCATTTTTTTAGTATTATTACTAAAAAAATGCCTTCAATCTTACCAATTGAATTCCACTCTAACTACAATTATAAAAATGATAAGATCGCTAAATTATAAGATAAAAAACTTAACTGTGTAATCATACATTACTTCGTCATCGTGAGAAGTTAGGTATATGAAACCATGGTTGTTTGTATAGTGCTAAACCGCTTTATTACCTTGCAATGATAGGTGGACCGTGCTTTTGTTTTCCTTTATTTGAAGGGGGAAGAAGGAAATCAAAGTAAACTAATTGATGACCACATTTGAATGGGATAAAAGGTCACACTTCAAAAGTGAAGACTCCACTAATTGATGAACCTTTGGACTCCAATGTGCAATTCTCATAGCACATTGGAGTCTGGAGGAAATTACTTAATAGATTTTAGATATAATTCAATGGCACCTATCATAGATGGTGCTTCAGGTAATGGTGCTTCAATATTCAAAGTCAAATCATTATCCTCGATAGCTTGGCAAGTAGAAGTTCCAAACCCTGCTATCAGCGTATTTTTTTGTTTGAACTTTGGGAAATTTGTAAAAAGACTCTTGACACCTGAAGGACTAAAGAAAGCCAACATATCATAGTTGACATCCGCCAAGTCAGACAAATCACTAGCTATTGTTTTATGAACGATGGCTGGAGTATATGTATATTCATTTGTTTTCAAAAAGTCGTAGATGTCTCTTGAACTTGTCTCTGAGCAAGGGAAGATGTATTTTTCCTTAGGATGCTTTTTGATAATATCTAGTAATTCTTGAGAGGTACGATTACCGCAGAATGTTTTCCTTTTTCTTACTGTGATATACTTTTGGAGGTAATTAGCCATCTGTTCCGAAATACAGAAGTACTTCATTGTAGCTGGTATTTCAATTTTTAACTCCGTACAAAGAGAGAAGAAATAATCAATGCCATATCTACTAACAAAAATCACTGCTGTATGGTCGAGAATTTTAATTTTTTGTGCTTTGAAATCTTTAAGCTCTACAGGAACTACTTCTATAAAAGGTCTAAAGTCAAATTTGACGGGATACCTTTCTTCTATTCTATAATATTGTGAATTTTCATCTTGAGGCTTAGGCTGAGAAACTAGTACCGTCATAGTTGACTTTTTACCGTTAGTTTCTAGGTCCTTTTCTAAATTATTGGTCGCATCGGATGTTGTTTCTTTCATAAGTCTAGTAATCTAGATAATAGGATTTTTCGAGGCGCAAAAATATATAATAAAAAGATATGATTTATTGAATGTGTCAAATATATTTTCACTACACTCTGATTTCATCCAATCTGCAGGTAGTTTGAAAATTGATTTTTGATACCATTACTTCCTATATGTTCAACTACTATCCATGCATTTAAAGCTGCGTCACCATTAGTATTGTTATATACAATATTGAGACGGTGGTGCAAATTATGCTGAGTAGGGTTATTTTTTTGATACATACACAATAGATCAGGTTGGATTAGTGTTGTTGTATATTTTAATTTTATCTCTTAAAAATTCTTTGCTTAGTAATAAAATAGAGAGGAGAATACTTCATTGGTGAAGATCATATCCAATCATTTGGTTTCTCAAAACCTGTCAAGCCAAGAATGGATATTATGAATATAAAATAAGGTTACTGATGTCATGAACTTTTGAGTTGTCTTACATGTTGCCTTTCTTACTGTAGATACTCATCACTAAACCTAAACGATCCTCATCATGACTGATACCTTGATTCAACTGACTAAGTTTGATGCGCTAAAGGAAAAAGAACCTGGACATGCATTGGCCGAAAATACTGATCTAGTACTAATTCGCTATGGTGATCAAGTCTCCATCTTGTATGGCAGGTGTCAGCATCGGGGTGCACTGATGTCAGATGGGGCGATAGTTGGGGATGACATTATTTGTGGTTTGCATAACTGGGACTATCGATTTGATACGGGTGTGAGTGCTTATAACAATTCGGAAAAGCTTCACAAGTTCAAGGAAGTCATCGAAGATGGATGGGTTTGTGTTGATCGACAAGAGATTTTGGACTTTCAAATAGAAAACCCTCAACCCTTTCAACGAGATGAATATCAAGGCAATTTTGCTGATACGCATCCAGAGTCTACTGAGCCTTACACTAGACAAATTCAAGAACTGGCCAAAGATGGGTTGAGTAAGTTGGGCCATCATGGCGCTACTTCTGCTATGGGTGTAGACCGCAACACTTTGCCGAAATGGGAGTCTATACAGTTCCTACCTGCACAATTGCACAGAAAACCACTACTGGATGAAGTAGCAGTCTCTACCAAGGTTGTCATTGGCCCTAACGCTAAGAAACCACTCGAGTTAGATATTCCATTGTTTGTTTCTGACATGAGTTTTGGTGCGTTGAGTCGGGAGGCCAAGGTAGCTTTGTCCAAAGGAGCCCAATTGGCTGGTACAGGTATTTGTTCTGGAGAGGGCGGCATGCTACCGGATGAACAAACCAATAATTCGAAATATTTCTATGAACTCGCGTCCGCGCAATTTGGATTCTCATGGGATAAGTTGGAACATGTTCAAGCTTTTCATTTCAAAGGTGGTCAGGGTGCTAAAACGGGTACGGGTGGACACTTGCCCGGTAACAAAGTGCAAGGGGAAATTGCGGAAGTGAGGGGACTCGCACCGGGTGTGTCAGCCATTAGCCCAGCTACCTTTCCAGATTTTAATGGAGTAGAAGATTTTAAGGCCTTTGGTAATAAAGTAAGAGAAGTGACGGGAGGTATTCCTATTGGTTTCAAGATAGCGGCTAGTCATGTAGAAAAGGATATTCAATTTGCAGTAGATGCTGGAGCGGATTACATCATCCTAGATGGTCGTGGTGGTGGTACTGGAGCTGCTCCTTTGATCCTGCGGGATAATATCAATGTCCCGACTATACCAGCTTTGGCCAGAGCACGTAAGTATCTTGATGATAATAACTTAAAGCATATTACTTTAATTGTTACGGGAGGCCTTCGTATGGAAGATGATTTTGCTAAGGCGCTCATGCTAGGTGCTGATGCGGTAGCGGTTTCTAATTCTGCTTTGCAGGCGATTGGCTGTCTGGGTATGCGTGCTTGTCACACCAACAATTGCCCTGTAGGTATTGCCACGCAAAAGGAGAATCTAAGAGCAAGGTTACTAATCGAAAAGTCTGCTTCAAGGCTTCATAACTTTTTTAGTGCTAGTACGGATCTCATGAAGATAGTAGCAAGATCTTGTGGCTATGACGACATAAGTCAGTTCAATCACGATGATCTCTCTACGTTTGATTGGGACATGCATCAATTAACTGGTATTAATTACGCAGGAGTGTCGAGGAGATAAATGACGAAGGATATTAGAACCAGGAAATAAAATCTTGAGTCTTGGTTCTAGTATATGGAATCTAATATCTTGATTTGTTTCAGAACTCCTAAACCATTTTTTCTACCTAGATTTTTAAGTCTGATTTATTTGCTTTGAAGAGCTAAGGGATCTTAGGATCCTCATTATCCAGCGTAGCTTGTTCTTCATGTTTTAATAGATTGATTATAACCTGAGAAATTAGGCCCTCATCAATCTTCAATGGACTTCATATGTTATTAATGATTAAGAATTTCACTTTGGAATGACTCATTATTGGATATGTGTCTTGGAGAGCGGCTAAAGCTAATCCAGTGGATACACTACAATATGGGTAGTGTGAAGTGGGTATCTTAATTAGATTGAAAAATCTATTCTAAACTTAATCATCCTGACAGGGGAGGTGAAATCCTGACAATGTGATAAAGTAGAGGTAGCAATGAAGCCTAGTGTATCTATGTTTACAGTTGATAAATCAAATGCATGAGGGAAAAAGTGATCATTATTGGTGGTGGAATAGCTGGGCTAACGGCAGCATACGCATTGAAAAAGCAAGGGTTGAATCCATTGGTCTTAGAATCAAATAGCCGACTAGGCGGCAGGATATATACTAAAATTGTGGACAGTCAATCATTTGAATTAGGGGCTACTTGGGTGTTTCAAGATGTTGTGTTGAAACAACTCATTACCGAGTTGGGGTTGAAATTATACCCACAGTATTTGACTGGAGATGCGCTCATTAAATATGAGCCGTCGATGGCGATTCAAAGGAACCCTACCGATTCATTGATGAATGGCGCAAGTTATCACAAGGTCAAAGGTGGTACTGGCGCTATCATTCAAGCATTGGCTGATCAACTGGATCCTCAACGTATACTAGTTAATACTAAAGTTGTTTCATTGGATTATCAAAAAGAGTCGATTGTCCTCACAATGGTTGATGGATCAAAACTTGAAACAGCTAAAGTGATACTTGCTGTACCTCCCAAAGTAATTGCTGATCAAATAGAAATCAATCCTCGATTGGACCATCAAGGCCTCATGCTCTCTACACATACTTGGATGGGAGAGTCTACTAAATTTACTGTGCTGCTTGATCGAGACTATTGGCGTAAGAACAAGTTGTCGGGGTTTGTATATTCCAATTATGGATTAATCCGAGAGATGCAAGATCACAGTGATGGGGATTCGTTTGGCCTTTTAGGCTTTATTCATCCAACAGGAATTTTACTAGTTGATATTGACAAGCGAAAACAGTTAGTCATCCAAGAGTTGAAAGAACTATTCGGCATAGATGAAAGACATATATTGGGGTATGATGATTTTCTATGGGGGGAGTATTTCGTTGATGGGCAACAGCATAACTATAATACCGACTTGATGCCACATCAAAATAATGGCCATGCTTTTTATCTGCAATCACACTTTGATGATCATTTATTCTTTGCAGGAGCAGAGACTTCACCCTCGAACCCTGGTTATATGGAAGGGGCAGTGTGTTCGGCGTATCGAGCTGTGAAATTGCTACTTGGGGTTAGTTGATGTTTTCTCAATTCAAAAATTCAACGTTAACTGCCCATCGTTACTTATTGGTTCACCATCCAAATTGGACATGGAAACGCCCAGTAACCTAATGCCTAAGGGGTGGGTTTTGATGGCATTCATGAGCTCATGACTATGAAGTATGATGTTATCGATTGTGTGAATACTTGGACTAATCGACTTACTACGTGTGATTACCTTGAAATCAGAATATTTTATTTTCAATGTGATGGTTTTCCCTTTGTGATTTCCCTTTTGCATTCTCTCCGCTACACGAAGGGCAATTTTGTCTATGATATCCAGTAACTCGGCATTGTCTTCTATATCTTGTTCGAAGGTCTGTTCGGCACCTACCGATTTCCTCACTCGATCGGGTCGCACAGGTCTATCGTCGGATCCAATGCTGATATTATAGAAATAGGTTCCTGATTTTCCAAAGTGTCGATTGAGATCCAATTTAGAAAAGGACTGTAAATCTTTACCGAGACGGATTCCCAAGTCATGCATTTTCTTGGCGGTGACTTTACCCACTCCAAAGAACTTCTCTATCGGTAGCTTTTCGATAAACGACATCACTTGATCTGGAAGGATCACAAATAGCCCATTGGGTTTGTCATAATCAGAGGCAACTTTGGCCAGAAATTTATTGGTGCTAATACCCGCAGAAGCAGTCAAGCCTGTCTCTGCTTTGATTTCTGCTTTGATAGCTTTGGCAATAAGTGTTGCAGAGGAAGGTCCTTTTTTGTGCTGAGTAACGTCTAAAAATGCTTCGTCGAGTGAAAGTGGCTCAACCAAGTCTGTATAAGATCTGAATATCTCTTGAATCTGACTAGATACTTCTTTATAAACCTCGAATCTGGGTTTGGTAAAAATGATATTAGGACATTTGATGTAGGCCATCTTAGAGGACATAGCAGATTTGACGCCATACTTTCGAGCCTCATAGCTTGCCGCAGCAACTACACCACGCTCTTTGTTTCCACCCACAGCCAAAGGTTTGCCACGATACTCTGGGAAGTCACGTTGCTCTACGGATGCAAAAAATGCATCCATGTCGATATGGATTATTTTACGTTGGATAGAAGTTGTATTTTATGTTCTCAAAAAGTATTTATGTCTTTGTCTGCAGTAGGTTGTATGTGCTTTGACGTATTTTGCTTTAACTCCAAAAAATATTTCTTCAGATATCAGACAATAGTGTTTAGAACCAAGATGAAAAATATTGAGTCTTTTTTCTTCATTCTAACCACTTGATTGAGATATTTTTATTGTCAGTAAAATCTATGGCTTTTCAATCCATAGTGGTTTAGTCACTTCTCAAAGATAGACACTCAGCTTTAAGTCTATTACTAAAATTGATCACACTTCAGCAGGTGAGGAGTCCGGCACTTTTTTCCATAGCTTTTCATGATTGATCTTAAATGATCCGATATGCGTTTTTTTCAACTGTTTGGAGGAATGAGAGACAAGAACTTCTCATTGTTTTTATCATTCATATACAAATGATAAGTCTGTCCAATGATAGGCTCAAAATTCATTTTAGCTTTGTGTACGACATATCATTGATGTATTATTTATCAATCAAATTTTTATACTCCTTCTTGATGATTTCTACCTTGTCTAAAATGTTACTGAATTAGGTGGGATTGTTTCAGAGTGTAATTATCTTTCAAGACAATTTTTAAACAAATAATGTAATAATCAATTCATGTTGCAATGAATAATTAGGTCTGTGATATGACCTGACAGTTATTATAAATGGTCAATTAAATTCAGGAATAATTTTCTACTATGTATAAAGAATTACAATTTTCAATTAAAGCGACTAGTTACTTGTTGTTGATAGGAGCCATGTCGTGTACTTGGGAACAAGAAAGTCCAACCTTCGATTGTAAGCTCGATCCAGTGGAGGTTGAATTATTAGCCTCTAATGCAACAGGTTGTGGTACTCCAAATGGTGGCTTTACCATAGGCAATTCAGGAGGAGAAGCACCTTTTACTTATTCATCAGAGGCTGGAGTAAGCGCCGATGGGGTATTTGAAAGTGTTGGTGCAGGAAGTTATACAGTGGTTGTTACAGATGTGAATGGGTGCTCAGGTGAAACCATTGTTGAGATTTTAAATACAGACGGTGTGAACCTAGATGATTTATTAACTACAGATGCTGGATGCAACTCTTCTGAGGGGATAATCGAAATTTTAGCTTCTGGAGGTACCGAACCATATTTATATAGCATAGATAATGGAGGTACACAGGAGAGTAATATATTTCTAGGACTTGAAAGCGGTGATCATAATGTAAGTATAGAAGATCAAGATGGCTGTGCAGTTACGCAGAATGTTGTTCTTACCTCAGGTATAAGTTTTAGTACCATTGAAGGAATAATTGAAAACAATTGTAGGAGCTGTCATGGCGTAACAAGAACACCGAACTTCGATACTTATGATGAGATTAATGCTGCCGCCAGTCGTATCAAAACGAGAACAAGCTCTGAAAATAATCCTATGCCACCGCGATCCAATGGAAGTCTTACTCAAAGTGAAATTGATGCGATTGCCTGTTGGGTAAATGATGGCGCGCTACCTGACTAATTGATAAAGCAATCATAATATACAATTCACTTTGGTCTTTGTCAAAGTAATTTGATCTAATCTAAAATATTTAAAAACATGAAAAATAAAACCTTAACACTATTAATAGTGGTCATCACATGCGGCCATACAATGGCCCAACCACTTATAGATCGAGCAGGAACTGCTTCATTTTATTCCGAAGCACCTATGGAAAATATTGAGGCCCTGAATACTGAAGTACTTGGAGCAGTGGATCTTGAAAAAGGAACATTGGCTGTATCCATTTTGATGAAAAAATTCCACTTTGAACAAAGCCTAATGGAAGAGCATTTCAATGAGAACTATCTAGAATCTGAAAAGTATCCAAAAGCGACATTCAAAGGTACCATCTCAGATTTTCCTAATTTCAACTTTTCTAACGGAGGAGCTTTTGAAGCTGAAGTAGTAGGTGAAATGACAATCCATGGTGTATCAAGACCCTTGACAACTATCGTGAAGTTTGATGCTTCTGACACTATGTTATCAGCAATGACTGAATTTGAAGTGTCAATCGCCGATCATGATATCGAAATACCAAAGTTAGTAATTATGAACATTGCAGAGGTAGTAGAAGTAAAAGCAGCATTTAATTTCGAACGTTAAAAAAATGAAACAAATATTATTAATACTCAGTTTTCTACCACTATCTCTCTCACTTGTTGCTCAGGATGACTTATTAGCTGGACTAGAAGAAGAGCAAGCTAATGAGTTGGTATTGGTTGAGGCCACTTTCAAAGGCACAAGACTCATTAACGGCCATTCAATAGAAACCCGAAAAAAAGGGGTGATGGATTTTATGATCTCACATAGGTTCGGTACAATCGATGGAGGTGCATATGAGCTTTTTGGCTTAGACCAGGCATACATTCGTATTGGACTAGAGTATGCGATCACGGACCGCTTATATATTGGGTTAGGTAGAAGCTCATATGAAAAAACTTACGATGGATTCGTGAAATACCGATTATTAAGACAGTCTACAGGGAAAAAAAGCATGCCCCTGTCTGCAACTTGGCTTAGTTCTATGGCAATTAAAACGTTGAAAGACGCCGAATTGGACCCCAGTTTTACAGACAAGCTTGCCTTTACTCATCAGCTGCTAATCGCACGTAAGTTTGATCACGGTATATCTATTCAAATTATGCCTTCATGGGTACATATAAATTTGATAGAAGAAGGTGATGTAACGAATGATGTATTTGCTCTAGGAGTAGGAGGAAGGGTGAAAATTTCTAAACGTGTCGCCTTGTGTGCAGAGTACTATTATCAGTTTCAGCATCTGAACGAAGGGACCACTAATGCAATTGCTATAGGTGTTGATATTGAAACTGGAGGCCATGTATTTCAGCTTCAATTCACGAATGCAACAGCGATGATACCCAAAGGCTTTATCACAGAAACTACGAATGATTTCTTTGATGGAGAAATTCACTTTGGATTCAATATATCAAGGACTTTTCAGGTGAATTAAGCTAAGATGAAAGGCACTAATTAATTGGAACTTCTAACTGTGATTTTAATCTACTGAGGTAGAGTCTTGATGGTATGATAATAACAGGTGTTTTTAAATTAAGAATCAAAACTTAAGTTTAGCAATTAGGATTGAAATCTTTATTCTTGTTTCTCAAAATGGATGTGTTTGTGGTTTTTTTTCTGAATCAGTACTAGAAATTGGTGTTTCTTTTAGGGAATACGATTCAGCACTGAAAGTGCACTTGGATTGAAAGAGATACAAAATAATCCTTGAAGCAAATTTTGTATAACTTAAGTCAGTGAAATATTTTAGACAATCAATATCTGTTATTAAACTAGATTAGAGTTCTATCTAGGGTATTTATCATAATCTAAGATGGTATTGATTGATTTTATACAGTACAAAACTTATAATGAATTCAAAATACACGTTTCAAATGCTCAAAATTCTGACCAAAGTAAGCTTTCTATTTTTTATTACTTTTCTATACTCCTGTGGTGAAAGTAAAACTACAGCTAAGTCGGAGGAACAAATTAAACCAATGCTTGAGAAAGGTACTTGTATGGTTTGCCACCAAGTAGACCGCAAACTTATTGGCCCATCTTTTAGGGATATTGCTAAAAAAAATTATAGCGAAGATAGAATTGTTGAGTTGATCAAAAATCCTGAACCTCAAAACTGGCCTGATTATACTTTACCGATGGCTCCAATTACTCATATTTCAGATGAAAATCTAAAAGAGATTGCTCTATGGATCAATTCACTTAACTAAAAACAAAAAAGTAACATGAGAGTAAAAATTAACAGAAGAAATTTTATAAAAGGTTCTACTTTGGCCAGTGCAAGTTTAGCAATCGCATCATCTCCCATTTTATCCGCCTGTACAAAAGCTGTGACCTCAACTTTTGATTTTGAAATTTCATTAGCACAATGGTCACTCCATAAAGCTTTTTTTTCTGGAGAACTTGATCACCTTGACTTTGCCAAGAAAGCTAAAGTGGATTTTGGTATCTCTGCTGTTGAATATGTTAATGCCTTTTTTAAAGACAAGGCAAAGGATGTATCCTACATAAATCAAATGAAACAAATAGCAGAGGATAATGGTGTCAAAAGCTTACTCATCATGATTGATGGCGAAGGACATCTTGGTGACTCAGATATACAAAAGAGAATGATTGCAGTGGAGAACCATTATCAATGGGTAGAGGCTGCTAAAACATTGGGTTGTCACTCTATTCGTGTAAATGCTGCTGGAGAAGGCGAAGCTCAGGAAGTTCAAAAAAATGCTATTGATGGACTCCAGAAATTATCATTGTTCGCTAAGGATTTTGACATTAATGTAATTGTAGAAAACCATGGTGGTTATTCCTCAGATGGGTCTTGGTTAAGCACGACAATTGAATCTGTAGGTATGGATAACTGTGGTACACTTCCAGATTTTGGTAATTTTTGTGTTAAAAAGGATGATCAAGGTGCATGCACTGAAGAATATGACCGCTATAAGGGAACTCAGGAAATGATGCCGTTTGCAAAGGGTGTCAGTGCCAAGTCTCATGACTTTGATGAAGCGGGTAATGAAATTCATACAGACTATGTACGTATGTTGAAAATCGTTAAAGAATCTGGGTTTTCTGGCCATATCGGGGTTGAATATGAAGGTGATATATTAAGTGAAGATGATGGTATTAAAGCAACCAAAGCTTTACTAGAAAGAGTTAAAAAGGAAATCAGCTAACGACGCATTAATTTCATAAAAACAACCCTCAATGATTAATATCAATTCAAATAAGTCGAACCAATTTGACGTGATCGTAGTAGGCTCTGGTATGAGTGGAGGATGGGCTGCCAAAGAATTCACTGAAAACGGATTCAATACACTAGTACTTGAAAGAGGAAGAAATATTGAACACGGCGACTATCCTACGGCCACAATGGAGCCTTGGACCGATGAGCAAAATATGGTCATTGACCCGAAAACGATTGAGGAAAATCCAATTGTGAGCAAGTGCTATGCTTTTGGCAGACCAACAGAGCATCACTTTGCAAAAGACAAAGATCATCCATATGTTCAGATCAAACCATTTGATTGGATAAAGGGTTATCAGGTTGGAGGTAAGTCACTTATGTGGGCACGACAAGTACAACGATGGGGAGTTCATGATTTTGAGTCCAACATTAAAGATGGCAAAGGAGTGGACTGGCCAATTAGATATGAAGACTTAGCTCCGTGGTATAGTTACGTGGAAAAGTTTGCTGGTATCAGTGGTAATAAAGACGGCTTAGACCAAATTCCTGATGGCGAATTTCTTCCAGCATTTGAAATGAATTGTGTTGATAAAGAACTCAAGACTAAAATAGAAGATGGGTTTCCAGGTATACATTACATTGCCGCGAGATCTGCCAACGTAAGTGTTAAACATAAGGATAGAGGGCCTTGCCTGAATAGGGGCAGATGTGAAAGAGGTTGTCCATTTGGAGCATATTTCAGTGCCAATTCATCTACTCTTCCTGCCGCCAAAAAAACGGGGTACATGACCTTACGTCCAAACTCAGTAGTACACTCGGTCATCTATGATGATGCCAAGCAAAAAGCAGTAGGCGTTAGAGTCATCGATGCGATCACTAAAGAAACCAAAGAATATTTCAGTAAGGTTATTTTCCTGAATGCGGGTACAATCAATACAACAGGTATACTCCTCAACTCTAAATCTGATAGATTTTCTGAAGGTTTAGGAAACGAAAATGATGTGCTCGGAAGATATCTCATGGATCACGATTTCAGGGGGTACTCGAGAGGAACACTGGATGGTTATGAAGACAAATATTTTAAAGGAAGAAAGCCTTCAGGTATTTACATTCCTAGATTCAGAAACTTTAAAGATGATAAGCAAGATACTTTCCTGAGAGGATACGCCTATCAATCAGGTGCTGGACGTGGAATCGGTAATCTTCAGGATAGTAACCTGACTATGGGAGCGGAATTCAAAGATAAATTATTGGAGTTTGGACCATGGAGTACAGGGTTTAGCCCTATGGGTGAAATGCTTCCTTATCATGATAATCGAATGACTTTAGATACCGTTCAAAAGGATGAGTGGGGAATGCCAATCTTTAATATCGATTGTGAAGTAAAGGACAATGAAAATATTATGTTAGCAGATGCATTAAAAACGGCTGGAGAGCTTCTGGACGCTATAGGATGCAAAGGCATCAAAACTGGTATTAGAGAAAATTGGAATCCAGGATTAGGTATTCACGAAATGGGTACAGCCAGAATGGGGCATGATGTAAAAACTTCCATCCTCAATAAATACAATCAGGTACACAATGCTAAAAACGTATTCGTTACGGACGGCTCATGCATGAGCTCATCGGCTTGCCAGAACCCTTCTCTTACCTATATGGCGATAACGGCTAGAGCCGCTAACTATGCAATTGACGAACTGAAAAAAGGTAATTTATAATGGTATTATCATGAATAGAAGAGATGTTTTAAAATCAGTAAGCCTTTTAGTTGGAGGGTCTGTAATCGGAGGAGAGCTTTTTCTTACTGGCTGCTCATTCAATGAGGATGAAGTTGGCGTTTTAAGTAAATCACAAATGTTGATGATCGAAGAAATAGCGGAAACGATCCTGCCTAAAACCACCAAATCTCCTGGCGCAAAAGAAGCCATGGTAGGAGAGCCAATAAAAAATATTGTTACTCGGTTCTATTCGACCGTGGAACGACAAGTTTTAATTGAAGGTTTGGAACAATTTGAAATTAATGGGTTTATTAAAATGACTGCTGAACTGAAAGAAGCTCATTTGATTTCCGTAGAGAAGAGTGCAAAGTTAAGCCCAACTGTTATGGTTACTGACAAGGAAGGAAAACGAATAGAAACTAAAAATTCTTTTGAGATGATAAGACAACTCTCTATTTGGGGGTATTTTTCATCAGAAATTGTTGCGAAAAATGCATTCAACTATCTACCTGTACCAGGAACTTTCGAGGCGTGCGTGGAGGTTACATCTGATGTAAAGCCTATGGCTCCAAACCATAGGTTTGGAGCAAAATTGAATCTTTAACCGTTTGACTTCATACAAATCAGAAAAACTTGCTGCCAACCCTTGTGTAATTTTTTTCTTTTGTATTAATGAATTTTAAAAAAGAGGGTGGTTTACTATCCTCTCACTGATACCTTTCGGTCTTGACAGTTATATTTAAAATTGAATGACTGTCTTGCCAATCGTTTTTCCAGATTCTTGCAGTTGGTGAGCCTTTTTGAGATTATCAACTGTGAAGCCTTTAATGGTGGTGGTCAATGTTGTTCTCAATGTACCAGCGTCTAATAATTCCGCTATCTCATTCAATATCTCATGCTGTCTGTTTATATCGTCAGTGTTGAACATAGACCGTGTATACATCAACTCCCATGAAAAACTAACACTCTTAGTCTTGAGAACTGCCAAATTCAAAGGTTCATTGCTGCCCGTAATGGATACAATATGTCCTTGAGGCTTGATGATTTCCGCTATCGTATCCCAATAGCCATTGATGTCTACAAAGTCTAATATGAAGTCTACCTGCCCATGTCCTATTTTTTCTAACTCTGTCTTGAGGTCTCGATGATTCACTACATAATCAGCCCCCATTTCTTTACACCATTTTTCTGTCTCAGGCCGTGAAGCAGTTGCAATGACGTTCAGATCAGTTAATTTTTTAGCTAATTGGATGGCAATCGAACCAACACCACCAGCACCTGCGAGTATCAAGATTGTTTTGCCTTTGTCTGTTGCTGGATTGATTTTGATTCGATCAAATAGTGACTCATAAGCAGTCAATGCTGTTAATGGAATAGCAGCTGCTTCTGAATTACTCAGGTTCTTAGGTTTGTGACCCACTATACGCTCATCGATTAATTGGTATTCCGCATTGCTACCACTACGTGTGAGGTCACCAGCATAGTACACTTCGTCACCTACTTTGAATTTAGAGGTTGCTTCCCCTACAGCTTCGACAGTGCCTACAGCATCCCATCCTATTACCTTTGGTGTGTCTAGTACCATGTCGATGGCGGCACTTTTTCTTATTTTGAAATCTACAGGATTAACTGATATAGCAGCTATTTTTACTAGAAGGTCTTGTCCTACAGGAGTAGGTATTGGTGTCTCGAATGCAATGAAACTGTCTTTTTCTGTAATCGGTAATGATTGTTTGAATCCTATTGCTTTCATATTTTTGATAGTTTTTCCTGCTTTTATTTGTACTATTTGTTATTGTAGCAAACCTAAGAATAGTTTTACAACTACACAGCAACGGTCAAAATATTCAATTCCTACTGTATAGTTTTTTTTAGCAAAACTGGTCTGAGAATGATTAAAAGGCCTGATTCAATTTGAGGTAAAAGGAGAGGTCTTGCTCACTAGTATGTACAAAGTCTAGCCTTATATCTACACCTGTTACTTGTTGGAGTTTATATCTTAAACCTAAACCTTCAGAAGTATACCAACCATTATCTTGTCTAGAATTGCCATCCACACCATAGGAACCTCCTGAGAGGTTGGCAAGACCAAAGAATCCAACTAATCTAAAGCGAGAATTGTTGATGGTATATCGATACTCCGTTTGTCCACCAGTCTGATATTTTGCCTTGAACTGTCCTGATGGGTAACCTCTTAGAATCGACTTCCCCGAAAGTGTAGGCAAACCACTGTCTGGGGTCTTCTGTGAGCTGTATTGGCCAAATAGCTGCCATGCCCAGACGTCCTGATCACTGAACCCTCTTATGTAATATCTCGCATCTACGACGAATGAGTAGTAATTATTTACAGCACCCAACCAATCTGGATTGTTGTTGATTCGAAGAGTTGCGAATACGGCATCAGAGGGGTAGTACTTGTTCTTTCTGGAGTCATAACTAGCTGCTATACCCAAACCACCTGTGTTCTCGTTGATGACGCCATTGTTTGTCAAGAATTCTTGTCCTGACTCGTTGAGTGCTTTGTATTCTAATTTTTTATATGTCAGCGGAACCCCAAGGTATATGTGATTGGCTATTCGAAACATGATAATTTCAGCTATCAAAAAGGAATAGATGTTGTATTCAACATTGCCAAAAATGTTGTCAGTGAACTCGTTATTGATACTGGAAAATGCAAAATTGGTAGATGAGAGGATATCATTGTCTTTGAACCAAAGATTGTTTTTCGCAAATACTGAATAACTATTTGTTGTGGTATACTGGCCACCTACATTCAATTGTGATTTAGAAGCATTGCTGTCGTCAATTTTGTAGAGGTAAGAAGTCGTTACACCAAATCCCCATCCCATCAAAGGAGTACTTGTGATGAGAGGTACGATTTTGAATGCTTTTTCTTTAGTAGTAGTCGAATCATTATTTTGTCCCAATAATGATAATGGAATTAAGAAAAATAGGATAACTAGGTGCTTCATATTATGCAATTTATCATGGTTCTACATGAAATGTGGGGCTAATAGCAATTTAGGATATCAATAATAGTTTTTAATCCTTAAGCCCAGTGCCTACGATTATACAATATGCAATTCGAGCTTATAACTTAATATTAAGTTAAACTATTTAAAGATACGTTTGTTAACTTAATATTAAGTTGTATGTTTACATCGCTGAATCAATAAACTCATAAAGTGATGACTACATTAACTAAGGCAGAAGAGAAGATCATGAAGATTCTCTGGAGTATTAAAGAAGGTTTTATCAAGGATATAATCGAAGAATACGCGGACCCTAAACCTCCTTATAATTCGGTTTCTACTATTGTGAGGGTATTGGTACAGAAAAATATTGTGGGCTATAAAGCTTATGGTAATTCTCATCAATACCATCCATTGATCACCAAAGAGGAGTATAGCAAAGGGCAACTGTCACGTTTGGTTTCGGATTATTACAATAATTCTCTGAAGCAAGTCGTCAACTTCTTTTCAGAAAGCAAAGAGCTAGATGATAAGGAGCTGGATGAAGTAATGAAGATGTTAGAAGATTTAAAATCGCAGAAAAATGGGTAGGTTATTATTGTATTTATTGGAGTGCAGCGTCACTTTAGTGTTACTGTATTCGCTCTATGTGTTGCTACTACGGAAGGAAACTTTCTTTAGTGTCAATCGGTTTTTTCTGTTGGCCATTCTGGCATTTTCGTTTCTGATTCCACTGATGAGTTTTGAATTGTCATCCTCTAAAGAGTATGTGATGACAGAGCCAATTCAGCAGCTCAGTACAGCAAGAGTTTCTTATTATGAAGCTTTGGCTGATTGGTCTGAAGGAAATGGAGTATCAGGTAACGTGGTTGCGGTAACTCAACTACCAACTGATCGAAACACTTTAAGCCTAGTGATGATGGTATTGGCGGTGTATGCCATAGGTGTCATTGCAATTTTGTTTCGTCTAATATGGACTTACCATTGGATTCATGAATTGAAAAAGAATAATCATAAGGAAGAAATGGAGGGCGTAACTGTTGTAAAGTTACCTCAACGCATCGCCCCGTTTTCTTTCCTAAATAGCGTATTTGTATCAGAAGAGCTTCTGGAAACTAAGGAGTTTGTTCAAATACTGGCGCATGAAAAAACTCATATCAAGCAGAGGCACTCTGTTGATTTATTAATTGTTCAACTTTTGGCAGCTGTGCTCTGGTTCAATCCAGTAGTATGGTTACTGATTAAATCCCTAAAAACTACCCATGAATATATAGCAGACAAAAAAATGATTACCCAAGGTTATTCCTTAGTTGAGTATCAATCATTGCTTTTGAGACAATTGATCAGCAACAACTCATTTGGGTTGGTACACAATTTCAATCTTTCATTTATTAAAAAAAGAATAACCATGATGAAAATAAAAGAAACAGGATGGACAGGTAAAGTAAAATTCGTACTTGTACTTTCCGTAGTAACAGTATTTAGTTTAGTGATGATTCAATGTAATTCAGCTATGGATCAGGATAGTGACCTGACAATAGATGAACAAAACACAGGTTTGCAATCAGGGAGTAATTCAATTATGCCAGTTTTGGAAACTGAGATGCTTCCTGTATTACCCCAAAACGATTTTCGTTTTAATGGTAACCAAAGTGATATATTGAATCTATCGGTATCAGATGATCAAATCATCCTAAATGGGAGTGTGGTAAAAGTCGATGAATTGGCAGCTAGGCTTTCTGCCTTTCCAAGTGAAAATTCAGTGGTTGTAACTCGTATCCATCGCAATCAGTCAATGGAATTGGTAAGATCGGTGCAGTGGGAATTGAGAAGAGCAAATAAACGAAAGCTTCTCTATATAGGAGTTTCTTCAGATCATCAATTGGTTGAAATTCCATTATTGCTACCGCCAGTACCTGAAAGTGCAGAAGGTATTCAGCTGCCACACATTGATGATGCATATGCCAAGGAGCATGATATGGATTTGTTAAAGATTAAATTAGGTGATGATGCAGGTTCTGCTAATCAACAACTGGTCTATGATTTTGTTAAAGATCAAATGGCCAAAGGGAAGTCTAACTATGTAGTGAGTGCTAAATATGTTGATACTGATACGTATGATCAATATTTACGCAACTTTAATTATATATATTCAGGGTTCAATCAGATCTACGAAGAACGTTCTCAAGAAATGTTTGGGAGAAGGTTTTATGATTTGGATAAAAGTATCCCTGAGGATAAAAAGCAATATATGGCAGTAAGGAAGGGAATTCCAAGAGCGATCTCTATTGCAGATTAAAACTGCCATTCGTTTGATATGATACAATATAAAGGGCTCCATGCAGGGGCCTTTTTTAATGTTTCAAGTTATGTGGTTAATAACTACTCTTCCATGTTAGCGTATACTTTGCGCCAATCGGACGCATCATATATCCAATGCGATTCTTGAATGATGCCATCCAGAAATTCTTCTTTAGTCTTCCCGACCAACACTGCTTTTCCCAACCTCACGTCACTTCGAACGAGCAGAGTGAAGAGAAGTCCCCAAGATTACGTCCGAATCTACCACTGCATTCTCCAGTATCATCCGTCACTTCAAAAGAGCGGAGTGAGGAGAAGTCCCCTTTTTCATCAGCCGCCGCTATCCTATGCACTGTTTTGTATGCTGCCAGCGTTGTGGGATTTATCACGTGCGTTCGATTTCTATGATTCCTATTACAAATTCATGCTTTGGCATTATCTATATGATTTCTTCTTCTGTTGAAGCTTGTACTTAATAGCTTATTTTGAAAAGTCAATAGCACTGATACATGTAGTAAGCAATAATTTCATTCTATTTGCTTATCTATATTCTTCTACTCATCTGTTAAGTATATGTTTTCAATTTTGACGGATCTTTAGAGAAAATAGATAGAAAAATTAGTATTCATTGAATCACAATTAGTTCAAATAATGGAAAGCAGTGCTGTGAAAAAGGAAATATTAGCTTGGTCAAATTACCCAGAACCTGAGGGGACTAACTATAATCAAAACGATCTAGTTAGTGATACTAAGGTAGGCTTGCTATTTGGTTATTGTAAAAAGCAAGAGGCAGTGATTCTAGCCAAGGGTTGGGAGTTTTTGGTCCATGAATTTGGAATAGTAGGGTTGCTAAAAATAGATGAGACCACCAAGTGGATAAAGGAAGAAGGGCTTGGTGAAAAGATCTGTGGGGTCGTCTTTCAAAGCTTGATAGCAGGTTTTAATCCAATTATCAATGAATTTGGTGACTATGATGAGAGCGATCAATTGTTCTTGCTACTCGATGGCAGTAAAGTCAAAATTGATTGGACCGAAATTGCTGAGTTGCAACATTCCTTATAATGACCTTGATTGATAAGCTGCTCATATTTATAGATGGAAGTGTCAATACACGGTCCAAGATAGGGTATGGCGCTTATTTGGTTATTCCATCAAGTGACTTGAATGCTAGTATTGGTCCTGGCGATGTTAAAGTCAAGGAGTTTAGGAATACTTCATCCACAAAATTGGAGCTTCAAATATTACTGTTTGTCTTGAGTGAATGGCTAGGGAAGACCAGTGAAGTCATTGTATATACAGATTCCCAGAACATTATCGGGCTGCCAGGTCGGAAGGAAGCATTGGTACAAAATGACTACAGAACCAAAGCGAATAAGCTGCTCAATAACCATGAGTTGTATCGACAGTTTTGTCAATTGACAGACCAGTTGAGCTGCCAATTGATCAAAGTAAAAGGTCATCAACCGTCTCGGGATAAAGATCACATTGACGGCTTGTTTACACTTGTAGATCGAGCAGCTAGAAAAGCTTTAAAAATGTCAATGTCTGCTTAGACAGTAGACGCTAGAACCAAGACGATTGTCTAATATCCTAATGTAGCCAGAATACCTTCAATCGATATTCATTTAGTATTAACTTCCAGTCAAAGCCTTCATTAGTGGACAATCCTCATGGATTGTATGTCCATTACGGTACGAAACAAGCAAGTCAACAGATCGTTCGGCCAACTGTCGACGGACAGCACGTCTTTCTCCTTTTATTCTTGCGATTTTCATTTGATCATAATTGGTCGTTTGATGTCTCATCCATGCAATTACAGCTTTGGATGCTCGTTCTTCGATGGGTATTCTGACCGTACGAGCCACGGTACCACTTCCCACAGGAATGGCATGTTCGGTAACAAGCCTTGCCATGGTGGCTTCATACGTTTCGTAGCTTAGATGAAAATTCAAATGCTTCCTGACAGCATCTTCAAAATCGAGACTATAGCCAGCTTGCTTTTTATCTCTAGACTTGGCTGCACTCGCTTTCTTCTTCTCATAATCAGGCGCAGTACGCATGTTCAGCACTTCTGTTTTTGCTTCACTCATATTGGTCTGAGGGGCCCATATACCCAATGATTGCAATCGTCTTCCTTTCTTGACTTGCACACGCCAGCTAGGACCTTTGGCAGTTATCTTTCTAGTCAATGCAGCATCGCCAGCTGGTACAAACACCCAATCTTGAGGGGGCTTTTCTGGAATACCAAATTCATTAATGACATGACCTTTTGTACCAGGACTCATCAAACGCAATTCTTTCATCAGTTGACTTAATTGTAAGGTTAATAATTGACTGCAAAACTAGGACAAAGCATTTGATTTTTACATCATGATTGGTTTTCCGTTTGCCCATGATATCTTTGTATCAATGAAAACAGTGAAGCACATATTTCTTTTCTTGGCACTCAGCCTACTGATGCTTCACTCTATCATGCCGCATCAGCATCATGATGATAACGAAACAGTAGAAGAATATCAAGAACACCAAGAAGCACAAGATCTATTAGATTACTTAATGTTGGCCTTTCATATCAGTCAGGGAGAAGAGCATCTTGAGGAATTTCAGGTGAGTGGTTCGACGGTGATGTTGAATCATACCGTTGTGGTAGCTGTTTTTGAGTTGGTCTATCAACCGAAGGTTGTTGATGAATCAAATACGGAATATGAAACGAATTTTTTCGTTCTCACTACTTCTGAAAGCATAGTCGAAGGCTATAGTTTTAGAGGCCCCCCAAGTATAGTCTAGTCAGACTCAATCAATTGTTTTCCCAGAATAGTTATGTTTTTGTGTTTTGTCATATCGACAAAATTGATATCTAAATTCATTTCATAAAGACCTATCGAGGAGCGCAATAGATTTATCCTTGTAGTCGAAGTGACTACTTGAAAGGAGCCAATGAGTCTGAATGAATGTCTCACATTCAACTATTCTATTTTACTCACATCATCATTTATACATGTTAGAATCTATCATTAGATTCAGCTTACGCAATAAGCTGATTATACTGTTATTTACCTTTTCGGTGGCGGCCTTTGGGGTCTATTCACTGACCCAGATATCAATAGGTGCCGTACCGGATATCACCAATAATCAGGTGCAGGTCATCACTACTTCTAGAAACTTATCTACGCAGGATGTAGAACAGTTCATCACCTACCCAGTCGAACTGGAAATGGCCAATTTACCCGGAGTGGAAGAAATTAGATCCATCTCTAAATTTGGATTGTCTGTCGTGACCATTGTCTTTGAAGATAAAATGGGCACCTATCTACCACGTCAATTGATTGCAGAGAAGATCAAGAGCGCATCCGAGAAAATCCCTGAAGCCTTTGGTAGTCCTGAAATGGGACCTATTTCAACTGGTCTTGGAGAAATTTATCAATATATCATTGATGTAGAGCCAGCCTATAAGGATCAATATTCTGCCATGGATTTGCGTACCATCCAAGACTGGATTGTAAAGCGTCAGTTATCTGGTATCCCCGGGGTAGTAGAAGTCAATGCGTGGGGTGGTTTCTTGAAACAGTATCAAGTAGAGATTGATCCTTTGGTATTACAATCTATGAATATATCGGCCTTGGTAGTTTCGGAAGCGATAGAGAAGAATAACAGTGTATCAGGCGGTAGTTATATTGAGAAAGGCGATCAAAGCTTTTTCATTCGAGGAGAAGGCCGAATCAATGGTCTAGAAGATATAGGTAATATAGTCGTGGAGACACGTGATCAAGTGCCCGTGTTTGTCAAGGATATTGCCAAAGTGACTTTTGGTTTTGCAACGAGGTTTGGAGCTACTACGGGTAACGGTGAAGGTGAAAAGGTGTTGGGTCAAGTGATGATGCTCAAGGATGCCAATTCTAATAAGGTTATTGAGGCTGTCAAACAACGAGTAGAGGAAATTGGTAAAACATTACCTGAAGGTGTATTTATCAACCCTGTAGTTGAACGAAGTGGCTTGATCGCCCGTACCACAGCTACGATTGCGGAGAATTTGATCTTGGGTTGTTTGATCGTCATTTTCGTCGTGATGCTCTTACTAGGGAATATCAGATCCGGATTGGTAGTTGCTTCATTGATTCCGTTGAGTTTGCTATTTGCGATATCCTTGATGTATGTGTTTGGAATTGATGCAAATCTGATGAGTTTGGGGGCCATTGATTTTGGGATCATTATAGATGGTGCGGTGATCATTGTAGAGTATGTGGCTTACCAAGTATCCAAAGGGAAAACAGAATATGAATCTCTTGATACTGAAGCAAGAAAAACATGGATGGATGAGGTGACTTTGCGTAGCACCACCAAGATGATACGATCGGCCATTTTTGGTCAAATCATTATCATCATTGTATTCATACCGATTCTAACCTTGACCAATGTCGAAGGGAAGATGTTCATTCCGATGGCGCTGACCTTTTGTTTCGCATTGATGGGTGCTATGATTTTAGGATTCACCTTCATACCAGTAGCAGCCAGTTATTTCATCAAACCAGATAGTAAACAATTGGGCATTTCTACTTGGTTGATTGCTTTTCTCAATCGTATCTATGAGCCCGTTTTGAGTTTTTCCATTGCCTACAAAAAGTTGGTGATTTCGTTTGCTGGAGTTTTGATTTTATATGCTGCATGGTTGTTCTCTACGATGGGTGGAGAGTTTGTGCCTACTTTGGATGAAGGGGATTTTGTGATACAACCTGTGATTCCTACTGGTACTTCACTAAGTAGAACCGTAGAGATTACTACCGAAATAGAAAAGATCATCTTGACTTTCCCAGAGGTCAATCAAGCAGTTTCCAGAATAGGGGCTGCAGAAGTGCCAACCGATCCCATGTCCATGGAAGAGTCCGATGTAATCATTAGTCTCAAAGACAAGAGTGAATGGCCTTCTAAATCCAAAGATGAACTCGCTGATCAATTGAAAGAAGCATTATTAACCGAGATGCCAGATATGGAGTTTGAGTTCACTCAGCCTATCGAAATGCGTTTTAACGAATTGATCACTGGAGTGAGAGCAGATTTGGCGATTAAGATATTCGGAGAGGATTTGGATATCCTTTATGCCAAATCTTTAGAGATAGAAGCATTGGTGAAAGATGTACCAGGTGCATCGGATGTTATAGTAGAGAAAACAGATGGGTTACCGCAGATACAAGTGAAGTATGACAGAGAGCGTATTGCGCGCTATGGGTTGAACATCCAAGAGGTCAATCGTCATCTGTCATTAGCCTTTGCAGGTGAGGTAGTTGGTATTGTATTCGAAGGTGAAAAGCAGTTTGACTTGGTTGTTAAGTATTCTCCAGAGGCAAGAAAGGATATTCGAAATATCGAAAACATATATGTGCCTTTGGCAAATGGTAGCCAAGTGCCACTGAGTGTCTTAGCGGATGTATTTGAAACCGTTGGGCCTGCTAAGATTTCCAGAGACGATACTAGGCGTAGGAATGTCGTCAGTGTCAATGTACGAAACAGAGACTTGGAATCTGTAGTCAAGGATGTGCAAATGCTAATTGAAGCAAATATTGGTTTGCCACCAGGCTATTCGGTGAGCTATGGTGGACAATTCGAAAACTTACAAAACGCCTCTAAGCGTTTGATGCTAGCCGTACCTATTGCTTTGGTGTTGATTTTTATTATCCTTCATTTTGCTTTTGGCTCTTTGAAAGAAGTCTTAATTATCTATAGCGCTATTCCATTGAGTGCTGTGGGAGGCGTGACATTTCTATGGCTTAGAGACATGCCGTTTAGCATCTCTGCAGGAGTGGGGTTCATTGCCCTGTTTGGTATTGCGGTGTTGAACGGCATTGTGATGATCGAGCATTTTAGAAGTTTAAAAAAACAAGGGAATATGAGCATTACAGAGATTGTATTTTTGGGGGCCAAACAAAGATTAAGACCAGTTTTACTGACTGCATCAGCTGCCGCTATGGGATTCCTACCGATGGCTTTTTCTAATTCGGCAGGCGCTGAGGTGCAACGTCCTTTGGCGACTGTAGTGATTGGCGGGTTATTGACTGCTACACTTTTGACGCTTGTGGTTTTACCTGTATTGTATTCTATTTTTGAGAAAAGTGACTTGAAATTGAAAGGAGGGAAAGTATTGTTGATTCTGATCATGATATGGCCTGCAACTGTCTGTTCTCAAGGTACAAAGGTGGTTTCACTCCATGAAGCGATTGACATAGCCAAAGTTCAAAACCTCACGTTGAGAGCTAAGAAATTGAGCATAGAGAAAGAAGAGTCTCTGTCCAAATCAGCTTATGATTTCAATAAAACCAATTTCTATTACAACTTTGATCAGAACAATCTATCGCCAGACAATGAGGCACTTAAGATTTTTGGAGTTGAGCAATCTTTTGCCTTTCCTACCGTATACACGCATCAAAGTGGTGTCAACAAGAACCTGGTAGAAATGAGGAAGTATGAACTCAGAATAGAAGAGCGTGCTTTGGAAAAGCAAATCTCATTGATCTACTATGAGATTGATTATCTGCTAGAACTGCAAATGAGATACAATTATTTAGACAGTATTTATCTACGTTTTGAAGCTGCAGCTCAACGTAAATATGAGCTGGGAGAATATACCTATCTGGAACAATTGACAGCTCAAAGCTTAATGATCGAAAACAAAAAGAAACTTAATGAAGTCAATGGGCAATTATTGGGTCGGAAAGTAGCCTTTCAAAATTGGTTACAATTAGATAGTGTTGAAATCCAACCATTGAACGATAAGCGTTTGGTGTTAGATCAAGTAGAGTTACAGACTTTGCCCTCTAGTCAACTCTATCAAAAGAGTATTTTGCTCTCTGATAGACAAGTCAAACTGCAAAGGAGTAAAACACTTCCTGATATCAATTTGGAGTACTTCCAGGGTAAGGATGGTGTCACTACTAATAATTATCAAGGCTTTCAGGTGGGATTGAGCATACCGGTATTTTACACTTCTCATAGAGCCAAAGTAGTCGCTTCCAAATTGGAATTGGAATATAGCAAACTCAACGCAGAGAAGTTTCAAGTTGATCTTACAGCACGTCACGATCAATTGATGGCCGCTTACAACAGTCAGCAATCTGTCTTGAACTACTATGATCAATCTGGCAAGAAACTTAGTACAGAAATCTTGAAGGCTGCCAATCGATCATTTGAAAGTGGAGAGATTAATTTTTTCCAATACATCCAGTCCTTGGATAGGGCTACCCAGAGTGAAATAGGCTATCTACTCAACGTATGGGCATACAACAAAACAGTTATTGAAATCAACTACATATCGCTATAATCATGAGAACTATATATATCACAATCATCCTTTTATCTATACTGTCGGCATGTAGCTCTTCTGAAAAATCAGAAGCTGAGAAGGAGTCAACTGAAGCTGTGAAATCAACAGCGTCTGTTAAGTCGGATAACCAAGAGATAGACAATGAAAAACAGTATTTGGAATTAAGAGGGCATATTGATGTACCTCCAAGCAATAGAGCATCGATCACCTTTCATTATGGAGGAAGTGTGAAGCAAGTTAAAGTGCTGGAAGGGCAGAAGGTGAAAAAGGGGGAGTTACTTTTCTATCTCGAAAACCCAGTTTTCATTGCCATGCAGCAAGAGTATATTGATGCGTTAGAGGACCTTAATTATCTGAAAGCTGATTTTGAAAGACAACAGCAGTTGATAGAGGAGAACATAGCTTCAAAGAAAGAATTCAAAAAAAGTGAAGCTGCCTATCGATCTGCGAAAGCTACCAAAGAGGGTATGGCCAAACAGCTGAAGTTGATTAATCTGTCTACACAGAGTTTAGAAAAGGGCATTATTCAAAGTAAAGTAGCGGTACGGTCACCTATAGAAGGTTATGTGAGCCAAATGACCATCAATGAGGGCAAGTATATCAGTGCCACAGACCAAGCCTTAATGGTAACCAATACAGAACATTTACACCTTGAGCTCAAAGCATATGAAAAGGATTTGGGACTGTTAGAGATCGGGCAGGAGGTAGAGTTCAGTATTCCAAGTCAAAGTGATAAACGATACCAAGGTAACATCCATTTGATTGGGCAAGATCTGGATCATCAGGATCGTTCGGTTGAGGTACATGGACACTTTGACGAGAGCCAAGTGAAGTTATTGCCAGGGCAGTATGTCGTGGCTAGGGTAGTGGTTAAATGATGTGAATACCTTTGTCAAAGTTTGAAACTTTGACAAAGGTTCGTTCTTCCTCAATCAAATAGGAATTGAATCAATTATAATATTGTGCATACTCTGTAGGAAGGTCTTTCAATATTCTGATTTCAATATCCTTGTAGAATACTTCAGCTGCTTCACTTTGAAGTTGAATTTTACCTTTTTCCAATGGAATTATTTTCCCATCTTTTACATATCTAGAATCGCGAAGGATCATTGTGACTTGTCCATTTACTATGTGTATGCTTTTATTTTCGAAACATATCAACTCTAGTGTATTCCATTCGCCTTCAGGTTTTTCATAATTTGCACTGCGCATGCAGTAGCCGGGTATTTCTTCACCTTCACCTAATGGTATGAAAGATTGACTTTCATCGGCTACTGGGCTCATGATGTACTCAGGTGGGTAAGCGCGTATATTTATAGCAGAGTTTGCCTGTGACCAATAATCGCCCATGTGGCCTTGCATAATCTGAAATTCTTGGGATAGCATCCATGATCGCCAGTGTTCAACTCCATTTGGCCCAATAGCGTGATACAGAATACCTGAATCTTTAAGTAGTTGTTCTCTAGGCGGGTATATTTTTTCACCCCATTTTACCTTCAATCTAAAATGGTAATTTTCATAATCCATTTTAGTAGTTACACATCCATATATTTCTCCACTTACTCTTAGCACTTGTGAATTATTCTGTTCTATTACAGTGAATACACCATATTGATCATTGTTTGCACCTATCGGAGCAATAAGATTGCCTTCTTCGTCCTTAGGCTGATTACCATTATAACCTTCTATATGACGATAGCTCAAATAGCTGTCCCAATGAGATAGATTTTTATCCAATAAAGATGTCCAGTCAGCTGGTTGATTGGTACATGATAATAAAGAAAGAGTTGTGATAATTAAGAATAATACGCGCATAAAGTCTTTTGATAGGTGACTATAATGAATTGGTTTTGAAGGGAACACCATTTCTACTAATATTCGATTCTGGAAATTCTTAAAGTAAAATATTACCTATTAAAACTCCTGATTGGACAAGGATTCATTTGTTCAATCAGGAGTTTTCAAGACGATCAATCTTTTGGTTAAAAGTTCTTTTTACTTCTTTCTGGCAGCGGTTAACAATCCAATTTTAAACGCTCCAGAAATTGCACCTGGAATGAGTGCCTCTGCATCTATGACCATTGCCTTAGCTTCTTGCACTTTTGCCAGCATTTCTTGTTCTGTAGCTACCGCTTGTGCCCGTTTTTCCTCGGCTTTTGCTTTAGCGACCTCTAGGTCAGCCATGGCTTGGTCTATTTGCAGTTTAGCACCAATGTTTTTACCAATACTGATATCGGCTATGTCAATAGAAAGAATTTCGTATGCCGTACCTGCATCTAAACCGTGCGACAATATCAGCTTTGATATCTCCTCAGGCTTTTCCATTACTTCAAGAAAACTTTTTGTAGCACCAATACGAGAAATAACTCCTTGACCCACACGGGCTTTAATGGTTTCCTCTCCCGCACCACCGACCAATTGTTTGATGTTGGTACGAACTGTCACTCTTGCTTCGGCAATCAATTGTATACCATCTAGTGCAACTCCAGTGATAGCGGGAACGATGATCATATAAGGGGTTACCGAAATATGTACTGCTTTGAGTACGTCTCTACCTGCTAAATCTATTGCTGCTGCTTGCTGAAAAGTCATTTCCAAATTGGCTTTGTCCGCTACAATTAATGCTTGTATGACATTCTTCAAATTGCCATGCGCTAAAAAATGGGTCTCTAGTATTTGAGAACTAATTCCGTTTATTCCTGCCTTAGTAACCAATATCAATGAGTTGACAATGAGTCCAGGAGGGACACGTCTAAGACGCATAAAAGCCAAGTCTAAAAGATT
The DNA here is from genome assembly GCA_051531955.1 of Reichenbachiella sp. GTDB lineage: Bacteria > Bacteroidota > Bacteroidia > Cytophagales > Cyclobacteriaceae > Reichenbachiella. Next base: position 85,262 of record JAOPTS010000116.1, read on the forward strand.
GACCTTGACTCCTGAGAATATGGCTGTGATCCATAGACTGACGGGGAAGAAAAAAAGTATAATAATTAAACCTGCCAGTATCGAACCAACAATAATAAGGGTAGCAATTGGCATCTTTTGAGATTGGATTTAAGTGAATGTGTAATGTAACTTTATTCGTAATGTATTAATGACTTCCTTCATTTTATATTTTATTGTTACACCTATGATAAATATTCCATATTGCAAATGTTGAAAAGCAAAACTTTAATATCTAAGAATTTAGATATTTAGAAGTCAATCACAATTCCAATACTTGGTAATATAGTCCCTCTATAGATTGATTCGATCACTTTGAGTTGCGATGGCTCGATGACATTACCAAGATTACCAAGCCTCCGATGAAGCATTCATTGACAGAAAGTATCATGAAAAAGAGGATGAGGTACTCAGAAAAAGAAGAAAGTGTTGTTCAATATCATGCAAATAAAGAATAATTACAAGGGTCTCTCGTTGAGTATTGTGATCGATTCAATAGATATGGATGCAAAAATTCAATATTTGACAATGCAATTAATAGGATTATGAGCCATCTCCCTTTTAAACTAAACACCTGCATTCAAGTAATAAATGTATTAAAATCTAAATGGGCAACTCTGTGGAATTAACGGTAGACCTAAAGCTGATAAAGAATTGGATCTTAACGCATATCATCTATTTGTGCTTGTGTATTTATTTAATCAAATTACCCATTATTAAAATTACATACTTATGCCAAAAATTCTACTTCTCGTACTTTCATTTTTTCTTGGATCCTTTCTTTCTATTGCTCAAGTCAATCATTGGGAATCGGTTATCCTGGAAGATGCAGAATGGCAATACACCGTACCGACTAGCCAGCCAGATGCTCAATGGATTGATTTGGCCTTCGATGATAGTTTATGGGGGACTGGCAATGCTGGTTTTGGTTACAGTGACGATGATGACAACACCGTTCTTCCTGATCCCACCACTTCAGTATACCTAAGAAAGAATTTTAGTATCGTTGATTTAGCGGCAATAAATCTAGTCTATCTGCATATGGATTATGACGATGGTTTTGTTGCCTACCTCAATGGAATAGAAATTGCAAGAGATCAAATGTCAGGCAACCCACCTCTTTTCGATCAATTCAGTGATGGATTGCACGAGTCACTGTTGTATCAAGGAATTGCTCCTGAGCGATTTGAAATAGATGTCTCTTTATTGGTAGAAGGAAACAACATATTGGCTGTTGAAGTACACAATGAAAGTACTACCTCATCAGATCTATCTGCGATTCCTATTTTATCCTTGGGGATCAATGATGACTCAAACAATTATTCTCCCACTCCCCAATGGTTCTCAGCTCCGGTTGATCTAGAATTCATCTCTACCAATCTTCCCATTATCATGATCACTACCGAAGGTGGAACAGCTATTCAAGATGACCCAAAAGTATCCGCAGAAATGAAAATCGTTTATAGAGGAGAAGGAGAACGTACTTTTCTGACAGATGAAAATGATGTGGCGTTTCTGGATTATAGTGGCAATATCAAGATTGAATTCAGGGGGTCAAGTTCTCAGTCACTTCCCAAAAAGCAATATGGATTTACAACCTATGATGTAACTGGGCTATTTACTGACAATGTAAGTCTATTGGGTATGCCAAAGGAAAATGATTGGATTTTGAATGGTTTGGCTTTTGATCCTTCGCTGATTCGTGACTATTTCAGCTACAACCTTGCTAGGGAAATGGGAGAATATGCCTCTCGTACCCAATACTGTGAGGTATTGATCAATGGAAGCTATAGTGGACTATATGTTCTTCAGGAAAAACTGAAAGCTGATGACAATAGGATAGATATTAATAAAATTGATGCTGTAGACAACACACTACCCCAACTATCGGGTGGCTACATCACCAAGGCAGATAAAACGACTGGGAACGATCCAGTAGCCTGGGTGATGCCTAACTATTCGGGTTGGGAGACTGCTTTTATTCATGCAACTCCCAAACCAGAAGAAGCAACATCAGCACAGACCGCGTACATTCAGTCTGAATTTGAAAAATTGAGTAACACTTCATTGGCTGGAAATGCTTCCTTTTCTAATGGCTACCCGTCGGTAATTGACATTCCATCATTTGTCAATTTTATGCTTCTCAATGAATTGGCTTCAAATGTGGATGCCTATCAATTCAGCACCTATTTTCACAAAGATCGTAATGGAAAGTTACGTGCAGGTCCTGTGTGGGATTTGAATCTATCATTTGGGAATGATCTATTTGATTGGGGCTTTGATAGAAGTCATACTGATATATGGCAGTTCGAAAATGAGAATAGAGGGGCTACTTTCTGGACAGACCTCTATGAAAGTAACGACTTTAGATGTTACTTATCCAAGCGTTGGAATGAACTGACCCAACCCAACCAACCTATGAACCTATCCATGTTGGAAGCCTCCATTGACGAAACTGTTGAACTAATCAGCGAAGCAACAGAACGAGAGCAAGCTCTCTGGGGTACAGTGGAGAATCATACCGAAGAAATCTCCAATATGAAAAGTTGGATAGCCACTCGTATCGAATGGATGAATCAGGAAATTGGTTCATTTGATGCTTGTAGCAACGTGACAACTCCAAATCTGGTTATTTCAAAAATTCATTACCACCCTGCGCCTGGTGTTGCGGATGATAGCGACTATGAGTTTATAGAATTACATAACAACGGGAACACAACTGTCGACTTAACGGGAGTTTACTTTGGGAGCACTGGGTTTGTTTATCAGTTCCCGATCGATGCAAGTATTGAAGCGGATGAGCGAATCATACTCGCAAACGATACGGATATTTTTTCGGAATATTATGGTGTACCTCCATATGCTGAGTTTTCAAGAAGCCTTTCCAATGGGAGTCAGACACTCTCTCTTTTAGATGGCTTTGGAAATTTGATAGATGAGGTAAGCTATAGTGATGAGAGTCCATGGCCAGTAGAAGCTGATGGAGATGGCTTTCATCTAGAATTGGTAGATTCAGATTTGGACAACAATGATCCATCGAACTGGGTGGCTAAAATTCCAGACTTTGGCTCTCCTACAGATGTACTATCATCGAGTGATTCAGCTGATGAAATCATCCTATATCCCAATCCTACTAATTCAATAATTAACATTAGAGGTGCTGTAACTATACAAGAAATTACAATCACGAATATTGAAGGTGAAATAATTTACGAAGAAAGGCCTAATAGTATGAACCATAATATCGACCTCTCTGATAGGTCTAATGGACTCTATTTTATTAGAATCAAGCAAGGAGACAAGGTTGTTGTTAAAAAAATTCTTGTCAAATAAAGAAGATTAAAAACTGTAAGCGCTGAGCGTCCATGCAAGTAAAATCTTACATTACTAAACGGATAGATTACTTATTGATGTAGCAGATAGAAATGCCAATATTGGTCATTTGACTTGGAAAGTGTTGATACATTCGATTAATTTCTAAGGTTCAATGTTATTTCAACTTTGTGTACCTACAGGCAGGGTTAGTTAAGATATCTAATTAATGGAAATTTATACCGCATAAAGAATATTTTAGATCTCAAACTAAAACATACCTCTAGCCTTGATTTCTAGGTATTTGTTGATTGTATTGACGGTTAAGTCTTGAGGAGAAGTGAGGATGGCGTCTATCCCATTTTTATTAAGCTCTTTTACAATCAACTGCTTTTCAAACTGAAATTTGGTCGCAATAGTTTTCGTATATATAGCTTCCAAATCTTCGGTTTTTTGATCGATCATGGTGTTGAGCGTGACATTCTTGAAAATCACTAGAATCAATCTTTGATATTTTGCAATAGTTTTCAAGTGTCCAATCTCTCTTTTTAAACTAACCAGACCTTCAAAATTTGTATAAAGAAAAATAAGTGCTCTTTTTTTGATTTTACTCCTTACCCAAAAGGCAAGTTTTGCATAATTGGCCTCTGAATAATCCGTCTCTTGAATGTATAATGTTTCCAGTAATGTTGTGATTTGTGTTTTCTTCTTAGAGGCTAGCACCATTGACGTTACAACTTTGTTGAATGTGACTAGACCAGGATGGTCATCTTTCGTGTAAGCTGTATTGAGCATGACCAATGATGAATTGATGGCATAGTCAAGCAACGTTAATTCTTCAAAAGGCATTTGCATGGCTCTTCCTTTATTGATTATCGCATAGACATCTTGTGATTTCTCATCTTGGAATTGATTGACCATTATTTGGGGAGATCTGGCCGTTGCTTTCCAATTGATTGATCTGACATCATCACCCAATACGAATTCACGAATTTGATCAAATTCGTAGTTGTGACCTATTTTTCTGATTTTCTTTACCCCAATATCTTGTAAGTGATCAGAGATGGCCAAAAAGGAATATTTCTTAACCTGAATTATAGAAGGGTAGACCCTGACCTTTTTGCCTGATTCTGATTGATATCTACGCTGAATCAAATGCATGAAAGTAGAAACGTATACGTTGATATTTCCAAAGTCATATTCACCTCTTTCAGAAGGCTTGATGATGTATTGAATTGTTTTTTCAGATTTAGAATCTAGCTGGCCAGTAAATTTTTTGTCTCTACTTTGGAATTGTACAGGCAGCTCGTCAATAAGTTCATAACGGCAGTAATACGGCAGCTCACTGATCAATGAAATATAGACATGGTTGTTGTCTCCGTTCGATAAACGATAGGGGACATCCCGATTTGCTATAATTCCTTTTTCAACTCGAAACAATTGAACCAACTCGATTAGCAAGGTCGCCGTAAACAGTAACAGCATGAAGTTGGCCAAATTATTGATAAAAGGAATCATACTACCCAAGATGAACATGAGTATTAAAATCCCCAATCCCCCAAAGAAATTTTTGGTTAGGTAAATTGAACCGATTATTTTAAATAAGTTCATTGGATTAACTAGGAACAGCCACTTTGTCAATGATAAATTTTAAGGCAGTCTGATTCGTCATACCTTCCATTTCTTTTTCTGGATTAAGTACTATCCTATGATTCATCACAGGTAAAAACAATTCTTTGACATCATCAGGAATCACAAAATCCCTGTCTTGAGTAGCTGCTAAGCACTTAGCGCCATGAAGTAAACTGATACCTGCCCTTGGGGAAGCTCCGAGATAGATGTTGGGATTGTTGCGCGTTTCATGAACCAAAGTTGAGATGTATTTAAGAATCTCTGATTTCACCTTCACCTTTGAGATGGTTTCTTGAATGGACTTCAACTTGTCTTTGTCTATTACTTTTTTGATATTATCTATGTTCAATTTCTGCCCAGCATTTTGGTGCAACTCCAAAATCCTTTGTTCATTTTCCAGAGACGGATATTCCACCAAGAGTTTAAACATAAACCGATCTAGCTGAGCCTCAGGTAATCTATAGGTGCCTTCGTGATCAACAGGGTTTTGAGTTCCAATCACAATAAAAGGAGATGCTAATTGATGCGTAACCCCATCGACGGTGACTTGCCTTTCTTCCATACATTCAAACAATGATGATTGAGTTTTTGCTGGCGCTCTATTGATTTCGTCTATCAATATTACATTCGAAAAAATAGGGCCTGACTTGAAGTTGAAATCGCTGTTTTTGGGGTTGTAAATCATCGTGCCCACCACATCACTTGGCATTAAATCTGGTGTGAATTGAATTCTGGAAAACTGCGCATCCACTGTTTTGGCAAGGCATTTGGTTGTTAGTGTTTTCGCAATACCAGGAAGACCTTCAAGTAGAACATGGCCTTCACTTAATAGCGCGATGGACAATTGTTGTACTATTTTTTCCTGACCGAGAACAATTTTACCAATCTCAGACTGCATGGTCTCAAACGTGCTTTTAACCATGGATAAGTCTAATCTTGACTCAAACAAATCATCATTTTCCATATTGCTTCTCTTTTTTATAATAATTTTCAATCAATTGATCTTGTTCAGAAATTCTTTCATCAAGGACGGTATCAACAGTATTGATGACCTTAAAATTTGTTGCTACTTGATTCACATCCTCTCTGGGTACACCAGACAATGTGGAAAGCCTTTGACAGAATTTTTCATCCAAAAATTCTGTATCGATTCTATAGCGTTCACGGATGTCTGCCAAAAAATATTTTAGCCTCTTCATTCCAATATCTTTATGATCGCTTTCATTGTAGTACAATTGGCCGACGGTCTCTATAAAGTCGACAGTACTATTAGATTTAGGTTTCAAAACCGGAATGATCCGTTGTCTCCTTTTGGAGGCAAATATCATATACATCAAAATTGAAAATAGAATCAAGTACAGTGCTTGACGTAATCCATCAGTGGTCAATATATATTGAAGAGGAGATTGCTTAACGTAGTTTTTTCTTGCTTTATAATGCTCATCCCAGATAGTTGGTTGATCTGGTAAGTAAGATAGTATGGAACTGATATAAGAATGGTTATCATTAGTAAGAATGAATGCATTGGTAAAGGCAACCGGAGAGGAATGTAGAAATATCCGTCCGCTACCATAATTCATACCTAAGAAATTGACTAGGCTGTCTGAGCTGTAACCCAATACTTGATGATTGTTAGACAGACTATCGAAATATGTTTTGTAATTTATGTTATAGCTGGGGCCTTGATAATTGGTGGTGTCATTTGCCAATCTATAACTACCTAATATAGAAAACTCATCATCAAATTCACTAAGGTCTTTGATATCAAAAGTGTCGAGCAAACTGCTAGGGAAATTCCGACATACTATTAGGGCTTGATTGCCTTTGTTTACAAATTCCAAAAGCGCCTTAACATCATTGCGACTAGCGTCAAATGAGTCATTGATTAAGATCAGGTTGGTACTAGATATAGTATCTTGCAACGAACTATGGAGTGTTTCAAAAAATGGGGTTATGGGTTCCGAAAAAATACTACTAAGCTCATCGAATAGGACGTAATTGCCATAAGGGATTTTATCAAATTTAGAATAGGATTCAATCCAAACCGTTTTTTCCGGTTTCATTGTTTCAAGTGCACCTAATGTAAGAAATGCAAGACCTGCCAATATGTAGAACTTATATTTAGTCCACATAAGGATTTATTTTAAATGATTTGAATTCTTCATGAATTTGGTTAAAATGTTCCTCGTCAATAATCACTTCACCGAACCAAGAGTATTGATAGTATTTTGCCAAAGAAAAGAAACCACTTCGATAGTCATTATTCAATTCCATTTGATAATCTCTAATGGATTTGGATTTTTTCCATACTATCATGTTCTGCTGGTTAAGCGATTGTAAAAGCTGAAGAAAAAGCAATCTAGTAGCAACATTAAATTGCATATCCACAATAGCTTTATTGATAAGAATACTCCAGTCCGTTTCTAAAACTTTGTCTTCTAACTCACTGAACGAAATGTCATAGTTTTGTTTTTTGAGACTCAATATGCCGAATATACCATGTTTGTATAAGCTATAACCCAACATTGCCAACGCAAATACCAAAAGTGACCATAACGCCACCTGCAGAAGGGTAGAAAGAATTTCTCGGATTGCGGCTGGGTTTTTATCTTCAAAAAAATCAGAAAGAGTTTTTACTATCCATTCAGTTATACCATCCCACCAATGGCTTGCTTGACTTTCATGAACATAAGAAAAATCCGGATCAGCCTTAAATGACTCTATCTTGTTTTTATCAAATTGCCTCAATGATTCTACCCTAATAGAATCATTGCTCCCATAGGAGGGAAACAAGTAAGTGAAAAATATAATAAAGACTATTCCGGATTTCAATGTGCTATTGTTTTCTATTCTTACAATTGGTTAATTATTTCTCGCTCACCAGAACCATCTTTTTGCTCCACTAATGAATAATACCTGAAAGAAGAGACCACCGCGAATAGTAATGATACTACCATAATAAGCAATTGATAAATAGGCATGACGTAAGACATTGCAGTGGACATAGAATTGAACATTGCTGTTGGATCATTTTTGTCAACCGCCTGAAACATTTCAAGAGCCATAACAGCATACATGGGTATATAAAATACTATCATGATACCCATTACAATTAATTGTGTAACTATAAATAGACCAAAAGTAGACCACCAGTTGTTTTTGATTATATAAAAGCATCTCTTCCAAGAAGCGCCAAACCCTACATCTTCAATGATAGATATCGCATAAAAATGTGCAAGTACTACAGCCAAGTATATACCTGGTAAAAGACATAGTATCATGCCAATGTATATCACGATAACTAATACGATAGTACCAATAAACAGTGGAATGATCTTTGACTTGAGTATTGGGCTTAAATCACCTAAGGTAATATCTTCTTTACCTGCCGCGTACAATTTGATATATCCAATGAACATGATATAAGTCATCACGTAAGTGACAATGATTAATAAGTAGGCAGGAATCATACCCGTCATAGCGCCAAACATTGCAGCAGGGTCACCGGGTGAATTTGCCATATCAGCCATATTTGCATACATACTTTGCATGGAAATCACCATGAGTACGGTACTTAGTATTAAAGGTGCGATGACTACTGTCAAAGTAGGTTTCAATATTTTGATAAAATTTTGCTTGATAAAACTAGAGGCATCCTGAAGTGTTGCTCCTAAATCTCTTTCTTGCTTAAAGTTGATTTGATTCATTCTTGTTAAGTTTTAAAGGGTAGTATATAAAATAAAAGGCTAAAAATGCGATTGATAAGACGATGATGAAAATGGCTGGAATCGTAGATACATTGGAATATCTTGTAACAAATCCTTCTAGAAAACCAGCAATTATGAAAATGGGAATTAGCCCTGCTATTATTTTTACGCTTTCTTTTGCAGCAGTTTGGAATGAGTGCAATCGAGAATATGTACCAGGGAACATGAAACTGTTACCCAATGCTAAGCCAGCGCCACCAGCGATGACTATAGACGCTATTTCCAAGGTGCCATGAACCCATATTGTCAAAGCAGATATATAAAGTAATTTTTTGGTGTAAAAAAAGTACTGGAAGCATCCGAGCATAATCCCATTCCTGAACAAGAGAAACCCTGTTGGGAGAGAAAAGAATATACCAGCAGCAAAAACAAGGAAAGAAACCCTGATGTTGTTAAAGGTGATTTGTAAAAACATCCAAACAGGATTCATGCTTTCATAAACGCCCATTGGATTGCCCTTTTCAATGTTTTCGATAGTCATGTCTACATATTGGTCACCCATTATTAGACGAGGAAAGCTATCATTTACATGAGTAGAAAAAGCCCCAATCAAACATGATAATGTAAATATGATCAGAGAGGCAAATAGTGGTTTCTGATGTTTATATATAATTTTAGGTAGTTCTACTTTATAAAAGTGAGCAATCCAGGAGGAACTCTTTACCTTGTTCTTATACATTCGCTGATGAACCTTTCCTGCAAGTAAATTAAGGTATGTTTCAGTGTTACTGCCTTGATAATTGGTTTGAGCGTAAGCTAAATCATCTGTAAGTTCTATATACAACTCTGATAGCTTGTCAGCCGATACACGGATGGAACTAGATAATAAAGTATCTATTTCTCCCCATTTTTTTTCATTTTTGTTGAAGAAGCTGATTTCCTTCATTTATTATACAGCATAATAGGTTATTAAGTCAATGGCAATATACATCAACACCAATCAGAATGTTCAAATTAATTATGAAATTTCCAGTATTGGAGATCGCCTGATAGCTTATTTGATAGACTCTCTTATTATCGCAGGAATAGGGATCGGAATATTCTTTATTGGCATGGCTACAAATTCTTTTCTTGGATTTTCATTACTGTTTGCCGCCATTTTTTTCTACCATCTTATTTGTGAGATTATCATGAATGGTCAAAGTGTTGGTAAGAGAAATCGAGGTATACGGGTCATGAAAAAAGACGGAAATGCTGCTTCACTTAGCGCATATTTTCTACGGTTTTTACTTCGTCCAATTGATAACTTGTATGGTCTAGGACTTGCGATAATTTTTTTTACTGATAAAAACCAGCGTTTGGGTGACTTGGCTGCTGGTACAGTGGTCATCAATGTCAAGAATGAAGAGGAATTAAAACAACAAATAAGAGAGGAGATGACTGTGAGTATGGATGAAGATATTAAGTATCCCCACGCTGCGATTCTTTCGGATAGAGAAATTCAAATCATTAGAACCATTCTTAAGAACAGAGTGGAAGCAAAACAGCATGAAAACATCCATGAGCTGGCCAAAAAAATCGCATCTAAAATAAACGTGAACTATGAAGGGAATGGGAGTTATTATTTCCTAAAGCGAGTGGTACAAGACTACTATAAAACTCATTCTAATTAACTTTTCTAGTCTATGTGGTTTGGTTTCTCTGGAAAATCAACCAATGCTGAATGAATAAATATCCTAAAACAGGTAGTACTATAAAAATCAATGCATTGGCCTCAAATGCAGCGTAAAAATCAAGCCTGAGAAAATGTGTGGTTGCTGTTGTTAATCCACAACCAAGACATCCATGACCCGTGAAATATTTAATAAAACAAGGAATTGAATAATCGAAGGTTGTGAAACTTTTGATGAGGGTACTAAGTATTAAGTAACCAAAAAACACTGTTGAAATCCAGTAGGTTCTGAAATAGAGATATGCTGTTCTCAAGCTCATATCTGAAATTTACATTTAATTATTGAGATATGGTCTGTTCAAAATCAAACTTTCATTGTTTGTCTTCAGTTTTTAAATTGGATGAACTGCTGATACGATAAGAAACTTAGTTCTCAAGAGCACTCTGTACATTTTTCAAAACAACCCCAATCCTTTGATTAGCGACTTAACTACTCGACGACTCAAGTAAAAATTGGCCAGAGGCCAAATTACCTGATGGGTAAAATCCATATTTAGGTCCTGTCATAATTTTTCCTAATCACGTTCTCTTTTAAATCTAGCATAATCATTAGGGACACATATACAATGTCCATTGTGAATCAAATCTTACAAAAACTGACATATTCTGTCTGTGGTTTTGCTAAGTAATACTTGCATAAAATGTGTGTGTTGTTCGGTCGTGACTAGTTGTAGTGAGACGTTGCGGTGCTTGCGAAAGCAGGGAGTCTGTCATTACTTGCGTGATAAAAAACGTGGTATCGAATGGCCTTTTCGATGTGTCTGAAGACAATTGGTTAGTTGCAATATCCATTCCTAAAAACAGGTGACAAAATGCCAAAAATTGTTGAAAATTTGGCTTTAGGTAAAATTTTACGCTAACCCCTCCAACCTCAAATAATGAGTGAATGATGCCGGATTATTGAATGATTTTTCTGGCTCAGAAAAGAGGGCATTCAAAACCAAGCTAGGTTTTGATCCAAACCTAACTAGGTTTGACGTAAAACCTAACTAGGTTTGAAATAAAACACGTGTGGTTACTTTTACAACTCCCTGCCCTTTCTGTTTTTTCAATGCTGATTAGAAGAGGTGAAATCATGGGGGAACTCGTCAGGTAATGATCTGTCTAAGAAGTGGCTGGTTATTATTTTTGATACATCTGAAAAGTCCAATTGTTCATTATCTACAAACTAAAGCTAAAGGACGCTTCAGATTCTTCAACTTTCGGATAGTTGTGATATTGAAAGTTTAAAATTAATAACCCTTTAGGGTAATAAGGAAAACAATCCTGATAGGGTGATGTGTTGAAATAACCCGAAAATCTTAAAATAGTACTACGTCCTCCGTAAGATTCCTGATGCCCTCTAGGTAATATTCCTGATGGTAACCTAATTGTAAATTCTGGAATTTGCACTTGATTTTATCATTGGCAGTACCTACTAAATGTGCACCGAACTTGAATTACGAGAAACCCCTTGTTGTTTTTATCATGTAATCGTGATATGACAAGGTGCGGATGACTTGGGTCTCATGATAAATCAGCTTTGGGTTTGGCTTATTCAAACCTTCAATTTATACCTAAAACTAAAAACAATGAAAACTAAACAATTATGCCAGTTGGCACTTCTATTATGCTTAGGAGCTGCAACTTTTATGTCATGTCAAAAGAGTGAAAACGATGTGGTACCCGAACCCTTAGTAGAATATGGAGAAGTGGAGTTCGTCTCTAATAAAGAAAATGGTGCAACTCGTGTGTTGTCTGATGCAGATTTTTCGAATGTCAGAAAAGCGATCATCACCATAACTGACGGTAATGGAGTCAGTACAGAATTCACCAATGCTTTGATAGATGTTTATCAATTTAACAGTGGCACCTATTTGAAAAAAGTAGCACTACTCATCAATAAAGTAGGTTACTCATTGACCCGTCTGGTTTTGCTCGATGAGAACAACGCCCTATTATTTGCTATACCTATGGAAGGTTCAGAGGCAGCGAATTTGGTATCCGATCCGGTACCCATAGATTTTAGCATCAAAAATGGAGAGAGTACCCCAGTGCCTATCGAAGTTTTGCCACTTACAGCAGGTACAGCAGAGGATTTTGGCTTGGCTGGCATTCAAATATTGGGAGCCGAATATTCGACTTTCTTATTGGCTGTGTCAGAACTTGGTGGGAACAAAGTGCTAAGCGGTGATTACACATTGATGACCACAGATAGCGTATTCTCCATCAATTCAAAGTACAAGTCGGTAGAAGAAAATATTATCCCATTCAATGCTTATGATTCTGGTACCTACCAATTGGCTATCAGTTCACCTGGATACGAGCCATATCAAGCGGTTTTGAGTTTGAGTGAATTGCAGAACTTTGAAGAAAAGCCTTTGGTTGTGGAGCTGACACCAGTTTCTACATTAACTGATATTGACGGTAATAAGTATGAGATCGTTACGATTAATGACAAACGATGGATGGCAGACAACTTGATCACGACGCATTATAATGATGGCGCAGCTATAGATGGATCATCTGATTGGATAGTGAATGACTCGACAAAGACAGGAGCCTATACATCTTATGAAAACAACCCGTCCTACCAAGAGAGTTACGGTCTTATGTACAACTGGTACGCAGTGGATACAGGTAATCTTTGCCCTACGGATTGGCATGTACCTAGTGAAGGAGAGTATGACGCATTAATTATTAGTCTGGGTGGAGTAGACGTAGCTGGTGGTAAATTGAAGGAAACAGGTACTGAACTGTGGTTACCACCTAATTCGGGTGCTTCTGATGAGGTTGGGTTCTCTGCCAAGCCTGGTGGAATTTTTCAGCCTCGTTATGGTTATTTTGGTTTAGGGACACAAGGTCGTTATTGGTCTTCGAGTGAGGATGATGTCAATAATGAGATTGCCATGGGTCTCCAAATGGATAATATGAATCCTATGGGGGCAGGAACATGGAATGATAAAGGCTGGGGCTATTCAGTCAGATGCGTTGAAGATTAAACTTTATGATGGAATGGGGT